>JBGTSF010000021.1:0-66582 GCA_041940425.1 Pyrinomonadaceae bacterium
GGCACGAGTTCGTCGAATAACCACGTTTCCAACAATGTCCTTTTTTTGCTTGCAGGCAGTTGATAAATTCCTTTCTCGATTTCGCCAATCGTAATCACGCTCAAAAAAAGCGTTTTTTCGTTTTGCGTCTGAAACCAGCTTAAAACATTTGCGTTCGGTTTAACTGCAACCATTTCGGAAATCGTGCAAGTATCGAGCAGATAAGCCACTGTTATTCTCCAAAATTGAATTCCCGCGGCGGATCATTTTGTCTGCTCAAATCGAGTTCTTCGCCGATCAGAGGACTTGAGCGCAAAAGTTCGACCAAACTCGTCCTTTTTCCGTTCAATCTTTTCCACTCTTCAATCGAAACGACGACCGCCACTTCTTTTTCATTGCGCCGGATTATCTGCGGTTCGCCTTTTTCCGCCAGACGGATCAAACTGCTCAAATTGTTCTTTGCCTCTTTTACGTTATGCGACATTTTTCCACCTCATATTTGCCGTTTGGCTACGTAGCCATTATAGCAATTCTATCTTAAATCTAAAATCGCCCAATCGTGCTGAAGCGCGGTCTGTTTCAGGCGAAAATCGGGATTGACGGCGACCGGATGACCGACGATTGCGAGCATCGGCAAATCCGAAATGCTGTCCGAATAGGAATACGATTCGCTCAGGTTTATATTTTCGCGTTCGGCGTATTCGCGCATCCATTTCGCTTTGGTCGCCGAAGCCATGACGGGCGGCAGAATGCGCCCCGTAGAATAGCCGTTGACGAATTCCATACGGTTTGCCTTGTATTCGTCAATGCCGAGATAATCCATCAGTTTTTCGATTGTAAAATCGAGCGCGCCGGTTATCACGATTTGTCTTTGACCGAGTTTTTTGCCCTGCGCGATGAGTTCCTGCGTTCCGGGATAAATCGCCGGTTTTAAGACTTTTTCGAAAAGCTCGTCGGAAAAATAGCGCAGGCGGTCGAAGGATTCGCCCTCGTAAGATTTGAAAAAATATTCGTTAAAAACATTTCTTGAATACAGGTCGGTAATGCCGAAGGCGGGCAGTTTTGCCAAAGTTCCGACCGATTTTTTGACGGTTTTCCACAGACCTTGCTGACGCTGTGCATAAAATCCGAGCGTATGCACGAGATTCGTGCTGACCAGTGTGCCTTCGAGATCGTAAAACGCCGCCGCTTGTCCGCTTTTTTTCATAAACGCTTTTTTGTGTTATTTTTGTTAAACTTCCCTTGTTTACAAAGACATCAAATATAACAAAATTTTAACATTTTGGGTAATTTGCGAAAATGAGAAAACGGAAGTTTTACAGTTTAATTACAATCGTTTCAGCCGCGCTTTTTCTTGCTTCGTGCGCTTCGCGCGTCGAAACCGAACCGGCAAAACCGAAATTTTCCGACGAGGAAATCCAAAAGGCTCTGACAAAAGCCGGAGACCTTTTCGCCGGACGCGAAGACGTTAAAAATCTGCGCAAGGCGGTCGAAACGCTCGAAAACGTCCGCGATCCCGACAACCGAAATTTCGAGGTCGAATGGAAATTTTCAAAATACAATTATTTTTTGAGCAAGCAGACCGAATCGGAAGAAGAAGCCGAAAAACTTCTCAAAGAAGGCGTGGCAGCGGGCATTATCGCTTCGCGCATCGAACCCGGCAAACCGGACGGGCATTTCTGGTATGGCGCGAATTTGGGCGAGCAGGCAAAGCGAAGTCCTTTGACGGTCGGGCTGAAATCAATTGACGACATCCGCGAAACGATGAACAAAGTCATCGAACTTGACCCGTCATATCAGGGCGCGAGCGCGTTCGATGCGCTTGCCCAGATCGAGCTTTCGAGCAGTCTGGTCGGAAAACCCGAAAAAGCGGTCGAATATCTCGAAAAAGCTCTCGAATACGAAAAAGACAATACATACGTCCGCCTGCATCTCGCCGAAGCATACCTTGCGGTCGGAAAAAAACCGGAAGCAAAAAAACAACTCGATTATCTTTTGCAGATGAAGCCCGCGCCGGGCTACGAAGTCGAATACAAGGAAACGACCGAAGAGGCGAAAAAGATTCTGGAGAGAAGATTCTAGTCCGGTAGGCAGTAGGCAGCGGCGGTAGGCAGGTCAGTTTCTTGTCTTTTAAATTATCTTTTTTTGTGATAACTTTTTCACGTTTTTTACTAAATTTATTTTCGCCGGCATTAGCAAAAAACTGCCTACTGCCGCTGCTTACTGCCTACTGAACTTATGCGTCGCGCTATTTTTCCCGGTTCATTCGATCCTTTAACGAACGGTCATCTCGACATCATCAAGCGGAGTCTGCCGCTTTTTGACGAGATCGTTATCGCCGTTTTGAATAATCCCGAAAAAAACCCGATGTTCACGGTCGAAGAAAGATGCAAGATGATCGAGGAAGTTTTGCCGACCGTTAAGAACGGCGACTGCTGTTTGATCGTTGACAGCTTTTCGGGATTGACCGCCGATTTTGCGCGTGAAAAAGGCGCGAACGCCATCGTGCGCGGCATCCGCGCCGTCGCCGATTACGAATACGAACTTCGCATGGCTCTGATGAACCGCCGTTTAGAGCCGGAAATCGAAACGGTTTTTCTCGTCGCGGCGGAAGAATTTTCCTACGTTTCGTCGAGTCTGATGAAACAGGTTTTTACTTTGGGCGGTCGCGTCGAAGGTCTCGTGCCGGAACTCGTCGAAAAGAAAATGAGAGAAAAAATCAGCCACGAATAATGCGAATCATACGAATTTTTATTTGCTTTTGCCGATTCGTGCTATTCGTGTTATTCGTGGCAAAATATCAAAATGAGCAACTTTCCTGTTTCCGAAAATGTCGCCCGAATGCAGAGTTCTTCCACGTTCAAAGCGATGCAAGCCGCCGCGAATTTGCGCGAGCAAGGGTTTGACGTGATTGATCTGACGGTCGGCGAACCGGATTTTCAAACGCCGGAATTCATCAAAAATCTCGCCGTCGAAGGTTTAGAAAAAGGCTATACGAAATACACTCCGCCCGCCGGTTTGAAATCGTTTAATGAATCAGTCGTGCAGTTTTACGCCGAACAATTCGGCGCGGAAATTACGGTAAAAGAAATTGCCGCGTCGTGCGGCGGGAAACAAGCCCTTTTTAATGCCGCCTGTGCGATCCTCAATGAAGGCGACGAATGCCTGATTCCGAAACCTTTCTGGGTTACATTTCCCGAAATCGTAACTTTTACGGGCGCGAAAGCCCGTTTTATCGAAACCGAGGAAACCGATTTTATTTTGACCGCCGAACAGGTTAAAAATTCGATCACCGATAAAACGAAACTCATTATCATCAATTCGCCGAGCAATCCGAGCGGAAGAGTTATTCCGTCGGACGAGATGCGGAAGATCATCGAGACTTGCGCCGAGCGAAACGTTTTTGTCCTGACGGACGAATGCTATCTGTTTTTCGTTTACGAACCGGCGGAAGTTTTCACTTCGGCGGTCTTGCCGAAAGAATTGCGCGATTTTGTCTGCGTCGCGGGCAGTTTTTCAAAAACCTACGCGATGACCGGCTGGCGCATCGGCTACACGATTGCGAACGAAGATTGGACACAAGCCATCGTCAAACTGCAAAGCCATTCGGCGACTCATCCGACCTCTTTTGTCCAATACGCCTGCGCCCAAGCGATGCAGAGACGCGAAGAATCAATGAATGCCGTTCAGACAATGCTCGCCGAATATAAACGGCGGCGCGATTGGCTGATTCCGCAGCTTAACGAAATCAACGGTTTCAAATGCGCCATGCCCGAAGGCGCGTTTTACGCTTTCGTTGACGTGCGCGATCTTTTGGGCGAAAAATTCGCATCATCCGAAGCGGTTGCCGATCATCTCTTAAACGAATCGCACGTCGTTACGACCGACGGCGCGGGTTTCGGCGCAGACGGATTTTTGCGTTTTTCTTACGCTACCTCGATAGAGAATTTAGAAAAAGCGGTCGTGCGGATAAAAAACCTTTTTGAACCGAAAACCACACAGACAGCTTAAAAATCTATGACGGAAATAATCGGTTGGGCGAGTTCGCTCGTTTTGCTTCTCACGCTCATCAGACAGGTTTACAAACAATGGAAGGACGGCAAAACCGAAGGCGTTTCACGCTGGCTTTTCGCCGGTCAACTGCTCGCTTCGAGCGGTTTCACGGTTTACAGCTATCTGGTCGGAAACTGGGTTTTCACCGTTACAAATTCTCTTTTGACGGTCAATAATATTATCGGGATTTGTCTATACTTTTATTTTCGTAAAAAAGGGGCGAGGGACGAGGGAAAAGGGACGAGGGATTAAGAAATTTCTCATCCCTCATCCCTCAATTTTCCCGCCCGTCATCATCAAGCCGATTTCTTCGTTTGAAGTCATTTTCGGATCAACTTCGCCGACGATCTTGCCTTTGCGAATGACGAGCAGACGATCAGCCAGCGCGGTAACCTCTTCGAGTTCGGCGGAAACGAGCAGAACGGCTGTTCCGGCATCTCTTAGCTGAATCAATTTGCGGTGAATAAATTCGATCGCGCCGATGTCCACACCGCGCGTCGGCTGGGAAACCAGAAGCAGTTTCGGATTGAGTTCAAATTCCCTGCCGATGATGAGTTTTTGCTGATTGCCGCCCGAAAGCGATTTTGCGGGAAGTGACGGCACAGGCGGGCGCACGTCGAAATTTTCGATGATTTCCTTCGTTCTTTTTTCGACAACCGACGAATTGATAAATCCGCCCGACACGACCGGTGCGCGGTAGTGAACGCCCAAAATTGAATTTTCTTCCAGATCGGAATTTAAGAGAAGTCCGCGCCGGTGGCGGTCTTCGGGAATATGACCGATGCCGAGTTCGGTTCTTTTGCGCACGGAAAGTTTTGTAATATCTTTACCCGAAAGCTCGATCTTGCCGCTTTGAGCCGGAATCAAACCGGCAACCGCTTCGACCAGTTCGGTCTGCCCGTTGCCTTCGATCCCGGCGATTCCGACGATCTCTCCGGCGCGAACCTCAAACGAAACACCGTCAACCGCCAAGCCATGTTTGCCTACGACCGAAAGATTTTCGATATTCAAAACCGTTTCCTGCGGCTCGGCTTCCGTTTTTTCAACGCGCAAAAGCACATCGCGCCCGACGATCATCCGCGCCAAATCCTTCGCGCTCGTTTCCGACGTTTTGACCTCGCCGACTGTTTTGCCGTCGCGCATCACGGTTACGTTGTCGGAAATCGCCAGAACTTCTTCGAGTTTGTGCGTAATGATGACGATGGTCTTTCCCTGCTCGCGCATCCGGCGCAAAATTTTGAAAAAATCTTCGGTTTCCTGCGGCGTTAGAACGGCGGTCGGTTCGTCTAAAATAAGCAGTTCGGCGTTGCGGTAGAGAGCTTTGAGAAGTTCGACACGCTGTTGTGCGCCGACCGATAAATCTTCGATGTAGGCGCGCGGATTTACGCCGAGTTTCAACTCATTTGAAAGCCGCAAAATTTCCTCGTTCGCCTTTTCCAGATCGAGATTCGCCGCGCCGCCGGTTTCCGCGCCGAGAATTATATTTTCGGCAACGGTCATCGTGTCCACGAGCATAAAATGCTGATGCACCATCCCGATCCCGAGCGCAATCGCGTCGTGCGGATTATTTATTTGGACGGGTTTTCCGTCAAAGAAAATCTCGCCCGAATCGGCTTTGTAAAAACCGTAAGCGATCCGCATGATCGTAGATTTCCCCGCGCCGTTCTCCCCGACGATCGCGTGAATCGTTCCCTTTTCGATCTTCATCGAAACATCGTTATTGGCAACTACGTTGCCGAATGTTTTGGTAATATTTTTAAGTTCGAGCATCTCTTAAATTTTCTCAATTTTCTCACGTAGCCAATTTTCGATTTCGTCTGTCTTCCATTTATCTGATTCGATTGACAAAACCATTTTGTATATGTCTTCATCATCTACAGTTAACTCAAATCCATTGATCTCTAAAAAGATTTCCATCAAAAATGTTGCAGTTCGCTTGTTGCCGCCGAGCCACGGATGGTTTTTTACTAGTCCGAAACAGAGCGTCGCGGCTTGATTGAATATATCCGCATTTTCAAAATTTGCCGCGTGTTTCGGGCGATTTAATGCTGATTCGAGCAAATCTTTACGGTCAATGCCGAAACGCACTTCTTGCCATTCGCGCATCAGTAAAATATGAAGCGTAATTGCTTCTTCGACCGAAAGATAAAAAGTTTCCTCAGTCGCCAACGCGCTTTAGCTCTTCGTAAAGTCCTTTCCTTTTTTTGAGAATTTTCTCCGAAATATTTTTGAGTTTCTCGGATAAAGGCGGTAAAATTTCCGCTTCGACCTTTTCATTTTCCCTGAAAGTCAGCAAAACCTTGGTGTCTTTAGCCAAATTATTTTCGGCAGTAAAATCATCGGGCAAATCAATCACCCAAGATTTTCCGACCACTTTTATCTGCTTATTTTTTTCAAGAGAATTTGCCATTTTGTTCTCCTATAAACCGAAAAATTATAACATTAATTTTACCGCTCGAAAGATTTTCCGCACACTGTTTTCGCCGACAATGGCGTCAATCGTGCCTTTTTCGATCTTCATCGAAACATCTTTGTTGACAATTACATCGCCGAATGTTTTATTAATATTTTTAAGCTCGAGCATTTTTGAAAATTTCTATCTGACAAATGTATTGTAAAAAATTAAAACCACGCCGATGGTGAGCAAAAAAAAGCCGCTATAAAAATATAATTTCTTTTTTTCCCAATTGTCTTTCGCATTACCCGCCAATCCGGGAATTAAAATTCCCAAACCCAGAAACAACGTTTCCGCCCCCGACCAATAATTTTCCGTATTTATAAACCGAATGATGCCGCCGAGAATTAAAAAAACTCCGATACAAACTTGAATTATTGCATAAGTTGGCAGATTTACTTTCATAAAACCCTGAACTATTTCGCCATAGCATCGGTTACTTTAATTTCGCCCGCGACAATTTTACTTTTCGCTTCTTCGACTTTTTTCAGAACGTCTTCGGAGATCAGTGCTTTGTTATGCTCGTCCATCGAGTAAGCCACGCCGTCTTTGTCCAAACCAAAAACGTGAAAGCCGCCCTCGAATTTTCCGCCGAGAACTTCTTTGACAACATCGTAAACGGCGTTGTCCACGCGCTTGACCATCGAGGTCAGAACAAAGCCGGGTTTGACAGCGTTTTGGTTGGAATCAACGCCGATGACGAAACGGTTTGCTTCGCCCTGTTCGTTTTTGCCGTATTGCTCGACCGCATCGAATGCGCCCAAGCCCGAATTTCCCGCCGCCGTAAAGATCACGTCCGCGCCTTTTTCGATCTGCGACAGAGCGAGTTCTTTTCCTTTGCCCGGATTATTCCACGCCGAATCGGTTACGCCGACGTAATTGGTGACGACCTTTATATTCGGGTTGATTGATTTCGCGCCTTCTTCGTAGCCTTTGGCAAAACGGTGAATCAGAGGAATATCCATCCCGCCGACAAAACCGAGAACATCGGTTTTCGTTTTTTCCGCCGCGATCATTCCGACAAGATATGAGCCTTCGTGTTCGCGGAAGACGAGCGAGGCGACATTTTTCTTCGGCGTTTTGCCGTCTTCTTCCATTATCACGCCGTCCACGATGGCGAAATTGATGTTCGGATAATCGCGTGCGACACTCGCCATGATCGGACCTTGCGCGAAACCGACACCAATTATCAAATCAAAGTTTTTCTCGGCAAACGCCCGCATCGCCGGTTCGATCGAAGTCGGATTTCCCGGTTCGATGTCATAGAGACAGATCGGCAAATCCTTTTCCGCCCGCCGCACGCCTTCCCAAGCCGCCGCGTTAAATGAGCGGTCGTTTTTCCCGCCGATGTCGAAAACGATGCCAACCTTGATCTGACAATCTTTTTTCGCCTCAGTGCTAGAACCGCACGATGACGCGATAAATGCGAGAAAACAAATTATGAGCAGTATAAAAATAGATTTGATCTTCATAAAAAAATTTGGTTTTTATAACAAAAATTCAAACAGGATGGACAGGATTTACAGGATGAGAAAAATCATTTATTAAACTGCCGTTGAAATTTATGGTTCAGGCTAAAATAGATAAAAAGTTATCCTGTCCATCCTGCTCATCCTGTTTGAATCCGCCGCAGTCAATTCAAAATCTCTCTGATTAAATTAATTTCTTCGGTTTTTTCCACGCTTATTTTATACGCATTTCGCAGTTTTTCGCTAATTTGATGCGCCTGATTTTCATCGCGGCTGTATAAAATCCCTAAAACTTCGTCTTCTCTGACTTCATCGCCGGTTTTCTTTTCGCACGAAAAGCCGACCGCCGCGTCAATCGCGTCTTCCGCCTTTATCCTTCCGCCGCCGATTTCGGCAATCGCATTGCCGACGGCGAGCGTGTCAATTTCGGAAACGAAACCGCACCGGTCGGCTCTGATCTCAAATTTGAAAAGATTTTTATCAATCAAACTTTCGGGATCGTCGCAGACGCCCGCGTCGCCGCCCTGACACTCGATATTTTCGCGGAATTTTTCGAGTGCCGCGCCGGATTCCAAATAATTTTGAATTTTGAATTTTGAATTTTGAATCGTATCGGCAACGCCGCACAAAACAAGCATTCGCGCCGCGAGTTCGACCGATAATTCTAAAGTCGGAAGCATATTCTCATCGGCTTCGTTTCTGAGAATTTTTATACATTCGTAAACTTCCAGCGCGTTTCCGGCAAACCGACCGAGCGGCTGACTCATATCGGAAATGACGGCTTCGGTTTTCACGCCGAAACTTTTTCCGGTTTCGATCAAAGCGCGGGCGAGTTTTTTCGAATCTTCAAACTCGCGCATAAACGCGCCGTTCCCGGTTTTGACGTCCAGAACGAGCGCGTCCAAACCTTCCGCCAGTTTTTTCGACATGATCGAAGCGACGATCAAAGGAATGATCGGAACGGTCGCCGTCGCATCGCGAAGCGCATAAATCTTTTTATCGGCGGGCGCGATCTTTTCGGTTTGCCCGGTCATCGCAAAACCGCATTTTTTGATGATTTTTTTAAATTCTTCGGTCGAAAGATTGACGTTGTAATTCGGAATCGCTTCGAGTTTATCGAGCGTTCCGCCCGTATGTCCTAAGCCCCGACCGGAAATCATCGGAACGGAAACGCCACAGCAGGCAACCAGCGGCGCGATGAGCAGCGAAGTTTTATCTCCAACTCCGCCCGTCGAATGCTTATCGGCAACCGGCGTTTCGAGTTCGGAAAAATCCAAAATCTCACCCGAATGCAGCATTTCAAATGTCAGGGCGTTTTGTTCATCCGCTTCAAGCCCGCGAATAAACATCGCCATCAAAAGCGCGGTCGTTTGATAATCCGCCCAGCTTTCGTCCGTTACGCCTTCGATAAAGAGTTTTATTTCTTCCGAAGATAATTTTTCGCCGTCGCGTTTTCTCTCGATTATATCCTGCGGTCGCATTTTTCTCTCTAACTTTAGCAGAAATCTCTGTTTAGAATGCAAGTTTTTTAAAAATAATTTTCACTTTTCCGCCGTTTTGAGTCATAATAGTGTTTGCTATGAGAAGTAAAGACATTATATCAATAATCGCATTCATTTCGGCTTTTGCCTTTTCCGCCGCTTTTGCGAGCCTCTTTATTGACAAAAGTCAGACCAAGAGTTTTGAAATTTACGAACCCCGCGATCTTCGCACTTCAAACTGCCGCGCCGACGACAAAACCTGTCTGGATATTCTGGCACTGATCGTTCAGGACATCCGCAACGGCGAGCAACGCCGCAGCCGGTTTGATTATTCCGTAAGCGACGATGCGAACGTTTCCGTCCGCCGCGCTCAATCGGTCGCCGATTATTCGTATGCGTCGCGCAGTATGGAAGACAGCCATCTGCCGGCGGATTTTCGCACGGCGTGGCGCGAACATATGAGGGCGTGGCGCGATTATTCGGAATTCCTGAACGAAGTCAGCCAAAATAAAATTGACGAAAGCGAGTTCGAACAAAAAGAAGATTTGTATATCTACGACATCAACCGGACGTGGGGAGTCGTTCTCAAAATCGGACGCAGTTACGGCGCGAACAGCCCGTATATTTATTAATTTTTGATCTCGTCGGATTTCTGACTTTTACTCATATTCGGCGCGAAATTTAAATTTCGCGCCCTGATTGATATTTACGTTCACCTTTTTTTTTCAATAATGGAGTTTGATTATGAAAAAACATCTCTTTGCGATTTTCACTTATTTTGTTACTTTTTTCCTTTCGTTCTTTCTCGTCAGTTTTTTATCTGAAAAACCTCAATCAAAAACGACAAACTGTTTTCCGGGCAAAACCGTAATGCGTCCGGCGGCTTTTGAAACCGACCGGCAAACCGAAATCAGAAATCTTTTAATAAACGACCGGGAATTCGGTCTCGACTATTTCGCCACCGACGAGCGGGCGGAAGATGCGGAAAAATTAGTTAAAAACATGAAGTCTTTGGATAATCCGAATCTGCCCGCAGAAGTCCGCAAAGCATATCAGGCGCACACCGAAGCGTGGGACATTTATTCGAAACATTTGAGAAAATCCGGCGAACCGCATCATTCGGATAAAGATTGCCGAATTTACAACCGAAGCATCAACGAAACATACAACACGCTTTTGCTCTCGGCGAAAAGTTACGGAGTTGATTTTCCCCGGTAAAAAGCACGAATAATTTATTTCGATTTCTTAAAAAAAGGCGCGATCAGTTCGCGCCTTTTTTGTTTAACTTCTGGATCAATTTCAGGATTGACATTGTTTGATCGCTTGAATAAACAATTCTTTGACCTTTTCCGCTTTCTTTTCGCTTATAACCGGCAATGAATCGCTGTTGGTTTGAAAAGGCGCGACCAGATTTCCGGCAGCGTTTTTCCGAATAATATTTTCGTCATTCAGGGCGCGGAATAAAATATGAGTTCCGGCGGAAGTTTTTTCGATACTGACCGCTTCGGGATTTAATTTGCCGAGATCGAGCAAAGTCGTCATATTGCTGTTGAAAAAGACGGCTTCTCTGAAAGAAAAGACCGGGTTGCCGTTTGAAGTTACCGCACCGCCGCTGACCGTTACCGGATTGCGCGCCGGAGATGTCGCCCGCGAACTGTCAATCAAAACTCTCAAAGGCGACGTTCGATCCAGATATGCGTTTCCGAAATTTTCCCCGCCGATACTTGCCGGTCGTTTATATTGATAACTGACCTCGCAGGAATCGAATTCAAAAGGCTGAAACCAGAGAATAATATCCTCGATCTGATACCGGCTGTGTTTCGTTAAAGCCTTGCGTAAATCTTTGACGGCTTCACTGTCGGAGACCGTTTTAGCCGATTGAGCAAAAGCCGGACTTGATAAAAACAATCCGTAACAAATCACCAAACAAATCGTCAAACAGCTCCTAAATTTCATAATTTCTCCTTATTGAAAATTTTCAAACATCATACTCTCAAAGATTCGTTTTTTCAATAATTTTTTTCCAGCAAAACGACTGCTTCCGCCCTAATCGCCTTACCTTCGCCGACCGCATCAACTTTTTCGCCCGTTTTCGCTTTGACGGAAATCTGCCCGATCTCGACTTCTAAAATGCCCGAGATATTTTCGCGCATTTTTTCGATATACGGGCGGAGTTTCGGCTTTTCGAGATTTATCACGGAGTCAATATTCGCCACGCGATAATTTTCCGCCTTCATCAAACGCACGGCTTCCGCGAGGAAAACACGGCTGTCGGCATTTTTCCAACGCTCGTCTGTGTCGGAAAAATGCGAGCCGATGTCGCCGAGCGCGAGCGCGCCCAAAAGCGCGTCGGTAACCGCGTGCAGAAGCGCGTCCGCATCGGAATGCCCGACCGCGCCGAATGCGGATTCGATTTCCACGCCGCCCAAGATAAGCGGTCTTCCCGCTTCGAGCCGGTGTATGTCATTTCCGAAACCGATCCTCATAAAAAAAGTTTGCAGGTAGTTTGCAGGTAGTTTGCAGATAGATTGCAGGTAGTTATAAGTAGAATTTTGAGAGATTTGACTTCTCAATTTTCTGCAAACTACCTGCAACTTTCTGCAAAATTTCTGTTAACTTTTCAAAAATATTTCCGCGACCGCAAAATCTTCGCGTGTCGTAATTTTAATATTCTTCGCGCTCCCGTCAACAAACGCGATTTCAAAGCCGAGTTGTTCGACTAAGAAACATTCGTCCGTCGCGGCTTCGCTCAGACCGGCGTTTTCAAAAGCCGCGCGTAAAATTTCCGTTCTAAAACACTGCGGCGTAAGCGCGCGGCGTAAATTTTCCCGGTTAATCGTGCCGGTAATTTTATCGCCTTTTATTTTTTTTATCGTGTCGGTAACCCGCGCCGTCAGACACGCCGCGCCCGTTTCAATCGCTTTCTGAATGACGGCGGAAATTTCTTCCGGCGAAACAAGCGGACGCGCGCCGTCGTGAACCGCGACGATTTCGCATTTTTCATTAATTGCTTTTAAGCCGTTACAAACCGATTCGGCGCGTGTTTTTCCGCCTGAAATTGTTTTTTTCAGTTTATTAAAATTTTGAGTTTCGGAAAATTTTCGAAAATTTTCGATCTCGTTTTCCGGTAAGACAAGAATGATTTCGTCAATTACTTCGCAATCTTCAAACCGTTCGAGCGTGTGAAAGATCAGAGGTTTTCCGGCGATTTGGAGAAATTGTTTTGGTCTCTCCGAGCCGAAGCGCGTTCCGCTTCCGGCGGCGACGATGATGGCGCAGTTCATTTTTTCTTCTTGTTTTTCGGCATTCGCGCGGCGGCTTCGTCCGTGACGATGCAAAGCCCGGAAACTTTTTCGGATTTTAATTTTTCCAATTTTTCCGCCGCTTCCCAGTGTGTCAAACCGCTCGCCGCGCAGCGGTCAAACGTGATCAGCGACCAGATTCGCGCGTCGAGTTCGCTTTTGCCGGTTTCTTCGACCGCTGGAGCTTCGGCTGATTTTTTTTCTTTTTTCTTTTTCATCTCTGTTTCCGAATGCCTTACGCTCGTCATAAACCTTCCCAAAACTATTGTATATCAAAACTTTAGCTTTTATGTAAAAGAATTAACGGTTTTGTAATTTCAAAAAATCGTCCGGCATCTATTTTTTTGCTGACAAACCGACTTTCGCGCTTTTAATAAACACGCGAATTTTGGTTAAATCTATATCGTGAATTTCCAAAAAACGATTTTTTTAACCGGCTTTCCCGGTTTTATCGCCGAGCGGCTGGTCGAGCGGCTGGCAAACGCGGACACGCAGTTTTTTCTGCTCGTTCAAGCGCAATTTATCGAAAAAGCGATGAACACGGTTAAGCAAATTGCTGAAAAGACAAACACGCCGCTCGAAAATTTTGCGATCATCGAAGGCGACATCGCGCTGGAAAATCTCGGCATTTCGGACGACGATCTGGCGAGCGTGCGCGTCGAAACAACCGATGTTTTTCACCTCGCCGCCGTTTACGATCTCGCCGTAAACAAAGATTTGGCGTATCGCGTCAATGTCGAAGGCACGCGAAACGTCAACGATTTTGTCCGCTCGCTGTGGAATCTGCGCCGCTATAATTACATCTCGACCTGTTATGTCGCCGGACGGCGAAAGGGCGAAATTCTCGAAACCGAACTCGAACACGACGCGGGCTTTCGCAATCATTACGAGGAAACGAAATACCTGGCGGAAGTTTCGGTCGAAGAAATGAAGCGGGAATTTCCCGTGACGATCTTTCGCCCGTCGGTCGTCGTCGGTGATTCGGAAACGGGCGAAACGGCAAAATACGACGGCATTTACTATTTGATAAAATATCTCAAAAAATCGCCCGCGCTTTTGCGTCTCGTCAATGTCGGAAACAAACGGGTGCGGCTCAATCTCGTCCCTGTAGATTTTGTCGTTGACGGCATCGCCGCGCTTTCAAAAGACGAGGAAGCGGTCGGAAAAACCATCGCCTTAGCCGATCCGAATCCTTTGACGACAGCAGAGGTTTTTGATGAGATCGCCAAGGTTTTGAGCGGAAAAAAATCGGTTATCGCGCCGCCGCCCGTTCTGGTCGAATCATTTCTCAATACGCCGATTTCGCCGCCGCTCACGGGATTGCCGCATTTCGGCGTGCCGTATTTTTTTCTGTCGCAAACTTACGACACGAGCCTTTCCGAAAAACTTTTACAAAAACACGGCATCAATTGCCCGAATTTTAAAACGTATGCGGCGAATCTTATAAAATTTGTCGAAGAAAATCCCGAAATCTAAAAATGAATTTTCAAATCGAAACCGCCAAAGAAGAACATATTCCGGCAATCGTCAAACTGATGCGCGAATTTGCCGAATACGAAAATCTGCTCGAATCTTTGGAAATCACGGAAGGAAAACTTTTGGAAGCGGTGTTCGGCGACGAAGGTTTTGTCGAATGTCTGATCGTAACGAGCGGCGGCGAACCGATCGGCTACGCGCTTTTTTACATGGTTTTTTCCAGTTTTCGCGGACAAAAAAGCGTCTATCTCGAAGACATTTTTATCAAAAAAGATTTCCGCAAATACGGTATCGGCGAGCTGATGCTCAAACAGGTCGCCCGCATCGGAAAAGAAAACGGCGCGGAAAGAATGGATTTTCAGGTTCTCGATTGGAATACTCCGGCGATAAATTTCTACAAAAAACACGGGGCGGTGATGGACGAATCCGAACGGCATTTCAAATTTACCGACGAAGCATTTGAAAGACTAGCGGCAGTAGGCAGCGGCAGTAGGCAGTAAATTGCCGAACTCTGACTTTTTTCCTGCCTACTGCCAAGTGCCGCTGCCTACCGATTTTTTCTGTCACAAAACCGTTCCCTGCGGTGTTTCCTGTTTGTAAAAGCAATTTTTTCAAATTACAGGAGAATCCAAAATGTCAAAAAAAATTCAAGCACTTATCAAAAGTTTTTTTAGCATCGCATTTATCGTGATCGTCGTCGGCTCGTATGTCATCGTCGCGCAAGACGTGATGACCGGAACGTGGAAAGCCAACGATAACGATTGGAGCCACAAACGGAAAGATAAGGATAAGGACGATGACAGCGTTCGAACCGAAAAATCGAAAGACAAAATTCATCTCAGTTTTCGGATGGAAAAAGAAAATGGTCGGACAAATAATTTCGGCTCGTCTTTCGAATACAGCGATCTGCGCGGGCTTAGCCGCGAACAGGTTGAAAGCGCGAATTCGACCGCCGTCAATTTTAGCCTCCAGCGCGAAGCCGGCACGATTGATATGCAGGGAACATTTCAAAACGGCAAAGGTTCGGGAACATACCGCTTTACGCCGAACCGGAGTTTCGCTTCGGCAATGCAGTCGCGCGGTTTTTCATTCACGGACGAAAAACTTTTTTCGGCGACCGCGCTCGATCTGACCACTTCGTTTGTTGACGATCTGCTGTCGGCGGGTTTTCAAAACCTGAAAACGGACGATCTTTTCAAGGCGAAAATTTTCAAGGTAACGCCGCAGTTTATGTCGGAAATGGCTTCCATCGGATTTCCGAATCTCGATATGGAAGACCTCGTTAAAGCGCGCATTTTCAAGATTGATGCCGCCTACGCGCGCGAGATCGCCGGGATGGGATACAAAAACGACTCGCTCGAATCTCTGGTCAAATTCCGCATCTTCAAAGTTACGCCCGAATTTCTGCGCGAAGTCCAAGCCGAAGGATTGACAAATCTTTCGTCGGAAGAAGTCGTCAAATTAAGAATTTTCAAAATTGACGGCGCGTTCATCCGTCAGGCGCGGGCTGAAAACGTCCCGCTCGAAGTCGAAAGTCTGGTGCAGAAAAAGATCGGCGTTTGGAGAAAATAATCGAAACGGCTGAAAAACAGAGTTTTTTAATTTAAAACAAAAATTCCGCTCAGCTATTAACTGCGCGGAATTTTTTTTTGTTGTTGAAACCGTCTATTTATCGAAATTTTCCGACTCGCCCGGCATAATGAAATTCATATCCTTTGACTTTTCCGGTTCGACCGAAAAGGTTTGGCGATTTTTATCGCGGATGACGGTAATCGTAACCGAGCCTTCTTTTTTCTCGTTAATTGTTTTAATTAAATCGGCGTTGTTCTCGACTTTTTTGCCGTCAACTTCGACGATCACGTCGCCCGCTTTCAGTCCGGCTTTTGCCGCCGGGGAATCGGCGCGGACTTCGTTAATCAGAAGACCTTTGCCGTCGGTAACGCCGAAATAATCGGCGAGTTGTTTGGTCATGCTCGTTAGAGTTACACCGATGCGGCGGTTCGCGCCGGTTGACCAGACGAACACATTTCCTTCGCCGCTGCCGATGCGCGGCGCGGGCGAAATTTGACCGCGCGGCATGGTCATCACGTTCGGAACGGACGGAAAGTTTTCGAGTTTCGGAAATTCGCCGCTGAAAGCTCCGGTCATATTAAAACCGAATTCGCGTTTGCCCATCGTTACCTCGATGTTGCGCTCGCCGCCGCCGCGCAAGACCGTGATGCTGACCTTGTGATCGGGCGCGACTTCGCGGATCAGGCGGGTTAATTTGTTGACGCTCGTCACCGTCTCGCCGTCAAAGCGGATGATGACGTCATTCGCCTGCAAGCCCGCTTTTTCAGCCGGAGAATCTTTTAAAACTTTATCAACCGCCACGCCGCGAACTTCCGCGAGACCGAATTTCGAAAAATTCTCTTTCGTCACGTCAACCGTCTGCACGCCGAGATAGCTTCCGCCGAATCCGGGCGTAACCAGCGCGCGATAGACCTTATCGGGCGAAGGAGTTTCCTGCGCCGCAATTCCGATAGCCGTAAATGCAAAAAATAATGACAAAGCAAATAATTTGCGTAACATATAAAACCTCCAAATTTTTATTTGAAATTCTCTTTCCCTGTTTTTACGGAAGATATGTTTAAACAGTTGCACGACGACGCGATTTAGTTGCCTTTTCGGGATGTGAGCTAAAAGAATCCTGTATGAATTGCCGTCTGCTTTAGCTGACGGAAAACGTTTCATTTAGAAAAACAGGCTTTAGCCGAATTAAAATAAAATTTTATTCATTAGTGCTTTAGCTAAAGCTATTTGGATGATTGGTTTTTTTTGATTTTGGCTAAAGCCGCTAAAAGACATTACAAACAAGTCCGTCAGCTAAAGCAGACGGCAACTCATAAAATACAACTCAGTATTACGTTTAGTTCATTACCGCTTTTCAATTTATGAGATTTTGAGATAATTATTCCCTTAAAACCTCATTTTCCGCTCAATCCGTCTTTTGAAGTTTCCCGCTCTGCTCTTTTTTCTCGGTCGAAGCGGGCGGATTTTCATTTGACGGTTCGGTCGGTTTTGGTTGCGGCGGTTTTGCCGCCGGAGTTTGTTTTACTTCGGGTGTCGGCGTAGCTTGCGGCGGTGCCGGAGTCGGCGACGCTTGCGCGTTTGCCGGAGGTTTCGGAGGTGTTTTTGTATTCGTTGCCGAGTTCGTATTTCCCGCCGGAACGGGAATCAGAATAATTCCGCCGTTTCCGTCAAACTGCGGCATAAACTGGCTTCCGCCCTGACCCGGAATCGTATATGTTTCGCCGCCCGGCGGAACCGGATACGGGATCGAGCCGTCTGACGGCGGCGGCGAAAACGTGCCTTCGCCCCACGGGTTTACGCCATCCGGGTAAGTTAGCTGTCCCGGATCGGTCGCGTTTCCGATCATATTCGCGTCGAACGGGATCATGTTCGCCGCGCCCTGTTCGGGCAGTCCGCTCGCCGGATTGATCGGCTGGACGGGCTGACCGTTCGCGTCGTATTGCAGACTGGTCGTCGGATCGGTCTGTTTCGTGTAGGTCGCGTAGATCAGACCGACCGACAAAATGGAAATTCCGGCGAGAACGATGAACGCGGTTTTCCAGAGATTATTATTTTCAGCCGTTTGCGCCTGCGGCGAAACGATGACGGTTTCGAGTTCGTTGGAAAAATCGGTCGCGCGGTTTAAGTCTTCGATAAATTCGGCGGCGGACTGCTGACGCGCATCGGCGTTTTTCGACAGAGCGCGGAGAATGACCGGCTCGATGCCTTCGGGCAGATCGATGCGAAAGGCGGAAAGCGGCGCGGGCAGTTCCTCGTTTTTCTTGAGCATCAGCTCGGTCGGATTTTCCGCCGTAAACGGCGCGTCGCCCGCGAGCATTTTGTAGAAGATCACGCCGAGCGCGTAGATGTCCGAACGCCGGTCGGCTTCCGCCATACCGGAATCCTGTTCGGGCGCGCGGTATTCGAGATTCTTTATTTCGGCTTCGTCGTCGTCTTCGAGCGAATGATTTTCGCCCGCGTCGAACGAGGCGAAATCCAAAACTTTGACTACTTCTCTGCCGTCCTGATTTCCGGTCAGAAGTATATTTTCGGGATTCAGGTTTTTGTGAATAATGCCGTGCGAATGAGCGGTTGAAAGTGCGGCGGCGGTTTGGCGGGCAATGCGGACGGCGCGTTCGACGGCGAAATTTCTTTCCGTATCGAGCGCGTTTTCGAGCGTGTCGCCGTCCGCGCCTTCCATAATGATATAGACCGCGCCCGATTTATCCGTGCCGAAATCGTTGACGTTCAAAATATTCGGATGCGTCAGATTAGAAACGATTTTCGCTTCCTGCGAGAATTTGCGGACGATCTCGTCGTCAACCGTCAAAGCCGGAGAAAGAACTTTAACGGTAACGGGCTTGTCCATCAAAAGATGGCGACCGCGATAGATCTTTCCGAATTCGCCCTCGCGCAAAACTTCTTCGATCCGGTATTTGTCCGCTAATGTCTGTCCGATAAACTGGTCGCTCATTATCTTTGTTAGTTGTTCGGCGTTCGTCGTTCGTTGCCGGTGTATTAAATATCTAATTACGAACGTTTTTCAACCGTAGTTTTATCACAAACGGGTGAAAATTAAAATGCGGACTTGAGCGTTAAACCCGAAGTCCGCAAAGTTAGATTTGTTAAAAGCCTTTGACTATTGAAGCGGGCTGATTACAACGAATACGATCAGAAGCGCGAAGAGAACGAGCGATTCGATCAGCGCGAGCGCGATGATCATCAGCGTCTGAACCGTTCCAGCCGCGCCCGGATTGCGAGCCGCGCCTTCCGCCGCACGCGAACCGACGAGACCTTGACCGATACCGGCGAGACCTGCCGCCAAACCGAAACCGATACCCGCGCCGATGGCTTTCGCCGCGCTGACGGTCGAAGCGTTGTCGCCGCCGACCGCGCCGCCCGGTTGCGCCATAGCCGTAACCGCCATTAAAGCCAAAGCCAAAGTGACGAATAATACATATTTAAATTTATTCATTTTTTTATCTCCTAAATTTTTATTTAATTTGCGAAGACTTTTAGCATCTTGAAAAAATTCTGTAAAAATCCGCTTCGGGTATAAGTTCGCCTCGCTTCCGGTATGCGCTCGATTTATACTCGCGTAGAGTCGAGGCTCCTGTCGCGTGCGGGCATATCTGATATAAAACGCGAATTTTCAAAAAATTTCTCTAAGCCGCAAAAGACTTCAAAAAAACTTTTTATTATTTCAATAATTCAATTATGAACTAAAATTATTGCTCTTTAAATTGCCACTAGCTTCAGCTAGTGGTTAGCTTGCCAAAAGACAAGCAGGCTTTAGCCAAAATCAAAATAAAATATCAATCATCCAAACAGCTTTAGCTAAAGCATTAAGGAAAGAATTATTCTTTCAGAATTTTGGCTAAAGCCTATGACTTTGCTCAATTCTATCCACTAGCTAAAGCTAGTGGCAATTGAAATCAATCAGTTCTGATAGAACTTCAATTCATTGAAAACCCAAACTTTCTTACGCCGGAACAGAAACGACCACGTCGTCGTGTTCTTCGGGCGATTGTTCGCCGTGCGATTCGTGATGCTCGTCGTGCGGGTGCGAAACTTCGCTGATGTAGATCATCGAAAGAAGCGTGAACACCAGAGTCTGCACGAACGCGACGAACGCCGCCAGCGGCAGAAGCGCGACCGGCAAAAGAATCTGCGTGTACGGCGCGTATAAATTGGAAATATTGACGGCAATCGCTTCGTCGGCAAACATATTGGCAAACAGACGAATCGCCAGCGTCAGCGGACGAATCATATTACTGATAAGTTCAATCGAGAAAATCAAAGGCGTAATAATGAGCGTCATTATCAAAGGCAGACGCGGTCCGGCAAAGTGCGCCAGATGATTGACCAGCCCGTTTTCCGAAATACCGACGTAGTTGTAATAAATAAACGACGTGATGCCGAGCGCGAACGTTACGCTGATATGCGCCGTCGGCGACATAAAGAGCGGGAAAAGTCCCATCAGATTCGAGATCAAAACCAAAACGGCAAAGGTCGCCACGACCGGAAAGTATTTATAGCCGTGTTCGCCGATGACGCTGACGACCAGGTCTTTGATCGCCAAAAATCCGGCTTCGAGCGTCAATTGCCCGTGCGTCGGATCGTCTTCTGATAATTTCCCTTTAAATATCCAGATCAGAAAAACCGTTATGATACAGGCGATAAAAAACATTATCGTGTACCAGGGAATGGCGTTTTCCGGCGTGTAAGCGCCGAAAACCGTCTCCGGCGTGATGCCCAAACCGAGAGCGTCGAAAATTCTCTGCCACAGCGGATAGGTGTATGCCATCTGAAATTCGTGGACGGGTTTTCCCAAGTAATGATTGACAAACTGGACGATCAGCGGCGTATGATGACCGCCTTCTGCAAATAAAAACATTTCTATTAAATATCCTTTTTATTAAAAAAAGCTGTAAATATTCGAATCAAACCTTCTATTAAAATCGCAAACGCAAAACTCAAAAGTCCTAAAATTACGGCGGTAAACGAAACGAGTTTTGTAAAATAGATAACCGCCAGAACCGCGCCGATAAAGAAATATCTCAAAAAATAACGCGTCGCGGAAAATCGCGGATTCTCTTCCGTTACGACGCGGTCGAAAACCGCTTTGAGCGACGCTTTCAGCCAGAAATAATTGACGAAAGACAAAACGCCGCCGATCAGAAAACCGAACCCGAATTTCAAAGAAACATAAAACGCGCTCAAAAAACTTCCGGTCAAAACGATCGCCGCCATTATCGAAAGTATCCGCCGATGCGACAAAGGCGCGAGATTTTCTTGTTCGTTACCCGTTCTGTCGGAAATTTCGCTCATTTGCGAAACTAAGATTTTACAAAGTAAAGCGGTAAAAGGCAAAAGGAGAGGGGAAAAAGGCAATGGGTAAAAGGCAAAAGTAAAATAAAAAAGTGCGCTGATGCCGCTCTTTATGTCCGAATACTTACCGGATTGCCGTCATTTTTGCTCAACTTAAATTTGTGCGTAGTTTATCGCGTAGCGATGTAATGAGTTTAGCCGTGTCTTTTAAGGCACGGTTTATTAGTGAATTATCATATCACGTCGCGTCAGCGACGACTGAAATAACGAAAATTGATTCAATCGTCGCTGACGCGACGAAAATTTGATTTACACTTGTTCCGTGCCTTAAAAGACACGGCTAAATTCAAACAACCGCTAACGCGGTTAAAACGAAAACCTCGATTCTGTCTGAATTATTCTATTTAAATCCGAGCGAATTGTCGTCGTCTTTTTTGAAGATCTGCGAGGTAATGCGGAAAAACTGTATGAATCCGATGAGCGCGCCGAGAACGATGCCGCCGACGATTCCCCACGGGCTTGAGCCGAAAACGAGATCGAAAAACCAGCCGATGATCATCATAAAAATGACCGAACCGACCAGAACTGTCGCCGCCGACCACGCGAGTCCTGTCCGGCGCATATTTTCAGCCGTCGTTTCCTCGTAAGGTTCCGGCGGCAGAACGGGCGCGTCTGCCGGAAGTATTGCATCGGGCGGCGCGACCGTGTAGGTTTCCTGATTTTCGGGAAGCGGGACCGGCTCGATTATTTCTTCGCTTTCACGAAAAACCGTTATTTCTTCCGCCGGTTCGTCCGGCATTTCGGGAGTTTCGAAAACTTGCGGTTGAGATTCGGGCAATGCAAGAACATCGGCAGGCGGTTTTTCGTCCGTCTGAAAATTGTCGGTTTCGGAGTTTTTTTCCGCGTCGTTTTCTTCCTGTAAAAATTTGCCGATCATCTTGTTTAAGCAAATAATAAACGGAAGATGCGCGCGTAAGCAAGGGCGGAATGCTCAAGTTGATGATTCCGCCCTCGCCCGACGCGCGGGCTTCTGCTATTTTAATCATTTTTTATTTTCGGCGGTCGTCTTATCGGTAACTTCGCCGAACAGAAATGCGAAAAGTTTGTCCTGCGCGTCCGCGCTGGTTACGAGTTTCGTATGACCTTCGCAGAGATAAATCTCGGAAGTTACGGGCAAAAACGCTTTTTTGCCGTTTTTAACGAATGTTTCTCCGGCAAGCGAACGCTTTGAAACCACGCCGTCGCCCATCGTGTAGATGATTTTCTTTATTTCATCCGAAGAAACTTTCGTTCCGTCTTCACGGTCGAACGAACCGCCGTCAAACTGCGTTTTCCATTTATTTTTTTTCTTATCGTAGATCACGATCGCTGAATCGGGCGTGTCCTTGCAATCGCCGCCGATCAGATAGAACGAAACCGGAATTTTCTCGCTCGTATTCGAATCGAGTGCGTCCTGAAATCTCCGCGCCCGCGTGAGAACGTTTGTAAAATACGCTTTCGCGCTGCGGACTTCCGCCGCGCTGAAATTTTTCGCAAAATCCTTGTCATTGATCACGTTCCACTCATACTTATCCCAAGTTTTCGGGTCGAACAGGTCAATCTGCAGAGGCTGTAGATTTTCGTCGTAAATATTAAACGTCCCGTTGTGCGGCAAAAGCTGGTAGATCGAAGGAATCGTAAACATATCGAAACGGGAAATGTTTTGAATGAACGGCAGATTCAGACCGCCGCCGATGTAGGAAAAACCGTCGAGAGCCGCTTTGAGAGCCGTAACCGAACCTTCGTTCGGCGTTCCGAGCAGGAAGACGCGGTTAAAATTCCGTGCTCCCGCCCACGTCGGACGCGCCTTTCCCGCCGGCAGATCGCGGTCGCCGTACATCGCCGCGTAGCGCGTGATCAGCCCGCCCATCGAATGCGCGACGACGTTAAATTTGAGATTCGGTTTTCGGAGTTTCGTCTTTAAAGCGTTGATCTTCCGCGTCAGAAGCCGAGCGTTTTCGACATTATCGCGCCGCCAATCGTATGCGAAAACATAGAAAGTATCCTGATGACCGTCTTTCGGCGGCGCGTTCCATTTGCCTTCCTTGTAGCCGCCGCGTTTTTCGAGCGAATCAATCAGTTTGTCGTAAATCTCTGTGTCGGGCAGAAATTTTAAAAACCGGACGTTGCGGATAATATCGCCCGCCACGAGGCTGTCGCGGTTGCGCGATAAAACGGGCGAGATCGGCAGACGAAGATCGTCGTCTTTTGCGCGGCTTTTCTGAAACCAGACGATATCGCCCGTGTTTTTATTGACCAATTCCGAACCCGTGAGTCCCGGAACGATGATGATCGGAGCTTTGCCCGTTTTAACGGTCGCCGTCTGCGCGACGTCCTGCGCGTTTAGATTTATAAATGAAATGAATAGAAATGCGAGCGCGAAGAAAATCTTAGAAAAATATTTCTGCCTGAAAATAGTCATAATCCCCCCTTTATCTTGGCTAAATTTAACACTTAAACCGATCTTTTAACAACTGAATGCTCAATCTTTGATGTCCGAAAAGGCGATTCGAGTTTGTAGCGGATTCCGCGCCAGACGATTTTTCTCGAAAAAAGAGCGCAGACCGAATTATAGAGAAAAATCGCCGGAGAAAACATCCAGAGCGTATTTTGCGTCCAAAACTGTTTGTTCAGTTCGGTTTCGTAATCTTTTAGAACTAATTTCACGGCTTTTAATCTGAGATAAGATTTTCCGATACTGAAAACGGAAACCGTCAAAATCGTAAAAACCGCGAACCAAAAAGAAAAACTTTTGATTTCTGAAAACGCGATAACAAAAACCGCTGAAATCATCACCAAATTAAACAAAAACGCTCCCGTAAACGAAGCGATCCACAGATGCGGCGCGTAAACCCGCGTGATCTTCATCTGCCGCGTCGTAAATTCCAAAAGTCTTTTAAACGAACAATCTTCAATCGAAGCCGTCAGAGCCTCCGGCACGAAATAAATTTTCAGATCGTTTTCCTTCATCACGCGCGTGACGGCGAAATCGTCGGAAAGAGTTCCCTGCCAATGCTGGCGCATTTTTATTTTTTCAAATGTCTCGCGCCTTAAAGCCATCGAACCGCCCCAGCAAAAGTTCGATTTCTGATTCGCGCCGAGAGCCGATGCAATCGAAGCGTTCCAGACGGACAACATTTCCGACGCGACATTTTTTCTTTTTGAAATAAACCAGCGATAGCCCGTTGCGCAACCGATCTTTTCATGCCGCAAAGGCGCGATCAGATTTTTCAGCCAATCTTTTCCCGGACGCGCATCCGAATCAACAAACACAAAAACTTCCGATCTGGCGGAAACATTTAAAACCGCTTCGCGCAGATTGTGAACCTTCTGCCCTTCATTTTCCGCTTTCCCCGCAATTACAATTTTACTCTCTGCGCCCTCTGCGCCTCCGCGTGAAACTTCTTTTATTACTTCGACAGCTTCATCTGCCTCGTCATCTACGACAAACATAATTTCATAAGCCGAAAAATCCTGCTCGAATAATTTTTCCAGATTTTCTTTCATCCCCGCGTCAACGCCGCGGCACGGCGCAATTACGGAAACGAACGGCGCGTATTCGGATTCGGAACGAGCGAGTTCTTTTTTAAAATATGCGAGATAGTCAAAACCGCCGCGCAGGGATTTGTAGCTGAGAAAAACGAGGACGGCGGAAAAAAAATAAAAGACGTAGATCATCGGAGCTTTATTCGGTCAGACCGCGATTTCGGATTTGACCGTGGTTGCCGGCTGGTCGGAAGCAAGTCTTTTCATATCCTGCACCTGCAAAACGGGACGCAGAAATTTCATCGTTTTCGCGGTCGCGCCGCGGTTTTTTTCCATCATTTTAAATGCGTTTTCGGAAAATTTTCGCCGCTGTTCATCGTCCCCGAGAAGTTCCTCAAAAACTCCGGCGAGCCGTTCGGAAATTTCGTGTTCTTCCAGTTCCGGCAGGCGAACGACGGCTTCATTTTCTTCGAAGGTTTTTACGATCTCGGCAAAATTCGCCGTGTAGTGTCCCGTGATGATCGCTTTACGGGCGAATGCCGGTTCGAGAATATTCTGACCGCCGTGCGGTATCAGACTGCCGCCGACAAAAACGATTTCCGCAAGCGCGAAAACCTGCCGCAGTTCGCCGATGCTGTCGAGCAAGATCACATCCGCCGTGACATCCTGCAAATTCAGCAGAGACGATCTTCTAACCAATTTCAGACCGCTTTTTTCGACCAGTTCGACAACCTCATCAAATCTTTCGGGATGACGAGGCGCGAGCAGAAGACGCGGCGGATTCGCGCCCCGCGTTTTGTAAACTTTCTTAAAGGCTTCGATAATCCAGTGTTCCTCCGGCGCGTGCGTGCTGGCGGCGGCGATCAGGGGATTTTTCGGCGAAATGCCAAATCTTTCACTGAAATATTTTAGAAAGATACTGTTGTTTTCAACCGGCGGCTGATCGAATTTAACATTGCCCGTAACTCTGACTTTGTTGGCGTTGATCCCCAGACGCAAAAGCCTCTGCGCGTCCGCATTGGTCTGCATCAACGCCATCTCGACGTAGCGCAAAACGCGGCGCATCAATTTCGGAATTTTCATATACCGGCTCGCGCTTTTTTCCGAAAGTCTGCCGTTGACGATAAAAACCTGCGCCCCCGCTCTTTTCGCTTCGCGGATAAAATTAAACCAGATTTCGGTTTCCATCAGTAAAACGATATTCGGCTTGATTTTATCTAACGCGCGGCGGACGGTGAATTTCCAGTCGAACGGGAAATAAAAAATCTGATCGGCAGTTTCCGAAAAAAGTTTTCGGGCGAGTTCCTGTCCGGTTCTGGTCGTCGTCGAAATGACGATTCGATATGCGGGAAATTCTTCTTTGAGCGATTTGACGAGCGGCACGGCGGCGTTCGTCTCGCCGACCGAAACGCAGTGAATCCAGATGATCGAATTCTCGTTCTGCCGAAGTTCGGGAATTCGCCCGAATCTCTGCCAAAACCCGGCGGCATACTTTTCCCGCCGCAAAAGAAAAAGCGGCAGCATCAGGAGAAAACCGATGGTCAGAAGAATGCTGTAGAGCGCGAACATATCTTTGAGTGCTGAGTGCTGAGTGCTGAGTGCTGAGTAGAAAGAAAAAACTCAGCACTCAGCACTCAGCACTCAGCACTAACTTACTTGACTCTTTCCATATAGCGGGCTTCCGTAGGATTGACCTTGATCTTTTCGCCTTCGACGATAAACGGCGGAACAGTGATCGTTACGCCGTTTTCGAGTGTGGCGGGTTTGTTTGAATTGGAAACGGTCGCGCCTTTCATCACGGGTTCGGTTTCCGTTACGGTCAATTCCATCGTCGCCGGAAGCGAAACGCCGATCGGCGTCGTTTCGTAGTATTCGACTTCGATCTTGAGACCCGGCATCAGCCACTGCGCCGCGTCGCCCAAATCTTCTTCGGTCATGGCGATCTGCTCGAATGTTTCCGAATTCATAAAATGATGATGCGTTCCGTCCGAATAGAGATATTCCATCTCGTGCTGTTCGAGCGTTACTTTTTCCAGCGTGTCCGCCGAGCGAAAGCGATGCTCGAACGAGTTTCCGGTCAAAAGATTTCTGAGGCGCGTCTGCACCATCGCGCGCAAGTTTCCCGGCGTGTGATGGCGAAATTCCATCACCTTGCACGGCACGCCCTCGTGCAGAATAACCATTCCTTTTCTAATATCGTTTGCTGAAAGTCCCATTATTAAATCTCCAAAATTATAAAATAAAGTTTTTGTCGTGATTGCAAAACGTCTAGTTTAATTTTTAATTCGGAGATTTGTCTAGCGGGCAGGCAAAGCAGGTCTTTAAATAAGCAGAGCCGTCTGCGGGAACTGACGGCTCTGCTTTAGGTTTTTATTCGCACCGGCGCGGGCGCATAAAGTTGATGAAAACGTAGTTGGCGACGTTCTTTCCGGCGGCTTGTCCGGCGACATTGTCGAATCTGAAATGGAATCCGGCGTAAATGCGGCTTTCCGCCACTTCGTTCGCCATCGCCGTAAAGCTCGGATACGAGCGCGTCCAGCCGTCCGGCGAACTCGTCGTGCCTTCCCATGTATGCTGAATGGGAATGTCATCGCGTCCGAAAAACAACGCGAAAACGGTCGCGTGCGCCATTCCGACCGACGATTGATTGCCCGCGTAAGCCGGATACGGCGGCGTATTGAGCAGAGATGTCCAAGCCGCGTCCTGTTCGGTGTTCGCGTTGCCGTCTTCATCGGCGCGGCGGATCGCCGTTACCGGTCGCCACAGACCGTATTGGAATTTGCTTGTAAAAGTCGTCAACAGTGTGTCGTGAACCGTAACATTAAACAAAGCGAAAAGCCGCGCATTCTCGACCGTCGAAAGACCGCGCGAAACCGCAAGACCGCGCGCGACATTGTTCCATGCAAAAAAGACGTTGGTCGGCGTGATCGTGCCGTGCCAGAGCCGCGCGACCAGCGTCTGATCGGCGGTGCGCGCCGTGCTGTTTGCCGCGCCGAGCGATTTGACCTCGTTAAAATCACGGGCGTATTCGTCGGTCGTCAAAGCGGGCGGCGGCGGCGGATTAAACTGCATATTGCTCGTCAAGGCAAACGGCAAAACCGCCGGGTAATGCGTAAATGTCGCGTTGGAATTAGCGGGCGGAGTCGGCTGCCAGTTGCCGGGAGTCGCCGGCAAATTATACGACGGCGGAGTTACTGTCCAGCCGTCGTTGGCGCGCGCCGCCAGCATCTGTTCGGCGACGAGCCGACCGACGCGGATGCCCTGCTCTTTCCGGTTGTCCCTGATTCCTTCGAGCGATGCGGCTAGTTCCGCATCGTAGATCGCCGCCCGCGAGGGATACAGACCGACCAGAACGTCATGCGCGGCTTGCGCGGCGGCGGCTTCTGCCGAAGCGTTTTGCGAAAACGGGACATTCGTTTTATAAGGCGTGTAGCCGCCGTCAATCGAATTGACCGCATCGAACATCGCCGCGTGCATCATCGCAAAACTTCGAACGGGAAAAATCGTCGCCGACGGGTGCGCTCCGGCTCGAATGGTTTCGACCAAAACGCGATTCCACTGTAATATTACATTTTCACCGGAAACATTCGCTTCCGTCGTTTCGATTTTTTGCGCCTGAATTCCGTTGAGAGCGAAAAGCAGAATGATGATTGTCATTAGACTCTTAAAAAATTTCTTGTTCATTTGATTTACTCCTTTTTAGTTTTTTTCCGCATCTTTTATTTGCGTCTGAAATTAATACCGTTCAGCGTCATCTCGCCCGTGTCGTTCGGCTCCCGATCAATTTTCCAGGTTTCGCTGACACCGAACAGCGAGATCGTCAGAGTTTTCGCCGATTCGTCGAGTTCCGCGGCGCCGCCCGAAACTTTTTTTCCGCCCGAACGGAAACCGGCTTTGCCGTCCGCATACATATAGAGCGTCGTCCCGTTTTCGCCGACCCAATCGCCCTGATACTTGATCGGAACGGGGTTTCCCCCGCCGCAGCCGAGGACCAGAACCAAACCGATCAGCAAAACGAAAACTAAGTTCGTCATAGCCTTTGTTTTTGCTTTTCCAACTAATTTTTCTTGCTCTTTTTCAGAGTTTTTTAATAGTTGTGCCGTCATTTATATTTCTCCTGTTTGTTAAGTTTTTGGCTGCGAAAAATACTTTCGGGGGCATACTGTTTGTGCTATCATTCTTGTTATCGCAACCGTGAGAAAAGGTTAATTTCTCCGTGCCGGAAAAGTCCTTTGATTTCGCTAAGAAAATCATAAGAAATCTCTAAGAAGGCTTATGTTACTGGAAACAAACAAGTTCGAGTTTGGCGATTTTCTCCTCGACGCGAAAGAAAAAAATTTACTACGCGGCGGCAAGCCTCTTCAGATCACTCCGAAAGCCTTCCAGCTTCTTTTGGTTCTGATTGAAAAACACGGTCGTCTGGTCGAAAAAGACGAACTGATGAACGCGGTCTGGGCGGACAGTTTTGTCGAAGAAGCCAATCTGGCTTTCACCGTCGGACTGCTGCGAAAAGCCCTGAGCGACAATGCCCAAGAACCGCGGTTTATCGAAACCGTCCCCAAACGCGGCTACCGTTTTATCGCCGATGTAAAACGCATAAAAACGGAAGAAGAAATCAGTGATGAACACGAGATAAATAAAGACCGCAGCACATCATCAGAGGACAAAAATTTTACGTCCGCAAAAATTCTCCTCCGCGACGAAACAAGCGGTAAAAACTCTGTCGAAGAAACCGCCGCGTCTTTGGAAATTCCAATCGAAATCCGCGACGAATCAAACACGGAGAAAACGAACGCGGTTGACCTATCGAAAAAGAAACGGATGTTTGCGGCTCTGGCGGCTGTTCTGTTTCTCGCCGTTCTGACCGCGTTCGGGTTTTATTTTTTCGCTCCGCAAAACACGGCAGGCGGCGAGAAAAAATCTATCGTCGTTCTTCCGCTCAAACCAATCAATACCGCCGTCCGCGACGAATTGTATGAGATCGGCATCGCCGATTCTTTGATTCACCGGCTCGGTTCGATAAAGGGTTTTATCGTCAGACCTCTGAGCGCGATCCGCAAATACGCCGACATCGAGCAGGACCCGCTGGCGGCGGGCAAAGAACAGCAGGTTGATTATGTTCTCGCGGCAAACTACCAGTTGGCGGGCGGAAAGATCCGGGTTACGGCACAGCTTTTCAATGTGTTGAGCGGGCAGATCGAAGAAACTTATAAGATCGAAAAAGATGCCGGCGATATTTTTGCGATGCAGGACGCGATCGCCGAAGAGATCGGAAATATTTTGAATGCCCGGTTCGATTTTGCATCCGACAGCCGGACGGCAAAGCACGGGACGGCGAATGAAGAAGCTTATCGCCTGTATCTGCAGGGAACTTATCTGTTCGACAAGAGAAATCTGGCGGACGCGAGAAAGGCAATTCAATTTTTGGAAGAAGCCGTCCGGCTCGATCCGAATTACGCTTTAGCCTGGGCGGGCAAGGCATACGCGCACCGCGTCGCCGGTAATAATGCCGGACGGGTAGATCCTCACGAAGAATACCGAAAATCGATCGAAGCGATTAACAAGGCTCTGGCGATAGACGAAAACCTGGCAGAGGCGCACAGCGCACTGTGCGACAATAAAATGTATTACGAATACGATTTTGAAGGCGCGGAACGGGAATGCCGTCTCGCCATCGAATTAGACCCGAATTCATCGCTGGCGCATAACGTCTATTCGCGTTTTCTGAACAGCCGCGGACGTTTTGACGAAGCGATCAGAGAGATCAAAACCGCCATTGACCTTGAGCCGGCTTCGTTTCACAACCGGCGAAATCTGGGCGTTTCCCTATATTTCGCGCGCCGCTATGACGAAGCCGTCGTGCATCTTATACGGGTAATAGAAATGGATAAAAATCATCCTTCGACCTATTTCTGGCTAATCCGCGCACTGGAAATGCAGAACCGGGAATCGGAAAGCTTTGAATGGTTTATGAAATTGCCGACTATCCAAACCAGCGGGAATGAAGCGGCTGTCCAGGCTTTTCAGAAAGCGTATCAAACGACAGGTTGGCACGGCGTTTTGCGCGAGCGGGCGAAAAGAGCGGAAGAAAATAAAGAGTCTTACTTTCAAGCCGCGGCTGATTACGCGCAGCTCGGAGAGAAGGATAAAGCGTTCGAATACCTGGAAAAAGCATATGCGCGGCGCGAGTTATGGATAGCTAATTTGCAGGTTGAACCACGACTCGATCGTCTGCGCGACGATCCGCGATACAGCGAACTGGTCGCACGCGTCGAATCGAAAAAGTAAAAATTTAGTGTTTGACCTCATAGACGAGTTCGAGCATCGCGTTGTCTTCCTTTTTGTGTTTGCAGACATTGACGGAAACAAATCGAAGCGGAACTTCGCGGACGAGTTCGGGAAAAAGCGGCAAGCCCGAACCGAGCAAGAGAGGCGTTACGCCGAGATAAATCTCGTCCACTAAATCTCTGTCCAAAAAACTTTTCGCCAGTTCGCCGCCGCCCGAAAGCCAGATGTTTTTGCCGTCTTTCGCTTTCAGATTTTCGATAAATTCTTTTAGGTTTTCCGAAACGACTTCAACGCCTTCGACACCGCTTTCCTTCAAGTTGCGCGAGAAAACGTATGTTTCCATCGCGCCGTATGGATTTTTCGCTTTCGATTTCGATTTTGTTTTCGATTTCTTTTTCGAATTCATTCCGAGCGCGACTTCCCACGTTTTGCGTCCCATCAGAACCACATCAATCGTTTTAAAAAACGCCGTCCAATCGTAATCCCAATCCATCGAAAGCCAATCAACCGCGCCGTCCTTCCGCGCGATGTAACCGTCAAGACTGATGCCGAGACCGAGAACTACTTTTCGCATTTTTGATTCTCCTTTTCTAAAGACAAGCGTTTGAAACTCGTCTCGAATTTTACAATTTCACTTTAAATGAAATCGGATTTTCCGTCTTGGCGTTTTTTGATGTTAATTTGAAACCGGAACGCCGTTATCCTGACGGCACAGATTGCGCGAGCAATCTAATCAACTAAAAAAAATACAACTTAAATCTGCTTACGGCTATTTGAACGCTTTTCAAGCGTTCATTGCCGTCAAGATGACGGCGTTCCGTCTTTTTGGCAAAAGCCGGGCGATTTGGTTGTGGATTTGCGAAATTGTTTGTAAAAACGCGAGAGATCGTTGTAGCCGACATCGCCGGAAACCTCGATAATTTTTTCGCCCTGCGAGAGACGAAAGATCGCGTCGGAAATGCGGATTTGATGAAGATACTTGCTCGGGCTGATCGAGAAATCTTTTTTAAATTGGCGCGTCAGATGTTCGTGCGAAACATTCAACCTTTCGGCGATGCGCGAGATCATCGGGAAAATGCGGTAATTTTCGTCAATCAGTTTTTTCGCCTTGAGCGTCAGAAGCGAAGCGTTCGGGTGCGCTTCGACAAACTGTGGATTGCGGTTCGTTTCGAGAATTTCGATGATTTGTTCGAAAGTTTCGGATCTTCCGTCACAATCGGTTTCAAACGCGAACGACTTTTTCGAAAATTTTTCGGGCAAAGTTTTTTGTCCGGCGATTCCTCTGACACGCGCTTTGGTATTAAAAAATCGCGGTCGCGTGAATGTAAAAGGCGCGTAAAAAATTCCTATTTTTTTTCCGTCCGGGCGAATCTCGCGTTCGCCGCTTTGAAAAAAAATTTCGCCTCTGCCGATTTCAAAAATTTCCAAAAGCCAGCCCGCGCCGGTGATGACATCTGCCGGCACAACGCCTTCGATGTCCAGAGAATCTTCAAAATAATAAAGACCGCCGGGAAGATTTTCGGTCTTTCGGCGTTCGGGCAAATTTTTATTTTTTACAAAATTATTTTGCTCTCGCGCCATAAAAAAACTTCGCTTACGATTCTTTCTTAAACGGAAGCGGCGGCGGTTCTTCGCCTTCCGGCGGATACGAACGGTTGATGCTCTCGTAGATTCCGATGATCTGAGCGATCCATTTTTTCGCTTCCTCGTTTGCCGGATCGAGTTTCAGAGCCTTGCGGTAATCACCGAGCGCGGAAGCGTATTGCCGCGCGTCGGTCAAAGCGATGCCGCGTTTGACGTAGGCTTCGGCGAGCGATTTTTTCAGATTTTCGTCTTTCGGATTCGATTTCAGTTTGCTTTCCGCCTGTTTGATTTCCGCATCGAATTCGGTCGTGTCAATCGGATTTCCGCTCTGCGTCCATTTGGTTTTTGTTTCGGATTTTTGAACGACCGAGCCGTTCATGTCGGGCGATTGCGCGTTACTTACATTTTGCGAATGACTCGAAACGGTCGAGAGTTCGTCCGTTTTCTGCGCCGGAACATTCGCGTTTGAAGTTTGCTGAACTTTGGTCGGCGCGTCATTACAGCCGATCAAAAATAAAAAACCAATAATTAAAACTGCGCTTCTTTTCATAAAATTTAATCAATATACGGTCGTGCCTGCACGACGTAAATAATGCCGTTTAGAATTCCGAACTCGATGTCCTGTTCCTTTTTGCCGCCGAACGCGCGTTTGATACTCGTCGCCGCGCGCGCCAGCGAACGCGCCTGCAGATCGCTTAAGACTCTTTTCGTCGCGCTTCTCGCGCATTCGTCGGGCATTTCTTTCAGATCGCCTTTTTCGTCAAAACGAAACGAATTTTTTTGATCCGATAGCGTCATCACGACGACCGAATTGGATTTCGGATTGACGAGAATCTGTTCGGGAATTCCCGAATTTTCGACAACTTTAGAATTATGACCGCAGACCGAACTGATATAAACCGCGTTCTTATTTTCGCGGTCGAACGGGTCTTTCGTGATCATCACGCCGCCTTTCTGCATGTCAATTCCGACCTGAATCAAAGCGGACATATACACATCCGTTTGACTGACATAATTTCTGACACGCGCCTCATACGCCTCGAATTTCCAGAGCGAAGCCCAGACCTTTTTGACCGCTTCGATCAATTTTTCTTCCGTCTTGACGTTCGGCACGCTCGAATAAAGTCCCGCGCCGGAAAAATTCGGCAGGTCTTCGGCGTTTGACGAACTGCGGACAAAAACCGCGCGACCGCCGAGCTGTGTTTTCCAAAAGCGAACGATTTCCTTTTTCAATGTTTCATCGAATTTCCCGTTCTGAATCTCGGCGCGAAAATCTTCGAGCCGCTGGCGGCGATAGCGCGGATTGTGAACAAAATCGTTATCGTATTCGAAAGATTCGATGGTCGCCTGCAATTTGTTGTCTTTTATAAATTTGTCATACCAGTGAAACGGCACGGTAAAACCGTCGGGAACGACGATGCCGCGAATCCGCGCGTTCATCATCTCGCCCAGGTTAGCCGATTTCGAACCGTAGATCACGCTGTCTTTCGCTCTCATCTGTTTGAGTCCGGCGAGTTTTTTGATTTCCAGATTAACGGGCGGAACCTGCCGCTTTTCGACCGGAATTTCCGGCTTGTTTTCATCTACAATATCTACAATTCTTTTCAAATCGAAATTCGAAAGATTCGCATCGAGTTTCACCCACCAGGTGTCGTATTCCTTGAAAAGTTTATCGGCATCTTTGATATAAACATTCGGAATGTCCCAGCCTTTCGCCAGGATGTTGATGTGGGATAGAGGCGACGACGGTTTTGTAACGATAATTCCGCGAACGGGCGGAAGACTCATCGGCAGTTCGTTCAAAACAATAATTTCATTACTGCCGATTTCCACCGTGTCGTCGAGTTTGTCAATAATGTGAAGCCGACCGACCGATGCGCCTGTATTCAATGCCAGATAATCCTGATTTTTTGAAATGTCGCTCTGCAAAACGCGCTCGATTCCGAGACCGGCGGAAGCGTCTTCCTGACGGATCGAATTCGGTTTGTAGGCGACGGGCTCATAGAAATTTTTGTTGATCGCGTCGTTGGCGAGTTTTATTAGTTCCGCAGAAGCGAGATCGCCTTCCCACAATTCCCACGTAAATTTTTCGACCGCTTTCTGCCACGCGATTGTGCCGACGATAAACCGCCGATCCTGGTCAATATAGATCGGTTTGAAAACATCCGCGCCGCGCGGAACGAGATAACGCGCCAGCAGAAAATCTTTGTGATAACGGTATTTTTGCGAGTTGACGAAATAGATTTTGTTTTTATCGCGCCGGTCAACAATAAACATCGCGTGCGGAAGTTCGAACGGCGTGTCTTTGTGATAAACACGCGCGATCAGATCGAAATCTTCGCGCGAAGCGATTTTCGCCAGCGAACTTTTATTCGAATCCGGCGTTTTCGACATCGCGCCGTCGGGTTCGCGCGTCGGCGAAGGTTTTCGCGCCAACTGACCGAAAACGGAATTCGAGAAAAGCACACTTGCAATCAGTATAAATATTGAGAATCTAAATACCTTCATATCTAAATTTTTTCTATTTGAATCAAATTGGATTATATCAAAAACTATTTAACCGCTGAAATTACAGAACCGATTCGATCGCGTCGCAAGCCGTTTCGGTACCGTTTTCCGCCTTTACGATGCGGGCGGCTTCGGCGGCGTTTGATTTGTAATTTTTCGCGTTCAGTAATTTCTTGAGTTTCCGCGCCGCCGTTTCCGCCGTATATTTATCTCTGCCGATCACTTCGGCGACCCCGGCGCGGCGGCAGCGTTCGGCATTGTCGGGCTGATCGTGGCTGAAAGGCATTATCAGGTGCGGAACACCGGCGCGAAGAACCTGCGCGGTCGTTCCGGCTCCGCCCTGATGCACGACCGCTCCGGCACGCGGAAAAATTTCGGAATAGGGCGCGTAATCGAATCCGGCGATTTTCTCATCCGTAATTTTCGGCGGTGTGTTGTAAACGCCGTAAATCAAGACAGCACGGACATCTAAAATCTGTGCCGCGCGCGCGCTTTCTTCAAAAAAATCCCGCGCGTCCATCACCGCCGCGCTGCCCAATGTAAAAACTACGGGCGGCTCGCCCGCATCGAGAAACTCAGCTAAACCTTCGGGCATTTTTCCCAAATCATCTTTGCCGTCGTAAAAGCAAAAACCGGTTTGCAAAGTCGGCGAATGCCAATCGGGCTGCGGAACGCCGAGGACTTTGGAAAAAAGCGCGAGATGCAGAAGGTCGGAATATTTATCGTCAAAGATCGGGTCGTGATCTTCGTCCAGACCCAATTCGCGGCGGAATTTTTTATACGGCTGATACCAATTTTGAATTGTTCCGCGCATAAAATTAAAAACCGTTTCGTGAAACCCGGCAGGCATAAAACGAAAGTTTTTATACCACTGCGCGACGGGCGGCAGCGGCGGATCGTGCGAAGAAAGAAACGAGATCGGCGCCAGCGAAGTCGAAATCCATTTCACATTCGTTTTTTCGACAACCGATTTTGCCGCGTAAACGATCTCGCCCGTGATGAGCAGATCCGCGCCTTTTACGGCTCGCATCATATCTTCGAACATCGGCTTGAGATTCGGCATTATCAATTTTTTTATGATCTTTTCCGTTCCCGTTTTCGCATCCATCAATTCGCGGGCAAGTTCGCGGTTTTCGGGATTAAGGTCAGGGCGAAGCGGCGCGAATTCGAATCCGAGCGATTCGATCTTTTCGCGGTAAAACTCCATTAAATTAAAAGTGATTTCGTGTCCGCGCCGCCGGAGTTCGATGCCGAGCGCGATTTTCGGGTGAATGTCGCCGAGTGAGCCGAAAGTCGAAAGAACGATTTTTGCCATAGAAAGTTTTTAGCGAGAATAAATATATTTAAACCGTAAAACTTTCTATATTATTTTTGCAAACGCAATTACTTTTTCTCAAAAACAAACTCGTTACAGCCCAAGCCCGCGCCGCCGGATTTTATTTTTTGTAAGGTAAAACCTTTGGCTTTGTAAAACTCGAAAATCTCGTCAACCGTAGCGACCTCATACGGAAAACCGCCGACCCAATCAATGATGTCGTGCCAGCGATTCATCCCGCGCCCGTTGCGGTAATTTTTCCAGTAAGAAATGTAACCGAGGGGTTTTCCTTTGAGCGCGAAATTTAAAAAACGTTTCGCTTCGTCGGGAAAGATCGCCGCGACGGCAAACGGCGATTTGAGAAAATTCGGCAAACGGCAATACGTTTTTTTTATCCAATGCCAGCGCGCCGCCTGACTTCCGGTGTCGTTGTAAATGGCGATAAAAAGTTTGCCGCCCGTTTTGACGGCAAGCGAAGCATTTTCCAAGCCTTTCCACATCTCGCCCGTGTGATGCAGAACGCCCCACGAATAAACGATGTCGAATTTTCCCAAGCTTTCAACATAATTTTTATCCAATGCCGAACCTTGTTCGATTGTCCAATCGGCATCGCCGTCAAAAAATCTTCGTTTTAGTTCCTTCGTGCAGGCGTAGGAATTCGAATCGAAATCGAATGAAAAAACCTTCGCGCCGAGCCGCCGCGCCGCGAGCGAAAACAGCCCGCTGCCCGAACCGATGTCGAGAAATGTTTTGCCCGCGAGCGTTTCCGCTTCGAGCATTTCGCGTAAAGATTCTTCCGCCTTGAAGATGCGCTCTTCCGAAAGATGCGCTAAAAATGCGCTCCAGTTTTTGCCGAACTCGAAACGCTCGCCGCTTTCGACTTCCTTCCGGTGCTGTTGTGCAATGTCCTGCGTCTCGATTGCCGCCACGTTGTTCATTATTGTTCGCCCCGCACGAATTTTCAAATAAATGATACGCGTAATAATTTGCGATTTTCATTTAATAAATAAACTTTCGGATTTCTCGGTATTGCGGCGGTTGTCTAGTAGTATTTGAATTCGAGCGGTCGAAACGTATGCGCCTCGAAAATTATTTCCGTCTGTTTCGGTTTTTGAACATAATTGACGGTGTTCAAAAGAAGCGTTTCGGCGACCTTTGTTTTGCCGATCTCGAAAAACGGCAGAGTCGTTTCGGCGACGATGTAATTTTTTCCGTCCCATTCAAAACTCAGATTATTTTCGAGCGGAAAGTTTCCTTGCGGAACGGCGACCGTGATGTGGCTCGGACAATACAGCAGAATATAATCTTCGCCGATCTGCTCCAAAAACGAAGCCATCAGAATCGTTTTATTACTGCAATCGGATTGTCTGGTCATCAAAACTTCGTTCGGTCGTTTCAAGGTTTCCGAAGTCCCGAGAGCCTCGCGGTAATCGTATTCGATCTGCGTGGTAACGAAATCGAGAAGTTTTTGAATTTTCTGTTCGCGCGTAAGATTTTCCGCTTGTTCTCCGAGGATTTGCGCGACAAATCTTTTCAGACTCGGTTCGTCAGGTTTAGCGACCATCGCGCCGTGATTGCCGAACAGGATCGCTTTGCCGTCAATCTCCGGGTTGGTCGTCGCCGCTATGCGCCCGCCGTAAACCTGCTTGTTTTCGGCAAAACCGAGCAGTTCGCTCATACTCAATTTATAAGTCAGATTCTGATACGGAAACTCGAATTCGGCATCGGGGTCGAATTTTAAATTTTCGAGTTTGGTTTTGAAAAAATATCCGGTTTCGGGAGTTTTTCTCAGCGAAAGCCCGTCGAGTTTGAATTTCTCGCCCGCGATTTCGGCAAGCGTGATCTTCTGGCGGTCAACAATAAATCGGTCAATCGCGTCGTTAAATTCCCGTTCGCCCGATTCCGGTGCGGAAAAATAGATTTCCTTTTTGTCGAGATAATATCTCTGCACGCGCACGTTTCCCAAAACCTGCCGGCGAAACTCGTCGCCCGAAAACCCGGGCATGGCGAGCAGCATCGTTACCGCATCGCGCGTTTTTATCGCGTTGATCTCGGCTTCGGTTACTTCCGGCTCGAACGTCGCGTATTTGTAAAAAGCAAAGACCGAACCGAACACGGCGACCGCCAGCACGACAAAGATCACCGTAAATTTGTTAAACGACTTTTCCTGTTTTTCTTCAAAAAGTGAGTTGGACATTTTATTTTACTTTCCGGGTTTTAAGTTTGAACGATTATGCCAGAATTCTTTGAACTCGCCAAGAATAATTGTAAAATCAATTGAAAATTCGCTTCTTTAGAGTAAAAAAAGATGAAATATGTTGCCTTTCTGCGCGGCATCAATGTCGTCGGGAAAAATAAAATCGAGATGAAACGTCTGCGCGAAATGTTTGACGCGCTCGGTTTTGAAAATGTTAAAACCTATATCAACAGCGGCAATGTGATCTTTGAAACGCGGAAAACGGATGATAAAAAACTTTCCGAAAAGATCGAAAAGGCAATTGAAAAAGAATTGGCTTTGAATATCAAAACGATGGTGCGTTCCGTCGCGGAAATCGAAGAGATCATCGAAAACAATCCGTTTGACGGCGAGTTTGAAAATCACAAAGAAATGCACGTTTTATTCACGGACGAGGAAATGCCGGAAGAAAAACGCGCCGATCTGATCGGACACAACCACGAGAACGAAAAATTCGCCGTGCGCGGGCGTGAGATATTCTGTCTTCTGCGAATCAATTTTACAGACAGTCTTCTCGGAAAAGACTACATCGGCAAAAAACTGAAAATCTCCGCCACCGCGAGAAATTGGCGAACGGTCAATAAAGTTTTAGAATTATAAATTATGCCGATACAGAAACCTTTTAATTTGCAGAAATGGATTGACGAGCATCGCCATCTTTTAAAACCGCCGGTCGGAAATCAATGCGCCTACGACGCGGAAGATTTTATCGTGATGGTCGTCGGCGGACCGAATTCGCGGAAAGATTACCACTGGGACGAAGGCGAGGAATTTTTCTACCAGCTCGAAGGCGACATCACCGTCAAAGTTCAGGAAGACGGCAAAGCCGTAGATGTTCCCGTCCGCGAAGGCGAAATTTTTTTATTGCCGCCGCGAGTTCCGCACAATCCGGTGCGCGGCGCGAACACGGTCGGTCTGGTCATCGAACGCAAAAGACGCGAGGGCGAAAAAGACGGTCTGATGTGGTTTTGCGAAAACTGCAACAACAAACTCTACGAAGAATATTTTGAGCTTGAAGACATCACGACGCAGTTTCAAGGCGTTTTCAAACGCTTTTACGAAAACGAAAACCTGCGAACCTGCGACAATTGCGGAACTGTAATGCAATCACCGCCGGTTGTGAGTTAAACAAAAATGTATGGTAATTAAATCTGAAACAGATTCGGAACGTATTAAGCGAATTATTGCTGAGGTTGAAGAAATTATCACAACAACTGGAGAACATCCCGATTATGAGTTAAAGAGAAGTTGGCTTTGGAATAATCCTTTTCTAAAGGCTGAACTTATAAAAGATTTTCAATCAATTGCAAATTCATCTATTCCTCAAGGTAAAGATAAATTTATAATTATCGGAGCAGATGAAAAAACAAAAAGAATTGATGGCTGTAATCATTCAGATTACGATGAGGCATCAATTCGACAACTCCTTGAAACATATTTAGATTCTGTTCCTGATTATGAGATTCTTTATCCAAAATCAAAAGACGGCATAGATTTCGTCGTTATACGAATTCCATATCAGCCTCGTAAGCCTTTCATCATCAAATTACACATAGCAGATGGTAAAAAAAAACTCATTACTGAGGGAGAAATTTGGATTAAGCCCAATGGTTCTACTTCAAAAAGAAGAGTTATATCTAAAACCGATCTTCTTGAGTTAATTGATAATGAATCTCTTATTTCCAAAGAAGTTGATAGACAATTAGATAGATTAAAAGCAGAAATACGACTAGAAGAACGAACACGGATAAGTAATGTAGGATTTGGAGCAGTTCCTTCGCTTACTTCAACAGAAGAAGAATTTGAACTTTATGTCGAACAAATAATTGCTTCAACAGATATAGCAAGATTCAATGTTTTATTAGAAAAACTGCGAGGTAGATGTGTTGAGTCTTGGGAATTAAAAATTGATAAATCAGAGATTTTAACTCTTGAAGAAATAAATGAAGAAAAGGAATTATCTTTTATACCTGCAATGCGTCGTTTAGCTTTGTTAGGGATTTTAGTTATTAAGTATGAAGCACCGTTGAAGTGGTTTAATAAAATAGCTGATTTACTGGTTGATATTTATGATATTTCCGATGAATTGTCATCTGTTTTTCCTTACGAAATTAAACAACAAAAAGCGGAATCTTTAGAAAGTCACTTAAATAATTATATTCCTGCCCTTGAATCTCTAATGGTTTCTAATCTCCTAATTGGTTATGAAATAAAGAAAAAAAGCAATGTTAAATATTCTTCTGCACTATTTCCTAAATTAGTAACGTTCAAATCCAATTCGTTTTATTCTTCAGGCGAACAACAAGTATTTTATCTTTTTTATAGATTTTATGAACAAACTGTTGACCGAAGACTTGATTGGTTAATCTTAGAAAGATTTGGTGGCGTTGGAAAAATCCTAAAGTTTTTCGGTAGTGAAAAATCAATGAGAAAAACACTTCTGCAAGTTTATTGTCTAATTGATTGGTTATCATTCCTCAGTTTTAAAAACTTAACTAATGAATCGCAAACATCAGAATATTTTCATAAAGAATATCCAAATATAAGCACGGCATTTGTGCCTATTTACACTCGTGATTCGCTAGAAAACATTATGCCTTTAGTAAAGAAAATTTGGGCTGATTTATCCTTGGGAGAGAAAAACTATTTTCTTTTAGATTCTGGTTTAGCACAGATTTTTTCAACTTTTACTGTAGAAAAACGAAAACAAATATTTGTAAGATTTTTAATTGAAGCTGAAAGATTGCACGCTGAAAGTAGGTCTGCCCAACAGCAATTTACTTTTCCTTTTTATTGGTCTGAAGAAATTAATTCAATAATTCAATCTATTAAAGAATCAAAAGGACAGATAAAATGACAACGCTTTTAGATGAATTGTCAAACATAATTTCCGCTCTGAATGAAAACGAAATCGAATACGCGGTGTGCGGCGGGCTTTCGATGGCGATTCATGGTTTTGTAAGGGCAACTGTAGATATTGATATTTTGATTCGCCCGGAATATTTGGAAAAAGCGTATGAGATTGCCGAAACAAATGGTTTTGACATTCGCGGACTGGACGTTTCGTTTAAAGAACGTGCCGTCGAAATCCGGCGCGTTTCTAAAATTGACGATTCGGGCGAAGTGCTTTCGCTCGATTTTTTGCTTGTTACGCCGCAGACGGAAGACGTTTGGCAGACGCGCGAAGAGATTGATTTTCTCGGAAATAAATTGTCGGTCGTTTCGCGTGAAGGCTTGATAAAAATGAAGCGTCTGGCGGGCAGACCGCAGGATTTGGCGGACATCGAGAGGCTGGAAAATGAAGAAAGTTGATATGTCCGAAGAAGCAATTTTGCGGCGTTTGAAACAGGTTGACCAACTGCGCGAACTTTGTTTGTCGCTGATGAAAGCGAAAAAAGAATCGGACGAGAAAAAGAAAGCGGATTTGGAAAAGAAGGAAAAAGCGGAAGCCGAAACTTTCGATCATTCGCCTGCCGATTGATAAAACCAGCCGGAGCAAGTATAAATAAAAACAGTTTTGAAATTTTACCCGAAACAAATTTTATCCGCATTTCTGACCGCGAGCTTTATATGGGTTTTCGTCGGCTGTGCTTTTTTGTGCGGTGAGAATGAAAATTGCGCTGATGATTTTAATGTTTCGGTTGAAATTTCCGCCGTTTTTGACGAGACTTCGCACGAAGATTCCTGCCCGATAAAAGCGTCGGCGAAAACGACCGCGCCGGAAAGAATCGTTTTTAATTTTGATTCTCCGGCGGTCGGCAAAAAGATTTTCGCAAACTTTTCGGCGGTTGAAATTTTTCCCGCTTCTTACAAAATCAAGTCGAAATTTTATCGCCCGCCGGATATTGCCTCGAAAAACAAACGCCCGTTTGTTCTCAGAATTTAACAATCAAATTTGAATTTACTGCAAATTAAATTCTGCGGTTTCCGATTGAAACTGCGGCTGTTTTTTATTGTTGGAAGCTATCTCAAAAATAGCGAAATTAATAATCGCGTAGCGATGTTATGAGTTTAGCCGTGTAATTTATTGCACGGAGGCGTTATGCATGATGTTCGCGTCGCGGTCAGCGACGGTTGATAATGGTTAGCGAATAATTCAATTGTCGCTGACGCGACAAGAAAAATACATTCATCACGCCCCGTGCAATAAATTACACGGCTAAATTCAAACTGCCGCTAACGCGGCGTAAAAAATCATTTTTGAGATAGATTTCAAATTCATCAGGAGATTGTTAATGAAGTATTTATTTTTACCGTTTATTTTAATTTTATTTTTGATTTTTCCCGCGCTGGTTTCGGCGCAGAAAACCTCCGAATTAAAACTCGAAGGGCAGATCGTTTGTTGCGAAGACTGCTGGGCAGAAGCCGACCGGACGAAGGTCGAATACGGCACGGCAGAAGATTTGCTGAAAGCGAAATCGTGCGTCGAGGGCGGCGACCCGACTTTGATCGCGGTGCGGGCGGGCGATAAATTTACGCTTTACGAATTGGAGCAAGGCAAATTCAAATTGCAGGAAAAAAATTGGCTTTCGTATGTCGGCAAAAAAGTTTCGGTGACGGGCGCGATCAAAAAGAAGAAAATTTTTGTCGTTGACGCGCTCGAAGTTTTGGAAGAAAGTCTTGCCGTGCGCGAAGCAAAAGCGGCGGTCGGTCAGCAGGTCGAATTAAAACTCAAAGATTTGTTCGGAACTGAACAAAGTTTGAGCGGGTATCGCGGGCGCATCGTGATTTTGAATTTCTGGGCGACGTTTTGCGAGCCGTGCCGAAAGGAAATGCCCGATCTCGCGCTGATTCAAAACGAATACGCCGCGCTCGGCGTGCAGGTCATCGGCGCGTCGGCGGACGCGCCTGAAGACCGACCGAAAGTTTTGCAGTTTATCAAAGAGACGCGCATTAATTTTCCGATCTGGATGGGCGCGACCTCAAACGATATGTCGCGTTTCGGTCTCGGCGAGGCTCTGCCCGGAACGGTCGTGATTGATAAAGACGGAAAAATTGTCAGAGCGATTTCCGGCATCGTCAACGCCGCCGATCTGCGGAAAGAAATTGACCAAATGCTCGAACTTGCGGAAAGCGAAGTAGAAAAGGTCGAGCCGGTCGCAGGCAACGATGTAAAACCGGAAAAATCGAAAGCGTCGAGCGTTCCGTCCTGACCGCTCTGACCGGGCGAAGGTCGCGCCGTGAGCGGGACGGGACAGATCGAATATAAATGGACATTCGGGACGCGGTTTATTCCCGATATTTTGAACCGCGCGAAATGGCGAAACACTCTGACGTATCAGGTAAATTCGCGCCTGTCGGTCGGCATCGAATACAATCCGCTGGCGGGAAAGCTGTCGCCGCTGGCTAATTTCGTCGCCGTCACGGAAACGGAAAAGCGTCCGGCTCTGATTTTGGGAACGAGTTCGGATCGTATCGGCACGCCTTCGGGACAATCTTTTTATGCGACTCTGAGCAAAAGTCTGGAGCGTGAAACGGGATTGCCGATTGCGCCTTATTTCGGCGTTACATACGGAACTTTTGAAAAACGCTTTCGCCCGATCGGCGGATTGAATATTTATTTTCCGAAAAATTTCTCGTCCACGATTCTTTTCGACGGCGTAAAAGTTCATCCGCTTGTAAATTATAATTATGGTCGGCATCAGTTCGGCTTTATGCTCGCGCAAGGGAAAAAAGCGGGCTTTAGCTACAGCGTTTCGTTTTAAGGTCAGCGCGAAAAAAAACTGCTACAATAAACCGCAATGGACGACATACTCGCGGCTCGTTCGCAGATGGCGATGTCGCTAATGTTTCATATCATTTTCGCCGTCATCGGTATCGGAATGCCGCTTCTGATGTGCATTGCCGAATGGCTCTGGATAAAGACGAAGGACGAAACATATCTGACGCTGGCGAAACAATGGGCGAAAGGGACGGCGATCCTTTTTGCGGTCGGCGCGGTTTCCGGCACGGTGCTTTCGTTTGAACTCGGACTGCTTTTCCCGAAGTTTATGGAATACGCCGGTGCGGTGATCGGGATGCCTTTTTCGCTCGAAGGCTTCGCGTTTTTTACCGAAGCGATCTTTTTGGGAATCTATCTCTACGGCTGGCAGAAAGTTTCTCCCCGAAAACATCTTTTCGCGGGCGCGATGGTTGCAATCAGCGGTGCGGCTTCGGCGGTTTTTGTCGTCATTGCCAATGCGTGGATGAATGTGCCGACCGGTTTTGATGTCGCGGGCGGCGAATTCGTAAATATTGATCCGATTGCGGCGATGATGACGCCGGCGGCTTTTCCGCAAGTCGCGCATATGGTCATCGCGGCGTATTGCGCGACCGGATTCGCCGTCGCCGGAATTCACGCCTTTATGCTTTTGCGGCGCGATAAGGAAAATCTTTTTCATCGCCACGCTTTGAAAATCTCTCTGATCGTCGGCGGCATCGCGGCGGTTTTAATGCCCGTGTCGGGCGATATTCTGGCGAAAACGGTTGCAAAAAATCAGCCGATAAAACTCGCCGCGATGGAAGGACAGTTTGAAACCGAACGGGGCGCGCCGCTGCGCATCGGCGGAATTCCCGACGAGGAAAAACGCGAAACGAAATACGATATAGAAATTCCATACGCTCTGAGCTTTCTCGCTTTCGGCGATTTCGAGGCGGAAGTAAAAGGCTTGAACGAATTTCCGAAAGAATTGCATCCGCCGGTCGCCATCGTGCATTTCGCTTTTCAGATAATGGTCGGATGCGGTCTGCTGATGATCGCGGTCGCCGCGTGGGGCGCGTGGCGCGGATGGAGATGGCGAAAAAATAAATCGAAATTGTGGTTTGATTCAAAATGGTTTCTGCGCGTTCTGGTGTTGTCTGCGCCGCTCGGATTTATCGCCATCGAGACGGGCTGGATCGTGACGGAAGTCGGTCGCCAGCCGTGGATAATCTATAATGTGATGCGGACGGCGGATTCGGTAACGCCGGTGCCGAATCTCGTTATCCCATTTATAACTTTTACGATTTTATACATTTTTCTGGCTTTCGTAACCGTCTGGCTTTTGCTGAAACAGGTTGCGGCAAGCCCTAAAGATTGAGACGCGGAGACACGGAGATGGAGAGAAAAAGATTGTGTGTTTATTAATTTGCTAAATTCGATTTGATATATTGAAACACAAAATTATTAAGAGTAAATTTTCTTTTTCACCGCGTCTCCTCTTCTCCTTTTCGCCGCGTCTGAAAAATATATGCCTAATCTCGAAATAATTATTGCCGGAATAATGCTCGGTGCGCTTCTGCTTTACGCACTGCTCGGCGGCGCGGATTACGGCGGCGGTGTTTGGGACTTGCTCGCGTTCGGCGAAAGAAAACAAGCGCAGAGAAAACTCGTCGAAGACGCGATCGGTCCGGTTTGGGAAGCAAATCACGTCTGGCTGATCCTGGTTATCGTCGTTCTGTTTACCGCGTTTCCGAAGGCTTTTGCCGCGATTGCCACCGCGCTTCACATTCCGATCACGCTTCTTTTGATCGGCATAATTTTTCGCGGTACGGCGTTCGTTTTCCGCAAACACGACGCGAACGATAACACGATGCAGGAACGCTGGAGTCTGGTTTTTTCGATTTCGAGTATCATCACGCCCGTTCTTTTGGGAATAACTCTGGGCGCGATTGCCTCAGGCACGATTCGTGTCGAAAACGGAATCGTTCAGACGAATTTTTTCAGCGCGTGGCTCGCGCCGTTTCCGTTCGCGGTCGGATTTTTCGCGCTCGCGCTGTTTGCTTTCCTCGCAGCGGTTTATCTTATTCAGGAAACCGGCGATAAAAGTTTGCAGGAAGGTTTTCGGCGGCGGGCGATCGTTTCGGGCATCGTTGTCGGCGTTTTGGCACTAATAGTTTTTCTGCTCGCCGAAACAGGCGCGCCGACGGTTCGCGCCGGAATCAGCCGCACGGTTTGGGCATTGGGTTTGCATATTTTCACGGCGATCTTTGCCGTCGGCGCATTCTATACTTTGTGGATAAGAAAATATAAATTAGCGCGTTTTTTCGCGGCGGCGCAGGTAACGATGATACTCGTCGGCTGGGCGATCGCGCAGTTTCCCTTTTTGGTCGAACCCGATATTACGATCTATAATTCAGCCGCGCCGCCGGTTACTTTAAGACTGCTGCTCGGCGCATTGATCCTGGGCGCGGTTTTGCTGTTTCCTTCTTATTATTATTTGTTTAAAGTTTTCAAGAGTGAAGCGATTTAACTCTGACCTAAATTATGCTGAAAATTGATATTCACACACATATTCTGCCGAAGGACATTCCGAACTGGAAGGACAAATTCGGCTACGGCGGTTTTATCAAACTCGATCATCACAAGCCGAACTGCGCGCGGATGATCAAAGACGACGGGCATTTTTTCCGCGAGATCGAGGACAATTGCTGGTCGCCGGAAAAGCGTCTCGCCGAATGCGATAAATTCAATGTAGATGTCCAGGTTCTCTCGACCGTTCCGGTGATGTTTTCCTACTGGGCGCGAGCCGCGGACGGCGCGGAAATCGCGCGGGTTTTAAATGACGGAATTGCGGAAATTGTCGAAAAATTCCCGAAAAGATTTGTCGGTCTCGGAACAGTTCCGATGCAGAACACAGGGCTTGCGATCAGGGAACTCGAAAGATGCAAGCAAATCGGTTTCGCAGGCGTGCAGATCGGCACGAACGTCAATCAAAAAAATCTGGGCGAACCGGAATTTCTGGAATTTTTCAAAGCGTGCGAGGAAACCGGAATGGCGGTTTTTGTTCACCCCTGGGAAATGATGGGCGAGCAAACGATGCAGAAATATTGGCTGCCGTGGCTCGTCGGAATGCCGGCGGAAACTTCAAGGGCGATCTGCTCTTTGATCTTTTCCGGGACGCTCGAAAAATGTAAAAACCTGCGTATCTGTTTCGCGCACGGCGGCGGATCGTTTCCGGCGACTATCGGTAGAATAGAACACGGTTTCGAAGTCCGTCCCGACCTCTGCGCCGTTGACAATCCGCACAGCCCGCGCAAATATCTCGGGCGAATTTTTTTCGATTCGCTCGTTCACGAACCGGCGAAACTCGATTATCTCGTCCGGCTCGTCGGCGCGGATCAGATCGCGCTCGGTTCGGATTACCCGTTTCCGCTCGGCGAACTCGAACCCGGCAAGCTCATCGAATCAATGCCGTATGACGAAGCGATCAAAGCGATGCTCCTGCACGGCGCGGCGCTCAATTGGCTGAATCTCGACAAGAGCGTTTTCAAATAGTAATAGCCGCAAAAAGGCGCAAAAAAACAAAAAAAAATAATTTACCTTTTTTGTAATTTTTTGCGCCTTTTTGCGGCTATTCTTCTTCCGATTATTTAACCGATACTTTTTATAAAGTCGTTTTTCTTTCCGCCGGACGATAATAAGCGTCGCCGCGCGGCGTCATCCCGGCTTTTTCGCCGAGCGAATAAATGGCGGATTCGAGCAGTTCGTCCGTGTCAATCAAGAAACTCGTAGTTCCCTGCACGTCAACGTCCGGGTCGCGGTATTGGATGACGAGATAATTCTTTTTCTTTTTCATGTAGCTTCCGAGAATGCCCGCTCCGAGAATCGGTGCCGAACCAACCGCTCTGCCCGCGCCGGATTGGACTTTTTTATTGCTCGGCGCGATGACGAGAATCGCTTTGTAAGGAATCGAAAACAATTCTTTGTTTTTATCATCCCTGCTGTAAAAAACGAGCCGTTCGTTTTCGTCGTCGAACTTGAGCGTGCCTTTTTCGCGCTCGCCGTAACCGAAAATGCCGCCCTCGTAGCGCGCTTCGACCGACGAGATTTTGGTTCGATTGCCGGTCTGCTTAGTCGAAGCGGTCGAGGTTTTATCTACGGGACGCGGCTGTGCCGAAACAGCTGAAACACAGGCGAATAAGCCTATTGCGAGTGAAAATATTATCTTTTTCATAAAATCTGTCCTGAATTTTTATGTAAATTCTAAATTTCCCGAATCTGTAATTTGAAATTTGTACTCTGAAATCTATTCCTATAGACGCATTCCGCCGAGCGTTCGTTGCCACGACAGAGTTTGTTTTAAAACTCCCAAACGCTGGCGGTCGGAATCCGTGCAGTCCAGAGAAAGCTGTTCGATGATCGCTTCAAGAAGCGGAACGGCAAAAAGTCCGGCGTGCGCGACGATCTGCGAATAATAATGAATCTGCAAACAATCGTTTTCGTCCGTGTGAAAACGCTTGACTTCTTCGCCCGAAATCTTGTAAACATCCTGACCGGCAGGCACGACCTTGCGCGGAACGCCGTGTTGTATTTTCCCGTCGCCGTTTCTTGTCCCCAAAAGCAAAATTCCGATCAAAAAACCCTGTTCATTCAAATAATCGGGGCTGAAACTGCCGAGTTCGGGCTTGGGCGAAAGACGCGGACCGAAATTGGCGTAATCGGGATTTACAAGAAGAGAATTGTAAATTACGCCGACGATTTCCTCGTTTTCGGAAAGCGGCAAATTGACGAACTGCGCGAAGCCGTAATCGTCCGATGAAGGCGGATTTTCCGCGTCGAGTTCGTCCACGACGCGCCCGACGTAATCAATATGCGAGTTTGATTTGATGATCTTGGCGATTTTCATTTTTTATTAACCACAGAAGCATGGAGAACACGGAATTTATTTATTCAAAAAAACTTTTCAAAAGTTGAATTGTGAAAATTGAAACTCCTACTAAGCCGGTAATTACGAAGACTCCGACAATACTTAAAACTGCCGCTCGTAAAACACTAAAAAACTGATTCTGATTTGTAAGTTCACTTGCTTTTTTACTTCTCAAAAAAAGAAAAATCCCACCGAAAGTTAAAGCGAAAATTAGTACCAAGACCGCAAATACAAAAGGTAAAAACAAATTAATTTCGTTATCTGCCGGATTCATTTAAAATCTCTCTGCGTCTCCGCGTCTTAGGCAGTTTAAAATCTTAAATCGGAAGCCCGATTTCGGGAATGATATAAAGCAGCCACCAGAGAAAAACCTGCACGCCCAGAACGACAAAACTCAGACTAAAACTCGCCAGAGACATTTTTCGCCCGCCCATTTCGGGATGCGAAACGGACACGGCGAAACCCGCCGTTCCGATCATCAGCGTAAACGGAATAAACAAAATTCCGAGATAAGGCACGAGCGAATAAACAAAGCTCGCCCACGCCATTTCAGCGACCGGATTGCGGTTTACTTCAAAAATATCCTCCTTGAATTTATCTTTCGCCGACAGAAAACCGAAACTTTTTCCCTGTAGATTGTAGGAAGAACGGATGCGGTCGAGCGGCTGGTAGCCTTCTCTCAAAAGTTTGCCGCAGACGAGACAGAATTTTGCGGTATCGCGCGCAGCTTCCGCGCCGCAGGCGACGCAGATCAGCGCGCCGCCGAATCTCTTTTCCGTTTTTGTTTTATACTGCTCGCCTCTCACTGCTTCTTATTCTACCAAATTGAAATTTATGAAAGAATCAAAAAAATTTATCCACAGATGAACACAGATTCACACAGATAAAAGAAACTGTCTTAAAGTATCCGAAATTTAATCCACAAAATCATCTGTGTTCATCTGTGTTCATCTGTGGATAAATATTCTTCCGCACTTTTCAAATCATCGCCGTCTGCCTTTGCTTGCGTTTTTACGCGAAACATTGAAATTAAGTTTTTCACGACTGGCAAACTCTTGTAAAGCCCCGAGAAAAATCTCGCGGTCGCGCAGAGTGATGACCGCCGTCTGATCCGCCGTTTCGAGCGCATACGGATACCCTAATCCGATGACGCATTCGGCGCGAACGGTGTCTAAAACTTCCCCGAGCAGATTTTCCTCGTAAATCCACGCCGGAATGTCGAGCCGCGCCGGTGTCGAATCCGACGTGGTTTGCAGATAAACAAACCCGACGAGCGATTCGGTTTCGGTGTAAAACATATTCAGTCCCTTTCGGCGCGAAAAACAGAAACAAGTCCGGTCGCCCCAATTTTTCAAGATCGGTTTATTCGTTTTTATTTCCGCGTGCAGAACGGTCGCGTCATAGAGCGTTTTTTTATCGTCATCCGGTCTGCCGGAAAAAGCGTCTAGCAGATGAATCAGATCGCGCGAAAAACTGCGGTCAACATAGCCGACGAGCGGAACTTTTGTGTCGCGCGAAAGATTGATCAGATTCAAAACCGCTTTCAAAAAACCTTCCTGCAAAGCGGTCTGCGGTAAGGAAAACGAAACGAGCAAAGTGTTATCAAAAAACGCGAGCGGCATCCGTTCGCCGTTTTTTTTCCAATCTCGATGTTTGTTCAAAAAATCTTTGACCTTGTTAACCTCACCATAAAAACGCTCTTCGCCGACGCGCGTTTCGGGATTCATCGGCTCGTCCAAATCTTCTAGCAATTCCTTCGGCGAAAGAATTCTGAACGAAACATTTTTCTCGTAGCTTTTTTCCGTCGAATGCGGATTTTCAAACCAGCCGATCTGGATCGCGCCAACCGGTAGCGAAGTATCTTTTTCCGCGTAAATCTGACTGCCGTCCGCCGCAAACGTCGTGCGGTCTTTTAAAATTTCATTCGCCCATTTTCGCGCCTGTTCGTGATTTTGCCATTGTTCGGTAAATGAAAAAGTAAAGGATTTATTTTTTTCGATCTCATTTGCTGGAATCGCTCCGGCGTTTTCGTGCGCGAAAAGATTTTTTTCGAGTGCGGCAAAATTTTCCTTTTCCAATTTTCTCAGCGCGTCGAAATAAAATTCGAGATCGGTTGATTGTTCGAGCGCGTAACGCCGGAAATCTTCGCGCTGGTTATGAAGTTCGCTGGTTAAGAGTTCACGATAGAGCATTATTTACTTTAAATTCAAAACAGCCCGCACTTTTCCGACCGTATCGCCGCGCCGGTTTTTGATCGGCATCGGCGAATAATTTTCGAGCGTGTCTTTTTCAAAAATTCCTAATTGCCTTAACACACTGACCGAAACGACGGCGCGGGCGCGTTTGTCGTCGCCGTCCTCGATCTTCAGAGCGATGCCCAGACCGCGCGGGAATTTTTCGTTCGGCAAAACGCCGCACAGCCAAACGCCTTCCGCACCGATCTTGGAAATAAATTTTCCGCGTCCGGCTAGCATCAAAAGCGTGTCCAACCTTTCCGTGCCGCCGACGAGTTCGGGAAATTTCGTTTTCGCTTCGACGATCTTTTTACACGCCGTTTTTATCTTTTCATCAAAATTTTCAGGCGGATTGACAAGCCGCGTAAACGACCGTGCCATCGCTTTGACGCTGACGGCAAAGTTCGGCGCGGCGCATCCGTCCGTCGCAATCTTTATCTCATCAACCGGCGTTTCGGTAAAAAGCGCGACCATTTCCAAGATTTTCTGCTGAATCGGATTTTCTGTGTGTTCGTAAGTCGCAATATCGGCATTTATAAATTTTGCAAAAGCGAGCATCGCCGCGTGTTTGCCCGAACAATTGTTGTGAATCTGCGTCGGTTTTTCCTCACGGCGAATCATCTCATCGGCGACCGCTTCATTAAACGGCAGATGCGCTCCGCATTTCAAATTCTTCTCGCTCAAACCCGCTTTTTCGAGCATTTCCGCGGCAAGCGTCGTGTGCATCTTCTCGCCCGAATGCGACGCGCACGCCAACGCGATCTCCCTTTCGCCGAATCCGAAATTTTCCGCCGCGCCGCTCGTGATGCACGGAATCACCTGCAAAGCCTTTGCCGCCGAACGAAAAAACGTAACCGTTTCCGGCTTGCCGATCTCGAAAAGCGTTTCGCCTTCGCCGTCCAAAATAACCAAATGTCCGCGATGAACGGATTCGACGGTTTCGCCGCGAATGACCTCGGCTAAAATTTCAGCGTCCATAAAGAAAGTTCAAAGTTCAAGGTTTAAGGTTCAAGGTTTGATGAAAATTTTTTACTTTGAACTTTGAACTTTGAACTATTAAGCGTTTATTCGCCGAAATCCGGCGGGTAATAGATGAGTTCGACGACGTTTCCGCCGACGCCTTTCGTGTAAAATGAAACGGTTTTGTCGCGGTGTTCCTTGACGGGACGACCTTCCTTTTCAGCGGCTTCTTTTAATTCTTCTAGCGTTTCGACCTTCATCCCGATATGCGCCGGATGTTTCGAATTCGGCGGCAGAAGCGCGATGCCGAAACCTTTTGAATCTCGCATCATCGCCCAATCTTCATACATCGTTTCGACCGAAAAACCGAGCCGTTTGTATTCCTCGACATCTTTCTGCAGATCGTCGGTCTTGACCGCCAGATGATCAACCGTTCCCGCAAATCGAAAATCTTTTTCGTCTGACATCATAAAATCTACCTCTATGACGTAAATTTTAACAGTTTCGGCGAAAAAGAAAAAAGAGCCAAGGATTCGGGAAAGTCCTTCGCTCTTTTTTCACGCAGAGTCAAATCTCTGCACATCTCGATTTTTGAAGCTACCTGACAATAACGGTCGGATCGCCGAAGAGCTGGTAGCTTCGCTTCGTATCCGCGTCGGTCGAAGCTTGTTTGGCAAGCCGCACAATGTCGCCGATGCGAAGCGGGTTGTTTTCCGGGGCGTTAAAAATCTTATCCGTAACGACCGGACTCATCGCCGTCGGACCGGACACGACGATCGAGCCAGACGAAGCGAAAACGCCCATCGCGCCGTTCGGAGCTTTCAAAAGGGCTTCCGCCATACTGTCGCTCGACGGATCGTGCGAGTAGCCGTTCAGACAGCCGACGATCATATAGAACGACAACAAATTGTTGTTCAGATTCGCCGCGTTGCCGACGCCCAGCATATTCGTTTCCGTCCAGCCGAAAACCGTTCCGTGTCCCGTATAAGTTACGAGCAAAGGATCGGCGCTCGCGCGGGTGAAAATTTCCTGCTGCATCTGCGCGTCCGTCATCTGCGAACGGTTGATGATCGAAGACTGCGCCGAAGCGGGCAGGATGTTGGCTAATTCCTGCGAATAACTCGCAAAAAGCGTGTCGGAAACGAACAATCCTTTTTTGACCGCGCGCGCGCCCTGATCGTCATAGCGAATGAGTTTGGCAACCATCGCGGCGGCTTCCGCTTCGTTTCCGGCAGGCAGTCTGCCGATGGGAATATTCTCGATCGTGTCGTTGTCAAAATCCGTCAGCCAACCGTCGCTCGACGTTTCCCAGTAATATGTGTCAATCAATTTCGTCGGAATCAGATCGCGGCTTTGCCCGCCGAGATAATTCCGCATATCGTAGCTCGAATCGCCGAGCAATAAAACGTATCGCGGTTTTATTTCCCAACTCGTCGTCGCACGCTGGAGAAAATCCTTAATAGCCTGCGCCGAACGCGCGCCGAAGCTGAATTCGTCGTAAATGTCTTCGACGGCAACGACTTGCGTGTAAATTCCCTGCTGACTTCGCCGGCTGGCAAGAGTCTGCGCATACGGACGAAAAGCATCCGGCGCGATGATGACAAAATCGGCAGCGTTTGCCGGACTGCTCCAGAGCGACGGGCTGTTCATCTCGACCTTGACGGGCGATTCGACGCGGCTGTCGGCAACGGCGAGAAATTCGCGGTTCTGGTTTGAAGAAGCCATCGTAAAGCCGTAACTGCCGCCCGTTTGTTCGATCTGCACAGCAACTTCTTTTGAGATTTCGCCGTTTTGAACTTCAAAAACCTTTATATTGTTTTCGGAAAAATTCCCGACGCGCAGATTTTTATTCGCCGGAACGCTGAACCGCAAGCGGTTGTCCTGCGCCGAATAAAGACGCTTGTAGGTCAGCCGCACATTGTCAATCAGGCTGTAGTCACTGCTCGATGCCTGCGATTGAAAAGCGAGCTGATTGTTTCCCTCGACAATTGCCGACATCGGCACATCGAATTCCGCCGTCTGGTTTTGATAATTGGAAAAATTCATATTGCCAAGCGTGAGATTGTTGAATTTTACGCTGACGGTGTGCGCGGTTGCGGTGATGCCCTGCAGTTTTACCGACAGCCGCGCCGTGCCGCTGACATCGGGACGATTGACCGTCAGATTTTGAACCGTCGGCGCGGACATCATAATAAAATCGCCGAACCAGTTTTCCGCTTCGCCGTTGAGAAGTCCCGGCACGTAGATGCTTCTCTGCCGGCGTTCGATCGTGATATCGAAATTCGCCGAGTGATTGCTTGTGGAAGTACTGCTGCTGTTTGTCGAAATTCTCTGTCCGGCGGTTTGCCCGTAGATCAGGAAATAAACGCGCGAATCGGTGTAAGGCGTGTCGAGTCCTTTGCCGAAAAATTCTATCGAGCCGTCGGCGTTTACCTTCATCGGTTTCTCGACCGCGTCGGTGAACAACTGCCAGTTCGTGCGGTTTGAATTCAGACTAAAACCGGCTATTTCCAGATCGTTGGCAGAAACGCGATACCAGCCGTCGTGATTGACGTAAATTTTAACGCCCGGCGATGACGCGATTGCCGCCTGCGGAGAAGTTGTCGGAAACGATCCGCCGCCGCCGCCGCGACCGCCGCGACCGCGACCGCCGCCTGCCAATGATGCGAAATTTTGCGAACCCGATTCTTTCTGCGGCGCGTTCACAAACTCTTTTTCAATAACCGAACCGCCGGAAAACGATTCGCCGGATTCGTCTTTTTCGACGCTTCGGCTCTGCGCCACCGTCAGCGGCGCGAGCGTTGCGAAAAACATCGAAAATATGAGCAATGCGTTAAATAAACGAACAAATTCCTTCGTCAAAACAAAAACTTTAATTTTTTTCATTCTTTACTCCTTAATTTTGGGCAAACTTTTACACCGCTTAACCACGGCATTTTGGTCGTGAAGGATTCTGATCTCCGCAGGTCGAATTGGATAAACTTTTAATAAAAACAGGCAATCGAAATTGCTAAATACTGCTGTATAGAAAATTTAGATAGATTGAGGGAAGATCGGCACTGATTCATAAATCAGTTTGCGGGGCTTTTATTGAAGGAAACTCGAAAAAGTTTCCATCAATAAGATATTATTTACATCAATCTTTGTCAAACATTTTTTATAGATGTTAAATAAAATTTTTTCCTTGATTTTGTAAGTGATTTTCATAAATTTGACTTGACAGAAAAGTCCTGCTTTATTTCACTTAAATTTATGACGGATTCGGATTTGAGAATCGTTTCACTGCTCCCGTCGGCGACGGAGATTGTCTGCGCTTTGGGATTGGAAAAAAACCTCGTCGGCGTAACGCACGAGTGCGATTTCCCCGCCGGAGTTGAAAATCTGCCGCATCTGACCGCGAGCCGCATCTCGCACGAGACGATGACGAGCAAGGAGATTGACCACGCCGTCCGTTCGCAGCTTGACGGACACGGCTCGATTTATGATCTAAACGTCGAACTGCTCGAAGAATTAAAACCCGATCTGATCATCACGCAGGAACTTTGCGAAGTCTGCGCCGTCGCATATCCGCAGGTCGAAAAAGCCGCGCGGATGTATGTCGCGGACGCGAAAGTAGTTTCCTTGGAACCGAACACGATAGAGGACATTTTTGAAAACATCAAAACCGTCGGCAATCTGACCGGCACTGAAAAGAAAGCCGAACAAGTTGTATATGAACTGCAAAACCGGCTCGATAAAATCAAAGAAAAACTTCAGCAAAACTCACAACCCACAACTCGCGACTCGCAACTCCTTCGTCCGAAGGTTTTTATGCTCGAATGGCTCGAACCGCCGTTCGCGCCCGGTCATTGGACACCGCAACAGGTCGAGATTGCGGGCGGAAACTGCATTCTGGGCGAAGCCGGACGGAAATCAACAACGACAACTTACCAAATGATTTACGAATCAAAGCCGGAGAAAATCGTGCTTGTGCCGTGCGGCTATTACACTGAAGACATTTTGCGCCAGCTTGAAAATACGCTTTTTCCCGAAAATTTCCGGGAAATTCCGGCTGTTGAGAGCGGCGAGATTTGGGCTTTGGACGCGAGCAGTTATTTTTCGCGCCCCGCGCCGCGCATCGTTGACGGTGCGGAAATTCTGGCAAAGATCTTTCACCCGGAAATTTTCGGCGCGCCGACGACTGCGGAAGCCGTGCGCGTTCCGCGCGATCTGATAAAATTCGATTTATGAAATTTACCGTGACATTTTTTTGTTTAGTAATTCTGGTGTTTTCCGCGTTCGCGCAAAAAGCGGATGAAGTTTTGGCAAACGCCGCGAATAAAACTTTCACCGCTTCGATCTTAAATCCGCAGGCTCAGCAGGCTTGGCAAAACCGGCAAAAGATAATCGCCGACGAACGGCTCGAACTTTTCGCCAGGCAGGTTTCCGATGTTCTTCTCGGAATGGAAGCGGCGGCACGAAAAACGACCATCGCAAAACTGCTCGAAACGGAAATTTCAGCTAAAGTTCCTAATCCGTCAGCCGAACAAATTCAGGCAACTTACGATGCCAACCGCGATCGTCTGGGAAATAAAACTCTCGAAGAAATGCGCCCGCAGATCGTCGCTTTTCTTCGGCGCGAACCGGAACAAAAGGCGACGGAAAATTTTATCGCCGCTTTGAAAGCCAAATACAAACCCGTTTTCGGCAAGGGCGTAAACGCGCCCAATCTGAAACCCTCGGATATTCTGGCGACCGTCGGCGCGAAACAGATCACGGTCAAAGATTTTGAAGACGCGAACCGGCTCGCGCTGTATGAAACGGAAGCGAAAATTTTCGATCTCGTCGAACATTCCCTGCATGACGCGGTTGCTTCGGAACTGCTCGCCGTCGAAGCCGCCGAACAGCAAACCACGCCGGGCGCGATCATCGCCCGCGAAGTTACCGACAAGATGAAGGATTTTTCCGACGAGGAACGCTTCGCCCTGCTATCGGCTCTGAACAGACGGCTTTTTGCGAAATACAACGCGAAATTTTTGTTAAAAGAACCCGAACCGGTTGTTCAGAACATCTCGACTGACGACGATCCTTTTCAGGGCGCGATAAACGCGCCCGTCGTGATCGTGATGTTTTCCGATTTTCAATGCCCGGCTTGCGCGGCGACGCATCCGGTTTTGAAAAACGTGATCGCCGGATACGGAGATAAAGTGCGTTTTGTCGTGCGCGATTTTCCGCTCGAAGCGATTCACGAAAACGCTTTCCGGGCGGCGCAGGCGGCAAACGCGGCAAACGCGCAGGGCAAGTTTTTTGAATACGTCGAATTGCTATACAATAATCAAGACTCGCTCGACACGGCGTCTTTGAAGGAATTTGCAAGCAAGATCGGTCTCGACCGCAAACGTTTCGACGAAGATTTGGACAGCGGAAAATTTGCGGAAGAAGTCCGCAAAGATATGGCTGAAGGCGTGAGTTACGGCATCACGTCAACGCCGACCATTTTTATTAACGGCGTAAAAGTCAGACATCTTTCGGCGGAAGATTTTAAGAAAGCGATCGAGCGGGCGTTAAAAAAATAGGGATGAGGGAAAAGTGACGAGGGACGAGTGATAAAAGGAATTCCCCTTGTCCCTCATCCCTCGTCCCTCGTCCCTAAAACAATATGCGTTTTTATTTATTTATTTTTATCGTTTCGGTCGCAATGGCGTGCGGCAATGGAGCGGACAATAATAATCTGTCCGTCAATTCGACAAACAAACCGGCGGCGAATAATACGGAAACTATGAAAGTTCCCGAATATTCCTACGAGATCGTCAACACATACAATCACGATCCGAAGGCTTTTACGCAAGGGCTGATCTATCACGAAGGCGCGCTCTATGAAGGCACGGGCGGAATGCGTTCGCGCGGCGACGATTTTTATTCATCGCTCCGCAAGGTCAATCTCGAAACCGGAAAAGTCGAGAAAAAGTTCGATCTCGCGGACGATTATTTCGGCGAAGGCATCACGATCATGAACGGTAAGATTTACCAACTGACGTGGCGCGAACAGACCGGATTTGTCTATGACCTCAACGATTTTACGCTGCTCAAAGAATTCCGCTATTCGGGCGAAGGCTGGGGCTTGACCAATGACGGCGCGAATCTGATCATGAGCGACGGCACGCACGTTCTGCGCTTCGTCAATCCCGAAAATTTTGAAACCGTCCGCACGCTCAAGGTCATGAAAGAAAACGGAAATCCGCAGATGTATCTCAACGAACTTGAATTTATCAAAGGCGAGATCTGGGCGAACATCTGGCAGGAAGGCAAGATCATCCGCATTGATCCGGCGACGGGCAAGATCGTCGGTCGGATTGATTTTGAAAAACTGGTTGATGAAATAACGGACAAATCGCGCGACGCTGACGTTCTCAACGGCATCGCCTACGATGCGGACGGCGACCGCATTTTTATCACCGGCAAAAAATGGAACAAGCTCTATGAAGTAAAAATCGTGCCGAAAAGCTGATAAACAGTAGGCAGCGGCAGTAGGCGGTAGGCAGTTCAATGATTTTGAATTTTTGTTGATGACCTTGAATTTTTCTGTCAAAAAATTCAAGGTTTTATTTTTGCCATCTTTACTGCCTGCCGCCTACTGCCGCTGCCTACTGAACTCCCGGAACTTTTTTTCTCCAGCGGTGTCTAATAATCCTGACAAACAAAAATCCTTCTCGTTTGGCACCGGAAAGATAGGAGGAAAAACGGATGTTAGACAATTTAGTCGAGTCGAAAAATAATTCGCGTGCCGCGAGAAAATTTTACGTATTTCTATTCTCGACCTTTCTGGTCGTTTCAATAATTTTACTGAGCGCGACCGTCTGGAGCCTTTTTGCCAAAGATTTTACGATGGGCGAAAGCGATCTGGAACTTTCAAATTTACTTGCACCGATTGCGGTTGAAAACGACCAGCCAAAACCCGAAAAACCAGAAAAACAAAACGAGCCGCAAACCGCCAGAAACGAACTGCCGAACAGACAGACGATCATGGCGCGGACGGACGAAGCGCAGATCGCGCCCGACAAAGTTTCGACCACGCCGAACACGAACAAGGCGCGACCGAACACGCCTTTTACGTTTAATCCGAAAGCCCGCGACACCGACGGCTCATTTTCGACCGACACCGGACGCGGCAGAAGCAACGGCGATGAAACCGGATTCAAGAATTCCGATAACCAATCAACCGTCGTTGAAACCGTAAAGACAAAAGTTCCGCCTCCTCCGCCACCTGTCGAGAAAAAAGCGGATAAAATTCCACCCGTCGTAACCGGCGGCGTGGTCAACGGCAAAGCGTCTTATCTGCCGAAACCGCCCTATCCTGCGCCCGCCAAGGCTGTCAATGCTTCCGGCACGGTCAATGTTCAGGTAACGATTGACGAAGCGGGAAATGTCATCTCGGCAAAAGCCGTAACGGGACATCCGCTTCTTCGCCAAGCCGCCGAAGACGCCGCCCGCAAAGCGAAATTCACCCCGACCTACCTCTCGAAAACCGCCGTCAAAGTCAACGGTTTGATCGTTTATAACTTCACCAGATAAAAAACCTGCAACTCCTCTCGCCTCGAATCCGCGCCTTGCGTTTCCCGCCGAACGCAAGGCATTTTTTTTATAATTGAACCGGAGAATTTTCGTGTTAAAATGCGTGTGAGGTAGAAAATTATGTCGTCGGTTACAGAAAATGTCGAAACGGACTTACAGGAATACGTGCTTGTTTCCAAAGCCTATCCGGTTTGCGAAAAAATCGTTCTGACACCTGAATTTGAAGAGGAAATTTACAGTTCGGGCAGATACGAGATCGTCTATGGCGAAATAAAGGAGCGTTCTATGCCGAGTCCCATTCATGGAAGAATCCAAGCAAAATTTACATCAAAATTAGTTTCTTATGTCGAAGAAAATAATCTAGGCGCGGTTTACACGGAAACGCATTTCGAGTTTGCGGAAAAATTGAGCCGCGTTCCCGACATCGCGTTCGTCTCGTTCGAGCGTTTTCCCGAAGACGGCGAGGACGAATCGAGCCGATGGCATATCGCGCCCGATTTGGCAATCGAGATAATTTCACCGACCGACGATTACGAGGACGTGCAGGAAAAGATCACGGAATATTTCACATTCGGAGTCAGGCAGGTTTGGATCGTGTCGCCCGAAAGCAAAACTCTGAGCGTCTATTTTTCGCGCACAAGCGTTAAGATTTTGACTGAAAATGACGAATTGGTCTGCGAAGAAATACTGCCGGGCTTTAAGATGAATCTGAGCGAAATTTTTCAAGTTCCGAAAAATTAATTTAAAACGAAACCGAAAAATTCTTCCAAATCAAAATCATAGACAGGAACATCAAAGCGGCGTTTTAAATCTTCAAACTGCATTCCGTCAATCAAGATCGGTTCATCGGATTTGATGGTGTGTTTCGGGATGATGACAAAATCGCCTTCGAGCTTGTCTTTGATATTGAGGTAATCCTGTCCGCTCAAAAGTCCGGCAACCGCCACATCGCCGCCGAAATAGGTGTTCGGAACGGCAAGAACTTTTAGACGCGAATCTAAAACCGAATTTAATTTTTCGATACTTTCGGAAAGAATCGGCGCGAACATTTCGCCCGTCAAAATCGTGCCAAAAAGCGAGTGCTGAGTGCTGAGTGCTGAGTGCTGAGTGCTATTTTTTGGTTTGATCGCCAAACCGTGCGTCCTGACATTTTCCTTAACAAAACTTTGCGCCTTTGCGCCTTTGCGCCTTTGCGTTTGAAAATCTTCCGCCTGTTTAAGCACATTTTCAAATGAATTCAAAAACGAGCGGATCATTCCCACGCCGTCTTCGATCTGCGGATAATTGCCGTAATGTCTCCGACTCGGAATTTCCATTCCCGCCTTGATATAAATTTCATCGCCGAGAAAAGCGAACGTCGTGCCGAGATTTTTGCGAAATTCTTTTTGCAGTTTTTCGACTTCTTTAATTGTTTTTCTACAAAATTCGGGTGTTACGCGGGTTAAACGTTCGTCCTTGTTATAGCGCGTCAGAGCGACGGGAACGACCGCCGTCGAAACTATTTTCGGGAAATGCGCCGCCAGATCGCGTAGAGTTTTTTCGAGCTGTGCGCCGTCATTGATCTCGGGACAGAGAACGACCTGCGCGTGAATTTCGATGTCATTGTCGAGCAGAGTTTTTAATTTACCGGAAATATCGGCGCGTTTTTCGTCAACGCCGAGTAAGTAAGCGCGAGTTTTCAAATCAGTCGCGTGAACCGAAACGTATTGCGGCGACAGACGCTGTTCGACGATGCGCTTCATCTCGTCCGGCGTGATCGAACTCAAAGTCGTGTAATTGCCGTAAAGAAATGACAGACGAATATCTTCATCTCTCACAAACAAACTCGGACGCGCATCTTCGGGATTGCCTTTGCAGAAACAAAAAAGGCATTCGTTGGCGCATTGGCGCGGGACGATCTGTTCGAACATCAGACCGAAATCTTCGCCTTCTTCGCGTTCGAGTTCGATTTCCCACGTTTCGCCGTTCGCCTTTTTGACGGTCAGCTCCATCTCGGTTTCGCCCGATGTCTGAAAACGAAAATCGAGATAATCGCGGACGCTTCGACCGTTGACTTTCGTGATGCGGTCGTTCGGTTCGAGGTCTAATTCATCCGCCAGCGATTCGGGCGCGACCTCGGTGATGATCACTCCGGCGCGGCGAAGCTGTGTAACGGCGGGCGTAACTGCAAATTCGTACATAACTCAAAAAACAGTGTTAGTTTAATTTTATTGACAAAAGGTTGGCAAGTTATTTAATCTATTTGCACTCTCAGATATTTAAAAAAATTATAGACCTCATTATTTTTACTGAATCCGCTTGGAAACATTTAACGAATAAATTTCTTAATATGGAAACGCTTGAAAAGAAGAAAATACTCCTTGCCGAAGATGACGATTCGATGCGGCGGCTGATCGAAGTTATTTTAAAGAAAGAAGGTTTTGAAGTTATCTCGACCGAAGACGGTTTGCAGGCGATGAAACACGCGCTTGAAAATTCGATCAACGCGGTCGTCGCCGATGCGATCATGCCCGGTCTGACTGGTTATGAGCTGTGCCGCATTTTGAAAAGCAAATCTGAAAAAAAAGACGTTCCGTTTATAATTTTAAGCGGGCTTGACTCCGAATCGCAGGAAAACGCCAACTGCAAAGCCGACGCATTTCTTTCGAAAACGCCGCGTCTCAAAGACGAATTACTGGAAACTCTGAAAAATCTAATCTGAATTTTTTTCGAAATTCTCGACATCCGAAAGAGCCGAATCGCCTTCGGCTTTCGATTTTTCGATGACGCTGAAATCACCGTTCGTTTCCAGCACGACGGCTTCGACATCTTCGAGCGAGCCGTTTCCCGCCCCGCGGATCGCCGCCAGAATTTCCTCTTTCGGAACTCTCTGCTCGCGCATCGCTTTTTCGATAAAGTCGCCCTTGTAATACAAAAGCGTCGGATCGCTCTTGACGAGATTTTCAAATTTTTCCGATTTGATCGAAAGCGATGTTACGACATACTGCAGAAACAAAAGCCAGAGAAAAGCCAGAACGCCTTCGATGATCGGCAGGTCTTTGGAAACCGTAACCGTCGCCAGGATCGAGCCGAGCGCGATGGTTACGACAAAATCGAAAGCGTTCCATTTGGAAAGCGAACGCTTGCCGAAGACGCGCAGAAAAACGATCAGCCCGACATACGCCAGAAGCCCCGCCACGAAAACACGAATCAGCCCTGTCCAATTCTCAAAAAACATTTTCCTCCTTGCTTGATTACTTAACTGCTTTCAAAAACTCTTCAATCTCGATTTCAGCATCGCGCAACGCTCCTTTCAACGTAAAGCGGTCAACCTCGTCGTGAAAAGGAAATACTATAAGTCTTCCGTCCGCGTGTTTCATCTTGATATGGTTTCCTTTTCGATGAACTTCCGCAAAGCCCAACCTTTCCAGAGCTTTTACGACCTGTTTTCCCGAAAGCAGAGGCAGTTTCATATCGCCAATTCGACAACTTCCTTTTCCGTGTTTAGTTCTTCCGGCTCAGGCTCTAAATACAAATCTATCGCCTCACGAATATTTTCTAAGGCTTCTTCCCGCGTTTTACCTTGCGACCAACAGCCTTTTAGTGCCGGAACGCGGGCGACGAAATAACCGTCCTCGCCGCTTTCGATAATTACCTTGATGTTCATAACATTTATGATTTTACCAAAGATCGTGAATTAATTCTGCGCTCTCGCCCGTTCCGGTTTGCGCTTAAATTCCAGTTCATAAAACCAGAAATCGTTGTTCGGCTGGTCAATTTCGAGTTCCGCCGCTTTGCCGTTTTTGTCAATCGAAAAGATCACGAATCCGGGCGGAAAATCATACGCTACGGTCGGTCGCCATTTAATTCGGAAAGTGTCGTAATGCCAGTGTTCGAGATCGGCAACGAAGTTGGGCGACGGCAGCATCCGCAAAACCAACTTGCCGTTTTCTTCCCGAACGGTCGCGTCGCCGTAAAGCGCGCCGGTGTAAGTTCCCGCGTAATCTCTTAAAGCAAGTGACGGTTTCGTATTTTTCACGCGTGAATCTTCGAGTTTTTTCATATCCTCGGCTTCCTTTTTCTTCGCGTCGGCGACACGTTTTAGGGCTTCGGCATTATGATCTTTTTTGGGTGCGTCGGTAAAAACGTCGAGCATTTTCTGATACATAATGCTGAAAACCGGATATTCGCTATTCGTTAAAACGACGAATCCGGTTTTTTCTTCCGGTATCAGAACCGTGCGCGAAAGCATCCCGTCCAGACCGCCGCTGTGCGTTACGATCTTTCTGCCCTGATAATCGAAAAGATTCCAGCCGAGACCGTATGCGTTAAAATGGCGCGTCGGATTCGCTTTCGCCGCCGCCTGCGAGATCGGCAAAATGACAGCGGGCTGGTGCATTTCCCACGCCTGCTTTTCGCTGAAAATCCGCTTGCCTTCAAAATCGCCGTGATTCAGTTGCAGGCGAATCCATTTCGACATATCGGCAACCGACGAATTTAATCCAGCCGCCGCCGCCGCGCCGTCAACATTTCCGCGATGCAGAACGCGGAGTTTGCCGCCCGATTCGTTATGCGGAAACGCGGCATTTCCGGGCAGATTCTTAACACTCGTCGTCGTCCGCGACATTCCGAGCGGATTCAAAATTTTCTGTTTTACAAATTCGTCCCAACTTTTTCCCGAAACTTTTTCGATGATTTTTCCGGCGGCGATAAACATCAGATTTTGATACCCGAAACCCGAACGAAAACTTTTAACGGGTTTGAGATATTTCAAACGATTTAAAATCTCGTCGTCCGAATAATTCGTTTCATACCAGAGCAGATCGCCGCTGAACGTATCGAGTCCGACGCGGTGCGCGACGAGATCGCGGATCGTCAAATCTTCGGTTACATAAGGATTATAAAGCCGGAATTCGGGCAGATATTTCGCAACCGGTTCATCCCAGCCGCCAATTTTTCCCTCGTCAATGAGAATCGAAATCGCGGCGGTCGTAAACGCCTTCGAGTTCGACGCGATGGCAAAAACGGTGTTTTCGTCAACCCGTTCATTTGTCCCGATCTTCCGCACGCCGTAGCCTTTGGCAAAAACGGTTTTTCCGTCTTTCACGACCGCAATCGCCATTCCCGGCTGATTCCAGTCCTTCATCACCTGCTGGGCGTAAGCGTCAATTTCAGCAAGGCGCGCGTCCGCGTTTTGCGCGGAAACAAATGACGGAATCAGCAAAAAAATAAAAAGCGGATACAAAAAATTGAGTCTTCGTTTCATATTTTGAAATTTTACCATAGAAAAATCGCTTTTTTTTAATCAAGCCCGAAATACCTTTTCAGAATTTTTTGCGCGTTTATAAGCGGAGAGGATTTTTGACTATGACAATTCTTAGAGACATCATCCGGCATCCCTGTGTTTCGTCAGCGATTTTGTTTTTAGCCGCCGGACTTTTATACGCGGGTTATTCGCGCGGCGGATTTTTGAAAATGGTCGCGTATCTTTCGGCAATGTTGCTGGCGGTTTTCATAACTGACTTTCTCTCCGCACGGATAAAACCCGCTAGTCCCGATTTCCCCGTCAAATGGCTGAACAAAGAATTACTCTTTCTGCTGGCGATTCAAACGATAATCATCGCTCTTTCCTTCGTTCGCTTTCAGGGATTTTCCGACTGGCAAAATACGGGATTTATCTTCAAATTGCCGGTTTTAATCTTGATGATTCTCTTCGTTTTTCCGGTCGTTTTGCTTTTTACGTTCTTCAAATGGAAATACGCTCTGCGCGATTTGGGCTTTCGACTGCGCGGCATTTTGATCGGGCTTCCGGTGATTTTTATCATCGGCGCGGCGGCTTATCTGTTTAAGCCGGAAAAAATCCTGTTCGGCGAGATTTACCGGGAAATGGGTTTGATCTCGATGATCCTGACCGGATTTCTGGTCGCCGCGATTCCCGAAGAACTGACGCGCGTTCTCGTGCAAACTCGGCTCGGCAGATTTTTTGAAAACAATGCGCTCGGCTGGCTGATCGCCTCGACCGTCTGGGCGTTTCTGCATCTCCCGAATTTCTGGGCGCGAAATTCGGAAGGCTTGCTTGCGGCAACCGGAAGCGTTCTGATGATTCTGCCGATCGGTTTGCTGTGGGGCTATATGACGCATCGCACGCGCAGTATTATGCCCGCCGTCACGGTTCACGGAACGAATCTCTGGGGCTTGCAGAATTTTTAATTGATAAAGATTCTTTTTTCTGCGGCATTTTGCGCGGAAACGAACGCGGGAAAAATGAATAAAATAAAAACGAGTGAATAAAATTTTCCTTTCATATCGGTTTAACCGAAAAATTCGTCAGCCGAAATAAATTCGAGTTTCGGCATCGCTTTTTGAATGATCTGAAAATCGTCAATGTCGTGCGTCACGACAAATGCATCATGAATCACGGCAAGCCGCGAAATGAGGGCATCATTTCTCAATGTTTTGAGTTTAGTTTGCGGCGCGGCTTTCATCAAATAAAGCCGTCTGACAGCTTTTGCGGTTTCCCACCAATCGGTTTGTGTAGGATTAATGATCGCGTTGATTTTGTTGAGCGTTACGCGCCAGCGATTGTATTTTTGGAGAGTCGAATCATCAATCGAAGTCGCCGTCAATTCATACAAAACAACCGTCGGAAATAATGCGGAAGTGTAAATTTTTTCGATTTCCGAAATATAGCCGGAATA
>JBGTSF010000022.1:0-65429 GCA_041940425.1 Pyrinomonadaceae bacterium
ATGAAGTTCGTCAATAAATAAAATTATCTGCCCGTCCGATTTTTCGATCTCTTTTAATACCGCTTTCAGACGGTCTTCAAACTCGCCGCGATATTTCGCACCGGCAAGCATTGCGCCTAAATCCAAACCGACAAGTTTCTCATTTTTGATCGTGTCCGGCACGTCGCCCGAAACGATTCTTTGAGCAAGTCCTTCGACAATCGCCGTTTTACCGACGCCCGGTTCGCCGATCAAAACCGGGTTGTTTTTCGTGCGGCGTGAAAGAACCTGAATCGTCCGGCGAATTTCATCATCGCGTCCGATGACCGGATCGAGTTTTCCTTTTCGCGCGCGTTCGGTCAAATCAATCGCGTATTTTTCAAGTGCCTGAAAGTTTTCTTCCGCGTTCTGGTCAGTGATCCGCGCGCCGCCGCGCATATCGGTTACAACCTTTTCGGCATCTTCTTTCGTTACGCCGTTCGAACGTAAGATTCGTCCCGCATCGCCGTCTTTTTCGCCAGCAATCGCCAGCAAGAGATGTTCGGTCGAAATATATTCGTCCGTCATCTTTTCGGCTTCTTTCTGCGCTTCCTGAAAAACAGTGTTCGTCCGCGAAGAAAAATACTGCTGACCGCCGGAAACCTTTGGATATTTGGCAATTGCCGCCTGAACTTCACTCAGAATCTGTTCCGACCGTGCTCCGATCTTTCCTAAAATCGGACGCAAAGTTCCCTCTTTCTGCTCAAGCATCGCCGCGAGCAGATGTTCCGGTTCGACCTGCTGGTTTTGATTTTTTTCGGCAATGCCGATCGCTTCCTGCACGGCTTCCTGCCCGCGAATTGTAAATCTGTCGAATCTCATAATCTCTAATTATAAACCTTCTAAATACACTTAAAAAATTATTTTTATGTTTTTCCCGCTTTGACTCGAAAGGGCAACCTACGCCGGTTGCCCTCCCGATTTTTTTATATTCGATGGCAGAAGCCGTTTAAGAAAACGCTCTGCCGTTTCCGTCAGATCACGCTTTAGCTTCCTGAGCCTGCGCGTTAATCTGTTTGGTCGTAGATTGCGAACCGCTCCCTTTGATCTCGATGCGGCGCGGTTTCGCTTCTTCGCGTTTCGCCAGAGTCAGATGCAGAATGCCGTTTTCGAATTCAGCCGTCGCGTTTTCCGCACTGACCGTCGGCGGAAGCGTGAACGAGCGCGTAAACGAACCGTAGCCGCGTTCGACGCGGTGGAAATTATCGCCCTCGTCTTTCTTCTCGAATTTGCGTTCGCCGCTGATCGTCAAGACGTTGTTTTCGATCGAAATATTAACGTCTTCCGGCTTTAATCCGGGCAGTTCGGCTTCGAGAACGATATTGTCCTTATTTTCGAAAATATCCACGCTCGGCGTCCAGTTTCCGCCGAACATCTGTTCGTCCGAACCGCCGCGCGTAAAGGTCGAGCTAAACAGACGGTTCATTTCATCCTGCAATGTGCGTAAATCACGAAATGGGTCGTATCTCATAATATTCATAATCTTTAACCTCCAAAAAATATTTTTTAGATTTTTAAAGACTAAAACCGTTAATTGCTTAGTCCGTAAACATAATAAAATGTGAGTGCGTGTTTGTCAAGTCTGTTAAGAAAAATTTTTAAGTCTTAAAAAAACTTCGCAAAACAGCTTTTTAGGATGACACTTTGACGCTTTGTCGGGTATATTAAATCTCGCAATCTTTCCAATTTCACAGCCATTTTCAAATTTTTTCGTGATCTTTTCGTATTTGTTCGTGGCTGACTTATAAAAAATGAAAATTTTTCGTGAAATACTTTCGCCTCTGATCGCCGTCATTGCAGCATTTATTGTCGGCGGTTTGATCGTTCTGCTGATCGGCGACAATCCGTTTCAGACTTATGCACTGCTCGTCGGAAATTCGTTCGGTTCGCTCAAAGACATCGGCTATACGCTGTTTATCGCCACGCCGCTGATCTTTACGGGTTTGGCGGTAGCGGTCGCCTTTCGCTGCGGTCTTTTGAACATCGGCGCGGAAGGTCAGCTTTACGTTGCCGCGTTCGTTACGGCGTGGGTCGGCATCAAGCTCGGCGGTACGGTCGTCAATGTGTTCGGCGAAAATGTGGATTATTCGTGGACATCGCTTCCGGCTGTGATTCTTGTTCCGCTATGTATCTTGGCGGCGATCGTCGCGGGCGGAATCTGGGGCGCGATTCCGGGAATTTTGAAGGCGAAATTCGGCTCGCACGAAGTCATCAATACGATCATGCTGAATTTTATCGGCATCGCGCTGGTCAGCTATTTCACGCAGTATTATTACAAGCAGGCGGGCGACCCGATCATGCAGACCGTTCCCATCGGCGAAGCCGCGCATATTCCCCGAATAAGTCAATTCATTCCCGGAATGCCCGATTTTGTCCCCTTGAGCGTCGCGTTTTTGCTGGCGATTCTGATGTGCGTTCTGGTTTACATTTTCCTTTGGAAAACAAAATGGGGCTATGAGCTACGCGCAACGGGCGAAAATCCTTCGGCGGCGGAATACGGCGGAATCTCGCCGCAAAAGCAGATCATTATCGCTATGACGATTTCCGGCAGTTTGGCGGGAATGGTCGCCATCGGCGAAGTCCTCGGCGACCGTTACCGTTATTATCACGATTTTTCGAACGGCTGGGGATTTTTGGGAATCGCCGTCGCGCTGTTGGGCAGAAATCATCCGCTCGGAATATTTTTCGCCGCGCTCTTTTTCGCCGTCTTAAAACGCGGCGAAATTTTCGTTGACGCTTTTACCGAGTATGTTTCAAAGGATTTGGTCGAGGTTTTACAGGCAATCATTATAATCTTTGTCGCTTCTTTGCAGAGATTTTCGAAAAAGTAGCCGGAAGACGGAAGTCAGAATCCGAATTAAGAGGATTCACTACTGACTACTGACTACTGACTACTGACTACTGATTTATGAGTGAAGTTTTTTCAGCAACATTTCTCGTAATTTTACTTTTTTCGAGCATCCGGCTCGCCACGCCGCTGATTTTCGCGGCTCTCGGCGGAATGTTTTCCGAGCGTTCGGGCGTGATTAATATCGCGCTCGAAGGCTTGATGCTCGCCGGGGCGTTCACGGCGGCGGTCGTTACATACGAATTGCAGAATCCGTATATCGGTTTTCTGAGCGGACTCGCATCGGGCGCGGCTTTGGCGTTGATTTTTGCGGTTGCAGTCATCAAATTCGAAGCCGATCAGGTCGTGACGGGTTTTGCGATCAATATGCTGATGCTCGGACTACCCGCCGTCATCAGCGGCGCGGTTTACGATTCGGCAGGTTCGACCGAACAGATTGACAAGGCTTTTCTTCTGCCGGAGCTTTTCAACAACCGCATCTCGGTCGCTTCGATCCTCGCCTTTTTACTCGTTCCTTTGTGCTTTTATGTTTTGTATAAAACGCCGTTCGGTCTGCGGCTTCGGGCGACGGGCGAAAACCCGGCGGCGGCGGACGCGGCAGGTGTGAGCGTGATGAAAATGCGCTATACGGCGGTAATAATTTCGGGAATTCTGGCGGCGGCGGGCGGCGCGTATCTTTCGATCGGTCAATCGTCCTTATTTACGCGCGGAATGACCGCCGGGCGCGGCTACATCGCGCTGGCGGCTTTGATCCTTGCAAAATGGAAACCCGTTCCGGTTCTGCTCGCCTGTCTGTTTTTCGGTTTTACCGAAGCTCTCTCGATTCAAATTCAGGGCGTGTTAAAAATGCCTTCGGGCGAAGACATTCCCGTTCAATTTATCCAGATAATTCCGTATGTTTTGACGATCATCGTGCTGGCGGGATTTATCGGCTTGTCGCGCGCGCCGAAGGCTCTGGGGATTCCATATAGAAAAGAAAAGTAAGATGTCATACGAAAAAGCACAGGAAGCGGCTGAGTTTATCCGCAAACAATACGACAAGGAAATAAAAGTCGCGCTCGTTTTGGGCAGCGGACTCGGCGCGTTTGGCGACGATCTGGAAAACGCGGTGAAGATTCCGTATGAAGAAATTCCGCATTTTCAAAAGTCCACGGTCGAAGGTCACGCCGGGCGGCTTGTTTTGGGCGAGGTCGGCGGCGTTTCCGTCGCCGTTCAGCAAGGACGTTTTCATTTCTACGAAGGTTATGAGATGGAAAAAGTCGTTTTTCCCGTGCGGACGTTCGGCGTAATGGGCGTAAAATCTCTGATCCTGACGAACGCGGCGGGAAGCGTTGATACGGATTACCGGCAAGGGACTTTGATGCTCATCCGCGATCACATCAATCTGATGGGCGTCAATCCTCTGCGCGGAAAAAATGATGAAAAATTTGGTCCGAGATTTCCCGATATGACCGAAGTTTATTCGCAGGAATATCAAAACATCGCGCTCGATGTCGCGCAGGAAATAGCTGAGGAAAAAGCCAAAGCCGCCGAAGAACGCACGGGCAAAAGAGAAAAACCCGAAAAGATTTTGCGGCGCGGCGTTTACTGCGGGCTTTCGGGTCCGAGCTATGAAACTCCGGCTGAAATCCGTATGATCCGAATGCTCGGCGCGGACGCGGTCGGGATGTCAACCGTCCCGGAAGCCGTCGCCGCGCGGCAGATGGAAATAAAAGTTCTCGGCATTTCCTGTATCACGAATCTCGCCGCCGGAATCACGGATGAAAGAATCAATCACGAAGAGGTAATGGAAACAGGGGCGAAAGTGGCGGAAACTTTTAAGGAATTGTTGAGGAGAATTATTCCGAAAATTTGTCCTTAGTCCTTGGTCCTTGGTCCTTTGCGCTTTTATTTTAAGTTGAGTCTTTAAATTTAATATTAGGAGAGCTTTCACGATGGCTAGAACAAATTTTGAGAATTTGCGGGTTTATCAAATGTCCGAGGAATTGGCGGATGAAATTTGGAAAATTATTTTGACTTGGAACAATTTTGCAAAAGATACGGTTGGAAAACAGATTGTTCGTTCGGCGGATTCTATCGGCGCAAATATCGCGGAAGGCGAAGGGCGCGGAAGTTTTCAGGACAATCGCCGGTTTATAAAAATCGCGCGCGGCTCTTTGCAGGAAACGCAGCATTGGCTTCGCCGCGCTTTCAAAAGAAATTTACTGACAAAAGAACAAATCGAAAATTTAAAACCTTTGCTCAATCAACTTTCACCAACGCTCAACGCATATTTAATGTCAATCGGTAAAACAAACGAAGCAAAGGACAAAGGACTAAGGACTAAGGACTAAGGACAAATGATTATAGGCATCTGCGGCGGAACGGGTTCGGGAAAAACGACCTTAGCCGGAAAAATCATCGAATCGGTCGGGCGCGGGAATGTGATTCTCGTCGAACAGGATTCGTATTATCGAAATCTGGCGGATATGCCGCTCGACGAACGGCATCAGGCGAATTTCGATCATCCCGATTCGATTGACAGCGAGATGCTGATGAATCATCTGAAGCGACTGCGGCAAGGTCAGCCGATAGAGATGCCGGTTTACGATTTCAAGACTCACACGCGCAGCGACGAGACCGAACATATCGAACCGAAGCCGGTCGTCATCGTCGAAGGAATTTTGATCTTTGCCGAAGCCCGAATCGCCGAACTTCTCGATGTCAAAGTTTTTGTTGACACGCCCGACGACATACGTTTTATCCGGCGCCTCCGGCGCGACATTGCCGAGCGCGGCAGAACGGTCGAATCGGTCATCGAGCAGTATTTTACAACTGTCCGCCCGATGCACTTCGAGTTTGTCGAACCGTCGAAGCGAAACGCCGACATCATCATTCCCGAAGCCGGAAACTCGGAGATCGGCATCGAATTTATTTGCAGTAAGATCCGCGAAGAGATCAAAGGCAAATCGGCGGGTGAAGAGATTTTTGTATAAGGATTAAAGTGAAAAAGTGAAAAAGTAGAATAGTGAAAAAGCGTTCATCGAATATTAAATCGAAAACTTTTTCACTTTCACCCTTTTTCACTTTTTCACTTTCAAAAAATGGAAAATAAAGAAAAAGAATTAACCGAAGCCGCGAAAGATGTGCGGGAAAGAGCTTATGCGCCTTATTCGAACTTTAAGGTCGGCGCGGCTGTCCGCACAAAAAGCGGGGAGATTTACACGGGCTGTAACGTCGAGTCGGCGAGTTACGGCTTGACGGTCTGCGCCGAGCGCGTCGCGATCTGGAAAGCCGTCTCCGAGGGTGAAAAGGAATTTGTGGAAATTGCCGTCGCCGCCGACACTGCGGAACTCACGCCGCCGTGCGGCGTCTGCCGTCAGATCATATGGGAATTCTGCGGCGACATTCCCGTTATTTTTACCAATCTCAAAGGCGACACGGAAACCGTAAAAATGAGCGAACTTCTGCCGCGGGCTTTTGATACTAAGTTTTTAAAGTAGCTACTTTTTGGGTATTTTTTATTTTACTATGAAAAATTTGAAATTATTCGTTATCGTTTTTATCATTCTTCAAATGATTTTTCCGCAGGGGCATTTCGCGCAGATAAAGCAATCCGGCATAACGGCTGACCTTTTGATCGTCGGCGGCACGGTCGTTACGATGGACAAAGACCGGCGCGTCATCGAAGACGGCGCGGTCGCCGTGAAAGACGGCAAGATTATTTCAGTCGGGACGCGCGCCGCCGTGACGAAAACTCTCAAAGCCAAACAGACGATTGACGCGAAAGGCAAGGTCGTCATTCCCGGTCTGATCAACACGCACACGCATATTCCGATGACGCTGTTTCGCGGGATCGCCGACGATCTCGATTTGCAGGAATGGCTGACGAAATACATCTTTCCGGCGGAAGCGAAAAATGTTGACGAGCAGTTTGTCCGCGCCGGAACTCGTCTCGGTTTAGCCGAATTTATCAAAGGCGGCACGACGACCTACTGCGATATGTATTATTTTGAAGACGCAATCGCGGATGAAACTTTTAAGGCGGGAATGCGCGGCGTTCTCGGCGAAACTTTGATTGATTTTCCCGCGCCCGACAATAAGACTTTTGACGAAGCCGTCAGATACACGGAAAATTTCGTCAAAAAATGGAAAGGAAATCCGCTCATCATTCCGGCGGTCGCGCCGCACGCGCCTTATACAGTTTCGGAAGAACATCTCAAAAAAACGCGCGAAATGTCCGATAGATTAAATGTTCCGCTCGTCATTCATCTCGCCGAAGCCGAAACCGAAACCGAATTTATCCAGCAGAAACATAAAGGAATGCGCCCGATTGAATTCGTCGAAAAGATCGGCTTTTTAAGCGATAAAACCATCGCCGCGCACGTTATTCAGGCGAATGAAAAAGAACTCGAAATATTGAAACGGCGCGGTGTCGGCATCGCGCATAATCCGCAGTCGAATATGAAGCTCGCCGCGGGAGTCGCGCCTGTGCCGTTGATGTTAGAGAAAGAAATGCGCGTCGGTCTGGGAACGGACGGCGCGGCTTCGAATAACGATCTGAGTTTGTGGGAAGAGATGGACACGGCGGCGAAACTGCATAAAAGTTTTACGAGAAATCCGCAAACCGTCTCCGCCGAACAGGTGTTTATGATGGCGACGATCGGCGGCGCGAGAGCTTTGCATTTGGAAGATAAGATCGGTTCGCTCGAAGCGGGAAAACTCGCCGACATCGTCATCGTTGATTTCGATTCGCTTCATCAAACGCCGTATTACAACATCTATTCGAGCCTCGTTTACTCGACCAAAGCGTCGAATGTCAATGACGTGATCGTCAACGGGAAAGTCCTGATGCGCGGCAAACGCTTGCTCACCCTGAACGAAAGTGCTATAAAGAAAGACGCAAACCTCTACCGTCAGAAAATCATCAATAGTTTACGTTAGTTAAAGCAGATTTGCTTGAAAACGCTGAAAAAAGCATAATAGAAAACTTGTTTTTTAAAAGCTCAAAGTGAAAAGCGAGCCTTCTCTTTTTGTTCGCTTTGACCTTTACGGAAAATTTATTAAAGTCAACCGCTTGTTTTTTATGCGGTTCAAAAAAGTATTATGAAGACTAAAAAAATGCCGCTAAATGTCAGAAGGTTTTTCGCTTCGATTCTACTGTCATTATTCGCAATTATTTTTACAAACGCGCAGACCGCGCCGACGACCGCCGAGGTGATGCGCGAACGCATCGCCAAAGCAAAGGCTTACATCGTCGTTAAAAATTACAACGCCGCGATCTACGAACTCGAAAACGTCCGGCGCGAAACCAACGATCCGAACATTCACGCGATGCTCAACGTCCTGTTGATGCACAGCTATCTCGAACAGACCGATTACAAACGCGCGCAGGATTTTCTCGATTCGCTCTACAAGGATTTGAAATCGAATAAACCGAACGCCGCGATGAATTATTACGCGGTCGCCGGACAGATCATCAAGGGCGCGAAGACGCAGGTCGAGCGTTATAAAAACGTCGGGCTGTCGGTTTCCGACCGCAATCTGCCGCTCGAAGCGATCGTTGACATTGATAAAATGCGCGAAACTCTCGAAGCCGTCATCACGCAGTCGAAGGATTTAGGCACGGACAAAAAACAAACGCCGACCGCGCTTCCTCTGCTCGAAGAAGCGATCAACGCGAGAGGAACTCTGGCGAAAGATGAATACGACGCGAACCGATGGAAATTGGAAGTCGTGGACGCGCGCGAGGACATCATCAAATCCCGCAGCACGATCATCAACGCGGTTGACGGCACGAGCGATCAGCAGACGGAAACGGTCGCCGCCAACACTTCAAAGACCCAAACCGTAAACAATCAAACCGTCGCGCAAACTCCGGTTGTCGAAAAGAAAACCGAGAATGTTTCCGCGTTTCAGCCCGTTCCGGCTTCGTCCGAAAAACCGAAAACCGTCGAGCCGAACCCGGAAATGACGGCAAAGACGGAAACGCCGAAGCAGGAAGAACCGAAAAAGGCGGACGAAACACCGAAACAGACGGAAACCGCCGCTCAAAACGAGACGAAGCCGAACAATCAGCGTCAGCGTCTGATCGTCGGTCAAAATAATAAGCAAACCGAAACTCCTAAAAAACAGGAAGAAACGAAAACCGAAACTCCGGCGGAAACCGTCGCCGAAAGCGAAAATAATACAAACAACGCTTCGCCGCTGACGGTCGGTTCGCTGATCGGCTACGCGACCAAACAGGTCAAACCGGTCTATCCGCCGACGGCGCGGACGATGCGGATGACGGGCGTCGTCAAGGTCGAGGTAACGATTGACGAGGAAGGCAAGGTTACGGAAGTCAAAAACACGGACGGACCGAGCCTGCTCCAGCAGGCGGCGGTTGATGCCGTCAGAAAATGGCAGTTCAAGCCGTTTTTGCGCGACGGACAGCCGACGAAAGCGACCGGTTTTGTCAGTTTTAACTTCAACTTGTAATTTTTAGCAAAGGAAAATTAAAAACGGCTGACTTTTATCGAGAAGTCAGCCGTTTTTTCGCCTTCTGCAACCGTTTCGGACGAAAAAACAACCAAGTATTTGATTTTGGAACAGATAACGCCGTCTTTGAAAACCGCGCCAACGCCTTTTTAAATTGCGCCGATGCCCCTTTAAATCGCGCCAACGCTTAATTGTTTTGCGCCAAGCCCTTTTTAAATGCCGCCAACGCCTTTTTAAACCGCGCCGGTGTCAATTTAAATCGCGCCAACGCCTTTTTAAATGCCGCCGACGGCAAATTAAATCGCGCCGGTGCCGGATTAAATGACGCGGGCGGCTTTTTGGACCGTGCCGGAGGCATTTTATAAAGTTTTTCGTTTCAAACGGCGCGAAATGAGTTAGAATCAATAAAAAACTTAAAAAGGATTTAACCGTTATGAAAACGATCCCGCTTTTTCTCATTTCGATATTTATGATCTTGAGTATGGTTTTCGGTCAGAAACCGGACGTTTCGCGCGCCGTCAAATATTCGGACGTTCGATATAATTTGAAGCTCACGCTCGAAAAACAGGCGGAGATGCTGAAGGGCGAGATCGAGATTCGCCTCAATGCGTCAGCCGGCGGCTCAAGCCCGGTGATTGTTCTTGACTGGCAAAAAATAAAGGGAAAGGAAAAGCTCTCGACCGTTTCGAATGTTTTCCTTAACGGCAAATCCGCCTCAAATAAGGACGGAGCCGGTCTGCGCTACGAAGAAACCGGCAGGCATCTCATTTTCAAAGACGGCGTAGAAACGGGCGAAAACATTATCAAACTAGATTTCACCTCGCCGCTCGGCACGGATGATTCGGCGGTAACGCGCCATTTCGACAAAGAGGATAAATCGGAATACGTCTATTCCCTGTTTAACGGATCGAACGCGGGAACGGCTTTTCCCGTCTTCGCCGCGCCGGAAATAAGAGCCGCGATCAGCCTGACGCTCGTTATTCCGAACGGCTGGCAAGCGGTCGCCGCGACCGATCTCCGGCAGGAAAAGCAGACGACCGCTAAAGACTCGAAAAAAACGGAACGCCAGTTGGAATTTTACGAAACCGCGCCGCTCAGCCTGTCCGAATTCGCGTTTGCGGCGGGCGATTTCTCGCGTCTGCGCGAAGAAGATTTTCAGCAGAAAAAAACGCTCGCCGACCAAGCCGGATTCAACAAAAAAGCGCGTCTTTACGCCCGCCGATCGCAAACCGCGAAAGCCGAGCAAATGGCATCGGAGTTTTTTCAGATCAGCCGGAGAGAAAATCCCGCGCCGAACATCAAACGCGATATGGTTTTAGTTCCCGGACTTCCCGTGTCGCGCGTCGAATACAGAGGGCTGAAATTTATGCGCGAAGAAACCGCCGTGCCGGAAAAAGACACGTCGCCGACCGAAGCGGGCGTTTCGCTTGCTCTGGCGCGTTGGCGGGCGGAGAGATATTCGGACGTTCGATATAAATTAAACATCACGCTCGAAAAAGGCGCGCCGCTGATGAAAGGCGAGATCGAGATTCGCGTAAAACTGACGGAAGACGGCGCGAAAAATGATTTAATTCTCGATTGGCGGACGACGCAGTTTGCAAATGATAAAGATAAACCTTATGCCGATGTTTTTGAAATAAATGGAACTCCGGTCAATGGTTCGGGAATTGATAATCGGATTCTTTTTGTCGCCGAACATATAACGATTGACGACACGCTTTTAAAGAAAGGCGAAAACGTCATCAAAATAAAATTCGCCTCGCCGGTCAAAACGTCGGGCGCGGCGGTGACGCGCTATGTTGACAAGGAAGACGGCGCGGAATACGTCTATTCGCTGTTCGTCCCGTCGGACGCAAGCACGGCGTTTCCCGTCTTTGACCAGCCGGATTTGAAGGCGCGGTTTCAGTTAGGAATTCGTCCGCCGGATAGATGGAAAGTCGTTTCAAATACGGACAGTTACAAAGCTAGAATGGATCCGATGGATTGGGGAGCTTATAATTTTGAGGAAACAAAACCGATAAGTCCTTACGTTTTTGCCTTTGCCGCTGGAGAGTTTGAAGTGTTCAATGAAAGAACCAACGAAGCCGCAATCAGTAAAATATCGGAAGAATTCAAATCAAACAAAAGTAATGATTGGCTTGGTTATCAAAAAAGTGTTAGAGCAATAACAGGAAATCGTATTTACGTCCGCAAATCGCAAGCCGAAAAATTCAAACAACACGCTGACGAGGTTTTTCGATTAAACCGCGAATCGGTCAAATATCTCGAAGAATGGTTTGATTACAAATTTCCGTTTCCGAAATACGATCTGGTTTTGATTCCCGAATTTCCGTTCGGCGGGATGGAACACGCGGGCGCGACTTTTCTGCGCGAAGACCGCATTATTTTCCCGACCGAGCCGACGAAGAACGATTTTATCACGCGGGCGAATCTCATCTTTCACGAAGCCGCGCATCAATGGTTCGGCGACACGGTAACGATGAAATGGTTTGACGATCTGTGGCTCAAGGAAGGCTTTGCCGAATTTATGGCGTATAAAACGCTGGAAAAGTTGATGCCCGAAATGAATGCGTGGAAAGTCTTTTACGAGCGCAACAAACAAGCCGCCTACCTGACGGACGTAACGCGCGGCACAACGCCGATCTATCAGGAAATCCCGAATCTCTCGTCGGCAAAATCCGCCTACGGCAACATCGTCTATCGCAAAGCCCCGTCGTTTCTCAAACAAGCCGAGTATTATCTGGGCGAAAAAGAATTTCAAACCGCCGTCCGCGCATTTTTGAAAAAACACGAATTTGCAAATGCCGAATGGACGGATTTGGTTAATGAATTTGAAAAATTCGGTGATTTTGACAAAGACGCTCTAAAAGATTGGGGAGAAAAATGGGTTACAAAGCCAGGACTTCCGATTATAAATCTCCGTGAAGAAAACGGTAGTTTGAAATGTGATGTTATACACAACAAACGCCAGTGTCCATACGGTCAAATAAACATTTCAAATTATAAAGATGCGTGGCAAATGCACACGAAAATTTTGGTTATTCACGATAACGGACAGAAAGACATTGTAGATAGCCGCATTGCTAAACAGAAACCCATCAATGAACTGGAAGCTTTTCCCGGCACAATAGTAATTCCTTTTAATTGGAAGGTTGAATTTGTATTTGTTAATTATCAAGATTACGGCTACGGCATCTTTCTGCTTGACGAGAAAAGCCGCCGTTACGTTCTCGAAAATATCCAAAACGAAAAAGACGATTTTCTGCGCTCGATGATGTGGGGCAGTCTGTGGGATGCGGTCAGATTTTACGAACTCGCGCCCGAAGAATATGTGCGCCTCGTCATCAAAAACATCAATGTCGAACAGGACGAAAGCACGATTCAAACGCTTTTGGGCAGAGCCTCGACGGCGATGAATTATTACATCGAAAACGGCGCACAGTCAGTACCGCCTGCGTCAGCGGGCGGCTCAACACGGCAAACTAAAATGTCAAATAAAAACTCAAACGCTGTAACATCTGACATTGAGCCATCCGCTAACGCAGATGGTACTGACCTGCCCGACCGCGTTGAACAATTACTGATCAACAAGCTCGAAACCGCCCCGACCGTCGGGCAAAAGATAACTTACTTCCGCGCCCTGCAATCAATCGGCTCAAGCGACGAAACAAAACGGATTTTCAAGGATTTACTAAACGGTAAATCGAAATTAAAAGATGTCGAACTAAAAACCAAAGACAAATTCGATCTCGTTACAAGATTGATAATTTTGGGCGACAAAGACGCTCTGAATATTCTCGCCGAACTCGAAAAACAACATACGGACGACGCGGCAAAACGCTACGCTTTCGCCGCCCGCGCCGGAATTCCGACGAAAGAAAACAAAGCGAAATACTGGAACGATTTTGTCAATAACAAGGAAATCTCCGAAAACTGGATCGAATCCGCATTCGCCGTTTTCAACACGCCGCGCCATTCCGATCTGACACTTCCCTATTTAGAAAAAGCCTTAGCCGAATTGCCGAACTTAAAACGCAATAGAAAAATCTTTTTCGTCAACGGCTGGCTCGGCGCGTTCATCGGCGGGCAGAAAAGCGAAGAGGCATTAAATATCGTTAATAAATTTTTAGAGAAAAATCCCGATCTCGACAGGGATTTGCGTCTGAAGATTTTGGAAAACGCCGACAATCTCGAACGCGCCGTCAAGATTCGCGCGAAATACGGGAAATAAAAAAAGTGGGAGCATTAGTAAAAGGCTACGCGGTTTTTCCGACGCTCTTGCCTCCGGCATCGAACAAAACTTCGCCGCGGTGAACCGCCGGTTCGTTCGGCAGAAATTCGGCGATGTTTTCTTTGACCCAACCGGTTATTTTTTCGGTCGCGCTGTCCGCGTTTTCTTTCGTGTCGAAAACGCTCACGCCGCCGAGATCGCCGTCGTCAAATGCCACGCCGTAGTAAGCGATAAAGCCCGTCATTTCCTTGAATTTCGGAACCAATCCCTCTTCGACCCGTTTGATAACTTCGTCGCGGTCGGTCGCACCGGCATATTTTCTGATGTTTAGATACATAATTTTTTATCCCATTTTTCGAGCGGGTAAAATCGCTGAAATTTCACCCGCTCGAACTGATTAATTATTGTCATTGAGAACGGAGGAATGTCCGGCGATAGCTCTCCATTTCCCGTCGTCCTCTTTTGCCAGCGTTCTGGTAAAACGCATTTTCATCTCCATCGGTTTGCCCGTCGCGTCCATTCCCTTAATGTGATACACGCCGGTTATCACGCCCATATCGCCGTTCATCTGAACATTGACATCAGACAATTTGACCGAATCGTATTTGTTCTTGTCGTTCTTGATCGCTTCGAGCATCTGGGACTTGTTGACCGTCTGACCGTTCAAGCCGACACCGATATAATTGTCCGCCGTGTTGCGCTCGAACCATGCGACATCGCGTTTCATATACGCCTTGTAGCCGTCAATTTCCTTGCCGACCAGATGTCCTCCGCCCTCGAACGGATGCCCGGTCGAGCTGACGACCTGCCAGTTGCCGTTGCGTTTTTCGAGAAAATGGATCGCCCGCGAATACGCATTTTTGTATAGCCCGTCGTCGGTCTTCGTGCGGACGGCGACGCGGTGCGTGATCGTCGCGGTGTTCGGCGTGCAGGAGATGACGTATGTGTCATAGACGGGTTTCGGCTGGTCCTGCGGGTTGGTTTTCGCCTGTTCGGCTTGCGCGATCGCGCCGTCAATCGCCTGTTTCCTGTCCGTCGTGTTCATAAAACCGATACCGGCAAAATCGCTGGCGTAAATCTTTTCGAGATAGGCGCGGTCGCCTTTATCGGACATTTCGCCCCACTGTTTGTCCAATGCTTCGAGCGCCTTTTTATCGGCATCGCTGCATTGTCCGAAAGCGATCATTCCGCACAGTGCAATGAGCATACAAAAACTCAGGAGTCGTTTGAATTCACCATAAAACATTTTTTCCTCCTTATGGTTTGTAAAGCGAATCGAAAGAATTCGCTTGTTTTAATAATTGTTTTTTTGATTCTTTCAAAGCTTATACAATTATTAAGACCGAATCAAATTTCTCCCGAAATTCGATTTCCGGCTCTTCTTTATCCGGTTTCGGTTCTCAGACCGTTTTTTACACGAATTCCCGGCTCTTGCCAGTTAAACCGGTCAGCGGTGTTTCGCCTGCCAGAAATCCCTGTGGACGGCTTTTGCCCAGTTCCAGACTCTTCCCTTTTTCAGATTGAACTGCGCGTCGTCCCAGATGCCGTAATGCAGGTAGATCGAATCGGCGCCGCCCGCGTCAATGATGGCGCGGATCTCGTGATAATACTCTCTTTTTGGCTCTTCGCCTCTGAGTTCGGAGAGAATATTTTCAGCCGCCGTTTCCGCCTGACGCACCGCCATATGCGCGAATTTCGGACCGGAAAACGCGACGATATCGCCGACCGCATAAGCATTTTCAAGATTGTGAACGCGCATCTTGCCGTCCACTTTGACGAAATCCTCTTCGTCCGTTACGCCCCAGTTCCGCAGGATCGCCTGCCCGCGAAAGGGCGGCAGAAGCATCAAAAGATCGTATCTGATTTCGTGTTTGTTTGCCGATAAAACCGCTTCCGACGTGATTTCATTGATCGGAACGTCATACAGAACATTTATTTTGTGCCGCGCGAAAGCCGCTTCCAATTCTTTGTGCAGATTCGCGCCGCCGAATGCCGCTTCGAGCGATTCGGGAAAAACGGCTTTGATCTTGATTTTCCCTTCGCCGATCTGTTTCTCGAATTTTCTCGCCAGCGCGAAAGCCGTTTCGCAGACCGGAACGGGCAGACGCGCGCCCGGACATAAACCGGCGATGATCGTGCCTTCGGTAAAATCGCGGACGGCATCGCCGAATCGAAGAGCCGCGCCCGTGCCGAGCAGGTGATGCGCGTGTTCGAAAAATCCGCCGATCTTTTCGGTCGCCAGCCGCCGACCCGGCGCGAGAACGAGATAGTCGTATTTAAGCTCGCCTTTAAAATCCTCTCCCGCGACCTCCGCCGCGCGTCTCCGCGGATTTAGACGGATCAGCTCGCCGCGCACAAAACGGACATTGAGTTCGTCCAGTCTTTCACGCAGGTCGAATGTTATATCTTCACGTTCGATCTCGCCGAACGCGAGCTGAACGAGTGCCGGATAGAACGTAAATTTCCGATTCGGCGCGAGCAGTGTGATCCGGTGCGGCGAGCCGGGCGAAGAGGTCAATCTTTCAGCCGCCACAAGCCCGCCGAATCCGCCGCCGATAATTAAAATATTTGCCATAATTTGCTCTCCGTTAAATTAATAATTCGATTTCAGCTTTTGTGTTTCTTCGCGCGATTTTGAACTCGAAGTGTTTTTTAAATCAGCCGTTTCGGTAAATTTTGAGCCGTCAGCCGCAATTAAAATTTTCACTATTTGACGCATCTCCAAATCATTGGAAGCGCAATCGGCATTCCATTAGGGCAAAACAGTAAATGTGTGAAATTTAGTGGTATTTAAGATATGGAAGCCGACGGTTAAACCGGATAACCGTGAAAAAATCCCGTTGACCTGCGAAAAAATCCGCAGTTATGCCGGACAAGCGAAAGACATCATACGGGCAAAGATAAAACCTGGTCGAGTCGAACGAGTAAATTTTGAATTTTCCATCAGAATCGGCAACACCGAAAACGAAAAGCAGTCGCTTTTTCAAAGGGCGGCGGCGATTAAACTCTATGCTTATCGCACATTCGAAAGCCTTACAAGTTGTCCGAACACGACATTACAAATTACCTGAATTCGTCTTAAGCCATTCGGCGCGAAGCAGGAAACTGCCGCTTGTAACGACCGTATCGCCGACATTCAATCCTTCTAGGACTATAAATTTTCCATCGGTTTCTTTTCCAAGACGCACCTGCCGCAGAATGAAAACAGTCGGCTGATCGGTCGTCAAAAACACGATGGATTTACTTCCTATTGTCTGCACGGCTGATAACGGAACGACCGGCGCGGTTTTTTCCGCCATGCCGAGCGAGCCGAAAGCGACATTGACATACTGACCGATCTTCAAAATGCCGTCGGGGTTGGCGAGTTCGACGCGAGCCTGCGCCGTGCGCGTCGTTTCGTTGAGCGTCGGGTCAATGTATGTTACCTGACCGCGAAAAACTCTTCCGGGATAAGCGTCAGTCGTAACCGACGCGCCGCTTCCGACGCGAACGCCTGCCAGGTCCTTTTCAAAAACTTCGGCGATCACCCAGACCGTGCCGAGATTCGTTACTTTGTAAAGCTCTTTATTTGCCGAAATTATCTCGCCGTTATTGACCATTCTTTCCGTAACCGTGCCGGAGACGGGCGCGGCGACGGGCAGTTCGGACGTGATGCGGCGCGTCGTCCGCACCTGATTTATTCTCTGCGGCGAAAGTCCGAGAACGAGAAGTTTTTGGCGTTCGGCTTCCGCCTTTGCCTGCATCGAGCGAAGCTGTGCGAGCGAGCGGTCAATTTCGTTTCGCCGTTCGGGATTTATTTTCAGCAATCTTCTGGCGCGTTCGAGACGTTCTCTGGCGGCTTCGGCGTTCGCCTCGGCGGTTCTCAGTTCGGTCGTCGCTTCTTCCATCTGCTGGCGGCTCGCCGCGCCGATGCGGACGAGTTTTTGGGTTCTCTCAAAATCGCTTTTTTCTTCCGTGAGTTTTGCCTGCGCGATTTCGAGATCGGCTTCTGCGCGGTCGAGTTCGGTGCGCGATTCCTGCGAAACTTCGGCGAGTTCCAAAGCGCGGCGGTAACGCTTTTCGTATTCGTCCTGTTCGGCGAGCATCGAAAGATAATTAGATTGTGCCGCGGCGAGTTCGTCGCTGTAAACGACGGCAACCGTTTCGCCTCTTTGGACAAATTCGCCCAATTGCGCCGAAACATTTCTGACCACGCCGCCGACCAGCGAGATGACGGGCGTTTCGGCGTAATCATTGGCGCGGACAACGCCGGTCGAGGTTTCGCCGGAGACTTCGTCCGACATCGTTTCGCCGACCGTCGCGGTTTCGAGTTTGATCTGTTCGAGCTGTTCGGGCGTGATCGTCAAAGTCTGCTCGGTCAGATTATTCGAATCGCCGCTCGTCTGATCGCTGCCGAAACCGGCATTGCGCGGCGCGGGAACGGGACGACCTTCTTCGGAGCTCGCCGCGCGGTAGATCAAAAGCCCGAACACACCGAGCAGAATGATGCCGATAATCGTCGCCGCCATCAAAAACGGTTTCTGTTTGTAAAACGGCTTCGCGGTTTGCGCCTGTTCGATCTCGACGATTTCGGTTTCCGTTACCGGCGCGTTTTCGATATTTTCTTTTTCCTGATCGTTCATATTCGTAAAATCAGATTTTATTTAACTATTAACTCCGGCGCGTTGGTCGCGCGTAAAATTTCCGTGCCTGCCTGATACGCTTCGAGCTGAGCGTCAACGAGATCGTTTTCCAGCTCCAGATAGCGTCGTTCTTCGGCGATGTAATCGAGCAAATCTTTTTCGCCGAATTCGTATGTCTGCCAGACGACCTGCAAATTTTGCCGCGCCTGATTGCGAACGCCCGCGCGGTAGATCGAAAGCGCGCGAACGGCGCGTTCATAGCGCGTGTAAGCGGCGGCGACTTCGCGGCGAATCGTCAGCTCGCCGAATTCGATTCTCTTATTTGCAGCGTTTATGTCGAACGTCGCAGCTTCGATGTTTCCCTGATTTTTGTTGCGGACGGGAAGCATCAGTTCCACACCAAAGGTGATGAAATTTTCGGCTTCCATCCGTGATTCGAGTTCGACCGGATTTTGATTCGTGATGCGCGGCATCATCCGCGACATTCTCTGATAACCGACCGAAACGCCCGCGTCTAGCCGACCTTCGGCGCGCGCCTGTTCGAGCCGCGCATTTGCCAGACCGAGCGTTAATCTGACCGATTCGAGATCGGGACGATTTTTCAGAGCATCTGCAACCGCGGCGGAAAGCGGCGGATAATCCGCAAGCAAATTTAAAAAATCGCCTTTTAATCTGAGCGGCGCGTTTGCTTCCAAGCCCATCTGATTTTTCAGTTCCAGAAGATTTATCTCAACATTTCCTTCGGCGATCTCGCGCATCGAACGCATTCTGTTCAGCTCGACAAGACTCATATTTTGTTCGAGCGGCGCGTTTCTGCCTTCTTCGACCTTGGCGGAAATCAGCTTGTAGCCCTGCTCGACATTGGCGAGCAGTTCTTCCAGAAATTTCAATTTTTCGATTGATGCCAATGCTTCGCCGAATTTCTGGCGGACTTCCGCCGCGAGCAGTCTTTCGCTGTTGGCGAGCATCGCTTCGCGGACTTTGAATTCGCTCTCGGCAACCGAGATTCGCGCGTCTCGTCTGCCGCCGAGTTCGAGCGGCAAGGTCGCAGTCGCCATCACGCTGTTGCGCCCCATTATAAAAGTTTCCTGATTTCCGCCGATCATCAGACGCGGATTCGGACGCAGTTCGGCTTGTTTAATTAACGCGCGTGCCGCTTCGAGTTCGTCGCGCAGAGCCTTAATTTCGCCGTTATTTTCGAGCGCGATGCGAACGGCTTCATCGGCGGTCGTGCCGTTTATTTGATCGAGATAAAGCCCGATCGTTAAATTAACTTCCGGCATAATTTGCTCCGGCGCGACCTTTTTATTTTCCGGCTCGATGACGATTTGCGCCCGCGTTGCAAATGCCGGAAACAGCATTTGGACAAAGAGCAAAACGGCTGTAATTTTTCTTTTTTTCATATCGTTTAATCTCAACGATTTTTTTATTTGCCCGCGGAAAGCGCGGAAAGACGCGGAATAGCTTTAATTAATTTCCCTGTTTTCCGCGTCTTTCCGCGGGCAAATCCTTTTTAACCGTTTTTATCAACAGTTAAATTTTCCTTTCCCAACCTGCGCTCGTGAATCCAATAAAAGATCACGGGCGTAACGATCAGGACGTGCAAAAGCGACGAAACCATTCCGCCGAGAACGGGCGTGGCGAGCGGTTTCATCACTTCCGCGCCGGTCGAACTACTCCACATGATCGGTAAAAGTCCGGCGACGACCGTCGTTACGGTCATCACTTTCGGACGCAGACGAAGCAGTGCGCCTTCGATGACGGCTTCGAGCAGATCAGTATTGTTTAACGCGCCGAGTTCTTTTCTTTTTTTCTCGACCGCTTCTTCGAGATAAATGACCATTACCACGCCCGTCTGCACCGCCGTTCCGAACAGCGCGATAAAGCCGACCCAGACGGCGACCGAAAAGTTGTAGCCCAAAAGCCATTGCAGATAAACGCCGCCCGTCAGAGCGAACGGCACGGCAAGCAGAACGTGCGCCGCTTCGACCGCTGAATGATACGTAAAATAAAGAAGCGCGAAAATCACCAGCAGAACGATCGGCACGACGAGCATCAGACGCTGTTTCGCCCGCTGTTGATTTTCAAATTGACCGCTCCAGGCGATGTAATAACCGGCGGGCATCCGAACTTTTTCCTTAATAACGCGGTCGGCTTCCGCGACGAACGAACCGATGTCGCGCTCGCGGACATTCATTAAAACCGTTCCCTTCAACAGTCCGTTTTCGCTCTGGATCATTGACGCGCCGTTGGTCATTTTTATATCGGCGACCTGTGCCAGCGGAATGCTCATTCCGTCGGCGGTAACGAGCGGAATCTGCCCGATATTTTCGACCGATTTGCGGAATTCGGGCGCGTAGCGAACGCGCACCGGAAAACGCTCGCGTCCTTCGATCGTTACCGAAAGATTCGTTTCGCCGATGCCTTTTTCAATCGCTTCATTGATCATTCCGACATCAATCCCGTAACGCGCCGCCGCCGCGCGGTCAATGTCAATGTCTATGTAGGGCGTGCCGATGACCCTTTCGGGATAAACGTCGCGCGCGCCTTCGACGGTCGAAACCGCCGCCGCGACTTCACCCGAAAGTTTTTCCAAAGTCGCCAGATCATTGCCGAAAATCTTCACGCCGATCTCCGAGCGGATGCCGGTGGCGAGCATCTCGATGCGGTTGATGATCGGCTGTGTCCAGATGTTCGTTACGCCCGGCATTTTCAATTTCGCGTCCATTTCGGCGATCAATTTTTCGCGCGTCATCCCTTCGCGCCATTCGCTTTCGGGTTTCAGGTGAATGATCGTTTCGTTCATATTCACCGGCGCGGGATCGGTCGAAGATTCGGCGCGTCCCGCCTTTCCGACCGCCCATGCGACTTCCGGGAAAGACGCGAGAATTTCGTCCTGCATCTGCAGAATTCTCAACGCCTCGTCCATCGAAACCGCCGGATCGGTAACGGGCATATACATCAGGTCGCCCTCGTTCAGATTCGGCATAAATTCCGAACCGATACCGGTCGCCAGAAACACCGCGCCGCAGAACAAAATGAGCGCGGCGAAGATCGTCAGCAGGCGATTTTTCAGAGCGAAAACGAGCGCAGGTTTATATAAATTCTGCAGAAAACGCATCACCGGATTCGAGTCTTCCGAGTGCATTTTTCCGCCCAAAAGAAACGTGCAGAGAACCGGAACGAGCGTAACGGCGATGATGGTCGCCGCGATCATCGCAAAGGTTTTTGTAAAAGCGAGCGGATGAAAAAGTTTTCCTTCACGTCCTTCGAGCGCGAAGACCGGAATAAAAGCGAGAATGATTATCGCCATCGAAAAGAAAACCGGACGACCGACGAGCTTTGTAGATTCCAAAACCGCACGCCAGACCGCCCGCCGGTCGTTCGTGTCAATTTGATTTTTTTCTATGTATCGAAAGGCGTTTTCGGTAACGACGATTCCCGCGTCAACCAGAACGCCGATGGCGATGGCAATTCCCGAAAGCGACATAATATTCGAGGAAATGCCCATAAAATACATAAACAAAAACGACATCAAAACCGCGAGCGGCAAAGGGATCGAAACGATCAGGATCGAGCGGAAATGAAAAAGAAAAAGAATGTGAACCAAAGTTACGAGAATGAGTTCCTCGATCAGAGTCCATTTCAGAGTGTCGGTCGCACGGTTTATCAACTGCGTCCGGTCGTAAAACGGCACGATCGAAACGCCTTCGGGCAGACCGACTTCGATCTCTTTAATTTTTTGCTTCGTCGCTTCGATGACTTCGAGCGTGTTCACGCCGTAACGCGCGATGACCACGCCGCCGACCGCTTCTTTGCCGTTTTTGTCCAGTGCGCCGACGCGGAACGCTTCGCCGATCTTTACGTCCGCGACGTTTTCGACAAAAATCGGAGTTCCGTTCGAAGAACCGACGACGATCTTTTTCACGTCCTCGACCGATTCGATCAGACCGATGCCGCGTACGACCGCCCAACTGCCCGACTGCTCGACGACGTTTCCGCCGACGTTGTTGTTCGATTTCTGAACCGCCTCGATGACTTTTGAAACCGGGAGATTGTATGCGCGGAGTTTATTCGGATCAACGTCCACCTGATACTGCTGAACGTATCCGCCGACCGACGCGACTTCCGCCACGCCTTTGACGGAATTTAATTGATACCGGACGAACCAATCCTGCATCGTCCGCAGTTCGCGCAAAGAGTATTTATCCGATTCGAGCGTGTACCAGAAAACCTGCCCGACTCCCGAAGCGTCCGGTCCGAGCGTCGGCGTAACGCCTTCGGGCAGTTGATTTCCGACGACGTTGAGGCGTTCCAAAATCCGCGTCCGTGCCCAGTATAATTCGACATCCTCTTCGAAAATGATATTGATCATCGAAAAGCTGAACATCGAGGTCGCCCGCACGACCTTTACGCCCGGAAGTCCCTGCAGATTCGTCACCAGCGGGTAAGTTATCTGGTCTTCGACTTCCTGCGGCGAGCGTCCCGCCCAATCGGTGAAAACGATCACCTGATTTTCCGAAACGTCCGGTATCGCATCAATCGGCGTGTGAATCAGAGCATAATAGCCCCAGCCCGCGATGCCGATAAATGCGACAATCACGATCAGGCGATTTTTTAACGACCATTCGATGATTTTATGTATCATAAGTCGGTGGTCAGTGATCGGTGGTCAGTGGTCAGTTTTTGAAAATTTCTGATTACTGACCACCGACCACTGATTACTGCTGTTCTCCCAAAAGTTGCTTCATCAGTTTGATTTCTTTTTCCTGCGCCTCGATAATCTCGGCGGCGAGTTTTTGAGTTTCCGCGTTGCTGATCGCCGCGTTTTCGCTCGTCAAAATCGCCGACGAATGATGCGGGATCATCGCCTTCATATATTGCCGGTCGCTGATAAACGTCTGTTCGCGGAGAAAAACCAGCGTAACAACGAAAACCAGAACGCTTCCGGCGAGAATGCCGATGTTCAGTTTTTTGTTTTTATACATCCCGCCCATCATCAAAAGCATAACGACCGCCATCGGCGCGACCATCAAGATCGTCATATAAACCCGCGTTACGCTCAGATAAATGTGGTCGAATTCCGCGACATTCAGAAACATCACGGAATACATAATCACAAATGAAATCGCCAGCATTGCGGCAAATTTCATGTAACTGCCCGTTTCCATTTCCTGTTTTTTATCTTGGTCTTTGTCATTGTTTTCCATTTTTCCTCCTTATCTATTGAAATTTGTTTCAAGAAGGCGAATGTTCATTTTCGCCTTCTTCTGTCTTCTGTCTTCCGACTTCCCGATTAATATGCCGTCATCGGAATCGTCGTCTTTCCGGTCTGCGCGCCTTCATAACTGATTTGCGCGATCCATTCGCCCGCCATTTCGATGTCCACTTTTCCCTTAAATTGTCCAGGCGTTCCGGTCGTTGTTAAGTTTGCGGCGTTGTTCATCTCCGCCATCGAACCCATCGCCGGCATATTAAAATTAAGCGATGCGGCTTTGATCTCGACCGGATTTCCCGCGCCGTCGGTAAATGCGAGCATTACTTCCTGCGCGCCGTTTTTCAGTTTTCCTTCGGCGTTGGAAATCGTTACGGTCAGATTGTCGCTGACCTTTTTATCGGCGATCTTCTTCATACCGCCGCCCGACGCTGGCGACGACGAACCGCCGCACGCCGCCGCTAAAGCGAGCATCGAAAAAATCGCAATCAATCCTAAAATTCTTAAGTTTTGTTTCATTATTTTATTTCTCCTGTAAATTAATTTTTTTGTTTATAAATTTGCGCTCGTTTTCCGGCAAAATCTGCCGAAAACAATTGATGAAAATCTTCCCGCGCTAATAAATCGAGCGCGAAAAAACTTGCGTGAAAACGCAGATATGCCCGCATTTCAGGCGCATTAGCCCGAAAAAAGGCGCACTACGGGTTTAAATTTAGATTAGGAAACTTTGGTGTCGGAGATATTTCGGCGTGAAATTTTTCGGCACTGTGCTGTACCGGCGAAAGTCCGCCGCGTCTTCTTTCGGCGTGGTCGAAAAAAGAATTTCGAAAAGCGAAACTTTTTCCGACGCGACAATCACGGGCGAGAGATTCGTCTGCGTATTACCGTTCGTGCCGGTCGGCGCGTTTTGCGAACAGACCAGCAGACGGCACAAAGATTTGGCTTTTTCATTGCTTTCGGTCTTATTCGCTTTCGCCTTCTTCTTACAGCATTTCATCGGGCAAACATTTTTATTCATACTCATATCGGAGGCGTTCAGCGGCGTGCCTGAAAACACGCCCGCGCCCAGCACGAGTATAAAAAATAATGTTTTTAGCCGATTTGCCACCGTTTCAATATAGTCTATAAAAATCTTTTGTGTCAAAGCCCGATTCTACCCGCTCCGAAATCCAAACCGGTTAATTTTTCCAAGCCGGTTTCAAATTTCCGAGCCGCAATGCGTTCGAGATTACCGGGACCGAATTAACGCGGTCGGCGACGGGCTGTAAAAACATACGTCTTGCACTTAAAACTGATGCCCGCCGCTGCCGTTCCGGTTTTAATGAACATTCCGCAGATCGGGTTCGGATTATTCCGTTTTTTTATTTCAATTCTCCTGCCGTAACCGCCGCCATATATCTCTAAATTTTTTGAGCGGATTTTATCAATGATCCGGCTCGTAATTTACATCCTACAACCTGACAGCAGGTGTCAAGTCAACAGCGGAATGAGTTTTATGAATCAGGATATTTTTGTAAATCTCGAACGCCGCCGGGAATAAATTTTCGCGCTTAAACCTGCCGTTTTTTTTCGCAGCATCATTTTTTCTTCTTCCGGCGATGAAAATGGTCTTTGTAGGCTCGGTAAATAAAATCGTGCGTATTTTCATTTTCCGCTTTTTGTCTGCCCGTCAGATTTGTTAGGGCTTTGGCGATCGTCTTATGGAGTTCGTTAACCTGAGTTTTTTGTTTTTCGGTCGCAAAGGGCAGAGGCGAAACTTTCGGTTTATCCGTTCTCGCTTTATCCAATGTCAAAACACAGCTCAGATCGGGCGCGGCTGCGTCCCGCGCGGTGAGCGGCGCGTCGAGTTTAAAACAGTTTCTGACGGTCGCCAGAATCGAAGTATGATCGAAAGGCGTCCAGCCCGCCGGACGGCAGATTGTTCCGGCTTCGATAAAGGGCGAGATTAAAACGGTCGGAACGCGCACGCCGAAGCGGTTGAATGTAAAACCGTATTGACCGGGCTTGCCTGTTTTGTCCGGCGGAGTCGCGTGCGCGGGCGGCGGGACGTGATCGTAACAGCCGCCGTGTTCGTCGTATGTGATTACGAGCAGAGTTTCTTCCCACTGCGGCGAATTGACGACGGCGTTATAAACGTCGGCAATTAATTTTTCGCCCGCGCGGATGTCCGACGGCGGATGCTGGTCGTTCTGTCCGGGATTGGAAAATTGCGGTTCGAGAAAAGAATAACTCGGTAAGTTTCCATTCGCCGCGTCCGTGTAAAAATCATTTATCGAAACAAAATTCGCATCGTAATCCGCGCTCTGCAACTCGGTCATGATAATGCGCGTCAGCGAAAACGGCTGACCTTTCGAAGTGCCGGAATAAATTTTCCAACTCAAATCCATCCGGTTATCTTTTTCGATCGCGTCCTGAATCTTGTTATAGATCGTCGGCGCGTCGCAGTAGGCGTCGGGCTTGTTGTTGACATGCCCGCAGGACGTGGCGGCGTGAACGAAATCGCGGTTCGGCAGAGTCTGGCTCGGCACGGAACAAAACCACTGGTCGCAGACGGCGAACTGCTTCGCCAGAGTGCTTAAAACGGGCGTTTGTTCGGGCGTGTAGCAGGTCATGATTCTGCGCGGATCGGTCGGCGCGTCGCCGAAAGCGTATGTCCCGTAGAGCATCGCGTTTTTGTAATTATTGACAAATCCGAGATTCGTCGGCTTCGGCGGATAATCGCTTGCCACATCGTAAAATTGAAAAAGCTGATGATTCGTATCCTTAAACCCTTCGCCCGGATCGGGCGCGGGAAGCGTGAAATCCGGGTTTGAAGAAGCCGAATTTTCGGAATTTTTCTTTTGCGCCGCGCCGTTTTTGTTTATATAAACCTGTTCGATAAACGGATTGCCGTCCGTATCAATATTATCAAGCGGATTCCACAAACCCGAATGCAAACCTTCGAACTGCTGACCGCGCGGCGGCTCTTCGCCGTCGTAAAGCCAGCCGAGCAGATTGTCGAACGAGCGGTTTTCGAGCATCAGAACGACGATGTGTTTTATCTTTTCAAGCGCGTTTTCGTTCGGTTCGAGATATTGACTCATAATTTATTTTCCTTTTTTTGGAGAACTCAGGATTTATGAAAAGAATGATAACTTCGGAATAGATGAAAGATGATAGATGATAACTGATAGATTTTATCTTTCATCTCTTATCTATTTCGAATCGTTTTCTTTAATCATAAAATTTGAAACATCACCTTTTTTTCAAACTGATTTTTTCGCTACGCCCTTTTTCTTCGGCGGCAGTGAAACATCTTCGAGAATCGCCGAGATGCTTTGCCAAAGCGGTTCGCATTGAAACGCGACCGTTCCGCCGCCGCGTTTTTCCTGCGCAATCGTAAAATTGATGTCGCCGACGCAGACGTAATGAATCTGTTCCTTGCGGTCGGAAATCGCCAGTTTTGCGTGATCGTCTTCTTCGCTCCACGCGATGTCAATTCCGAGCGGATTGAGATTGACTGATTTCATAGCGACGACATCGTGCGTTTTGTCGCTGTCTTCGGGCTGTGGTGTCGGATCGTGTTCCCACGTTTCGACATCGAGATTTTCGTGCAATGTCGGTCCGACCAGATCGTTGTAAAAATCCAAGCCCCAGGTTTTGTTTTTGGCGATGGACATAAATTTCTGCCCGCCTCTGGAATTGAACGGAATGACGATTTGCACCGGCGTATCATCGCTCGCCGCCTGATCCTGTATCAGTTGCACGCGCGGATCATCCGGCTCGTTTTTCAAATCCGCGGGAATTTCCGAAGCCAGATAAACATTCGGCTGTTGTGCCGAATACATTTGTTTGGCGATTGCCTGCGCTGCGTCCGCATTTTGCAGTGTGATGCAGAGAAGCGTCTGCGCCATTTTTATTCCGGTTGCCGGATAACCGTAAGTTCCTTTCAGTGAAAACTTGGGGGTCGAATGAATCAGCCAAAAAGCCGAATCGCTTTCGAGATCGAACGCCACAACGCCCTTTGTGTGACCTCGCTCGCTATTCGTCGTGCCGTCAATCGGATTTTCGTCATTGTAAAAATACCAGCCGAGATTCGGATTGTCGGCAGTGTAAATTTGATTTAACGTATTCGGCAATGCGCCGCTTTTGTCCACCGCGTGCGGCGAAAGAACGGCTTTTCCGTCCGCCGGAAAGTTCGCGTCGAAATAAATATACTCCGTGCCGAGAATCTTGCGTCCGTCCGAAGTTTGCGATTCGCCGGAAACTTTATACATAAACCACCAGTCAATCGGCTTTCCGTTTTCGTCCATTGCGCTGATCGCCATTGTTTTTCTCCTCTAAGTTACTTTCAAAAATTATTTTTCCGTGCAGGCGCGGCGCACTTCCTGAACCGTCGCCGGCGCGTCCATTCTGAACAACCCGTCCAGACCGCGTTCGAGCCGCGAAGTTCGAACGGCATTTTTTATTGCGAAAAAGACCGAAACGGCAAGCACGAGCGGCGGCTCGCCGACTTCCTTGGCGGAAAAGAGCAGATACGGTTCGTCGGGAACACTGCTCGCTTTGTCTCTTGGAAAAAGATAAGTGTTCATCTGCAGTGGGATCGTGGTGATGGCGGGCGGTTTGTAACGCCAGGTGTTGTCGGTGTTGAGCCGTCCTTTTTCCTCGCCGTCGGGTTCAAGCACGAGTTTTTCGGTCATCACATAACCGATGCCCTGCACGAACGCGCCTTCGACCTGTCCGATGTCAATCGCCGGATTCAGACTCCAACCCATATCGTAAACAATGTCGGCACTCAGGATTTTCGTTTCTCCCGTGAGAATGTCAACTTCGACCTCGGAACAGACGGCGGAATATGTAAAGCCCGGAAACGAATCAACGATTCCGCCGACTCCGCCGTCCGTGGTTTCGATGCCCGGAATTACGGGCTGTTCGGCTTTCGGTTTGAACGTCATCGCCGGAACGGGCGTTGTGCCGCCCTGAATCGGCGCGGTAAATGTCGAAACGAGCGGGACGCGGTTTTGCCACGCCATCGTTACGAGATTTTGCCAGACGAGTTTCGCCGTTCCGTCCGCTTGCGGCGTGGTCGCAGACCAGCCTTCTTTGCCGTAATTCCAAAAATCTATGCCGTTCGACTTGCACCAAACGTCGCCGTTTTCATCGCGCATCTTGTAGCCGAATTCCATCAAACGGCTGCGTAAATCTTCGCACGCCCGGCGAACCGCTTCGCCGTTGTAAGCCGTTCCGGTCGAACCGCCCGTGCTGGTCGGATTCGGAATGACGCTCGTTTTCGGCAATTCGACGCGGATCATTTCCATCGGAATATTGAGAACATACGAAGCGATCTGCGTGCATTGCGTGATCACGCCCTGTCCCATATCAACGCCGCCCTGATGAATGACGAGAGTGCCGTCATTGGCGTAAACCGAGATGATGGCGACCGCCTGTTCGAGCAGAACGAGATTGTATCCGTTGCCGTATTTGACGGGCATCATACACAGCCCGCGCTTGCGCCATTTGTTTTTGCTGTTGAAATCGTCAGCCGCTTTGCGCTTTTCGGCGAAATTGCACTGATCTTTCAGATAATTCCAAACATCTTTCATATAGCAATACGAAAGAGCCTGACCGAACGGCGTTACGTCGCCGCGCTCGTAGAGATTTTTTTCGCGCAGATCTTCCGCCGACATTCCGACCGAAAACGCGGCATCGTCAATCGCGTTTTCGACGATGACCATCGCCTGCACGTCGCCGAAGGCGCGCATCGCCGTGTTCGGCGCGGTGTTCGTCCGGCAGACATCGAGCTGGCTTTCAAAATTTGCCACGCGGTAAGCGTTGTCCATCCGAAGCTGTATGCAGTTGGAAACGATGTAGGAGCAATCGTAAAACGCGCCGCCGTCGCCCCATAATTTTGTGTGCATACCGCGAATCAAACCTTTATCGTCGGGATTATTTTTGCCCAGATCAACCGCGATCTGATACTGCCCGTAATACGGATGACGTTTACCGATCATCAGAGTGTCTTCTTCGCGCGGCATCGCCAGACGCACCGGCTTTTGCAGAACTTTCGCCGCGACCGCCGCCGGACCCGCGACGAATTTTGCCGGTTCGGTCTTTCCGCCGAATCCGCCGCCGACCTGATGCACCTGCGTATCTATCCGGTTATATTCCATATTCAGAGCCATCGCCGCCGTTTGGTGAATTCCCATCGGGCTTTGCGACGAAGGATGTATGATGAGCCGGTCGCCGTCCGCCGGGAGAGAAACGCACGATTGCGTTTCCATATAAAAATGCACCTGCCCGCCCGTCGTCTGCGTATTTTCGACGATCTTGCATGAAACACCGTCCACTTTGTTTTCGCGTGTAGCGGGACGTTTGTCGAGCGGATTCTTTTTCGGATTTGTCCAATCGAAACGGCTTCCCGGTCGCGTGATTTTCCAGATGTGCGAAGTGAACGGAGCGGTCGCCGGCTGATCGGGAAAGATACTGTTCATTTCTATCGCCTGATCGAGCGACAAAACGGGTTCGTTCCATTTTTTATCCCAGTTTCCGCCCCAATCAACATTCGTATATCCGACGCATTCTTTCGTTACATACGCGGCAATATCAATCGCGTCCTGCTCGGTTTCCGCCATGACGAGCGCGATCGCCTGCCCGATATAACTGACGCGCTTGACGGCAAAAAGCGGCTGATCGCCTCCCATTCCCTGAAAATTATATTTCTGCGACGGCACTTCTTTGTAGGTAATTAGATCAACAAACGCGGGAAATTCTTTCTGCAAATGTTCGCGCAATTTAGCCGCGCTGATTGCCGAATTCGTGTTCGGTTTTTGAAAATAATAATCGGCGAGCGAGCGGCGGCTCTGGACAAAAGCCGCGTTCAGACCGTTCGGCGGCAGAGGGATTTCGTGCGTGTAATGAACCTGACCGGATGCCTGATAAAACGCCATCAGTTTGATGTAGGGCTGACCGACCGGAGCTTTAAAATTCGGATCGTTCGCCGACTGCGTTTCAAAATGCTGTGTGCCGTCGCTGACCGCCCAGCGTCCCCAGGTGATCTCGCCGCTCGATTTGACGTTTTCGGGAACATTCGCGCCGCGCTGAACCAAGGCGTTGACGAACGCTTTATAAACAAATGAAACGGCGAGGTCGGTTTTATATTCGTCCGTGAAACCTTCGTAAACCAAACCTTCCATCCGCCCAGCCCATTTTTTCAACTGCGCTTTGGCTTCTTTTTTCAGAATCGGTTTTATTTTTTCAAACAGGTCGAGCGAAAGTTTCTTGCCCTTCATCGCCTTTTCAGTTTCCGCCGCGTGCCACGGGAAAGGCGCGATGCCGCCGAAAACTATCGAGGCTTTTCCGACCGAGAGATTTTTGTCAACCGAAAGGCAGGTCGCCGCGTTGACGATGGAATGCGAGTTGACTTCGCGCAAAGCGACTTTTTGCGCCAGCACGATGTCGTCTTTACTGCCCGCCGGAATGTGATAGCGGACGAGAACAATATCGTCGGCAAACGCCGCACTTTTACGAATTCTTTCGACGATTTCATCTACGCTGAGAACGGAACGAACTCCGCTCGAAACTTCCAGCAGATCAATTTTGGTATCAATCGCTGCCAGCACGGTCAGAAGATCGGACGGAAACGGCTCGCCTTCGTGGATGTGCTTAAAAGTCAGCATCGTGTTGCCGCCCAAACTCGCGGCATTGCGGACGATCATCCCGGCAGTGCGGTGCGCCATAAAATGCGCCGCGCCGAACGCGCTTGTCGCCCAAGTCGGTTTGTCCCAACGCTGATTTTCCAAATCTTGCGGCAGTTTAACTTTCCAACGCCGCTCGATAACCGCTTTCAAACGGTCGAGAAATTCGGAATAGGTACCGGACGCGCCGACCTGTATTTCACCCGAATTTTCTTCGATGCCGTAAAGATCGGGAATCAGACGAATATCAACCAGCAGATCGGCTTCGAGAAATTCCGGTTTATAAATCCCGTAAGACGTATTGCCGTGAACGAGCCGCACCGTTTTATCGCGGTTTTCATTCATAATATCGGCAAGTTCATCGAGCGTCGCTGGAGTCAGCCACATCTGCTCGTTTCCCAGAATCTCGACCGGCTGGGGCGGATTTTTCGCCGCGTCGGGAAAAGCAATGTAAGGCGCGGGCAGTATTCGCTGTGCTTCCCAGACATCTTCGGTCTTGCACTTCATACGGTTTTTTTCGTCTTCCGCCGACCAGTCGCAGGCGAAGGTTTTCATACCGGTTAAGATCGCGCGGTAGCCCGTGCAGCGGCAGATGTTGCCGTCGAAAATTTCTTCGATCTCGCGTTTCGTCGGTTTCGGATTTTCCGACAGAAACGCCGACATATTCATCACCCAACCGACCGTGCAGTAGCCGCACTGCGTCCCGTTGTTGATCGCCAGACGGTGCGCGACCGGATTCATTCCTTCATTGACCTTATAGATTTTGCCGAATGCGGCATTTTTATCTTCCGTATCTTCGGCAAGTATTTTTTCCCTGACTTCGTCAATTTTCTTCCGCGCCTGAATAAGTTGCGGATTGATCTCTTTCGGCTCGGCATCAATCAAATGAAGCGGAACAGCCGCGCGGCTGCCGACGGGAACGTGATGCAGAAGCGCGTGTTCCGGTCGGCTGACCGAACCCGTGCCTTCGACGGTCGTAACCGACAATCCGTCGAGCGCGCAAACCGGGCGCAGACAGGAATTGATCGAACGGTGTTCGGCTTTCTCCTGCTTTTCATCCCATTTGGAAAGGATGACCGTGCACGCGCCGCAACCGCCTTGCCCGCAGCCTTTTTTCGCGCCGGTCAAACCGACTTCCTCGGAACGCAGAAAATCGAGCAGTAAAAGATCGGGCGGCGGATTTTCCAAAGTAATCTCTTGCCCGTTCAGAAAAAATTTAACGGTGTTCATAATGATTAACTCCTTTTGGGTCGTGGTGTCGGTTATTTAATTAAAGCCTGTGCATAAATCGGTCGCGTAGCGATAATTTGAATTTAGCCGTGTCTTTCAAGGCACGGAATGCAAAGAATCAATCTTACTTGTCGCGTCAGCGACAATTGAATTCTTGTCGCGTCAGCGACAATTGAATTTCTCAATCGTTGCTGACGCGACGCATCAACTTTGTCAAATTACCGTGCGTTGAAACGCAATCAACCCTAAATTCAAGAAACCGCTAACGCGGTAAAAACAAACGATTTATTTATGCACTCGCTTCGCTTAATTTAAAAGTTGAATTCGCAAAATATAAATCCTGTAATCCGGCAATCTTTTTATGTATGGCACCAAAACATAAAGAAAAGAATTACCGAATTCCGACAAACAGACCACAGCGGAAAACTATGGTCTGCATGCCGGTTACTTCGAAAGTTCCCGATATGGCGGTTACTTCTTCGTGTTCGCGTTCATGTTCATAACCGGCTTCGGCTGGTCGTCGCCGCCGCCGTCTCTCGAAACGGGATATTCCTTGATCTTGAAATCGCTCGCCCACATTCCCTGAAATCCGGCGTTTCGGACATCAAAGAAATTTTGCAGAGCGATGGCGACCTGAAACGAGAAATCGGTCGAATACGTCTCCGTATTCATCGGCGTGGCGGCGGGCAGATTCTGAAACCAGATCATCCATTCGTCGCTTCCGCCCTGCGCCGGCGGAGTCGGTCCGCCGTCCGGCACCATTCCGGGCGCGACCAAGGAAGTCGCCGGCGGATATTCGGCGGCGATATGACACGACAGACACGACGCCGTGTTCAGATCCGCCGGACCGTTCAGACGCGAATTCCAGCCGAGATGCTGCGGCGGCAGATCGGGCGACGGGAAAACTATGGTTTCCTTCAAATTCGTGTTCTGAATCTGGTCAACGGGTTTCGGCGGAAACGGATTGACCTTGTTTTCCTTGTTGTCGGGATCGTTGCCCCACATAATTCCGACCGGCACGAGATTCATAAATTTGTTCTCGTTGTTCAGCTTTCCGTTATAGGCGAACGTGCCGAAAACCCAGCCGGTCGTCGAATCGGCGCGCGGATCGCGCACGGCGATGTCCATCTGCAAGAGATTGACTTTTTTGACGACGCGGTTCGGCGAGTTCCAGTTTTCGGTGATATAGACGTTCCACGAGAGCGGGTTTTCCAGAAAATCAATCTTGTCCGTGCCTTCGGGCGCGTCCGTGAACAAAAGTTTCGCAAAAACCGTTCCCGGCGGAAAACCGCCGCCGTAGCGTTTGTCGGTCGCTCCGGGATTCGGATTATCCGGGTCTTTCCACATCTGCCCCATCGTGTAACCGGCGTATTCATTGATCAAGGTAATCGCGTAAACCTGGTAACTGCCGCTCTGCGTTTCCGATAGCTGCTGCGGCGAAACCGGAGCTTCCTTGATCAGCCCGCGGAAGCCTTCCGTGCCGCCGTTCGGCGGATAGCCGGTCGAAGAATTCGGGTGCAGCCACGGGATGTGATACCACTGCCGCGTTTTGTTCTCGAAAGGATTCCAGTTGGGCAGATTCCCCTCGAAAGAATAATCGCGCACACCCAAAATGTATTCTTTCGGATTCGTTTTGAAATCAATCTTCATAAAAGCGGGCATATTCGCTTCGGGCGGCTTTTCAGTCGGAAAATCCGCTTTTAGCTTAAAGATCGGCTCGCTGGAATAATTGTTGATATAATCGGACGGCGTTACCATAAAGCCGAAATCGGGAAAACTGGTCGCCGCGTGTTTCGGCGGCGGCGCGTCGGCTTTCGGCGCGCCGGAATTTGTTGACTTGTTAGAATTTGATGTTTGTAGGGAATTGGTTTGACAAGAACCAAGACCGAGCAAAGAAACCAAAAAAATACCGATTACCGAATACTGACAGAACCTTTTCATCGCAATCCTCCTATTTTGCGTGTCGAAAATATTCCCGGAGATAAAATCAAATTCGGACTGCGCAGCCAGCCGCCATTGACCTGTTTGACACAATTAATATCTCTCGAACTGTTTTATTTTGATTGGCTCAGTTATGGAAGAGCTTTTGATCTGGTCGCTTTATGTTATATTCCCGAAAACCTTGTAAAACCACCCCTGGGACCGGATTTCCATTATCATCCATTATGCCGAGTGCCGTTACTGCTTTCCTAGCCTAATAACTACAGAAATACAATTTCCAAAGAATTTACTAAAAGCTTTGTTTGTAACTGGTTTGGAAGAAATATTTTTGCATGACTAATGTATTACACCTTACGAAAAAATTTACCGAACGTCAAGATTTTTCGTTTTTATGTAAAAAAAAGTCTTGACATAATTCCGGTTTAGGCGGATACTGCTCGCATAAATCAAGCAAATCTACTCCCGGAAAAAAAGACCCTAAAAGCTCTCTTTTTCTCCCCGATAGGTTTCTTGATTTTATAATCCAAAAATTACAGGAGAAAACTCTTATGAAAAAACTAAGTGTGGTGATTTTTGTCGCGCTCGTCTTCGCTTTTTCGATTCAAGCGCAAACATCCAACAATTCGACTTCGAGCGTTTCGACGACCGAAACGAAAAGAAAAGTATTTAGGGCAAACAAAGAGCAGATCACGCAGGCTCAAAAAATGTTGAAAGAAAAAGGAAAATACGCGGGCGCGGAAGACGGAAAATATAATGATGATTTCCGCGCCGCCGTCAAGGGATTTCAGGGTGAAAACGGTCTGCGGAAATCGGGCAGTCTGAACCGCGCTACGTTGGAAAAAATGGGCATTGCGCTGACCGACGCGCAGATGCTGATTCCCGTTAACCCGAATGATCTGGCAAGCGCGGAGGCTAACAAAACGACGACCAAACGCGGTCCGGTTTTCCGCGCGACCAAAGACCAGATTATCGAGGTGCAGAAAATGCTCAAGGAAAAATCAATGTATGCGGGCGAAGAAACCGGCAAACTCGACGACGCGACGCGCGACGGCATCAAAAAATGGCAGACCGCCAACGGCGTAAAAGTTACCGGAACTCTCAACAAGGAAACTCTGGAAAAAATGGGAATCGAACTTACGGAAAAACAAAAAGCAATGTAAGTTTGAAAAATTTTAAATAAATTTCGGAAAAGGCGCGGGAAATAAAATTCTCTCGCCTTTTAGCTTTTTCGCTTATTTCTCTCCAATAAGATCGAAAGCGCGAGCGTTTTTTCATTTAAGGTTTTAGTCAGGAATTTCTTTTCCGAATCGTCCGCTGCGGTTTTGATTTTTTCTTTCAGCAAACCGATCTCGCGCAGAATCTCGACTTCTTCCGGCACGAAATTATTCGCCTTTAAAAGCGAATGTCCCATCCGGTATTCCGACGGCGTGCTGAAATACGCTTCCATATCAATCGGTTTGCCCGCGCCCTTGAGGTTGTCAAACTCGCCGTCGGCAATCGCTTTCTGGATTTTTTCTTCGATAAATTTATCCAAGTCCATCGCTTCGATTTTACCAAAACTGTGATATATTTTCCCTGAAAAAATATGCAGGAAACGAACATCTACGCTTATCTAACGCCGATCGCGCTGGTTTTCATTTTGCTCGAAGTCTTTTTCTGCTGGCTTTACCGCAAAGATTACATCTCGTTTCCCGAAGCGGTCGCCAATTTCGGAACGGCTCTCGGCAATCAGACGATGAACGTCCTGATCGCGGCGGGCGTTTACGTCGTTTACGGTTTTTTGTGGGAAAATTACCGGATTTTCACGATTGAATTAAATTGGTGGACATTCATTTTGCTTCTGCTCGGCGTGGATTTTGTTTTCTACTGGGTGCATCGCTGGGGGCATTCGATAAATATTATGTGGGCGGCGCATTCGCCGCATCACTCGGCGGAAGAGATGAATTTTTTCGTCGCGCTTCGCGCCAGCGTAACGCAGAGAATGACCTCGTTCCTGTTTTTCTGGGTTTTGACGATCATCGGTTTTCACCCTTTGCATATTTATATGATGACCGGAATTCATTTGTTTATCGCGTTTTTGCATCACACCGAATTTATCCCGAAACTCTGGCGACCGATCGAATTCGTTTTTACAACACCGTCGCATCACCGCGTTCATCACGGCGTAAATTTCAAATATTTAGACAAAAATTTCGGCGAGTTTTTAATTATCTGGGACAGAATTTTCGGCTCGTTCGAAGAAGAAAAAGAAAAGGTCGTTTACGGCATCTACGATCATCCGAAATCCTGGAATCCGATCTCGATCAATTTTCATTACTATGTAGTTTTGTGGAACTACGCGCGGCAAACGCCGTATTTATGGGACAAAATCCGCGTCTGGTTTATGCCTGCGGGCTGGCGACCGCGCGGACTTCCCGCGAAAGAAATGGTCGAGATCACGACGGAAAATCAAGTGCGTTTTCGTCCCGCTATGTTTGCAAGTGCGAAAAGTTATCTGATTATTCAAGTCGTCTTTGGAATCGCCTTAATGATGGGAATAATCTCGAATCTTTACGCCTGGACAAACGGCGAAAAATGGATCGCCGCTTTTTTGCTCTGGTGGCAGATAATAAATTGGGGCGGCATTCTCGAAGCGAAAGCGTGGATTTGGATTTCGGAAAATCTGCGCGTTGTTTCAACCGTTTTCGCCGTCGTAATTTTCAGCGAAATTTACGCGCCGTCGCCGCTTCTTTTCGGTTTGATTTTCGCGGCGTGTTTTTCGATCATCTGGACGAATCTTTATTTCCGACCGACCAGCGCGAAATTGGCAATGGCTTAAACCGATTTTTAATTTTATAATCCGTCTTATGAAATTCGTTTTCTCACGAAGATTTTATATTCTCTTCGCGCTCGGTCTGATTCCGCTTTCGCTTTCGTGGAACATTCCTTCTTTGAGATACATCGCGCTTGCTTACGATGCTCTGCTTATCGCACTCGCTTTTCTCGATTATTTTATCAGCCGGAAATTGCCCGAAGAATTTACCGTTTCGCGCACGTTTGAACGGCGGTTCGCCATCGGCGACGAAACGCAGGTTCATCTGAAAATCTCGAATGCTTCGGCGAAGGATTTTTACTTGAAGATTAAAGACGAATTTCCGCCCGAAATGATTTTAAAGGATGAGCGCGAAGCCGAATTCAGATCCGAAGCGCAGACTGTTTCTGATTTTTTCTACACGCTCACGCCGCCGAAACGCGGGAAATATGATTTCGGAAAAACTGCCGTCAGATTTTTTTCGCGGCTTGGACTCGTCTGGTGTCAGGCGAATTTGGGCAGAGCCGAATCGGTCAAAGTTTATCCGAATATTCGCCGCGCCCGCGAGATGGAATTAAAAGCACTCGGCGCGAGTTCGTATCTCGCGGTGCAGAGAAAATCAATCCGCCGCGGCGAAGGGCGCGAGTTCGAATCAATGCGCGATTATGTGCGCGGCGACGAACTCCGGCATATTTCATGGACGGCGACCGCCAGACGAAACAAACTGACGACGCGCCAGTATCAAATTGAACGCGACCAGACGATCTTTATCGCGCTCGACGCGGGACGCTTGATGACCGGACGCATCGGCGACGAAACAAAATTCGATACGGCGATCCACGCCGCGCTCGCGCTGATGTCGGCGGCGATGCGCGGCGGCGACAACTGCGGACTGATGGTTTTCGGTCGCACGGTCAAAAAATTTCTGCCGCCGAAACGCGGTGTCGAGCATATTGACGCCGTTCTGGAAAGCCTGCACGATCTCGAACCCGAACTCATCGAGCCGTCGTATTCAAGAGCTTTTCAATTTATCGCTGCCAATTCGAAAAAGCGTTCGTTCGTCGTGATCCTGACCGATCTCGTTGATAAAGATTCGTCAAAAGAACTGATAAATTCCTTAAAACTTCTGCGACCGCGTCATCTTCCGTTAGTTGCGACAATCGGCGACCGCGACCTGAACGCGACCGTCAGCCGCAAGCCGGAAAATATCGAAGAAGTTTTTACGCAATCCGCCGCCGAAGAAATAATTCACCAGCGCGAATCGGCTTTAAGATTAGTCGAAAGTCTCGGCGGTCTTGCCCTCGACGTTACGACACAGACGCTTGCGCCGCGTCTTTTGGAAACTTACCTGCGCGTCAAGGAAAGAGGAATGCTCTAGCCATATATTTCAAATCAAAGAAAATTAAACGCTGTCTGTCTGACAATGTAAGATTTTTCTTAATATCGGCTTTGCACATAAAGCCTAGTTTTCCACAGACTAAAAGTTCAAGTTTAAGCGGTTTGTGTTCGAAGGAAAGGAGTCTTAGCGGCTACGACCTACGGCTCTAACTTCGCATCGGTGGTTCAGACTGCCAAGACTCCTTACCGATTCTATCAAATTTCTTTCCAAAATTCCGGCTTCAAACCAAACTCGTAAATTGATACTTTGTGTTTAACATTAAGCACTTTATGTTCAAAACGCTACTTTGTGTGCAAAGCTCTTAATATCCTTTACAAACATTTACATTTTTTCGTAACAAATAACTGAACTTCATTCTGACCAAAAACGTAATACAGTCAAGTTCAATAAAAAAGAGGAGAATATTATGAAAAAATCAATTTTATTATTTTTCGTTTTTAGTTTGATCGGCGCGATGACCGTCTTCGGACAGACTGACAGCTCTGCTGAAAAACGTGCCGGAGAATTGGTGCAGATTCTAAATGCGGGAAACCGCACCGATTTTCAAAAGTTTGTCGAAGCGAATTTCGGAGGTCAGATGAAGGGACTGCCGATGGAACAGCATATGAATTTTTTCTCTTCCGTTTACGACAATTCGCGCGGCTATGAGATCAGCGGCGTGCAGGAAGCGAAATCGAATGAAGTAACGCTGCTCGTTAAAAATAAATTAACCGGCGAATGGGACGCGCTGTTCGTCGCGGTCGAAGCCGCCGCCCCGCACCGCATTACCGGAATCGGTTTCCGACAGCCGAAACCGCCCGCCGCGAACAATGCGAAAAAACTTTCCGAAAAAGAGATCGCCCGCGAGATGGAAACGTTTATAAAAAAACTCGCGGCGGCTGATGTTTTTTCCGGCGCGGTTCTGCTGGCAAAAGACGGTGTTCCGGTTTACAAAGGCGCGTTCGGAATGGCGAACAAGGATTTTGACGCGGCAAATAAAATTGACACGAAATTCAATCTCGGCTCGATGAACAAGATGTTCACCGCTGTAGCAATCGCTCAATTGGTCGAAAAAGGAAAGCTGTCTTTCGATGATCCTTTGTCAAAATTCATTCCCGATTTTCCCGACAAAGAATCGGCGGAAAAGATAAAAGTAAAGCATCTTTTGACGCACACGGCGGGACTCGGCGGTTATTTTTCCGACAAATGGGACAAACTCTCGCGCGGTCAAGTTCGCACGGTTGACGATATGATGAAAATCGTCAAAGGAAACGAAAAACTCCAATTCGAACCGGGAACGCGCTGGCAATACAGCAATACGGGAATGCTCGTTCTCGGCAAGATCGTCGAGGTCGTTTCCGGTCAAAATTACTTTGATTATATCCGCGAAAATATCACCGATACTGCCGGAATGACGAACACCGGATGCTTTGAACTCGACCGGGTAAATAAAAATCTGGCGGTCGGTTATGACAAAATTTATACGGACACGGGCATCGCGTTCGGCAACAATATTTTTATGCACGTCATGCGCGGCGGACCGCAGGGCGGCTGTTATTCTTCGGTCGAAGACCTTCTGAAATTCGACCGCGCTTTGAACGGAAATAAACTCGTCGGTGCGGAATATGTCAAAACTTTGACGACCGCCAAACCCGAACTGAATTCGCCGAATTACGGCTACGGTTTTCAGATCGGTGCGGGCGGAAAAAGATTCGGTCACGGCGGCGGTTTTCCGGGCATCAATTCCAATCTCGATATGTTTCCCGAATCCGGCTGGACATTGATCGTGATGTCCAACTACAGCCGCGGCGGTCAGCCCGTTATTCAAAAAATGCGAAATTTGATGGAAATGTATAACGGTGGGAAGTGAATTTTCGCAAAACGGAAAATTAGAAAAAGCGCGTCCGTAAAAAGGACGCGCTTTTTTTTGTGATGTTTATAAAAGGTTCGATATAATTTTGCCGATGGAAACAAATTTCGAGATTTTAGAAAAAATAGGTTTCAGCGATTGGTTTCAAAATGAGTTGGACGATGCGAAATTAAGCGATTTTCAAATAGCGAGAGTTACATCGGTTCACAAGGAAAGCTACACGGTAACAGACGGAAAAAATGAAATCTACGCCGAAGTAACGGGAAAGCTGATGTTTTCGGCGGACACGCCGCTCGATTTTCCGACGGTCGGCGATTGGTGCTACGCGCAGTTTCTGGACGACGATTCGCTGGCGATCATTCACGAAATTTTTCCGCGAAAATCCATTTTGAAAAGAAAAACTTCGGGCAAAAAAATCGAGTTTCAGGCAATTGCCGCCAATATTGACACGGCTTTTATCGTCCAATCGCTCAACGCCGATTTTAGTCCGCGAAGATTAGAGCGTTATCTCGTGATGACGCGCGAGGGAAATATCGAGCCGGTCTTGCTGTTGAGTAAAAGCGATCTCCTCCCACCGGATGAAACGGATCGAAAAAAGGACGAAATTCTCAAATCAAATCCCGAAATTCAAATTACTTCATTCAGCAATGCCGACAATTCCGGTGTGGAAAATATTAAAAAATTACTGCTTCCCGGCAAAACTTTCTGTCTGCTCGGTTCGTCCGGTGTCGGAAAAACGAGCCTGCTCAATAATCTTCTCGGCGAAGATATTTTTAAGACGATCGAGATCAGAGAAAAAGACGACAAAGGCAGACACGCGACGACCAGCCGACAGCTTTTGCGACTCAAAAACGGCGCGCTGATCATTGACACGCCCGGCATGCGCGAACTCGGAAATATCGGCGTCGAAGCGGGCATCAGCGAAACATTCGAAGAGATCGCCGGACTCGAAAGCGAGTGCAGATTTTCCGACTGCACGCACACGCAGGAAACGGGCTGCGCGGTTTTGCAGGCACTCGAAGACGGCATTATTTCCGAAGAACGCTTTCAGAATTATTCGAAAATGCTCCGCGAATCCGAGCGCCACGAGATGTCTCTGATGGAAAAACGCAAGCGCAACAAACAACTCGGAAAACTGTATAAATCGGTGCAGAAGCATAACCGGAAAAATTAGATTTCGATAAAATTTTATTGACAGGAATGACCGAAAAGGATTATAAAGCCTGCTATAGTATAAAAATCGGATTTATATCTCCCGCTTGCGAGGTCAAAAAGATGAGAGTAATAGTTTCGGTCGTTTTTATTTTTCTGATGTTTGGAAATCAAATCTCCGCGCAGGACACGGCGAAGATCGAAGTGGTCAAATTCGTTTGGAATATGTATGTTCCGAACACGGAAACGGACTCTTCGGCGCAATTCGATCCCACGATCACACGACAACCGCAGCCGGTAAACCCAGGATCTCTACCGCGAACAGACAGAACTAATAGAACGAACGAAAAAACGATCGAAGAGCGGAGCCGCGATTTATCAACGGTTGAACGGGTTGCGAGAAAAACCGGCGCGTCCCCGCCCGGAAATATTTTCGTCTATCAGTTAAAAATAAAAAATACCGATACAAAAGTCGTTAAGTCGTTTGTTTGGGAATACCAGCCCGCCGGGGAAACGGCACTGCAAACCGGTTCCAGCCGGCAGTTTCTATGTGTCGAGAAGATAAAAGCGGGCGGCAGCGAAACGCTCAGAATTTTCAGCCATCTGCCGCCTGTCAATGTGGTGGACGCATCCGATTCAAAAAATAAATCCGATAAAAATCACGCTTCGGAAATACTCATCAACCGCATCGAATACTCGGACGGGACGGTTTGGCAAAGACCGGATTGGGATGCCGGGGCATTTCTGCTCGAATCTCCGCGGATTACCGAAAAACTGAAAACCAGCGACTGCGCCGCTCTCTAAAATTCGGTTCGATTTTTTAAAACCGCTTCCGGCGCGGCGAATACCGCGAACAAAAAATCAGATTTGTTTGTGCTGATCGCCGTGTCTATATTTTTAATATTCAAAGGCTGAAAAAATTTTCAAAATTTTTGATTCATTTGCCTCTGAAATTGCGCGTTGTAAAATAGGTGAACTTTAATTTTGGAGGTTTTTACAATGGCAATACAAGAAATCGCTCCCGATTTTTACAGAATTTCGACTTTCGTTCCCGACTACAACCTGCAGTTTAACCAGTTTCTCGTCAAAGACGACGAGCCGCTTCTGTTTCATACCGGGATGCGCGGACTTTTTCCGGTGGTGCTGGAAGAAGTCTCAAAGGTGATCGAGCCGGAAAAGATTCGCTGGATCGGATTCAGTCATTTCGAATCGGACGAATGCGGCGCGCTCAACGATTGGATGCAGATCGCGCCCGAAGCCGCGCCCGTCTGCAGTGTGGTCGGCGCGATGGTCAGCGTCAACGATTTTGCGATCCGTCCGGCGCACGCGATGAACGACGGCGACATTCTCGAAACCGGAAAATACAAATTCCGCTTTCTGCAAACGCCGCACGTTCCGCATTGCTGGGAAGCCGGAATGCTGTTCGAGGAAACTTCGAAAACCCTGCTCTGTTCCGACCTGTTCACGCACGGCGGCGATGTCGAATTTTTAACCGAATCCGATATTGTCGGGCGATTTAAGGAAGATTTAATCATCGGCGAACAAAGCCCGCTCGCGCACGCTTACCCGTATTCCGAAAAAACCGACGAGCAGTTAAAACGCATCGCCGCGCTCGAACCGAAAACTCTCGCGGTCATGCACGGCTCGTCATTTTCGGGCGACGGCAAAAAGGCGATTGAAGATTTGGCAATTGCAATGCGCGATGTTTTGGGAAACGGGAAACTTTAGAAACTGCCGGAAAATAAAAACTTTTTATCCGGCAAACGCGAAACGGACTTTTCTTTCTACCCGTCCAGCGGGCTTTTGACGAAAGATTTGTTTTTCAAAACGTGCGTGTAAATCTGCGTCGTGCGAATGTCTTTATGTCCGAGCAGTTCCTGCACGGTGCGGATGTCATATTGATTTTCCAGAAGGTGCGTCGCAAAGCTGTGGCGAAACGCATGACATTTTCCGTGCTTGTTGATTTCGGCTTGCTTAATTGCTCTACCGACCGCTTTTTGAATCGTCGTTTCGGAAGTGTGATGACGGCGCGGTTTTCCGTCTTCGCGCGTCGGTGAAATTTTGGTCGAAGGAAAAATATACTGCCATTTCCAATCCTTTCCGGCGTTCGGATATTTTCTTGAAAGCGCAAACGGCATCCAGACTTCGCCGAAGCCGCGCCGTAAATCTTCCGTGTGAATAAATTTTACTTTTGTCAGATGTTTTCCGAGCGGTTGAAAAAGCGATTCGGGAAATAACGTAATGCGATCTTTCGCGCCTTTGCCGTCACGCACGATGATCTGCGCGGTTTCAAAATCAAGGTCTTTAACGCGCAAACGCAACGCTTCGGCGAGACGCAAACCTGAGCCATATAAAAGACTCGCTACCAGAAAAGGTACACCGTCCAAACGGGTTAAAATCGCCTTTGCTTCATCGCTTGTGAAAACAGTGGGAAGATGTTCGGGACGTTTGGCGCGTGTTACGCCTTCGATATGCGGCAATTTAATTCTTAAAACATCACGATAAAGAAACAATAAAGCGAAAAAAGCCTGATTCTGCGTCGAAGCGGATACCTTGCCGTTGACCGCCAGATCCGTCAAAAAAGCGGAAATTTCTTCCGCGCCCATTTCTTTCGGATGCCGTTTATTGTGAAACAATATAAATCGTTTGATAAAGTTATGGTAAGTATCTTCAGTTCTATGACTAAGATGTCTGGCTCTGGCAACAGCCCTAACTTGATCTAATAATTTGACTTTTTGCTCCATAAAAATCGGTTGTAATTCTAAAAAACTGTTGTATAATCAATCCGCATATAAGGTTATTATGCGGAAAACTTTCTGCATAATACACGAAAAACGAGTGTTATACGGAAATATTTCTGCATAACACTCAAAATCCGGTGATTATGCGGAAAATTTTCCGCTCAATCATAAGTTAGCCGCTTTTAGTAATGTGAAACTAAATCATTTAGGAGGTTTCATTATGGGGAAAAATCAACTCGACTTTAAACACGGATCACTACAAGATGAATCAGTTGGAAAATTTTCTTTCTGGATAGGACTTTTGAGCATACCTTCTTCTATCGTCCTATTGGGCATACCTTTAGGAATAATTGCCTATGTTATGGGAGGTAAAGTATTAGTTCAAAACAAAACAAGGTCAGACGTTGGAGGTTGGGGAAAAGCAACGCTTGGCAGGTTTTTTGGCGGCACAGGCATTTTTATATCAGTAATTTGGGGCTTGTATTTGCTTGGAAATTTAATTATAGATTGGATCAGTGATTTCTTGAAATGAAGTTGAGGCAACTAATTTTTAGTTCGGGTGTAACCTTCTTGTAGCAGAAAATTTAGTATATAAAATTGGAAACTAAAATCTAAGATTTTCGATGTCGCGTGAAGCAAACAGCGTGGTTAAATCAAACACGCGGCTAACAAATCAATGGACGTGAGGGCGAAACAGCGACTTTCTTATCGCGTTGCGTGGTAAAATTCGGCGGGCTTGGTGGCGGTTTCGCCCCACGTCATCTCAATCGTTCCTCTCGGTTTCGGGCAAAATTGTGATAAAATTGCGTTGATTTTCTGAGGAAATATCTTATGCTGACAGAAACCATTACACTGGAAGTTGAATCGGACGCAGCCCGTTTTTACAACGACTCGCCGCAGACCGACAAACAAAAACTGCAAGCCTTGTTTGAAAGCTGGCTGAAATATTACGCCGAAGCTGACGTTGATTCATTGAAGAGGACAATGGACGAAATCGGTCAGAACGCTCAAAGCAGAGGTTTAACGCCGGAAATTCTGGAATCTTTGCTTGCCGATGAGTAGCGAAAACTTGCGCGGCGCGTTTGACAATAATGTTCTTGTCAGTGCGGCTTTGCTGGGCGGCGTTCCGCGTCAAGCCTTTGACAGACTTCTCGATAACGGAATAGTTTTGATCTCCGTTCCGGTTTTGCTTGAATTAGCCGATGTTCTCAATCGCCCGAAGTTTGACAAATATGTAACGCGCGAGGAGCGCATGCGTTTTATGGTCGGCTTTTTGAAAATTGCCGAGATGATTGAAATCAGTGAAGTCATTCGAGTTTGCCGCGACCCGAAAGACGATAAACTGCTGGAATTGGCGGTAAGCGGCAGTGCTGATGTTCTGGTTACGGGCGATAAGGATTTGCTGGTTTTGAATCCGTTTCGAGGAATTAAAATAATTACGCCGCGAGATTTTTTGGATGAAGAGTTTTGAAATTATAAGGGAAGCGAACAAGTGTGTGTTCGGTTTACCGCCGCATTATCTCTAAATCTTTAAACGCTTCTCTTTTCTTCCCTTCCGATAAGAAACAAATAAGAAAACATCGCAATTCCCGTCGAGATTCCCGTGCCGTATTTTACCCACGCAGGCAGATTCGAAGGCGAGAGAAAACCTTCGATGATGCCGGCGATGACTAGAATAAAAGCGCAGCCGACGACGAGGCGCGCGGCTTCGAGACCTTTTTTTCTGAGCGCGTCGGCGCGGGTTAGATTTCCCGGATTGACGATGGCGTAGCCGATCATCATTCCCGCGCCGCCGGCGATCCAGATGCAGGCGGTTTCGATCACGCCGTGTCCGATGACGAATTCGACCAAAGCGTTTCCGAACGCCGGATTCACTTTAAAGCAAACGCCCAGCACGCCGCCGAAAAACAGACCGTTCAGAGCCAGAATATAGATACTGCCGACGCAGAGCAGTGCGCCGAGCGCGAACGCCATAATGCTGACGCGGATATTATGCGTGAACAAAAACGCCGATTCGACCTGATTTGCCTCGTTTATGCCGAGCCACCAGTAACGGTTGGTTTCCGCCGCAAAACGTATGTCTTCCAAGCCCATCGCGTCGGCGAATCCGAGACTGTAATAGGCGAGAAAAAATCCGAAAATCGTGAATAAAACTTCGACCGAGAAAGCGAGCGTCATAAACCGCCAGTTTTTTCTGAACGTCTGCGGGAATTCTTTCGAGAAAAAATCCCACATCACTTTCAAGCCCTGACCTTCGGCGCGGTAGATCTTGCCGTGAGCGCGGATGACGAGAGAGTTGAGATAATTTATCAATTTCGGATCGCGCGTTTCACTGCGGGCAATGGCGAGATCGGTCGCGGCGCGGCGGTAGAGTTCGCCGAATTCCCGCACTTCGGCGCGGGGCAGACCGCGAAGCGGCGAAGTTTCAAGAATCGAAAGCAAATCTTCGAGCCTCTGCCAGTTGTCTTTTCCCTCGTTGATAAAACGGCTCATCGTGATTTTAGATTTTAGATTTTGGATTTCAGATTGGCAAGGTAAATTCGGCACGAAAAGCGGGTGTCCGGCTGTTGCTGAAATCATTTCAGGAGTTGCTGAAATAGTTTCAGACGTTCCTGAAATGATTTCAGGAGTCCCTAAAATGATTTCAGGAGTCCCTAAAATGATTTCAGGAGTCCCTAATATTGTTTCAGGAGTTGCTGAAATGATTTCAGATGTTCCTAATATTGTTTCAGGACATCCTGAAAACATTTCAGGAGTTGCTAAGATCATTTCAGGAGTCCCTGAAATGATTTTAGAACATGCTGAAATGATTTCCGCTATGGAAAACTTCGATTTTTCATACGCAAAAGCGCGTCCTGCGCGTCTGCCGTCAAATAAACTTTCCATCAACTTGGACAATCGAAAATCCAAAACCTAAAATCTAAAATCAGAAGTGTCCGAAGAAGTAAAACAATTTCACGAAGAAGAAACGATCGGGAAAACTTACGATCTGCGCGTTACGAAAAGGCTTCTGCGTTATCTCAAACCGTATTGGAAAATCGCCGCCGGCGCGCTCGTTCTCACTTTTCTGACCAATATTCTGATCAGTCTCCAGCCGTATTTTACAAAAGTCGCGGTTGACGATTTCATCACGCCGAAAAATACGGACGGCATCTGGCTGTTCGCGCTCGCTTTTTTCGGTTTGTTTCTGTTCCGTTTTATTTTTTCTTACGTTCAGGAAATTTTGCTCAACACGGTCGGACAAAAAGTGATGTTCGACATTCGGACGGAGATTTTTACGAAACTCCAACAGCAGGAAGTCGCCTATTACGACCGCAATCCGGTCGGGCGAATTATTACGCGGCTGACCAACGACGTTGACGCGCTCAACGAACTTTTCACGTCGGGCGTGATTGACGTTCTCGGCGATCTGGTAATTATTTTTGCGATTCTCGGGATGATGTTTTATCTCGACTGGCGGCTCGCGCTCGTTTCTTTGATCACGATTCCGCTGCTCTTTGCCGCGACGAACTGGTTTCGCAAACGCGCCCGCGAAGGTTTTGATAAAGTCCGCACGCGCAATGCGAAACTCAACGCATTTTTGCAGGAATATATTTCCGGCGCGCAGACTGTCCAGCTTTTCAATGCCGAACGCCGCGCGCAGAAACGCTTTGCCGACATCAACGACGATTACCGCAATGCCAATATCGAAACGATTTATTATTACTCGATCTTTTATCCGATGGTTGATTTTATCGGCACTATCGGCGTGGCGTTAATTATCTGGTTCGGCGGTTATCAGATTTTGACCGGAATGTCGGCGAGCGGTTCGGCTCTGACCATCGGCATCGTCATCGCGTTTATCCAATATTCCCAACAGCTTTTTCAGCCGATCCGCGATCTGTCCGACAAGTTCAATATCTTGCAGGCGGCGATCGTCGCATCGCACCGGATTTTCCTTTTGCTCGACGCGCCGGTCGAGATCGAAACGCCGGACGAGCCGAAAAAAACGGGCAAATCAATCGGGCGCATCGAATTTCAAAACGTCTGGTTTGCTTACAAGGAAAACGATTGGATTTTGAAAGACGTTTCGTTTTCGATTTCTCCGGGCGAATCGGTCGCGCTCGTCGGACATACGGGTTCGGGAAAAACGACCGTAACGAATCTTTTGATGCGTTTTTACGATATTCAGAAAGGCAAAATTCTGCTCGACGGCGTTGATGTCCGCGAATGGGATTTGAAAGATTTACGCGAAAATTTCGCCGTCGTTCTGCAGGACGTTTTTCTGTTTTCGGGAACGCTCGAAGAAAATATCCGGCTCGGAAATAAGGAGATCAGCGAGGAAAAAATTCATTGGGCGGCGCGTGAAGTCCACGCCGACGAATTTGTTCAAAGGCTTGAAAATAAATATCAATCTTTGGTCAAAGAACGCGGCGCGGGGCTTTCGGTCGGGCAGAAACAATTAATTTCTTTCGCCCGCGCACTCGCTTTCGACCCGACGATCCTGATTTTGGACGAAGCGACGAGTTCGATTGATACGGAAACCGAACAGCTCATTCAACAAGCGGTCGAGCGCGTGATGGCGGAACGAACGTCTCTGGTCATTGCTCATCGTCTTTCGACGATTCAAAAATGCGACAAGATTCTGGTCTTTCATCACGGCGAACTGCGCGAGGCGGGAACGCACAACGAACTGCTGGGCGAGCGCGGTCTCTACTGGCGTTTATTCAAGTTGCAGTATTCGGAAGACAAATTTCAAACACCTCCCGGCGATTTGGGAAATCCGAATTTGAGTCTCGAATCCGGCGCAATTCAATAGTTTCAAAGGTTTAATGACAAACCGCGCCGCATCGGTTATAATGTCATTCGTAAAAATGACACCCGAAGTCGCTAAAAAAGACAATCTGATAACCGAGTGCGAAGACGTGATGAAAGAAATCTTCGACCGCTGTTCCGAAAACGCGCCGAATTTCGGCGTTCGTGAAGATTGTCTGAAAGATTCCTTTAAAAAAACCCTCGAAAAATTTTTTTTCGCTACATCGGACGAACTGCCTTCGGTCGAGGAAACCAGAGATTTTCTTAACGGACTGCATCACGACGATCTGTTTCTAACGCTTGCCTGTTCGAACGGCAGCGAGCGCGCGTGGTGGGAATTTGATCAACAGCACCGCGCCTATATGGAACGCGTCGCGCGGCATCTGGCAAGCACGGAAATTGACGCGCAGGAAGTCATTGACACCGTTTATGTCGAACTTTACGGCACGCGCGTCGTTGACGGCGAGCGCGTTTCGAAATTCGCTTCATACAGCGGGCGCGGAAGTCTGCGCGGCTGGCTTCGCACCGTCATCTGGCATTCGCTGGTTGATCTGCACCGCGCGTCGCACGACGAAGTTTCATTGGATGAAATGACCGAAAATGTCGGCGAGGGAATCGCGCATTCCAATTTTGCCGAAACCGAACTCGGCGGCGAAGAGCAGATGGTCGAAAATATCACTTACGACAATTACCGGAAAGCGACTCTTAAATCCATCGAAAAAGCATTTGCGACTTTAGATGCGCACGAAAAACTGCTTCTGCTTTATTATCACGTCGAAAATCTGAAACTGCGCGAGATAGCGCGGATGGTCGAAGTTCCGACCTCGCCGCTCCGCGATTGGTTTCAGCGAAAATCCGCCGCCCGCGAAAGAAATCCTTCGAGCCGCATACACGAATCAACGATCATGCGCTGGCTCGAAAAAACATACGGGAAAGTTCTCGAACTTTTCACGACGGAATTGACCGACAAGCACGGATTGAAAAAAGAAGAGATAGAAATCTGTATGGAACTTGCGACGCAAGACCTTGCAAGTCCGAACATCTATCGAAATTTAATGACAACGTAACATCGGATTTTCGCATCCGAAACTTTTTTGTCTTCCGAAAAAGCAAATTAACGCAAATTTAACGCAGGCAAGCGTCTTGCAGTCGGGAGGCTGGAACTATAATGGAAAATACGGGTAATACAAATCCGCAAGAAATAAAAATACAGGGCTTACTAGACCGTTTCTTAAAAGTCCGTTCCGCCGCGGGCGGCGCACTTACAAACCAAGACCATTTGGACGAAGATACTTTAGCGGCATTTGTCGAAGGCAATGTGAGAGCGCGCGAAGCCAAACCGATCGTTTCTCATCTGGCTGATTGCTCGTTTTGCAGAAATATTACAGCCGAACTGGTCAGGCTGGACATAGTGTTTGCCGATGCGCCGGAACCGGTCGCGGTTGCGGAAGCTCAGCCGAGTAAGATCGCCGATGTCCTGAACGGAATCCTGACGCGGATCTTCGGTTCAAATGAAGGCGCGGTTTTTGCCCATCACGAAGATGACGAACCGGAAGACGACGAGAAACCGGAAAGCCGGGAAAAAGAATAAATTCGAAATTTTTTTGGATTGATTTTCAAAACAAGCCGATTGTTTAATAAGCAATCGGCTTTGATTCTTTAAAATCTTTTGGCGGTAAAAGCTCTTCAAAGTTGTTAAAGACCGGAACAAAAATGTATAATTTCAATAAACTTAAAGAGTAAAATTTGTTTATGGATTTGGAAAAATTGCCGGAGAATAACAGCAGATGCCTTCCGAACAACCGCGAAATTTCGGTCAGGAAAGTTGCGGTCGCCAATCTGCCGACAAGTATCGGCGATTTTAAGATTGCCGGTTATCGTTCGCTGATCAGCAACGAGGAATTCGTCGTTTTGTTCAAAGGCGAGATGCGCGCCGGAATCCCGACGCTCGTCAGAATTCACTCGCAGTGTCTGACGGGCGACGTATTCGGTTCCATCAAATGCGACTGCGGACCGCAGCTCGAACAGGCGATGCGCCTGATCGAAAAAGAAGGACGCGGCGCGATCGTCTATCAACAGCAGGAAGGACGCGGCATCGGCATCATTAACAAAATCCGCGCCTACGCGCTTCAGGATGAAGGAGCGGACACGGTCGAGGCGAACGAAAAACTGGGTTTTGAAATTGACGCCCGCCAATACCAGCAATGCGCCGAGATTCTTTTCGATCTCGGACTCTGCAAAGTACGCGTTATGTCGAACAATCCCGACAAGCTCGAAGCACTGAAAAATGCCGGTCTGCAAATCGTTGAGCGTATTCCGCTTGAGGTCGAAGCCAAAGAACCGGCAGCGCATTATCTGCGGACAAAAAAAGAGAAAATGGGACATCTTTTGGATTTTTAAAATGCAGAAAATCCAAATTCATGAATTATTTTCAAAATATCGTAAGAACATCTTGCCGGAAAGTAACCGTTAATATCCCCTAACACGCCTTAAATCATTGCAAATCAGTTGTTTATATGGTAAAACCATTTCCCTCCGATACTGGCTTTCTAATTGCAATAAAAATAGGCTGAAATATTTTTTGTGATTTGCTTTATTTTGTAATAAGTGCGAAATCACATAAAAGTTTATAAATCCCAAAAATTTTTATAGGAGATCAAAAATGAATAGAAACTTCAAGTTTATAACCTTGGTTCTGTCCTTTATGTTTTGCTTTTCGGCAATCGCATTCGGACAAGGAACGACGGGAAGCATCGAAGGATACGTTTCAGACGCCCAAGGCGCGCGTATTCCGAATGCTACGGTTAAAGTTGAAAGTACCGGAACGACTGCCGGATTTAACAGAACCGTAACTGCTGACGGCAGCGGATATGTTAATGTTCCGAATGTCCCCCCCGGAACTTACAGAGTAACCATTTCTGCCCCGAATTTTGTGGATAGAACACAAAATGTAACAGTCGTTATTGATAAAGCGGCGACTTTGAACACGATTTTGGAGGTTGCCGGCAGCACGACAGATGTTACGGTTACGGCAGACAGTGCGGTTAATATTGACCCGACCGACACCAAAATTGACACCAGCATTACCAAGCAAATTATTGAAGACCTGCCGAAGGGAACTCAATTTACCAGCTTGCTGAAAATCGCTCCGAACGTTCGTCCCGAATCACTCGGCGGCGGATTCCAGATTGACGGCGCGTCCGGTTCGGAAAACGTTTTCGTTATTGACGGTCAGGAAGTTACCAACTTCCGTACCGGAACTCTGAACGACAACAACAATCTTCCGTTCGAACTCGTTCAGGAAGTTCAAATCAAATCAACCGGTTTTGAAGCCGAATACGGCGGCGCGACCGGTGGTGTAATCAACGTTGTTACGGTCGGCGGAAACGACCAGTGGCACGGCAGATTCGGTGCTTCGTTCGAAGTTCCGAAATTGCAGGGCGACGCTCGTCCGTCGCTGTTCAGAAACAGCAACGCGACTGGCGACTTTTCATATTTCAACCCCGGTAAATCGGAAGGCACGGATTGGTTTCCGGTTGCCAGCTTGAGCGGACCGATTGTTAAGGAAAAACTCTGGTTTTCGGCAATCTACGCTCCGCAAATTTTTACCTACAGAAGAGCGTTTACCAATGGAACTGTTTATAACCAAAAGGCAACTATCGAAGAAGCATTTGGACGCGTTGACTTTCAACCGATTCAAAATCTTCGTATGTATGGAACGTTCCTTTGGAATCCGATTGTCGTAGAAGGAGCTACCGCGACTGTTACCGAAGTTCGCAACAACCGTCTTTTCGGTTCGGCTCCGACCTACACGACGGCACAGAACGATCAGTTGGGCGGAAGACAAAACAGCAACAATGTCAACGGTCAGGTAACCTGGACCCCGACCAATTATCTGGTTCTTAACTTCCGCGGCGGTCGCAGTTTCTTGAACGAAAAACTCAGTTCTTACGGACTGGAACGCCGAACCCGTTATCTTTGTTCCATATCGGGTGCGCCTCCTCCGGGATCGGGCTGTGTCGCCGGATTCAACACCGGAGATAACTTTACAATTGACTACGACGTTTCCACCCGTACGACCTTTGACGCCGATGCTGCTCTGGTCGGTATCAATGCCGGCGGTCGTCATAACTTCAAATTCGGATACCAGTTCAACCGTCTCTACAACACGGTTAGCGAAGGTTACGCGGATAGAGGATATGTAGTTCTTTACTACGGTATTCCGATCAACGCTTTGGGTGTTCCGAATACGCCGACACCGGGCAATCTCGGTTCCGGTCTGCTTCAAAGATTCGGAACGGTCGGTGAAGCCAGCAGTAAAAACCAGGCTCTGTTTGCTCAGGATTCATGGCAGATCATGAACCGCCTGACGCTTAACCTGGGTCTTCGTGTTGAAAATGAAGTCGTTCCGAGTTTCGGTGAAGCGGGTGTTACCCAGGCGATCGAATTCAACTGGGGCGATAAAATCGCTCCGCGTCTCGGCGCGGCGTTTGATCTGACCGGCGACGGCAAAACCAAACTCTTTGCCAGCTATGGTTGGTTCTATGACCGCTTCAAATACGAACTGCCGCGCGGTTCGTTTGGCGGCGACTTCTTCCGTCGCGACTACTTTGAAATTCTGCCGGGACGAGGAATCGTTTATACCGATTACACGTTGGCGAATATTCTCGGCGGTCGCGCCGATGCACTCGGCGGAACCTGCCCGATCGTCGGCGGTCCCGGATACTCGGTCTGTCAATTCGACTTCCGTATTCCGACCAACCTCGTCGGTGCTGATATCTTTGAATCGGGTGGTGTTGATCCCGACATCAAAGCCGCTCGCCAGAGCGAATACACAATCGGTGTCGAGCGCGAACTGTGGAGAAACTTCCTCCTCAGCGGTCGTTATACGCATAAACAGCAAGACCGTGCGGTTGAAGACGTAGGTGTTTTCAACGCGCAAGGTAGCGAAGCTTATATCATCGGTAACCCCGGACTCGGTCTGGTTTGCGAAGTTTCGACTGATGCAGGTCGTCCGTGTATCAAAGCGATCCGTGAATACGACGCTTTTGAAGTTCGTGTTGACAAACGTTCAAACAAATACTTCTTTAACGCCAGCTATACCCTGAGCCGTCTCTTCGGAAACTACTCGGGTTTGGCTAGTGCCGACGAAGAAGGACGTACCAGCCCGAACGTCAACCGCTTTTTCGACTTGCCGTTTATGGGATATTCCGCAACCGGCTCGCCGGAAGACGGACGTCTTCCGACCGACCGTCCGCATGTTTTCAAAGCATTCGGCGGATATATCTTCAACTGGGGCGGAAACAATACGAACAACACAACTGTTTCAGCCTTTACCACGATTCAATCGGGAACCCCGATCACCACGCAGTTTATTCTTTACAGCGTTGACTCGGCAATCCTGAACGGACGTAACGACTTGGGACGCACCGAAATGTTCACGGAAACTGATCTTTTCATCAGCCACCGTTACAGATTCGGTCGTGATAACCGCTTCTCGCTCGAACCTTATATCAGCATCAGAAACCTCTTTGATGAGGAAAATGTTCTGAACAAGCAGTTCGACATCAGCGCAGTCAACTTTACGGCGGCGACGCTGAGAGCGGGCGGATGTCCTACATCGCTTTGCGGAGATCCCAGCCAATCGGGTGGCGCGCAGGAAAATGCGGTGTTTGACGCAATTCTTAACGGCAACGATCTTTCACAGTATGTTTATAACTACTTGAATGCACGTCAAGGAACGACCACCGGTATCTATAGCGACTATGGTCAGCCGAAGACGTTCCAAGCTCCGCGCGAAGTTAGATTCGGCGCGCGCTTTAACTTCTAATTTATTAAATTAGAATAAACTTGAAAGCCTGTCCGTTTTGGACAGGCTTTTTTTATTTAAATAGCCGTTATCAAAAATCAAGTTGACGACCGATAAACCTGGTGGCTACCGCTCGCTCTACTCTGATTTGTTTAACAATCCTTTTCTTTTGGTTTTGGTATTATACCGATTCAAGACAGGTTTGACGTAATGCTTTGAGATTTATCAATTATCACTTATCAACTATCCATTATTTCAGAAGTTGTTAATGGTTTAGAAAAAACCACATCTCAAATAATTGAGAATGGACAATTGATATTTGATAAAGCGCGTCTTTCTCGATTTGAAGCGGTATTATAGCAATTTTCAGTTAAATGAAATACAAAAGATACAGCCGGAAACGCGACCGTTAGGGAGCGTGTCATTAGCACGAAGAACACGCTCCCTAACGGTCGCGTTTCCGGCTGTGTTGCATAATTTGAAATTTGCTCTAAATAAATTTTACCTGAGATTTGACTCCGAAAACAAAAGGCTGAATCTTTATAAAGATTCAGCCTTGAAATAAAGCGGATTCGATCAATCGGTTTTAACTTTCCTTGGTTTGAGTTTTAGCCTTTTCCTCTAAGTCGGCAATTAATCTTTTTACTTTATTAACCTGCGCATCGTCGTATTTTCCCGCTTTCAGATATTTTTTCAGTTCTTCGACCGCTTCTTTATATTTTTTCATATTCAGCCCGTAAAGCTGTGCCAGTTCCCAATGAATATCGGGTATGTCCTGTGATGCCAACTTCTTGGCTTTGATAAGATGCGTTTCCGCGTCTTCGTATCTGCCTTCCATGCGTTCGGCAGTGCCAAGCGTTAATAGAACCAGAACTGATGCCGGCGCCATCGTATGAGCATTAGTCAAAGCGGTGATAGCCGCCTTGTGATAGTTGAGTTTATGAAGCGTAAGACCGAGATAAAACATCGTGTTCGGACTTTTCGGATTGATTTCGGCGGCTTTGAGAAGAAGCGGGAACGCTTCGCCGTATTCACCTTTCATGGCTAGTATTTTGCCCAATTCGGATAGAGCTAAATAGTATTCGGGAAAAAGCGTGATTGCCTGTTTTAATCCGGCGATTCCTTCATCGGCGCGTTTTTTGGAAAAGTCTTTGATCGCCTGTTCAAACGCTTTTTCTGCCTCTTTCGGAATTTCCTGAGCAAAAACGACTCCTAACTCGGCATCCGCCAAACTTCCTTTTTTGGGCTGGAGATAAAAATCCCGAACCTCGTAAATATTTCCCTGTTTTCCGCCGCGGGGACTTTGAGGATTTGAAGAAGTAAAGCTGATACTTCTAATCTCAACATACGCGGTTTGATCGAGCAGGTCATAGCGAAACGGCATCACTTTAACCGTATAGTTTCCGTCGCTCACGCTAAACTGATACCTGCCCGTCGCATCCGTTCTGGTGCGGTCTATCTGACGACCAAGATCGTCCAGAAGTTCGACATCCACATCAGGCAAAGCGTTTCTTCGGTGATCGTAAACGATGCCGGAAATCGTACTTGCCCAAACAGTTGACGAAAAACAAAATATAGCGGCGCAGACAAGCGAAAGCAAAACGAATTGCCTGCTACGCATTCTAGAATAAAACATAGAACCTCCAAAGACTAACTTTAATTTTTTTCAATTTATCGGATTTGAATTATCGAAATTGTAGCATTTATTTAAACAAAAATTAAGCTGTTAGCAGCCAAGCCGCCAGAGCTTTGAGAAATTACAAAATAAAATCAATCTCCGGCAACTTATTGCCGTCAAATTTTACCGTCGGCGCGCGCTTCCCGTAAAATGGCGGCGCATTCCAGACTTACGCCCCCTTCTTCTGCATTTCATTTTGCAAATAGAATTCCGGCAAAAACCGGTTTACGTTATGAAACTTTGGCGGAATCGCGATTCGCTTTTTCCTGAAAATCGGCAATCAATCGTTTAATTTTTTTGGTATGAGCTTCATCATATTTTCCCGCTTTCAGATATTTTTCCAATTCTTCGACCGCTTCTTTATATTTTTTCATATTCAGCCCGTAAAGCTGTGCCAGTTCCCAATGAATGTCGGGAACGTCCGATTTCGACACCTTTTTGGCTTTGAGAAGGTGTTTCTCCGCGTCTGTATATTTGCCTTCCATGCGTTCGGCACTACCGAGCGTCAGCAGAACCAACGCCGATGACGGTGCGATGACGTGAGCGCGGGTTAAAGCGGTAACGGCGGCTTTGTGATAGTTGAGTTTATGAAGCGAAAGACCGAGATAAAAAAGCGTTTTCGGACTTTTCGGATTGATTTCGGCGGCTTTGAACAGCAGCGGGAACGCTTCGCCGTATTCGCCCCTCAGAGCCAGAGTTGTGCCCAGTTGACTGAGAGCCAGATAATATTTCGGGAAAAGATTGATCGCCTGCCGTAAACCGGCGATTCCTTCATCGGTGCGGTTTTTGGAAATGTCTTTGATCGCCTGTTGATATTCTTTTTCCGCCTCTTTCGGAACTTCTTGTGCAAAAACGACCCCCAATTCCGATTCTTCCAAACTTCCTTTTTTAGCCGTCAGATAAAAGTCCCGGATTTCATAAACATTCCCCGTCCCGCTGCCTCTGATGCTTAATGTCGCGATCTGAACATACTGGGATTGATCGTCATAATCATATCGAAATGGCAAGACTCTTACATTATAGTTTCCGTCCGCCAAGTTGTTAAAAGAATATCTGCCGCCGCTGTCGGTTCGTGTCCGTCCGAGCTGCCGGTAAAGATCGTCGAGCAGTTCGACATCCACATCCGGCAAGGGATTTCTGTATGGGTCGTAAACTATTCCCGAAATCGTGCTTGCAGATAAGTTTTGAGCTAGAAAAAATATTCCGAAAATAAAAAACAATCCGCAGGCAAGACGAGTTCCGATTAAACTCCTGAAAAACTTCATAACAGCCCCCTAAAACAAAAAAATGCCGATTGTTAATTGGTGGTGGTTCGCAATTATATCATTAAAGCTGAATAAATGTAAGTATTCAGCTTGTCAACTTGATAAAAGTTCCGCGTCATTACACAATTAACCCGACAACGGGTAAACGGAGAAAAAAACGCTGGCAGAGAGAATTTACAGGGATTCGGTTCACAATATCATCCGCCTCAAAACAGACACCGGCGACGGCAGGCTGCTTGTCCGTCTGATTGATACGCGGGAGTTTCAGCGTCTGCGGCGCGTTCGGCAGTTAGGTCTGGCGCATTTTGCATATCAGGCGGCGGAGCATTCGCGCTTTACGCACAGTTTGGGCGCGCTTCATCTGGCGACGCGAATCTTGGCGAAACTCGGTTTGAATTATAAAATTTCTGCCGACGCGCGCGTTGCCGTCCAATGCGCCGCGCTTCTGCACGATGTCGGACACGGCGCGTTTTCGCATGTTCTCGAAACGATCCTCGAATTTCATCATGAAAATTTTACCGTCGAAGCGGTTTTGAGCGATGAGACCGAGATCGGAAAAATCTTAAGAGAATTTTCAGATGATCTGCCGGAAAACGTCGCCGAAATCATTCGCGGCACGTTTCGTCCGGCGGCTCTCGCCCAGCTTGTTTCGTCGCAGTTAGATGTTGACCGGATGGATTATCTTCTGCGCGACAGCTTGATGACGGGCGCGAAATACGGCGTTTACGATCTTGAATGGATCATCAAGTCGCTGGAAATTGACGAAGCAAACGACCGCCTCTATGTTTCGGCGCGCGGAATATATGCGGTCGAAGATTACTTGCAGGCGCGTTATTATATGTTCCGGCAGGTTTATTTTCACCGCACGCTGCGTTCGGCGGAAGGCGTTTTGCGGTCGCTTTTCAAACGCGCTTTGAAACTTTTCCGCGACGGCAAGCCCGTCTGGTTTGCGGTCGGCACGGCGTTTGAAAAAATCCTGCAAGGCGACAAGATAACTCTGACCGAACAGCTCGAACTCGATGACAACGATATGATGTTTCACATCAAACGCTGGCAGAATTCGGAAGATAAAATTTTGTCGGATCTGTCCAGACGTTTTCTGCATCGAAGACTTTTCAAGGCGTTCGACCTCGATATGCCCGAAGCTGAAAAACCGCAGTTTTTGGAAAAGGCGCGGCAGATCGTCGAAAATGCGGGATTTGATCCGAACTATTATTTTATCGAAGACGCGGCGGGCGACGTGCCGTATTATTTTTATACCAGACAGGAAGACGGCGAACCGAAAAATCTGATCTATGTCGAAGAAGGATTTTCGCGTCCCGCGATCCGCGAAATCTCCGAGGTCAGCGCGGCGGTGCGCGGACTTCAGAAAGGCTACCGTATTCACCGCGTCTGTTTTCCGCCTGAAGTGAAAAACGAGATTGCCGGGATTTATCATTCTTAGAAAAGTGAAAAAAAGAATTTCAAATTTCAAATTTCAAATTTCAAATTTCTATATTCGGGCGTTTCCAATTTTGACTGTTTGCGGAATGCTTTTTTTTACTTCGGCTAATCTCGCGGCTCAAACTAAAATCGCCATTTTGATTCCCGAAAAAAACGGGCAAGATCAAATTTTCGCGGAGAAACTCGAAACCGAATTATCAAACGAATTTAAAATTTTAAATAGCTCACTGAGCGAAGCCGCATTTCTTTCAGGCGGATTTGAAAAGCCTTTTAATTTAACAACGGAAGAAGCTCGAAACATCGGCGCGGCGATCGGCTGTCATTATTTTCTGCTACTAAAATCCGGCATTCAGCGGCGGTCGGCATTTAAAAGAGAGGAATTTTACGAAGCTTTTTCGGTCGTCTATACGGTCAGTACAAAAACCGGTAAACTCGTTTTTTGGAATCTGGACAGTTTCGATGCCGATACGCGTTCGGCGGCGGAAGAAAGATTATTCGATTCCGCCAAAAAACTCGCCGGTCAAATCGCTTCCAAAATAAAAGAAAACGAAAAAGCGGGAATCGAACCGGAAGAAAAAAAAGTAATCGAGGAAGTTCCAGCCGAAAACTCGCCGGAAGCAAAAAATTTTCGCCCGCCTTTGCCCTTTCGCCGCATCAGTCCCGAATATACGAAGATTGCTGATTTTTATAACGTCGAAGCGACGGTTGATATTTCGGTTGACGTCGGCGCGGACGGGAAAATCCTGAAAACGGAGATCGTTCGCTGGGCGGGTTACGGTCTGGACGAATCGGTCGAGGAAGCCGTACGGAAAATGAATTGGCGACCTGCCGACCGGAAAGGCAAAACTTTGCCGATGCGGATTTTACTGCGTTACAATTTCAAAGATATTGAAGACGAAGAGCAGTAAAAATTCGAGATTACCGCCTGTCTCTTTTATAAAAACATAAGTAAAAAAAAAGAGTTCTTCGCCTGGAGCGCACGCAGGGATGCGTGCGCTCCAGGCGAAAACGAATTTCAAAACCGCAGGATTTTTTGTTATCTTTGAAAGGAAATTATTTATAAACTTTAAGTATTTTATGGAACAATTGCGTTCAGTCGTAAAATTTATATTATTTTTCTCGGCAACAATTATTATTTATTCGGTCTGGAATGTCGGCGCGGTATTTATTCCGAATAAGCAGTTCTGGCGGCAGATCATTTTTCGCAAATGGGCGCAGGCTTTCGTGCTGATCGCAAATATGAAGATCGAGGTCATCGGAACACCGCCGAAACCGCCGTTTTTTCTCGTTTCAAATCATCTGAGCTACACTGACATTCCGGCTTTCCGCGCCGTCGTCGAAACGGTTTTTGTCGCTAAATCCGACATCGAGGACTGGTTTCTCGCCGGTCGGATGGTGCGCGATATGGGCGCGATTTTTATCAATCGAAGAAACCGCCGCGACATTCCGCGAGCCGGAAGCGAGGTCGTCAAAAAGATCGAAGCGGGCGAGGGCGTGATAGTTTTTCCCGAAGGTACAAGCACGAAAGGCGAAGAAGTCCTGCCGTTCAATTCTTCTTTTTTGGAATTTGCGGCGAAAAATAATCTGCCCGTTTCCTACGCTTCGATAAGTTACCGAACGCCCGAAGGCGAACCCGACGCGAGCAATTACGTCTGCTGGTGGGAAGACATCAGTTTTATCAATCATCTTTTACGACTCTTCCGCCTCAAGGAATTTACGGCGGTCATTACGTTCGGCGATGAGGCGGTAATAAAGGAAAACCGGAAAGAACTGGCGCACGAACTCCGCGAAAAAGTAAAGGAAAAATTTATTCCGGTAATATAATTACCCGAAAATCAAAAGGCTGAGAAAGTTTTCTCAGCCTTTTTTTTATTTTAACTTTTATTCCACTTTAATTCGATCTCGATCTCTTCGTTGCCCTCGTCGTCGCGTTCGTATTCGAATTCGATCTGGGCATACGGCGGGACATAGACCCTTTCTCCGGCGATCTGAATTTCAAAAGTTTTGTCCTCTTCGAGCGCGTCGGCAAGCCGCCGCAGTTTATCAATGACCTCGGTTTTCGAATATTCCTTTTCGACATCTACACCTGTTGACATTAATTTGTTCCTCCTTGATAAAAAAATTTGACTTTAATTGTATCACAAAAAAAAGCCGTAAAGCTTATAAACTTTACGGCTTTTAATTTTACAGATTCAGACGCGGATTAAAAATCGTCATCGTCGTCTATCATTTCCAGAGAATCGTCATCGAGATCGAAATCTTCGTCCGAAGCGAATTCGTCTTCGAGTTCGATATCGTCGTCATCGTCGTCATCGGTGTCGGGTTCGACCAGCGGAATGTCGGCGGACGCGGGAATGATGCCGCCGCGAAGCTGATCGTATTCGTCGAATTCGTCTTCCTCTTTCTGATTGACGGTCGGATCGAAATCAATCTTGACGTTACGGTAATGTTTCATTCCCGTTCCGGCAGGAATCAGCCGTCCCATAATGACGTTTTCCTTCAAGCCGCGCAGGTAATCTATGCGACCGGAAATCGCCGCTTCCGTCAGAACGCGCGTCGTTTCCTGGAACGAAGCCGCCGAAATAAACGAATCTGTCGAGAGCGACGCTTTCGTGATTCCGAGAAGCAGAGGCTCGCCGACTGCCGGCGTTCCGCCCGCTTCGCGCACGCGGCGGTTTTCGTCTTCGTAGCGGAAACGATCAACCTGTTCTTCAAGCAGAAAATCGGTGTCGCCGACTTCCCTGATCTTGACCCAGCGAAGCATCTGTCGAACGATGACCTCGATGTGTTTGTCGTTGATGTTTACGCCCTGCAGACGATAAACTTCCTGAATTTCGTTCACGAGATATTCCTGCAAAGCGTCCATTCCGAGAACTTTCAGGATGTCGTGAGGATTAAGCGGTCCGTCCATCAAAGGTTCGCCCGCTTTCACGCGGTCGCCTTCCTGCACGTTGATATGAGTTCCGCGCGGAATTTCATATTCGTGTTCCGTGCCGTCGTCGCCGGTAATCACGATCTTGCGTTTACCTCTGGTGATTCCGCCGAATTTGACCGTGCCGTCAATTTCCGACATGATCGCCGTTTCCGACGGGCGGCGCGCTTCGAAAAGTTCGACGACGCGCGGCAGACCGCCGACGATGTCTTTCGTCTTCGTCGTTTCACGCGGGATTTTCGCGATCGTATCTCCGGGCTGAACTTCCTGCCCGTCTTCCGCCAGGATGTTGGCGCGGATCGGCATTTGATAGGTTTTCAGCGTTTTGCTGCCGCTCTTGATTTCGAGACGCGGCTGTTTTTTCTCGTCCGAATCTTTAACCACAAGACGGCGTTGTCCGCTGATCTTATCAACTTCTTCCTCGACCGTTTTGCCTTGTTCGAGGTCCTGGAATTTAACCGTTCCGCCGACTTCAGTTAAGATAGCGAACGTGAACGGATCCCATGTGGCGAGAACGTCGTCCTCTTTGACCTTCGCTCCGTCTTTGACGTGAACGTGCGCGCCGTAAACGATCTGATAGCTCGCCACTTCGCGCCCGCGGTCATCGAGCAGGTAAAGTTCGGCAGGCTGACGCTTCATCGAAATGATCTCGCCCTGACGGTTTTTGATAACGCGCAGATCGTCGGCGTATTTAACCGTTCCGTCCATCGCCGCGATATGTTTGGTTTCCTGTTCGAGCCGTGCTGTTCCGCCGACGTGGAACGTTCTCATCGTGAGCTGCGTTCCCGGTTCGCCGATTGATTGCGCGGCGATAACACCGACCGCTTCGCCGATCTCGACCGTCCGACCGACCGCTAAATTGCGACCGTAGCATTTGACGCAGATACCGCGCCGCGCCTGACAGGTCAGCGGGCTTCGGATCTTGACTTGCTGCAGACCGGAAAGCTGAACCGCCGCCGCGAGGTCTTCGTTGATCTCCTGTCCGGCTTCGACGATCGTCGTCCCGTCAACCGGATCAATGATGTCGTCAAGCGAAGTACAGCCGACGATTCTATCGCGCAAACTTTCGACGACTTCACCGTTGCGGATGATCGCCTGCGCGCGAATGCCTCTGATCGTTCCGCAGTCCTGTTCAGCGACAATTACGTCCTGTGCCACGTCAACGAGGCGGCGGGTTAAGTAACCCGAATCAGCAGTTTTGAGTGCCGTGTCAGCCAAACCTTTACGCGCACCGTGCGTCGAAATAAAGTATTGCAAAACGTTCAGACCTTCGCGGAAGTTGGCGACGATCGGCGTTTCGATAATCTCGCCCGACGGTTTCGCCATCAGACCGCGCATACCGGCAAGTTGTCGAATCTGCGCTTCCGAACCGCGCGCGCCGGAATCCGCCATGATGAGGATCGGATTCAGTTCGTTGCGTTCCTGTTCGCGCTTATCCATCGCTTTGAACATTTCCTTCGCCACCTTGTCGGTAACGTCCGACCAGATCGCCGTAACTTTGTTGACGCGCTCCATATTGGTCATCGTCGCGTCTTCGTATTGCTTCTGGAGTTTGTCAACTTCCTTACGCGCGTCTTCGATGATCTTCGCCTTGTTCGGCGGAGTAACCATATCGTCAATGCCGATGGAAACACCCGCTTTCGTCGCATAAAGAAATCCGAGCGTCTTCAGATCGTCGAGCAGAACGACCGTCTGATCGTGTCCGAGACGGAAATGACAGAAACTGACCAGAGACTGCAAGCCTTTTTTCTTGAGCGTTCCGTTGACGAACGGAAGACCTTCACGCAAGAGGCGGTCATTGAAAACGACGCGACCGACGCTCGTGTCCAAAACGGTGTTGACGTTTTCACGGATCGTCGCCCGCATCACGTCCTGATTGTTATGTTCTTTCGTCAGATCAATCAGGTCGCCTTGCCAGCGAAGTTTGATCTTCGTCTGCGTTTCGACCGTTCCGGCATCAAGCGCGAGCAGAACTTCTTCGATCGAACTGAACGCTCGCGGCATCTGCGTTTTCTTTTTGCCGTTACCGACTTCGATAAATTCGCCCTTCATTCCGTCGCGCGCACGCGTCAAATAATAACAGCCGAGAACGATGTCCTGCGACGGAACGGCGATCGGCTGTCCCGACGCGGGCGAAAGAAGATTGTTCGAGGCAAGCATCAAAACGCTCGCTTCGATCTGCGCTTCGGGCGAGAGCGGAATGTGAACCGCCATCTGGTCGCCGTCAAAGTCAGCGTTAAACGCCGTGCAGACGAGCGGGTGAATCTTGATCGCTTTACCTTCAACCAGAACCGGCTCGAATGCCTGAATTCCTAAACGGTGAAGCGTCGGGGCGCGATTTAAAAGAACCGGATGCTCGCTGATCACGTCTTCGAGCATATCCCAGACGATCGGGTCTTGACGTTCGACCATTTCCCGCGCCTGCTTGATCGTCGCGGCGTGCGCTTCTTTTTCGAGCTTGTTGTAGATAAACGGCTTGAAAAGTTCGAGAGCCATTTTCTTCGGCAGACCGCATTGATGAAGTTTTAATTCCGGTCCGACGACGATCACCGAACGTCCCGAATAATCAACACGCTTTCCGAGCAGATTTTGACGAAAACGTCCCTGTTTTCCTTTGAGTGTTCCCGACAAAGATTTGAGCGGGCGATTGTTCGCTCCGCGCAAAACGCGACCGCGGCGACCGTTATCAAAGAGCGCGTCAACCGCTTCCTGAAGCATCCGTTTTTCGTTGCGGACGATGACTTCCGGCGCGCGCAGTTCGATCAGTTTTTTCAGACGATTGTTGCGGTTAATGACGCGCCTGTAAAGATCGTTTAAATCCGAAGTCGCAAAGCGTCCGCCGTCGAGCGGAACAAGCGGGCGAAGTTCGGGCGGAATAACCGGAATCACGTCCAAGATCATCCATTCGGGCTTGTTGCCCGAACGCATAAACGAATTGGCGACTTTCAGGCGTTTGGAAAATTTCAGTTTTTTCTGCTGGGAAGTTTCCTCGCGCATCTTTTGACGAAGCTCGTTGACGAGTTCGGGAATGTCAATTTTCATCAACAGTTCCTTGATCGCTTCCGCGCCCATTCCGGCGACGAATTGCTGCGGATGCTCGCGCATCATATTGCGGTATTCCTCGTCGGTCAAAAGCTGTTTTTCCTTCAAGCCCGGCACGTCGCCCGGATCAATCACGATGTAAATTTCAAAGTAAAGGATTTTTTCGAGATCGCGCAGGGTAATATCAAGAAGATGACCGATGCGCGACGGCAAGCCTTTGAAAAACCAGACGTGCGAACAGGGCGAGGCGAGTTCGATATGACCGAGCCGTTCGCGTCTGACCTTCGACTGCGTAAC
>JBGTSF010000023.1:0-64981 GCA_041940425.1 Pyrinomonadaceae bacterium
AAAAATTCATTGCCCTTATGTTCGCTGGCAATGATGACGATGTGATTTTTCATAAAAATTTGGTTTTTGGTTTTGGTCTTTGGTCTTTGGCAAAAACCAAAAACTAAAAATTAAAAATTAATTTTCACCTCTTTCTGAGAAACGCATCAACGCTCCAATCGCCCGCGCCTTTGAGCAGGAAACAGAGCGCGATAAAAAGATAAAGAAACGCTTTTTCCTGCGTGGCAAACGGGTCGCGCAGGTGAACGCCGAGAAGCGCGGTCAGCATCACGCAAAGGATAAAAAAGCTCGACAGTCTGGTTAAAAAACCGAGCGCGAGAAACGCGCCGCCCAAAAACTCGGAAAACGCCGCCGCCCAGGCGAAAAATGCCGGTGCGGGAAACCCGATCTCGCCCGCCCGTTCGATAAATTTACCGGATGGTGGAAGTTTGCCCATACCGTGCGCGAGCGAGAGCGACACGCCCGCGAAAATCCGAAGCAACGCGAGTCCCGCGTTGCCGATGAATGATAAACCGCCTTCGCCGCCGAAAAGTATCGCTTTCAACATAAAACTTTCCTACCTTACAATTTTGTTTTGTGTTAAAAGAATGGCACAATTTAACTGTAAATACAAAGATTTGATTTGCTTTTGATTGAAAGTAAAATCGTTACTATTCGCAATTTTCGAGGTGTTATAAATGGGCGATATTGATGCAGCAGTTTTGTTAAGCCACTTGGTTATGTTTCTGGTCGTTCTGCTTCTGGCGGTTTCCGTTCACGAAGCGGCGCACGCCTGGACGTCGCATAAATTTGGCGACGACACGGCATATATGCTCGGGCGCGTAACGCTCAATCCGGTCAGTCATACGGATATTATCGGAACGCTCGTCATCCCGATCGTCGCGTTTCTTTTCGGCGCGGTCGGCGGCGCATTGGGACAGATTCCGCTCATCGGCTGGGGCAAGCCGACACCCGTTAATCCACGCAAATGGACAAATTATAAAACGGCAAATTTTTGGGTTTCGATCGCCGGAGTTCTGGCAAACCTGATCCTGGTGATAATCGGCATCGTTCTGGCGAAAGTTTTAATGACCCAGGGATTTATACCGGAAGATTTTTTTACGAGCAGTTCCAACCCGCTCGTCATTTTTGTGAGCAATCTGATGGTCTTGAATCTTTCGCTCGCGGTTTTTAATCTACTGCCGATACCGCCGCTGGACGGCGGCAAGATTTTGTCTAATTTCGTTCCAGACAGTTTTAAACCGGTTCTCGATATGCTCGAACAGTTCGGGTTTATACTGCTTCTGTTATTTGTATATCTCGGTTTGTTCAGAATGATCATCCGCCCGTTTTTGATCGGTTTATTTTACATTCTAAACGCAATTTAATCTTATGAAAAAACGCATTTTTAGCGGCGCGCAGCCGACCGGACAGCTTCATATCGGCAATTATCTCGGCGCGTTAAAAAATTGGGTTCAGCTTCAAAACGAATACGAAAGTTTTTTCTGCATCGTCAATCTGCACGCGATTACTCTGCCGCAAAATCCGCAAGAGTTAAAACAAAAAACTCTCGATCTGGTGCGGATATATCTCGCTTCGGGCGTTGATCCGAATGTCTCGACCGTTTTTATTCAATCGGACGTTTCGGAACACGCCGAACTCGCGTGGGTTTTAAATTGCGTTTCCCGTATGGGCGAACTCGAACGGATGACGCAGTTCAAAGACAAGGGAAAAGGCAACGCCGAACGCGCGAGCGTCGGGCTTTTTACCTATCCGGTCTTGATGGCTTCGGACATACTTTTATACAAAACCGATCTCGTTCCGGTCGGCAAAGACCAAAAACAGCACCTGGAGCTTTCGCGCGATCTGGCGGAAAGATTCAACCGCGATTTCGGCGAAACATTTACGATTCCCGAACCATACATTCCGCCCGTCGGCGCGAGCATCGCTTCGCTTCAAGACCCTGCGAAAAAAATGTCGAAATCCGATGATAATTTGAATGGTTCAATATTTCTTTTGGATGATGCCGATACGATTTCAAAAAAATTGAAAAAAGCCGTAACCGATTCCGGCACGGAAATCAGATTCGACGAGACGCGCCCGGCGATCAACAATCTTCTGACGATCTATCACCTGATCACCGGCAAGACGGCGCAGGAATCCGAAGCGCATTTCGAAGGCAAAGGCTACGGACATTTCAAGACCGAACTCGCCGAAGCCGTCATCGAATTCTTAAAACCATTTCAGGAAAAAGCGCGTTCTTACTCGGACGAAGAACTAAACGAAATCCTCAAAAACGGCGCGGAAAAAGCGCGGATCATTGCAAGAGAAACTTTGAACGAAGTTTACGAAAAAATGGGCATCGTCGGCGCGAAAAATTAATATAATAACTCACAACCCGCAATTTTGATTTATGCCCGTAAAACGGGCAATAGAATAAAGCCCCGTGCGCAAACGAGATTCATCAAGCCCGTGAAACGGGCGACAGATGCGTTGTTGTCAAATTCTGTCGCCCGTTTCGCGGGCTTAAAATTGGTTTTACATTATTAACCCCGCACTGACGCACGGGGCTTTATGCTGACACCCGCTTTGCGGGTTGATACATTAAAACTGCGTGAGGTCAGATAATATATTTTGTTTAGCTTAAAATAAGTGTGTCCGGCAAAACTTCTGTTAAATTGATTTTCAACAAAGCCGGACACACTTATTGATTTCTGCCTTTTTTACTCAAAAATAGAAATTTCTGCCGCAAAGGTGTTAGAATAAATTTCACCCTAAATCAAATATGCAAACGGCTGAAATTTCCCTCGTTTCGGCTGGGAAGTTTCTTTTCTTGAAGGAGTAAAAATATATGGCACAGCAAGCAAAATCATACGACATACCGAAATTCAAAGAACAATACGAAAATTTTATCGGCGGCGAATGGGTCGCACCGCGCGGCGGAGAATATTTTGAAAATATCTCGCCGGTTGACGGCAGACCTTTTACAAAAGTTGCGCGTTCGACCGCCGAGGACATCGAACTCGCTCTGGACGCGGCGCATAAAGCCGCGCCGAAATGGAACAACACCTCCGCCGCCGAAAGAAGCAATCTTTTATGGAAGATCGCCGACAAGATCGAAGAAAATCTGAATATGCTCGCCCGCGTCGAAACGTGGGACAACGGCAAGCCGATCCGCGAAACGACATATGCCGATCTGCCGCTCGCGGTTGACCATTTCCGCTATTTCGCGGGCGTTATCAGAGCCGAAACGGGGGAAGCGACCGAACTCGATTCACAGACGGTTTCGATCAATATTCACGAACCTCTGGGAGTTGTCGCGCAGATCATCCCGTGGAATTTCCCGCTTCTGATGGCGACCTGGAAAATTGCTCCGGCACTCGCCGCCGGGAACTGCACCGTCGTCAAACCTGCCGAACAGACTCCGGCTTCGATCATGGTTTTGATGGAATTGATTCAGGATGTTTTACCTGCCGGAGTTTTAAATATCGTCAACGGTTTCGGACCCGAAGCCGGAAAACCTTTGGCGATAAGCGAACGAGTGGCAAAGGTTGCGTTCACGGGCGAAACGACGACCGGACGCTTGATTATGCAGTATGCCTCGCAGAATCTGATTCCGGTTACATTAGAATTAGGCGGCAAATCGCCGAACATTTTCTTTGAAAGCGTAATGGACGCGGACGACGAATTTTTCGATAAATGTCTGGAAGGCGCGGCGCTTTTCGCGCTCAATCAAGGCGAAGTCTGCACCTGTCCTTCAAGAATTTTGGTGCAGGAATCAATCGCCGACAAATTTATTGACCGCATCGTCGAACGCACAAAGGCGATCAAACTCGGTCATCCGCTCGATCCCGACACGATGGTCGGCGCGCAGGCGAGCAAGGATCAATACGAAAAAATCCTCAACTATATCCAGATCGGCAAAGACGAGGGCGCGGAAGTCCTGACCGGCGGCGGCGCGTATAAACATTCCGACGGCATCGAAGACGGCTTTTATGTCGAGCCGACACTGCTCAAAGGTAACAATAAAATGCGCGTTTTTCAGGAAGAAATCTTCGGTCCGGTTTCTTCGATCACAACTTTCAAAGACGAAGCGGAAGCAATCGAGATCGCCAATGACACGCTCTACGGCTTAGGCGCGGGCGTTTGGACGCGCGACGCGCATCAGCTTTATCAAGTTCCGCGGGCGATCAAAGCCGGACGAGTCTGGGTAAATTGCTATCACAATTACCCGGCGCACGCCCCGTTCGGCGGCTACAAAAAATCGGGCTTCGGACGCGAAAACCACAAAATGATGCTCGACCACTACCGGAACAATAAGAATATGCTGATCTCTTACGACAAAAAGGCGATGGGATTTTTCTAAAGGATTGTAAGAACGAGTGAGCGCAAATAAAATCTGCGCTCACTGGTTAAATTACAAAACATCAAATTTACGATTAGTATGCTAAATACTCAAGATTTTAAATTCGGAATCATTCAAAATGAAAACGATACAAATGTAAAACAATTCTTTTACCCGAACACTTGGAATATTGAAAACACACCACAATTCCAACGCTTAGTTATCGCTCCTGAATCAAATCAGATTGAATTGATTATCGAGCTATGCAAAACTTTACCCGAACCATTCGGAATTTTATATGTTTTAGTCGTTCCTCGCGGCGAGAATGAAGAGGGAAGATACCAAATCGCGCAACCATTAAATCACAAAGAAACGGAAATTTTTTTGAGAGATTTCAAAGACTATTTTGAAAAAGATGCTCGCCATCATATCTGGATTGCTTCGATACCGACCAATTCAATGTTGATTTATGATAATCACAATATTATCTACGCATACGGCGAACTTGAAAAATTCGAAAAAATAATTAGCGAAAAAGGTTTAATTCAAAAAGAAATAATTGTTCCTGTTCCTCACGTTCACGGTTACAATCCAACGTTTGATGTCGAAGAGGAAAGAATTTTATCGAAATTTAATTGGAAGCATTTCCCATTAACAGAAAGTGATTATTAGATAAAACAATAAAAGTGAAATTTGAATGGAACGAAAAAAAAGCCGAATCTAATCTTAAAAAACACGGCGTAGATTTTACGGAAGCGGCGACGGTTTTTGATGATTTGTTTTATGTTGATTTTTACGACCCGAAACATTCGGCGAAAGAACATCGCTTTTTGATCGTCGGCGAATCAAAACGGCAAAGGCTTTTAATTGTTTCATACACCGAAAGAGATGATAAAATACGAATTATCAGCGCGAGAGAATTAACGCCGCAGGAACGAAAGAGTTATGAACAAGGAACATTTGAATGACGAACTCGAACCCGAATACGATTTTTCAAAACTGAAAGTGCGTAAAATCGGTGCGGGAAGAAAACTTTTACAGGAAAATCAAATCACGCTCGACGTTGATGTGGCGAAAGTCTTTCCAGATTCCGAATCGGTCAATCAGGCTCTCAGGTTTTTAATCAGAATCACGAAGGAAAATCAACCCGAATTAAAATGAAGAATCCCAAGAGTAAATGTTACTTAAAACGCAAGGTTACTAACATTTTAAAACGGGAAAAAGGTCGGAACCATCAAAACTAGCGCGGCGAGAATGACGATAGTTAAAGGCGTGCCGACTTTGACATAATCCCAACTGCGGTAGCCGCCCGCGCCCATCACGAGAAGATTCGCCTTATGGCTGAACGGTGTCATAAATGCCGCCGAAGCCGCCAGCGCGACGCCCATCATCAGCGGATACGGAGAAACGCCGACACCTTGCGCCGTGGAGAGAACGACCGGAGTCAGAAGAACGACCGCCGGTGCGCCGTCCAGTCCCTGGCTTAAAAGACTCGACAGAACGATCAAAGAAGCAAGCACGGCATACGGACCGAGTTCTCCGGCGTAAACCATAATATTTTGTGCGAGAAGCTGTGCGGTTCCGCTGCTTTCCATCGCCGCGCCGACCGGCAAAACCGCCGCGACGAGAAAGATCGCCCGCCATTCGATTAGCCGGTAGGCTTCCGTCATCGAAACGACGCCGGTCAGTACGACCAGTGTCGCGGCGGCGAATGCGGCGACGTGGATCGGCTGAAAACCGAAAACAACGAGCGCGATCATTAAAAGAAGCGCGCCGACGGCGAACGGGGCTTTTTCGATTTTTCGTTCTGCCCCGGTGATCGGCGACAAAACAACGAGATCATCGTCGCTCGAAAGCCGCGCCAGCGCACCTCGTTTTCCTTGAAGCAGAAGTCCGTCGCCGACTCTCAACAAGAGATTTGCGATGTCGTTTCTTATCGGCTGACCTTCGCGCCAGACGGCAAGAACCTGCAAACCGCGGCTCTGGCGAAAACTCACTTCGCTGAGCGTTCGCCCGTCGAGCGAGGAACGCGGCGCGATCGTCGCTTCGACCACGCCGACCTCTTCGGATTCGAGTCCGGGCGCGGATTTTTGCGAAGCTAGATGGACATTGCCGATCTTTAAAAGCGTTTTGAGTTTCTTTTGCTCGCCGCTGACAAACAGGCGGTCGTCCGCTCTTAAAACCTCATCGGGCGAAATTGACCATTCGATCTTGTCGCCCCGCAGAATTCCGACGATCAGAATATTCATTAATTCGGAAACATGGCTTTCAGCGATCGTCTTTCCGACCAGCGGCGAATCTTCCGGCAGGCGCAGGACCAGAACCGGTTCGTCGCTCAGTTCGCGCAGAGCGGCAACGCCCGTCCGTTCGATTTCGAGTATCTCGGTCTGTTCTCCGAGCGCGGCGACCTTTTCGCTCGTGCCGATGCCGAAGAGAATGTCATCTTCCCTGAGGCGCATATCGCGGATGTTTTTCGTGTGCCGCTCACCTCCGCGCCCGATCGCTAAAACAGCCACGCCGAGTCGTTCCCGAAAATTGTATTCACGCAGAGATTTGCCGAGAAGAGAAGAACTTTCGACAAGTTTGAATTTGACTCCGCTGACACCGCGCCGTGGCACGCCCATCTGCTCGGCGGTCGTGTCGTCAACATCGAGTCCCTGAATCTGCAAGAGTTCGTTCAGACGCTCCTGACTGCCGCTGACGAGCAGCACGTCGCCGGCGCGAAGTATTGTTTCCGGCGGCGGCGCGAGCATTCGTTTGCCGCCGCGCAAAACGGCGATAATCTGAATTCCGAGCGCGTTTCCGATGCCGGTTTCGGCAAGCGACTGTCCGACAATGGCAGAATCTGCCGGAATGCGGATCGTAAACATTGATTCTTCGAGCCGGTATAATTCGGCAAGTTCGCGTCCGACATCTTCTTCTTGAAGCTTCTGTTCGGGCAAGAGTTTGCGCCCGATAAAAACCATATAAATTACGCCGAGAGCCAAAACGGTCACGCCGAGCGGTGTAAAATCGAACAGCTCGAACGGCTCAAGTCCGCGGTCGGCGAGAACCGAACCTGCCAGAATATTCGGCGGCGTTCCGACGAGCGTCGTCGTTCCGCCGAGAATCGCACCGAACGAAAGCGGCATAAAAATTTTCGACGGCTGAATTCCTGCTTTTCGGCTGAGACTGGCGACCGCCGGCATCAAAACGGCGGTCGCGGCGATATTGTTCATAAATGCGGAAAGAACGCCCGCCGTGATCATCACCGTAACCAAAAGCAGAAGCTCGCGGCTGCCGACCAGACGATGAATCCAGACAGCGGCGAAATCGGCGACTCCGGCATTCATTAGTGCGCCGCTGACGATAAAAATGGACAGCATCGTGATGACCGCCGACGAAGCAAAACCCGAAAAAGCCTGATCTGCCGTAACGTAGCCCGTGAAGATCAGAATGACCAATCCCAAAAACGCGGTGAGATCAATCGGCAGTTTTTCCGTTAGAAACAGCACAATCATTCCTATCAATACGGCGATCAAAAAAGCTATTTCCAAGGTCATTAATTGTTTGCTCCTTCAAGCAGTTTCGGAAAAATCGTGCGGTTGAAAATTACAAATTTAATATTTAAGTTCGGCATTATATCCGTTGAAAGCAAAATATCAAACGTAATAAATCTCTGATATGATGATAGCATTCTAAATCGCTTTATTAATTCGAACGCTTTTGATTAATCATAAAATTCGGAGTTTAGAAATGAAAAAAGTTCCAAGAGTAAAAGTAACCGACGAAGCGAAGAAAGTTATCAGTAAGCTTCGCGCGAAACACGGCGAATTGATGTTTCATCAATCGGGCGGCTGCTGCGACGGTTCTTCGCCGATGTGTTATGAAGCGGGCGATTTTCTGGTCGGAGCGGCGGATGTCTGGCTCGGCGAGATTGACGGCTGCGATTTTTATATGGCGAAGGATCAGTTCGAGTTTTGGAAACATACGGAACTGACAATTGACGTTACGCCGGGACGAGGCGCGTCGTTTTCGCTGGAAATTCCGCTCGGCGTGCGTTTCGTAACCAAATCGAGAGTTTTCAGTTATGAAGAAACGCAAAATCTGATCGAAACACGGCTTGGCGATATGGTCTGAGGAATGAAAGTTCGTGAGATAATAAAAATTATTGAAAGCGACGGCTGGTATTTGAAGCGGACAAATAGGAAGTCATCGGCAATACAAACATCCGTCAAAAAGCGGAACGGTAACAATCGCCGGACACGAACGAGATGACCTGCATCCAAAGTCTGAAAGTAGTATTTTAAAACAGGCGGGATTAAAATAAATCTATGAAATATCTGATTATTATTGAAAGAGGCGAAAATAATTATTCAGCTTATTCACCTGATGTCCCGGGATGCGCCGCAACGGGAAAAACGGTTGATGAGACAATTTCCGAAATGCAGTCAGCGCTTGAATTTCATTTTGAAGGAATGGTTGAGGAAGGGGAAGAAATTCCGGTGCCAAAAAGTTTGAATTTTTATCTCGAACAAACAAATGAGATTTCGGACGAGAATATTCTCGCACACGTTGAGATCGAGACTTCCGAGCCAGTTTTAGTTTAAAAGATTATGTCAAAAAAAATCACCGTTTATGAAAAACCGACCTGAACGACTTGCCGGAATTTGGCGAAATTGTTTCGGGAAAACAATATCGAATTTGAACAGGTCAATTATTTTGTCGCTCCTTTAACGGAAGAAAAACTCCGCGAATTGCTCAAGAAAGCAAATCTTTCGGCTTTTGATGCCGTGCGGAAAAATGAAGCTGTTTACAAAGAATCAAATATTTCTGAAATAAAAGACGAAAACAAACTTATAAAAATAATCGTCGAAAACCCGCAACTTTTACAACGCCCGATCGTCGAGGTCGGGAGTCGCGCGGTTTTGGCGCGTCCCGTCGAAAAGGTTTCCGAGATTTTAAAATTATAAAAAATTTATTTTTTTTTGGCGGAAAATCTTTCGACCGCCGTTAAAAGCGCGCGGGCGCGGATCCGGCATTTGGTATTGAGATTTTGCTTTTCGGACGGAATTTCCTGACGCACAACGAAATCCAGATCATTGCGCGCGCCTTCGTAATTTCCCAAATGCAGAAAAACTTCACCGCGATTGACGCGAGCCGTGATGTCGTTCGGATCGGCTGACAATGCAGCGTTCAGATGCGGCAGGGCGCGCGCCGGTTCGTGTTCTCTGAGCCAGAGCGCGCCGAGCGCGGATTCAAAATAGGCGGTCGCGGGCGCGAGCGCGGCGAGACCTTCAAAAATCGTGATCGCCTCGCGGTTTCGACCCTGCTCCGCCAGAGCGTAGCCGAGTTCGGTAACAAGCCGGATCTCGTCAGCCGTCCAGCCTGCCGCCGCGCCGAGCGAGACGCCGCCCTTTATCCATTCTTGTTCGAATTGAATCATCCCTAAAAAAGAAAAGGTAATGACAAATTAGACGCGCCAAAAATACTTATTTATCGCAGCCAATTTTAACTCCATCTACTTCTACTTCACAGGGGCATTTACAGCTTATATTAGTATTACTATCTAGTAGCTTTATCTTCAGCTCACCGTTTGTTTTTTCGACATCTACTTTCTTAAAAACAACCGTAAAGTTATCAAATCCTAAATTCGACTTATTCAATTCTCCCGCTAGTTGTTCCGAAGAAGTGATTCTTTTCGGAGTTAGCTTTTGCTGTTTAATAGTTTCAATTGTAAATTCATCAAATTTGAAAGCCGGCGAATCAAGAACATAAAATTCAATTTCCTGCTCTTGAGGATTTTCCACCAGTTTTCTCGGGATTATCCCGATGAATTTATTATTCAAATCTAATTTTCCTAATTCATTAGGTAAAATACTTAAACTAAGATCGGTTGAAGCATTTTTTGCTTCAACACTTAGTATATTGTCATGCTTTTCGGCAGACCTCCAATCACAAGACAAGGAAAAAAGAGCGAACAGGAAGAAACAAACTCCTGTCCACTTAACGCATTTCGATGTCGAACAAAAACGGGTTTGCCTGCTTTTCTCAAAATAATTCATAATTCACTCTCCAAAACAACAAATTTTTTTTGGTGATAAAATAGTTTGCTTACAATAAGCCTTAAGCTGTTTTTTCTAATCTTCTTCGCCTTTTGTTAAATTAGGCAAAGTGAATTTTAAATTTTCTTAAAACCAGATTATCACCTAACTACAAATGAATTATTTAGTCTAAATCTCACATACTTTACTCAAAAAAAAATAAATTTTTTTATTTATGACCTAAAACAGAATTTCTGTTGAAATTAATTCATAATTTTAAGCTTGATAAAAGCTAACTATTCAAGAGAAAATCGAACGGCATAGACGGATATTATCGCTCTGACATTTGTCTTTTTTTTGGTATGCAATTTTAGTGTAAGTCAAAATTGTTTTTGGTGAGCAAAATTTATGAATGCCATAAAATAGAATTCTCCGGTTGGAAAAAAAGTTTCAATAAATCATTGAAACTGAATCGTTTAAATTTTAATAAAAAAAATAAAAAAAACAGGAAACAATCCCGGGAACCCGCCGATAATATACAAAGACATTATAATTTCCAACGGACAACAAGGAATCAAGGTGGTCAAAGCAGTGGCGAACTTTTAATATAGCGGGCAGGCTTTGCGAGCGAGGGCAGTAAATTTTAAGAGAGTTTGAGAAGTGGGAAAATGAGAGAAGACTTTGATCCGACAAAATCAACGCCGGAACAAAGACAAGAGGAAATCGCGCTGGACGAAGAAAACCGCGACCGTTTGCGAAAACTGATGCAGCATCACATTCAACGGCAGAGGGAAAGATTCGAGATGCTCAGCAGGACGCTCGGTTTGATAAGTGAACCGAAAAACGAAACGATTGCTGATAATGAATAGGTTTTCGAGAAACGATTTAAAAGAGATATAGTCAATTTAATTACGCGAAGTATAAAAAGAATTTAAAAAGCCGCAGACACGGGCATCGAGACTTTGATATGTTGTTTTGAAATGAAAATTTATCCGATCTGTTTTTTCCAAAAAAAAATTATTCCGAACAACTGAAATCAGTGAAATGTTAAAAAAAAACTAGAAAATCCGTAAAAAAGGTTTTGAAATTTTTGAAAGCTGACCGGATTCGGGCTTAAAATTGACCGAAATTTTGATTAAGAACGACATATATAATTTAGTTTTTTTGAGAAGAATTTTTAAGGATTAGTATTATCACAAAGTTGAAAGCTAAAGATTGAATTAGGGGGCTATCAATAGGTTTTCGGCGGCGTGATAATACAATTGGAGTGTTCGGGCTTTTTGCCTGAACACTCTTTTTTTTGAAAAAAATTGAATCGCAGAAACGCAGAGACGCAGTGGAAAACAAGTAAAAAGTAAAAAAGCAAAAGGCAAAATTGTTTTTACTTTTTACTTCTTCCTTGCAAACTCTGTGTCTTCGACGGTGAAAAAAAACAGCCGGAATTTTCCGCAAATCAAACTTGTTTCAAACGGCGCGTTTTCCTATCATTCAAATAAACTTATCTGTAAAATATAAAAAATGAAACGAGTCTTTTTGATTGATACGATGTCGCACATCTTTCGCGCTTATTTCGCGCCGATGGGCGCGCGGCAGGAGCCTCTGCGGAATTCCAAAGGGCAGGTAACGCAGGCGGTTTTCGTCTTTACGAATATGCTGAGAAAACTGCTCAACGATGAACAGCCGGATTATATCGCCGCCGTTTTCGATTCGCCTGAAAAAACTTTTCGCCACGATTCTTACGCCGAATACAAGGCGAACCGCGAAGATATGCCGGACGATCTCGCGTCGCAATTGCCATATATCGTAAGGGTTTGCGAGGCGTTCGACATTCCCATCCTGCGGATTCCCGGATATGAAGCGGACGATATTATCGGAACGCTTGCCGAAAAGGTCGCGGCGAAAAATATGCAGGCGGTCATCGTTTCCAATGACAAGGATTTATGTCAGCTCGTGCGCGATCCGCACATTATCTGTATGCGGCAGAATTCGCAGAACATCAAACGCAAAGTTCCCGTGCCGCCGATCGAATGGTGCGATGAAGCGTGGGTTGAAGAAAAATTCGGTCTGCCGCCGGCGAAGATAATTGATCTTCTCGGATTGATGGGCGATTCGATTGACAATATTCCGGGCGCGCCGGGCATCGGCGAAAAGGGCGCGTTAAAGCTCATACAGGAATTCGGCTCGGCGGAAGATGCGATGCGCCGCGCCGATGAGGTAAAACATAAAACCTACCGCGAATCTCTGCAAAACAATCAGGAACTCATTCGCCAATCAATCGAACTCGCAACGGTTCATAAAGAAGTTCCGGTCGAACTCGATCTGGACGCTTTAAAACACGGCGAACCGAATCGCCCGCTCGCTTACCGGCTTTTCCGCGAACTCGAATTTTCTTCCTTGACCAGAGAATTTTCCGACTCCGCGCCGCTTTTCGACAATTTGGGCGAACCGCTCGTCGAATCGCCGCGCCGGTATCATCTGATAAAAACGCGCGAAGAACTCGACAAATTGATTCGCCGTCTGTGGGAAACCGAGCATTGGAGTTTTATCGCCGACGATACGAACACGCCGGACAAAGCCGATTCATACGCGAAGAAAGAGCCGCTCGGAATTGCGATTGCGACCGGCGCGGGCGCGTCCTTTTACGTTGACATCGAAAATTTCGAAGACGGAAAAGAAGAAGCGGTCGGGCAATTACGCGATATTTTGTCGAACGGATTTCTGGAAAAAGTAACGCACGATCTCAAATGCAATCTCGCCGTGCTGAAAAAGATCGGCATTCAGCCCGAAGCGGTCGAAGACGATACGATGATCGCCGCATACCTGCTCGATTCGGGCAAATCCGGTTACGATCTCGCCTCGCTCGCCCAATTTAATATCGGTCAGGATCTGGCAAACGAAATTCCCGAAGGCTGGGAAGAAAATCAATACCGCACCGCCGAAAAGGCGGATTTTTGTTTTCAACTCGCGCCGGTATTTCGGAAAAAAATCGTCGAAGACGGGCTGGAAAAAATTTACAAGGAAATCGAACTTCCGCTCGAATCTCTGCTTTACGAGATCGAAACGGCGGGAATGAAGGTTGACGTTGACGCGCTCAAAGGATTTTCGGATTTTGTTTCGACCGAACTCGAAGGCTTGAGCGAAAAGATTTTTGCAATTTCGGGGAAAGAATTCAACATCAATTCGCCGAAACAGGTCGGCGAAATTTTTCAGGAACTAAATATCGAAACCGGCAAAAAAACGGCGACCGGGCAGATTTCGACGAGCAAAGACGTTTTGATCGAATTAGCCGAAACATACGAGATCGCGCAATTGATTATTGATTACCGCGAACTCGACAAATTGAAAGCGACCTACGCCGACGCGCTGCCGCAGATGATTGACGATGACGGGCGGATTCACGGAAATTTGAATCAGACGGTTGCCGTAACGGGACGACTCAGTTCGACCGAACCGAATCTGCAAAACATCCCGATCCGCACCGAACTCGGTCAGCAGATACGGCGCGCGTTTATTCCCGAAAAGGGAAACAAGCTGATCTCCGCCGATTATTCGCAGTTGGAATTGCGTCTGTTGGCGCATATCACGCGCGACGCGGTGATGCTTGAAGCGTTTCAGAAAGGCGAGGATATTCACGCGAAAACCGCCGAGCTGGTTTTCGGCGCGAAAACTCCCGCTGAAATGAAAACCGCGCGGCGGCTGGCAAAGATCGTCAATTTCGCCATTGCTTACGCCGTTGAAGCCTACGGGCTTTCCTCGCGTGTCGGTTTGACAAGAGCCGAAGCGAAGGAAGTTATCGAAGACTATTACGAAACCTATAAAGGCATCAAAAAATTTATGGATGAAACACCGGAAGTTGCCAGAGAGCAAGGCTTTGTTTCTTCGATCTACGGCAGACGGCGTTATCTGCCTTCGATCAGCGACCGCAATTATAATGTCCGTTCACGCGCCGAACGTGAAGCCATTAATATGCCGATTCAGGGAACTTCAAGCGATATTGTCAAGATTGCGATGCTCAAAGTCGCCGATGCTTTAAAGCGCGAAAATTTGAAAACACAGATGATCATGCAGGTTCACGACGAGCTTCTTTTCGAAGCTCCCGAAGCGGAAGTCGAAAAAGCGATGGAAATCATCAAGCGTGAAATGGAATCGGCGGTTGAATTGGATGTTCCGCTGACGGTCGAGATCGGCGCGGGCGATAACTGGATGAATGTCAAGTAAATTGACGAATTATTTCCGAACAACCAAAAGCAGTTAAATACACTTCTAAGTGATTGCTTTTTTTATAAAAAACAAAGAAAATAGCGATGGCTCGCGCGGCGGAGATTTTTTTGAAACTTTGCCGTTAGAAAAGCGTGTAAGACTCCCGTAAACAGGCTTTTGCTCAAGCAAGTTAAATTTTTTCAACACATTCAGATAACACTATGAAAAATTCAATCTATTTCCGTTTTTCGCTCAGCTTTGTATTACTGCTCGCGCTTCTTTCACCGACCGCCGTTGTGGCGATGGGCGACGGCAAAAAGCATTTTAATAAAGGGATGAAGCACGAGGTCGCGGAGGAATGGGACAAGGCGGTCGAAGAATTCGCGCTTGCCGTTGCCGATAATCCGAAAAATCCCGAATATCGTCTTCACTACGTCCGCGCGCTTTTCAACGCTTCGCAGATGTATATGAAAAAAGGACGGATGCAGGCTGACCAGAAAGATTACGCGGGCGCGTATATTTCATTCAGAAAAGCCTACGCCTACGATCCGGTCAATGAATTGGCGAAATCGGAAATGGAAAGAATGCTCCGGCTTCAGCAGGGTTTGAGCGACGGAACGCTGGTAACGGATGCCGACGGAACCGTCAAACTCGTCAAAACAGCAATCAAGGACACGGTTAAACCGGATGATATTGCCGTGCCGCAAAAACTGGAAGTTTTGCGCGATGTCGGTCCGTATCCGGCTGGTATCAAATTGATGACGATCATCCGCGATCTGGCGCGGAGTTTGGATTTGAATGTTTTGTTCGATACCGAATCGAGGCTTGAAACGCGCGATATAAAAATCGAATTAAAAGACGTAACGGCGGCAAAAGCTCTCGATTACATCTTTTTGCAGGAAAATTTGTTTTTCCAAAAAGTCGGACCGCGCACGATTCTCGTAGCGACCGGAAACCGCCGACAGAATTTTCAGCAATTGGTTCTGAGAACATTTTATCTGGCGAATTCCAATCCGAAAGATGTCGCCAAAGTCGTCCAGACGGCGATTCCCGCGCAACCGGGCAGAACGCCGACGATTCCTTTGATTGACGAAGCGACCAACAGCATTACCGTCCGCGACACATCGGAAAATATCAAGATCATTTCCGACCTGATCGCCGCATTGGATAAAGACCGCGCCGAGGTCGTGATGGACGTGGCGATCTATGAAGTTTCCAAATCCGATTTGCTCCAACTCGGAAATCAGATCGGAAATAGGGCGCAGTTATCACAACTCGCCGGCGTAACCAGAGGCGTGGCAACCGCTAATCAAAGTACAAATACTTTTCGTGATGTCGCCGGTGCATTGATTCCGCAAACTATCGGAGTCGGATTGCTGATTCCGGCAGTAAATCTGGTGGCGTTTCAATCGAAGGACAATACGAAACTCATCGCTTCAACGCAGATTCACGCTTTTAACAACGAAGATTCTTCGGCTCGTATCGGTCAGCGCGTTCCCGTGCAGACGGCGCAGTTCGTAACCGGAAATACCGGAACGGTCGGCAGCGGCGGCGTGGTTTCCAATGTCATCAACTACGAACAGGTCGGTCTGACTTTGAAATTCAAACCGATCGTTTTCCCGAATCAGGACGTTCAGGTTTCGATGGAAATCGAATCGAAAGATGTCGTCGCGGGCGGAACATTTGAAAATCCGGTTTTTTCGGAACGAACGATCAAGGGAACGGCTCGTGTTCAGAATAACAAAACACTGCTTTTGGCAAGCGTCGCGCAAAATGTCGAGCAGAACGGAAGAGAAGGTCTGCCGCTTCTGGGGTTGATTCCGATCATCGGAAGATTGTTTACCGCGCCGACAAAAAACAACCGCCAGGTTGACATCGTTATCGCCATCACACCGCGCGTCATACGCGCTCCGGCGATTTTGCCGGAAGACGAAGCCGAACGCCCGACGGGAAGTCTTGCCGTGCCGACGAGCGGTTCGCTCGAAGCGATGATTATTCAGGAAGAACGCGAAGAACAGCTCGCCGCCGCCCGCCGCGTGCCGAATGTCGCCAAAAATGTAAATGTCCAACTGCCCGATCAAAAGGTCGAAGAACAGCCGACATATATCAAATCGGATTCCCCGGATTCGGATATTTCTAAAACGGAAGTTACAACGGAAAATAAAACGGAAGCCGTAACTGCGGAAGTTTCGCCGAAACAAGTTGAAACGGATGTTCCGAAAACCGTTACGCCGTCGGTTGATCTCAAACAGATTGATACGAGCGTCAAAACCTTGAATCTGACGCAAACTTCGGATTCGGCTGAATCGAAAACCGAAACGAAGACCCTGCCGATCGAATCGGAAGAAAACGTCCAGCCGAAACCGGACGTTCCGGCAAAACCGTCGGCATCACTCCAGATTTTGCCTACGCTTTCGGAAATGAAGCAGGGCGAAAAAACAAAACTCGCTGTCATGGTGCAGAGCGGAGCGGCGTTTCGTTCGGCGGTTCTGGGATTGAAATTCGACGCGAGCAAGGTCGCCGTTCGTTCGGTCAGTTTCGGCGATGTCTTCGGCAAGGAAATAGCGCAAACCGCGCAAACGCCGTTTTTGAATCAGGGCGGCAAGATGTTCGTTTCGCTTTCGACTGACAGGGATGTCGCGCAAAACAGTTCGGGCGTTCTTGCCTATATCGAGATCGAAGCATTAGCAGACGGCAAACCCGAACTCGCGTTTGACGGCGATGTTTTGAATTTCCTGACCGCCGACGGCAAATCTTTTTCTGTGAAATACTAATGAGAAGAAAAGTGCAAAGTGCAAAGTGCAAAGTGCTGAGTTTTTGGCTTAGACCTCCCGGTTTATTTAAAAAAACTCAGCACTCAGCACTCAGCACTCGGCACTCGAAAGGTTTTACGCTTTTCGAGTTGATCGTTACTTTGACGGTTTTGACGATTCTCGTGATGGGAACTATTCCGCTCGCGCAGAATGCGGTCAGACGGCAAAACGAATTGAAACTGCGGGCGACTCTGCGCGACGTTCGCAACGCGATTGACCAGTTCAAACGCGATACGGTCGGCGCGTGTCCGCAAGGTTCGGTAGTAACATCAAATCCGACCACGCCAAACCAGCCTGGTGCTAATAATGTTACCGCCGATCCGCGAAGCCGCGTCGTGATTGACGACTGTACGATCTTCGACAGTTCCAATTTAGACCGTTACCCGCCCGATCTGGAAACTCTCGTCAAAGGTGTCAGAGTCAAAGCGCGGACACCGAATCTGCAAGGCGGAAGCGGTTTGAAAGACGGAGAAAAACAGGCAACCGAGATAAACGAAGAGAAGGAAGTTATTAAATATTACCTGCGCGAAATGCCCGTTGATCCGATTACGGGCAGAGACGATACATGGAAACTGCGCTCATCATATCAATCGGCGGACGAAGAAAGCTGGGACAGCATAAATGTTTTCGATGTGCGCTCGGGCGCGGAAGGGGAAGCGTTGAACGGGGAGAAATACAGTGATTGGTAAATTAGTAGTTCAAAGTTCAAAGTTCAAAGTTCAAAGTTTTTTCAATAGCAAAGGACAAAGGACAAAGGACGAAGGACAAAAAGGATTTTCATTGCTCGAATTGATGATTGCGATGTTTATTCTCATCATTTTGCTGTCCGTCGCCGTTCCGGTTTATCGTCATACCGTGCAAAACGCCCGCGAAACCGTACTCAAGGAAAATCTCTGGCAGATGCGCCGCGCGATTGATCAATACGCCGGCGATAAAGGAAAATTTCCCGAATCGGTTGACGATCTGGTAACGGAAGGATATTTGAGAGAAAAACCGATTGACCCGATTACCGAAAAAGCCGAATGGGATCCTGTTTTCGGCGAAAATATCAACCCCGACGACGGGCAAGGTCTGAAAGATGTCAAAAGTCTCGCCGAAGGCGAAGACAGCGACGGCAAAGCGTATAAAGATTATTAAAAATTATGAGTTTTGAGTTTTGAATTTTGAGTTGAAAAAAGCACTCAGCACTCAGCACTCGGCACTCGGCACTCAAAGAAATGTTATCAGCATTAACCCAACCGAATTACCCGAAATCCGCGCTCGGCATCGAAGCCGGAAGCGTTACCGCGCTCGCCCTGCAGAAAGAAGGCAGAGGACAGTTCGGCATCAAACAAGCCGCGACCATCGAACTGCCCGATCATCTGTTAGAGCCGAGTTTTCTTGAAAAAAATATTCACGGCGCGAACGAACTGATCGAACTGATTGATGAGGCGGTCGAAACCGCCGGACTGCGAAAGCAAAAACGCTGGTCGGTCGCTCTGCCGGGAAATACGGCGCGGAGCGTGATCCTGACGCTCGACAGCGAACCGGCTTCAAAAAAGGAACTCGAAGAGATTCTCGATTGGAAAGCCGAAAGCAGTTTCGGCACGCCTGCCGGGGAAATGCGGGTTTCGCGCCGGAAAATAAAATCCGACCGCGATGGCAAAACCCGCTATTTTGCGACCGCCGTCAAATTAAGTGTAATTGACGAATACGAAACGATCTTTGAACGGCTCGGCTGGCAAGCCGGTCTGATCCTGCCGCGCGCCGTCGGCGAAGCGAACTGGCTGATGGGAAAAAACGGCGCGACCGACTCGATGCTCATCAGCGAACAGACGGACGGTTTCACCGCGCTTCTTCTGCGCGGCGGCGAACCGACCGTCGTGAGAAGCGTAACCTGCACGGAAAGCGAAGTTGATGACGAGATATTCCGTCTGCTGATGTTTTACCGCGACCGTCTCGGCGACGACCAGACCGCGAACTCGCTTGAAAAACTGCTCGTCATCGGCAAGAATTTTTCGTTTTCGAAATTAAAAGACATCGCCAACGAAGCACTCGGCAGAACTCTGCATATTCTGCGTCCCGAAGACATCGGTTTGAATATTCCGGTCAGCAATCTCAATTTCGATGAGATCGCCGCGCCCGCCGGACTCGCGGCTTTGGGCTGGAAATAAGTTGATATGCAGAAGCCCGCACGTTAATAAGGGCGGAATATACAACATCGAGTATTCCGCCCTTATTAACGTGCGGGCTTCTGTTATTTTATACTTGCATCCTGAAACTTTTAAATAAACAATAGCGTAAAACCTTTGCGTTATGTCATCCAAAACAATTTCAATGGAAAAAATCCAAAATTTTACAGATGTCGAATTGATCGCCAGCGCGATCAAAGGGCGCGAATCCGGCTTTGAAGAACTTGTCCGCCGGTATCAGCGTCCGATCGTCGCATATGTTTATCGTATGCTGAGCGATTACGAGGCATCGCTCGATGTAACGCAGGAAGTTTTTATAAAGGTTTATAATTCGCTCGACAAATACAGCTCGGAATATAAGTTTTCGACCTGGCTCTACCGCATCGCGCATAACGCGGCGATTGACTGGATGCGGCGCAATTCGGCAAATCTGCAAAGTCTTGAAACCGAAACGGCGGACGGCGCGTATCAAATTCAGCTTGAAAGCAGCGCGCCTTCGCCCGAACAGGAACGCGAAAGAAGCGAGTGGCGAAGCGAGATTGATGCGGTGGTGAAATGTCTGCCGGCGGTTTACAGGGAATTGATCGTTCTCCGGCACTCGAAAGATTTGAGCTACGACGAGATCGCCGAAGTTGCGAATCTGCCGCTCGGAACGGTAAAAAATCGTCTGTTCCGCGCCCGCGAGATGATGCGCGAAATGCTCATCGAAAGAGGCTTTGACGGAATTTAATTTTTTGGGATTAGAAACGAACTGCTGGTTTTGAAAATGCAAAAGCAAACAGAAACAATCGAAAATCAATGTCCGCGCACGGAAATCGCCGCCTATCTCGACGGCGAGCTTTCTCCGCGCGAGGAAATGGATTTGGAAATGCATTTTGCGGTTTGCAAACTTTGCGCGGGCGAGTTTAACGAGCAGAAAAAACTGCTCTGTGCTTTAAATATTGCGCTCGATGAAAAATCAGATTTCGTATTGCCTGAAGATTTTACCAGATCGGTCGTCGTCAGGGCGGAAAGCAATGTCAGCGGTCTGCGCCGCCGCGAAGAACGGTTTCGCGCATTGTTTTTATGCGCCGCTTTGTTTCTGCTGATAATTCTCGGACTCGGAAGCGAAACCGAAGCGGTTTTCTCGACATTTGCCTTATTTATCGAACAGATGTGGGCAGTCGGCGGTTTCGCCGCGCATCTGGTCTATGATATTGCAGTCGCGCTGACCGCGATTTTGCGTCTGATCGGAGGTCATTTTTTTTACAATCCGCTTTTCGCATTTTTGGCTCTGGTCATTTTTTTAATTTCGTCCGGTTATATTTTCTCGCGTATTCTGGCTTTGTTTGACCGCTCGAAAAATTTTGAAACCAGATAAAAATGTAAATTTTTTTGAGTTGTGATTTTTGCTTCGTCCGGCACATTTTTAAATTCTTTCCATTCGCACGCATTTCTCCGGCGAATCCTTTCAGCAACAATTTTTTTATTTCTTATTTCTCTCTCGATCTACGCGCAAACGTCGCTTTCCCAACCCGACGAACACACTCTGATCGTCGAAGAATCGCCGATGGAAATTTTCGCCATCGGTAAAACCGTTATCGTTAAAAAGAGCGCGAAAGGCATTTTGTCCTTCGGCGGCGATGTCATTATCGAAGGACGAATAGAAGGCGATGTCGCCACGGTCGGCGGTTCGGTCATTCAAAAGGAAAACGCATACATCGGCGGCGATGTCATCATTTTGGGCGGAACTTACAGGCACGACCGCGAACAGCCGCTTCGCAATCCCGAAAAAGAAACGGTAATGGTTGCCGTTTTTGAAGAAGAACTTCGCAATATGTCGCAAAATCCGGCGCAGATTCTCTCGCCGAATTTGTCATGGTCGTTTTTCGCCCAGCGTCTGCTTTCGGTTCTGTTCTGGTTTCTTATCTCGCTCGGTTTGACGACCATCGCGCCCGGCGCGGTTTCGCGGGCGGTTTCGCGTTTTAGAATCTCGACGCTCAAAATTTTCGGTCTCGGCGTTCTCGGACTTTTTGCGATGACCTTCGGCGTAACAGCGGCGGTAGGTTATCTGCCGGGTTATATCAACACGGTCGTCGGTTTGATGGCACTGTTTATTTTGATTCTGACATATGTTTTCGGGCGCGTCGTGATGCAGGCGGTCGCCGGAAAATGGATTCAGAAACTCATCTTTAGCGAGAAAAAACGATCTGAAACGATCGCGCTTTTTTTCGGGGCGTTTTTCTGGACTCTTCTGCTTTCACTGCCTTATATCTGGACGTTCACGCTCGTCATTTTATTGATGTCGAGTTTCGGTCTTGTTCTGACTGCCAGAACCCAAAACGGCTGGCTTAAAAATTAATCACAAACATTTACAATTCTTTACAATTATAACCGAACTTTATCGGTTAAACTTACGTCTTACATTTTCTCCAACGATTTAAGTGTAATTTTTTATTATTTTATTTGGAATTTTTTATTTAAAGAAAAATGATGCGTCAAAAATCTATATTTACGGCACTTTTAATTTTAATTTTGGGAATCGGTTCATTCATCGGAGCGCAAACGAAACCGACCTACACGGTCGGCGACGTGACGGAAGTCGGAAACGGAAAGATCGTTATTCAAACCAAGGACGGACTTGTTGACGTTTTAGTTTCCGAAAAAACTGTTTTCAAAAAACTTCCGCCTGACAATTTAAAACTGGCGGCGGCGGTTGATTCGAGTTTTTCGGAACTCGGTGTCGGCGATAAAGTTCTGGTCAAAGGCGATCCGTCGGCTGATAAAAAAAGCATTCCGGCGGAAAATATTTATCTGACGACAAAAGCCGCGATTGACGAAAAACAGGCGAAGGAATCCGAACAATGGAGAACGCGCGGCATTTCGGGGCGCGTGACGAGTCTGAATTTCGAGAAAAAGGAAATTACCATTTCGGTCAGAAATCTTATGGGCGAGACGACCGTCGTTATCACGCCGAAAGACAAAGCCAAAGTTCTGCGCTACGCGCCGAATTCGAATAAATACAGCGAGGCGAAACCGAGCAATCTGACGGAAATTTTTATTGACGACGTGGTTCGCGCGCTCGGCGACAAGAGCGCGGACGGCGCGAGTTTCAAAGCCGAAGAGATCGTCTCCGGCGCGTTTCAGACGGTCGGCGGAAAAGTAAAATCAATTGACGCGGCGAATAATCAGGTCGTCATCGAGGACATCAAAACGAAAAAGGACGTAACGGTCATTGTCGGCAGCGGTTCACTCCTCAAAAAATTCCCCGAAGAAATGGCGCAGAGAATGGCGCAGCTTCAAGCGATGCAGGCATCGGGCATCAGACCGCCGCAGGGACAAAACAATCAGCAAAATAATCAAACGAATCCGCCTCCGGCAAACAACGGTCAAACGCCCGGAAATGGAAATGGTCGCGGAATGCGGGGCGACATCAACGAGATGTTCGAACGGATGCCGGTTATCACGATTGCCGATTTGAAAGCGGGCGATATGATCGCCGTTTCCAGCACGAAAACCGCCGATCCGACAAAAATTACCGCCATCAGACTTCTTGCCGGAATCGAACCGTTTGTTACGGCGGCGCAAATGCCGAATGCGAACGGCAGGGGCAGAGGACGCGGCGGGCAGGATTCGAACTTTTCGATTCCGGGACTCGACGGGTTCGATATGCCGTAAAATTTTTTAATCTAAGCGGTTTCGGTCTGAATTAGGCGAAACCGCAAAATGCTTTTTTATATATAAATTCATATTTGAATACAGGAAAGGTGATGAAAAACATAAAATTAATATTCGGAGCAATTTTAATATTGTCATTAACAGTTGCCGCGTTTGCCCAGACAACGGGCGGTTTGCGCGGTCAGGTGGTTGACGAACTCGGTCAGGTCGTTGTCGGCGCGACCGTTATCGCGGTTGATTCGACCGGAAAGGAAAAAACAACGACAACCAATAACAGCGGCGAATTTTCGATCAGCGGTCTCGCGCCGGGAAAATACACGGTGCGGGCGACCGCGGCGAATTTTTCGCTTTATGAAAATACGGAAGTCGAGATCACTGCCGGACAGCCGGAAGAATTGATCGTCGCTCTGACGGTTGCCGGTGTCGAGGAAAATGTTGACGTTTCGGGCGACAGCCAGATCGGAACAGATCCGAACAGCAATCTGAGCGCGACGGTTTTGAAAAACGAAGATTTGGAAGCTTTGCCGGACGACCCGGAAGAACTCGAAGCCGCGCTTCAGGCACTCGCCGGAGCATCAGCCGGACCGAACGGCGGACAGATTTATATTGACGGTTTCACGGGCGGACGCATTCCGCCGAAAGAAGCAATTCGGGAGATCCGCATCAATCAAAATCCGTTTTCGGCGGAATACGACCGTTTAGGTTTCGGGCGTATTGAGATTTTAACCAAGCCCGGTTCGGATAAATTCCGCGGACAGGCGTTTATGAACTTTAATGATGAAAGTTTTAATTCGCGCAATCCGTTCGCCTTAAACCGCGCGCCAAGCCAGACGCGGTTTTTCGGCGGAAATGTTTCCGGTCCGATTATCAAAAACAAAGCGTCGTTTTTTCTCGATGTCAGCAAACGCGACATTGACAACGGCTCGGCGGTCAATGCCGTCGTTCTCGACCAGAATCTGAACATCGTCAATTTTAATGAAGAATTCACCGTTCCGACGCGCCGGTTCGAGATCAGCCCGCGTTTCGATTACGCGATCAATGATAAAAATACTCTGGTCGTGCGCTATTCGTTTGAACGCGACACGCGCGAAAATGCCGGTGTCGGCGGTTTCTCGCTTCTCGACCGCGCCTATATTTCGGAAAATGTCGAACACGACATTCAATTAACCGAAACAATGATCATTAACCCGAAAACGGTTAACGAAACGCGCTTTCGATACGAATTTGAAAACAGCGAGCAAGTCGGCGACAACACCATTCCTACCGTCAACGTTTCGTCTTCGTTCACCGGCGGCGGGGCGCAGATCGGAAATAATTTCAGCAAGGAAAAAAATTGGGAATTGCAGAACTACACGACGACGAGCCTCGGCAAAAACGCCCAGCACGCCATCAAATTCGGCGCGCGTCTGCGCGGCGTGAGCATCACCGACCGTTCGGAATCGAATTACGGCGGGACGTTTACCTTTAACGGTTTTGTGGCGGCGAATAATCCGTATGACCTTGACGGCGACGGTCGCGTTTCTTCGATCGAGCAGTTCAGAGCGAATGTTCTGGGTGATGACAACCCGCTTTATTTTCCGAGTCAATTTTCAATTACGACCGGAAATCCCGAGGCATCGGTTTCGCAATATGACATCGGCGCATTCATCACCGACGACTGGCGCGTCAATCAGAAGTTGACTTTGAGCTTCGGTCTGCGCTACGAAAACCAGACGAACATCTCGGATAATTTCAATTTCGCGCCGCGTTTCGGTTTCGCGTTTTCGCCCGGAGCGGGCGGCGCGCGCGCGCCGAAGACAGTGATTCGCGGCGGCTTCGGCATCTTTTATGACCGCTTCGGACAAAATCTTGTTCTCAACGCCGAACGGCTCGACGGCATCAGCCAACGGCAGTTTATCGTTTCCGATCCGGCACTTTTAGGTCAGGTTACGTTTACGCGCGACGGCGTTGCGTCGAACGTGCCGACCGCCGAGCAGATCGCCGCCCTCGCGCCGCAAACCGCAACGCGCCGCATCATCGCCGATGATCTGCGGTCGCCCTACACGATTCAGGGCGCGGTCGGTGTCGAACGCCAATTGCCGTTCAATCTGAATGTTTCGGCGTTTTACGTCTGGTCGAGAAATCTGCATCTTCTGCGTTCGCGCAATATCAACGCACCGATCTGCCCGACTCCGACGACCTGCCCGACGGGCGTTGACGCATTGAACGCGCTGCGTCCCGACCCGCTCGGCGGAAACATCTATCAATACGAATCGAGCGGCGTTTTCGAGCAGCAGCAATTTATCGTCAATTTCCGCGCTTTCGTTAATCCGAAAATTTCGTTTTTCGGCAATTACCGGCTCGGATTTGCCGAGGGCGACACCGACAGTTTCGGCGGATTCGGCGGATTCGGCGGCGGCTCGTCGGCTGGTTTTCCGGCTTATACATACGATGAAACCGGCGAATACGGTCGCGCTTCGTTCGACATCCGCCACAGCGTTTTCTTCGGCGGGGCGTTTACCGCGCCGTTCGATATTCGTCTTAATCCGTTCATCATTTTCCGTTCGGGAAGCCCGTTTAATATTGTCAGAGGAATTGACACGAACGGCGATTCGGTCTTTACGGAACGACCGACTTTCGCCCAGCTCAATCAGGAATGTCTGCGGCGCGGTCTGACCTACGATTTCTGCGACATCAGCGGAATCAATGATCCGAACGCGATCATTCCGAGAAATTACGGGCGCGGACCTTCATTCTTTAATGTCAGCATGAATATTTCGAGAAACTTCGGATTCGGAAAATCGGCAGAACCGGCGGCTAACACCGGACAAGGCGGCGGCGGACCGCGCGGCGGCGGAATCCCCGGAGCCGGACGCGGCGGACGCGGCGGCGGCGGACCGCGCGGCGGGTTCGGCGGATTCGGCGGCGGCGGAGAACGCAAACCGTATAACTTGAACCTCGGTGTCAGAATCAATAATCTGTTCAACACCGTCAACGAAGGCAATCCGGTTTCGAGTTTGAACTCGCCGTTTTTCGGTCAGCCTGTTTCGACCGCCGGAGGTTTCGGTTTCGGCGGCGGCGGAAGCGGCGGCAACCGTAGAGTCGAACTTCAGGCGCGGTTTAGCTGGTAAGAACCGCGAATAGCGAGTAAAATACAAAGGGTGAAGGACAAACGAAAAACTTTGTTCTTCATCCTTTCGTTTTTAGTCAGAAATACGATCGTGAGGAAGTATGTAAAATTTTACCGGAATTATTATGAAAAAGATTTTTGCAGTAACATTACTCGTTTTATTTGCCGTGAACGCGTTTGCCCAAAAGGAAGAAAAATCGCCGCAGACCGAAACGAAAAAAGCTTCGTCTAAATCGGTTAAACAAACCGACCAAACTCCGCTCGAAACGGCAAAAGCCGCGCTCGCGGCGCACGGCGGCGATAAATTTAAAGATATGAAAACACTCGTCGTGCGCGGCACGGCAAGCGTTTCCGGTTCGCCGACGGCGACTTTTCCGGCAACCTTTGCGATGATTCTCGCGGGCGAAAAATACCGACTCGAGGTCAACGCGGCGATTCAGTCATTCAAACAGGTTTCCGACGGCGTAACGACACGATCTTCGATCAGCACCGTAACGCTTCCGCCGATCAACCGGCTCGGTTTGCCTCTGCTGCAAAAGATTGAAACCGAAAATTTCACGGTTTCCGCTCTGCCGGAAAAACATAAAAAGCGAAAAGGCTTTCGCATCACTTCGCCCGAAGGCTTTTACACCGATTTTTTTACCGACGAAAAAAACGGACAAATAAAATCCTACGAAGCGAGCTACGATTACAACGGCAGAACCGTCACAACCTCGGTCGAGATTGACAAACTGCTCGATGTCAAAGGCGCGTTTATACCCGAACGCTACGCCCAACGCTTCGATATGGGACAATTCACGATCTACGCCGACTTCAAGGCAAAGGAAATACTCGTTGATTCGGAAGTTGCGGACGAAGTTTTTACGCTCGGCTCGTAAATGAGTCAAATCAAAATAAAATAATTCAGCTTCAGAGTGCAGGATACAGAGGGATTTGAAATTTAAAAGATTTCGTGTTGAATTTATAATTTTCCTCAGGCTTTTCAGTATGCAGGTAACAAAAAATATTCAAATGGTTGATTTGAGAAGTCAATACGAATCCATCAAATCCGAAATTGACCAAGCCGTTTTAGATTGTATCGCCTCGACCGCGTTTATCAACGGTCCGCAGGTCAGGCAGTTTCAGCACGAACTTGAAAAATATCTCGATGTCAAAAATGTTATCCCGTGCGCTAACGGGACTGACGCTTTGCAGATCGCGTTGATGGCGCTCGATTTGAAACCGGGCGACGAGGTGATCGTTCCGTCATTTACATACGTTGCGACCGCCGAAGTTATCGCTTTGTTAAAACTTCAGCCCGTAATGGTCGAGGTTGACGAACACACTTTTAACACGACGGCGGAAATCATCGAAAAGGCGGTCACGCCGAAAACAAAGGCAATCGTTCCCGTTCATCTTTTCGGTCAAAGTTCGGATATGTCGCCGATCATGGAAATCGCCGAAAAACATAATCTCTTTGTCGTCGAAGACAACGCGCAGGCGATCGGCGCGGATTATATTTTACCGGACGGCGAGCGCAAAAAGACCGGAACTGTCGGGCATATCGGATGCACATCGTTTTTCCCGTCGAAAAATCTCGGATGCTACGGCGACGGCGGCGCGGTGTTTACCGACGACGACGAGCTGGCGCAAAAAATACGGATGATCGCCAATCACGGTCAGGCAAAGAAATATTATCATTCGGTGATCGGCGTCAATTCGCGGCTCGATTCTTTGCAGGCTTCTATTTTAAGCGTCAAATTAAAATATCTCGACGATTACTGCGCGGCGCGTTCAAGGGTAGCGGAAAAATACGACGAAGCGTTTGCCGGTATCGAGGAACTGCAAACGCCCGCGCGCGAAAAGAATTCGACGCATGTTTTTCATCAATACACTTTGCAAATTGGCGGCGGCAGGCGCGGCGAATTGCAGAAACATCTGGGCGAAAAAGATATTCCTTCGATGATCTATTATCCCGTGCCGCTCTACCGGCAGGACGCATTTAAAAATTATGTTTCGCCGGATTTCAATTTACCTGTAACGGAAAAGCTCTGCGCGTCGGTTCTGTCGCTTCCGGTTCACACGGAAATGGACGACGAAACACAAAATTATATAATCGAAATCGTGAAGGAATTTTTTGTGAAGGCGCGAACGGCATAATGAGCGAGAAAAAATATTTTGCACATGAAACCGCCGTCATTGACGACGGCGCGGAAATCGGCGAAGGCGTAAAAATCTGGCATTTCAGTCACATTATGCCGAACTGCAAGATCGGCGACGGCTGTAATATTGGGCAGAACGTCGTCGTCTCGCCGGACGTGATCCTGGGCAAAAACGTCAAAGTCCAAAACAATGTTTCGATCTACACGGGCGTGATCTGCGAGGACGATGTTTTCTTAGGTCCTTCGATGGTTTTTACGAACGTCATCAATCCGCGGAGCGCGGTTCTCCGGCGCGACCAATATCAAAAAACGCGCGTCGGGCGCGGCGCCTCGATCGGCGCGAACGCGACCGTCGTCTGCGGCAACGATATCGGCGAATTCGCCTTTATCGGCGCGGGCGCGGTCGTTACAAAAGACGTTCCGCCGTTTGCCCTGGTTGTCGGGAATCCTTCGCGGCAGGTTGGCTGGATGAGCGAATACGGACATCGCCTTAATTTCGACGAAAACGGCGAAGCGGTCTGTCCCGAATCCGGCGAAAAATATGTTTTGGAAAATTCGTCGGTAAAAAAAATCGGATAGCTTAAAATCGCCGTCTTTAAACAAACTGATCGGAAAGTAAATGTATGAAAAATGAAGCCGCCGCAATCAAAGATCAAAAATATCTCGGTTCGTATAAAGAACTGATCGGTGCTTTTCTGGATAACGGCTACCGCCCCGTGTATTTTACTTCCGCCCTCAAACCGAAACGGCAACTGATACTTCGCCACGATATTGATTTCGATTGCTGTTATGCAAATGAAATCGCCGCTGTAGAAATTGAGCTTGGAGTAAAAGCCACTTACTTTTTTTTACTGAGGAGCGATTCCTATAATTTACTTTCGAAAAGAAATATAAATTACGTTTTGCAAATCAAGGAACAGGGACATCAGATCAGCCTGCATTTCGATCCGGTTGTTTACGGCGAAGATTATTTGGAAGGTTTCAGATTTGAACGCGAAGTGTTTGAGAAAACCTTTAAGACGAAAATCGAAATAATCAGTATTCACCGCCCGAACGAATTTTTTTTGAATTTCGATGAAAAACTGGACGGTGTCGAACATACTTATCAAACCAAATTCTTTAAAGACATAAAATATATTTCGGACTCGCAGGGTTTTTTTCGATTCGGGCATCCGCTCGAAAGCGTGGAGTTCAAGAAAAAAGACACGATTCATTTATTAATTCATCCGATATGGTGGCAAGGCACGGGCGACTCGAACATAACCGTGCTTCATAATCACATCGTCAGACAGGAAATGTTTTTACATTCCCATGTCGGCGAAAACTGCCAGCCATACAGGGAACATCTGAGCAAACGATGAAAAAAATTGCCGTTTTCGGCTGTAAGACGACAACCGGATTTATCCTGGAAGCACTGTCGGAAAAACAGAAAGTTTCGCACCTGATCACGATTGACGAAAATCTGGGTGAAAAAAACAAAGTTGCCGATTACTGCGACCTGCGCGAAATTGCGGATAAATTAAAGATCAATGTTTATCAGGCTGAAAGCTATAAGTTAAAAAATTCCGAAGACATCAAAAATATCAAATCGCTAAAGCTGGATTTGGCTTTTGTGATCGGCTGGCAGAGATTGATTCCCGATGAAATTCTTCAAAATATTTCGACCGGCGTTTTCGGAATGCACGGCAGTTCGATGGATCTGCCGCACGGACGCGGACGCTCGCCGATGAATTGGTCAATTATCGAAGACCGAAAATTTTTCTACACGAATCTTTTCAAATATGACGCGGGGGTTGATTCGGGCGATATTCTCGATACGTTTTTGTTCAGCATCCAAGCTGAAGATACCGCCGAGACGATGCATTTTAAGAACACTCTGGCGATGAAGCATCTGATTCTCAAGAATTTGCCGGATCTGCTTGAAAATCGTTTTACTTTAAAAAAACAAAAAGACGCTTCGCCGACCTATTACCCGAAACGCAATCCGTCAGACAGTTTGATTGATTGGGAGCGTGATATTTTCTACATCGAAAGACATATCCGCGCTGTTACCAAGCCGTTTAACGGGGCGTATTCTTATCTGAAAGGCGAAAAAGTGGAAATTTACCGCGCCGCGATCTTTGAAACCGATCTGGCGGATTTCGGCTACCGCGACGAGCCGTTCGGAACGGTTGCCGAAGTTTTTCCGAACGGGAAGTTTTTGGTCAAATGCCGTTCGGGATTACTGCTCGTTCATGAATACAAATCGGACTCGCCGGTAATCACGGGTTCGATGTTTGAAAACGGCGAAGAACAGATTCGTTATTTTGAATTAAATAAGTTTGGCAACTATGATTTATAGAAATCCTGGAAATTTCTAAAAAAAATCGTATGAAAAATTTCGCACTCATCGGAGCCGCCGGTTATATTGCTCCGCGTCACCTGAAAGCGATTAAAGAAACCGGGAATAATTTGATCGCCGCGCTCGATCCGTTCGATTCGGTCGGGATTCTGGACAGTTATTTTCCGCGCGCCGATTTTTTTGTCGAGTTCGAACGCTTTGACCGGCATATCGAAAAACTCAAACGGCAGGGCGTCAATCTCGATTATGTCAGCGTCTGTTCGCCGAACTATCTGCACGACGCGCATATTCGTTTCGGATTGAGACACGGCGCGGACGTGATTTGCGAAAAACCGCTCGTTCTGAATCCCTGGAACGTGGACGCGCTTGCCGAGATCGAAGCGGAAACCGGAAAACGCATTTTTACGATTCTTCAGCTTCGGCTCCATCCGAACGTCATTGCCTTAAAAAAAATGGTTGACGAGTCCGCCAGAACAAAAAAATTTGAAGTTGATCTGAAATACATCACGTCGCGCGGTAACTGGTATAAATACAGTTGGAAAGGCGACATTAACAAATCGGGCGGGATCGCAACAAACATCGGCGTTCATTTTTTTGATATGCTGATCTGGATTTTCGGCGGCGTTTTGGAAACTGACGTGAAATATCACGAATTGACAGGCGCAAGCGGCGTAATCAAACTCGAACGAGCAAATGTCAGATGGCATCTGAGCATTGATGAAAACGACTTGCCGGAAGACGCGAAAAAAGAGGGGAAAAGAACATTTCGCTCGATTCTTATTGACCAGGAATCGTTTGAATTCAGCGAAGGATTTACCGATTTACATACGCTTTGTTATCAAAATATTATAGCAGGCAATGGGTTTGGTTTGGAAGATTCGAGAAAAGCAATCGAGTTGGTCGCTCAGATCAGACGGCAATAATATCAACAGAAATTTCTCTTTGTGAATCAAGAGAAAAAAGGGCTGGCTGAGATCGTTCAACTACAGCGGCTGATTTAAGATGAAGAAAATACTTATTCTTGCATATGACTATCCTCCGTATGTTTCGGTCGGAGGTCTGCGCCCGTTTAGCTGGTTTCGATACCTCGGCGAGTTCGACGTGTTTCCGGTTGTCGTCACGCGGCAGTGGGGCAACCGGCACGGCAATCATCTGGATTACATCGCGGCGGGCGAAGCGGACGAAACCATTGTTGAAAGATCGGACAAAGGAATTGTTATCAAAACTCCCTACGCTCCGAATCTTTCCAATAGATTACTGCTCAAATACGGCGAATCCAGATTCAAACTTCTGCGGAGATTTATTTCGCTGTTTTACGAGTTCAGCCAGTTTTTTTTCAAGGTCGGACCGAAATCCGAACTTTATTTTGAAGCCGACAAATTCCTGTCCGGGAATAAAGCGGATATAATAATAGCGACCGGCGAGCCATTTATATTATTTAAATACGCATCCGAACTGAGCAAAAAACACGGAATCCCGTGGATCGCCGATTACCGTGATCCCTGGACACAGGATAAAAAAAGAAGAGAGACCGGAATACCTGAATTCTGGGACGCTTTTCTCGAAAAAAGAATCTTGTCTAATGCCGGGGCGATAACTACCGTATCTAAATTTTTTCAAAGACAGATCGAAAATTTGGTGTCGGATAAATCGTTTTATATCGTGCCGAACGGATTTGACCCGGATGCCATCGGAAAAGTTAGAAAAATCAGTCAGTCGAATGAAAAATTGAGCATCGGTTTTGCCGGAACAATTTATAACTGGCATCCGATAGAAAGTTTTCTGCGCGTCTGTAATGATTTTGCCGGAAGTTTTCGGGAAACTCCGCGGTTCGAGATAAATTTTTACGGTATTAATATCGAAAATAAAATCAGAGATTTGGTCGAAAACGAATTTCAAAATCTCGAACCGGTCGTCAAAATATATCCGAAAATGCCGAATGAAAAAATGCTTGAAAAACTTGCTTCAGACAATGTTTTTCTTTTATTTAATTATTACTCCTATATGGGAACAAAAATTTACGATTATCTCGGTCTGAAACGCCGGATTATTTTATGTTACGGCGATGATGAAGAGGCAAGCGAGTTGAAGGAAAAATTCTATAATATGGAAGAACCGGGTTTGGATAACGAGCATTTACAGGAGCAGGTGATCGAAGAAACAAATTCCGGTATTGTGGTCAAGGACGCAAATCATCTGAGGTCGGTCTTACACAAGCTTTATACGGAATTTGAAACCAACGGGTTTATTGAATGCAGCTCCGTGAATATCGAAAAATTCTCACGAAAATTACAAACCGGAAATTTGGTTAATGTAATCGAAAAAACATTGGCGATTTATAAAGAAAATCAATATTAGATCAGCGATGACCAGACTGCTTATACTTGCATACGATTTTCCACCATATGTGTCGGTCGGAGGTCTGCGCCCGTTTAGCTGGTATAAGTATCTCCATCTTTTTGACGTTCAGCCGGTTGTCGTCACGCGGCAGTGGTCAAACAGATTCGGAAATAATCTCGATTATATTTCCGCGGGTTACTCGGATTCGGCTGAGGTGGAAAAAAATTCAAAAGGAATCGTTATCAAAACCCCGTTCAGACCGAATTTGGGAAACAGGATACTTTTAAAATACGGAGAAAACAGATTTCGCTTGATTAGGAAATTGATTTCGTCTTATTTTGAATTTCTGCAATTTATCTTTTACATCGGTAATAAAAAAGAACTCTATTATGCGGCTGAAGAGTTTTTAAAAAACAATAAAGTTGACTGCATAATTGCGACGGGCGATCCGTTCGTCTTGTTCAAATACGCTTCAAGACTGAGCCGGAAATATTCCGTTCCGTGGATCGCCGATTACCGCGATGCGTGGATTCAGGACAAAACTACCAAAAGCCGGATTTATAAACGCTGGTGCGCTTTTTTTGAAAAGAGGTTCATAAAAAACGCGAAAAAAGTAACTACCGTTTCCACTTTTATCCAGAAGCAGATCGAACGGAACATCAAGGGCAAAGACTTCGAAATAATCTATAATGGTTTTGATCCCGAAATATTAAAAGTAACCGGCGGCATCAAACAGTCGGGCGAAAGTTTATCAATCGCTTTTGCCGGAACGATCTACGATTCGCATCCGGTTGAGAGTTTTCTCAGGGGTTGCGATGAGATTTTAGCCGAAAACAACGGTTCGGGTTTGGAAATGCATTTTTACGGCATCAATAAAGAACCCGAAATAAAAAAGGTTCTGAACGAAAAATACCGGCTACTCGAAAAACATACTCATTTTCATCCGAGAATGGATAATCTGGAGTTGGCAAAAGCCGTCTCGCGGCAGAATGTTTGCCTGCTTTTCAACGACTATTCCGTTCTCGGAACAAAAATATTCGATTATTTGGCGGTCAGGCGCAAAATAGTGCTCTGTTATGAAAACGACGCGGAAGCCGAGCGGCTGAAAAAGGAGTTTTTTTGGATTGACGAAATAGAAACGGAAAGCAAACGGCTGCAGGCGGATATGATAATCGCGACAAATTCGGGTATAGTTATAAATGATTCGCGGCATCTGAAAGAAACTCTTCGGGAACTGATTATCGAAGTTCGGGAAAACGGGTTTGTGAGTTGCGCGTCAGACGGCATCGAGCAGTATTCGAGAGTCAGACAAACCGGTCGGCTGGCGGAAATTATCAAGAATTTGCGCTAGGGGCGAGTAAGCGAATTTGCAATAAAAGATATGTCATCGAAATTGGTAATTGTTGATTACGGGATGGGAAATCTTAATTCCGTCAGGAAAATTCTGGACAAAATGAAGGTTCGGACGGTGGTTTCGTCAAAGCCGGAAGATATCGAAGACAGCGACAAGTTGATTCTTCCGGGTGTCGGTCATTTTGGGAAAGCGATGTCGAATTTGAAGCAACTGAATTTACTCGATACTTTGCACGAAGCCGTTTTGGTCAGGAAAAAACCGATTCTCGGAATTTGTCTGGGAATGCAGCTTTTGGCGAAAAAAAGCGAAGAAGGAGACGCCGAAGGGTTGGGCTGGTTTGATGCCGAAGTCGTAAAATTTCGGGTTTCGGACAAACTGAAATACAAAATCCCGCATATGGGCTGGAATCAGATTTTTTTAAAAAGCAGAAGTTCGCTGATGAAAAATATTCCCGAACTATCGGAATTTTACTTCGTGCATTCATATCATTTAAAAGCAAACGATCAGTCTGATTTGCTGAATGAAACCGAGTATGATTATATTTTCGCTTCAGCCGTCGAAAAAGATAATATATTCGGCGTGCAGTATCACCCGGAAAAGAGCCACGATGCCGGAGCGCAATTGATAAAAAATTTTATTGAACTCTAATGTTTCGACCGCGAATTATACCCGTTTTATTATTAAAAAATCTGGCTTTGGTCAAATCAATCCAATTCAAGAATCACAAATACATCGGCGATCCGATCAATGCCGTCAGAATTTTTAATGATTTGAAAGCCGATGAATTGGCGTTTCTGGACATCGAAGCGTCGCTGAACAACCGTCTGATCTCGCTGGATTTTGTCAAGAATGTCGGCGAAGAAGCGAATATGCCGTTTGCCGTCGGCGGCGGAATCAAATCCGTCGAGGACATCAGAGGGGTCATCAACGCCGGCGCGGAAAAAGTTATAATCAATACCCGCGCGGCTCAGAATCCCGATTTTATCAGGGAAGCCTCCGAAGCGTTCGGATCGTCAACGATTGTCGTCTGTCTGGATGTGAAAAAGAAATTGTTCAGAGGTCAGAGAACGTGGGTTTTGAGCGGAACCCGTTCGACCGAATACACGCCGTTGGAATTCGCCCGTTTGATGGAAGAAAAAGGCGCGGGCGAATTGATCGTTCAGTCAATCGAAAAAGACGGATTGATGGACGGCTATGATGTCGAATTGATCAGATCAATCTCCGCTTCGATAAGCATTCCGGTCGTCGCTCTAGGCGGTGCGGGTTCGAAAAAAGATTTGACCGACGCTTACAAAAACGGTTATGCGAACGGTTTGGCGGCGGGAAGTCTTTTTGTCTATCAAAGCAAAAAACGGGGCGTGCTGATCAATTACCCGGACAAAAACGAGTTGAATTTTGAATAATATGAGAACAAGGGAATATCGGCAATGTAACCGTTGTGTAATGGACACGACGGATCTGGAAATAACTTTTGACGAAAAGGGAAATTGCAACCACTGCACGGAATTTCTCACAAAAAGAGCCAAGCATAAATATCAAGGAAAAGAGAGCGACGACGCGCTCGAACGCATCGTCGAAGATATGAAACGCGCCGGGAAAGGGAGCGAATATGACTGCGTGGTCGGAATCAGCGGCGGAACGGACAGTTGTTACACGGCTTATGTCGCCAGACAAAAGGGACTGCGCGTGCTGGCGGTTCATATGGACAACGGCTGGAATTCGGAAGAAGCCGTATTGAACGTCAAAAATGTCGCCCGAAAACTCGACATTGATTACGAAAGCTACGTTCTCGACTGGGAAGAGTTCAAAGACATCCAGCTTGCATTTTTAAAAGCCTCCGTTCCCGAAGCCGAAACGCCGACCGATATGGCTATTCCCGCCGCCTTGCATTATTTCGCGGCAAAATACAATGTCAAATACATCATCAGCGGCGGAAATTTTGCGACCGAAGGCATCCTTCCCGGAAGCTGGCATTACAACGCCAAGGATATGAGATATTTCAACTATATCCAGAAAACCTTCGGGCAGAAAAAAATAAAAAAATTTCCGACTTTCGGTTTCGAAAAGGAAATGTATTACAAATTGGTCAGAGGGATCAAAATTATTTATCTGCTTAACTATGTTCCTTACGTCAAAGAAGACGCGATGAATTTTTTGAAGGAAAATCTGGATTGGAAATTTTACGGCGGCAAACATTACGAATCGAAATACACAGGTTTTATTCAATCATACTATCTGTATGAAAAATTCCCGATTGATTACCGCCGGGCAACGCTTTCATCGCAGATTTGTCTGGGCGACGTGAGCCGCGAAGACGCTCTCGAACAATTAAAAACCAAGCCGTATGATCCGATAAAAGTTGAAGAAGAAAAACAATATATTTCAAAAAAATTACAAATCCCGCCTGATGAATTTGAAAGAATCATCAATCTGCCCGCAAAATGGTATTGGGATTACCCGAACGACAAGAAAAAACTCCGGTTTATTTACGATACTTACCGGAAGCTTTTTAAGAAGGAGAAATTGGGCAGTTTTTAATCTGATTTAATCCATTTAATAATTTATAAAAATCTGCAAAATATGAGAGTTTTAGTTACCGGAGCAGACGGTTTTATCGGCTCGCATCTGACCGAATTTCTGCTCGAAAAAAAATATCAGGTCAGGGCATTATCCTACTACAATTCATTTAATTTTTGGGGCTGGCTCGAAGGCGTCGAAGATGAAAATCTGGAAGTGGTTTCGGGCGACATACGCGACCCGCATTTTTGCAAATTGATCGCCAAAGACGTTGACGTAATATTTCATCTGGCGGCATTGATCGCCATTCCATTTTCATACGTCGCGCCGGACAGCTATGTGGATACGAATGTCAAGGGAACGCTCAATATCTGTCAGGCGGCGAGAGAAAACGGCGTCCGAAAAACAATCGTTACCTCGACCTCGGAGGTTTACGGCACAGCTCTCTACGTTCCGATCAACGAAGAGCATCCGAAACAGCCGCAATCGCCGTATTCGGCTTCAAAAATCGGCGCGGATATGATGGCGATGAGTTTTTTCAACGCCTTCGATCTGCCGGTCGTGATCGCCCGACCTTTTAACACATACGGTCCCAGACAATCGGCGAGAGCGATCATTCCGACGATCATTTCTCAAATCTCGAACGGCAAAAAGAAGATAAAACTCGGCGATCTTTCTCCGACGCGGGATTTTAATTTTGTCAAAGACACCTGCCGCGGATTTCTCGAATTGGCTGAATGCGATGAAGCCATCGGGCAGGAAGTGAATATTGCCAGCAATTTTGAAGTTTCGATGCGTGAAACCTTTGAGTTAATCGCCAAACTGATGAATGCCGATGTCGAATTTATCGAAGACAAGGAACGCTTTCGACCGGAAAAATCCGAAGTCTTTCGTCTTTGGGGCGACAATTCCAAGATCAAGCAATTGACCGGATTCGAGCCGCGATATTCTCTGGAAGAAGGTCTGAAGGAAACGATCGAATGGTTTACCGATCCGAAAAATTTAAGCCGCTACAAAGCCGACCGATACAACGTCTGAAATATGGAATACCGGATACCTTTATTTAAGCTGAATTTTAACGAAGCCGAAGAACAGGCGGTCTTGGAGGCGGTAAGATCGAAATGGATCTCGACCGGACCGAAATGCGAGGAGTTCGAAAAGCTTTTCGCCGAAATGCTGTCGGTCAAACACGCCGTCTCGCTCAGCAACTGCACCGATGCGCTGCATCTCGCTCTAAGAGTTTTGGATGTCGGCGAAGGCGACGAGGTGATTTGCCCGTCGCTGACATTCGTCGCATCGGTCAATTCGATCAGATACGTCGGCGCGACTCCGGTTTTCTGCGACGTAAAAAGTGCGGAACATATCAATATAGATGCCGAAAAAATAAAAAAACTCATAACGCCGAAGACAAAAGCCGTGATGGTCGTTCATATGGCAGGTTTCCCGTGCGAGATGGACGGGATAACGGCTCTTGCCAGAGAGCATAATTTGAAAATAATCGAAGATGCCTGTCACGGACCGCTGTCGGAATACAAGGGGAAAAAGCTCGGAACGATCGGCGACATCGGTTGTTTCAGTTTTTTCTCGAATAAAAATATTTCAACCGGCGAAGGCGGAATGATCGTTACCGATGACGGCGATCTGGCAAAAAGAATAAGGCTTCTACGCTCGCACGGAATGACGACGATGTCATACCAGCGCGCCAGAGGACACGCGACCGCTTATGATGTCGTCGAACTCGGCTACAATTTTCGGATGGACGATATACGCGCTTCGATCGGCATCGCTCAATTGAAAAAATTGAAAGCCGATCTGGTCGAAAGGCAAAAAGTAAGAGCCGATTATGTAAAATGTTTGTCCGAAATTCCCGGCGTGATCGTTCCGTTTCGTGACAACACGGAATTTGTTTCAAATTATATAATGCCGGTTGTTTTAAGTAATTCGACGGCGGAAAAAAGAGAGGCGGTCAGAGAACGGCTTCATCAAGCCGGAATCCAGACGAGCGTGCATTACCCGGCGATTCATCGTTTTTCGATCTATGAAGATTACAAAGCCGTCCTGCCCGAAACGGAATATGTTACGGACAACGAGATGACTCTGCCGATGTATGCGTCTTTAAGTTCGGAAGATATCCGGTTTATATGTTCAACGTTGGCTTCAAGTCTCAATGAAAGCGGTTTTTAGCTTGTAAAATGAAATTTATCAATATATGAACTGTATTTTTCCGATAGCTGCGGATAACGCATTTCCCATTCTTGACATAACTCTGAATAAGCACTTTCATTAATAATTCTTTTGCCTAGCCAGAGTTTTTTGGCTGCTCCGCCAAAATCTTTTTTGAATTTCAATAAGTTATCATCAGCGTCATTTGTTACACCTCCGCCCAATAAAAAATAATCTATTTGATTTTCACATAATTTTTGAATGGCTTTCCAATGAAATAACTTATTTAAGAGCGACGATTGAGGTTTGGAAATATCTCTCGCGTTGTGGTGAGAGTAGGCTACAGTGTTATGATTAAGAACCAGCAAACCTGCGATAATCTCTTCATTTTCTTCTGCATATATCAGAAATCCACTGCTTTGAACTAATTTTGTAAGGTTTTCAAAATATCCGTCATTAAATAGATAATAATCACTTGCATTAAGTTGAATCATATGCGATTTGTAAAGATCAAAGAATTTTTGAAGCGTCTTCGGATTTGTTGTTTGTTTTACAAGATCGTCATAATTCCTCTCCGCTTTCCTGATTTGCGTTCTTAGTCTTGGAATAAAACGCGAAAACAATTCATCAAACGATTTTCGTGTTTCCACCACAATATAATCTTTAACCTGTGTAAGTTTTAATAAATTTCGGTTGGCGAAAATCTCATGATTATCATTAATAGGATTAAATCTGATTAATTCGGATACAACTCTGTTTTCATAAAGATAATTTGTCAAATTCCGATTCGCATTGATAACAAAGTCGTTATCTCGACAAGTTGTAATTGGTCCGGTATAGCCGAAAACACTGGTTATATCGTAATAATTATGGTTTACAGGTCTTTTTATAAAAGGGTAAAAGAAAATATTCGAGTTTTCTTTATATACAAATAAAATTGGTTCATTTTTCTCGTCTGAGAATAATTGATGGTATTCTGACGTGTAATGAAGCTGATTACTGGTCGGTTCAAAAAAATTCAAATAATGGTTCCATTCGAGATTATTTACCGTATATATTTCAATCATTTATTATCTGCTTGTAAGTCATCGTTTATAGAACATTATTTTTATATTTTTTGAGTTCGCTGGCAATGTGGAAACGCGCAAAATTTTGCAAATGGGTATAAGTTGTTGATATTTCACGCATATTGAAATTTTACTGTCTTCAAATTGTTCTTTTTTTTCAAAAAATGGTTAAATTTTGATGATGATTTTAAAAAATACAATTCGGTTGACTAGTTTTATGAGAAAATTACTCTACAGCCACTGATATCAAGAGTGGTTATATTCCAGATTTACAAAATCAAGTATGCTTTTGGGAGAAAACATAAAATTGAGACCGTTGCAAAACGGCGATGAAAATCTGTTTTTCAGATGGCGGAATGATTTGGATTATATCGGTCTGACGAGAAGTTTCCGTTTTCCGAAACATCAGGGCATCGAAAAAGAGTGGCTCGAATCGGTAATGAGCGACAAATCGAATAAAACTATTTATTTCGTTATCGAAACGATTGCCGAATCGAATGCCGTCGGTTTTGTTCAACTGGGCAATATTGATTGGATTTCGAGAAACTGTATGTTCGGAATCGCGATTCCCGAAAAAAAATTTCGCGGCAAAGGCTTTGGGAAAGATGCGATGAAAATTCTTTTTGATTATGCTTTTAATTTTCTAAACCTCAAAAAAATCGCGCTCGAAGTGATCTCGTTTAACGCAAATTCGATTTATCTTTACGAAAAGCTGGGATTCGAAAAAGAAGGCGAATTAAAACAGCATTATTTTTGGAACGGAAGCTATCACGACGTTTTGATTTACGGTCTGTTCAAGGAAAATTTTGTCAAAGATGAAAGCGAATAATCTGATACCGCCCGACACGACCATTTTATCGGCATTAAAAATAATGGACGCGATAAATCAGAAACTCCTGATAATCGTCGAGGGCGAAAAATTTATCGGCGTGCTGAGCATCGGCGATATTCAGCGGGCGATCATCAACCAGAAAAATTTGGACGCTCCGGTAACGGAAATTATTCGCTCGATCATCACGGTTGCAAATGTAAACGAACCCGAAGAAAGCATCCGGCGGAAAATGATCGAACTCAGAACCGAAAGTATGCCCGTAATTGACGATGAAGGCTTTTTGAAAGACGTTATTTTCTGGGAAGACATTATCGGCGGCGAATCGAAGCGGAAAAAAAACCGGATTTCCGCGCCCGTGATCATTATGGCGGGCGGCAAAGGGACGCGGCTTAAACCTCTGACCAACGTTTTGCCGAAACCTCTGATACCGATCGGCGACAAAACCATTCTCGAAGAAATTATGGAGAGCTTTGCCGAATACGGCTGTCATGATTTTTTTATTTCGGTCAATTATAAAGCCGAGATGATCGAATATTATCTGGATAACCACGTCAACGAAAAATTCAATATTTCTTTTTTCAGAGAAGAAATTCCGCTCGGCACGGCGGGCAGTCTTCATCTTCTGGCTGGCGAGATCAGGGACACGTTTTTTGTTACCAACTGCGACATAATGGTTGATCAGGATTATTCCGAAATTATGTCGTATCATAAAGAAGCCGGAAACGAACTGACCGTCGTCGCGGCGTTAAAACATCTTTCTCTGCCGTATGGAACGATCGAGACGGGAGAAAACGGTGTTTTGAAAAATTTGACCGAAAAACCGGAGATGACTTTTTTGATCAATTCCGGGCTTTATATTTTAGAACCTCATTTGATAAAGGAAATTCCTCAAAACACTTTTTTTCATATCATAACCCTGATCGAGAAACTCAAGGAACAAAACCGCAAAGTCGGCGTTTTTCCGGTCAGCGAAAAAAGCTGGAAAGACATCGGGGAATGGAAAGAATATTTTAAGTTTCTCGATCTGTAAATCTTGTATGAATATCGTGATTTTAACTCCGATCCCGTTTTGGCATCCCGGAACGCAGGAATTGATTGACGGTCTAAAAACATTCGGAATAAACGCGCGCGCGCTCGATATTTTTCACGGCAGAACGGTTGATAGCGAGGGCGTTATGAGCGAGTTTACGCCCTCTTTTCTTACGGGATTTGCCGGAAAGATTTATTTGAGAATATTCAGAAAAAAAATAATTTCCGAACAGATATTAGATGGCGACATTGTGGATATACATTTTCTCGAACCGGCTTACGGCAGATACGTCGCGGAGATAAAAAAAAAGAATGTAAAATTGATAACGACGCTTTTCGGATCAGACCTGTTCAGAACAAATCAATCGCAGAAGCAAATGCAGAAACCCGTATTCGAAAATTCCGACGCGATAGTTTTGTCGGAAAATATGATTCCGTATTTTGAAAAATATTTTTCCGGCTACCAGGATAAATATCGTTTTAATCAATACGGCTCGCGGCGTTTGGATTTGATCAACGAGTTGAATTCCGCGTCGAACAAAAAAAAATTCCGCGAAAAATACGCTATTGCCGACGACAGAATAGTCGTTTCCTGCGGCTACAACGCGAAAAAGGAGCAGCAGCATCTGCTTCTGCTAAATGAGATCGGCAAACTTTCAGAGTTTGACAGGGAAAGATTATTTCTTATATTGTCAATGACTTATGGGAAAGAAGAAGCAGGGGATGAATATATCGAACAAGTAAGGAAAAAGCTGTATGAACTTGGTGTTCCCCATCTGTTTTTAGAAAAAAGATTAGACGACGAAGAGATAGCCGAAATCCGCATCATTTCCGATATTACGATCAATACGCAAACGACCGACGCTCTCGCAAGTTCGGTCAAAGAAGCGATGACGGCAGGCGACGTGATGTTGGTCGGCGAATGGCTGCCTTACGAAATTTACAAAAATATGGGAGTTTTCTTTGTGCCTTCATCAATTGAAAAACTTTCCGAAAACCTGAAACTCGTTCTGAACAATCTCGAAGAATACCGCGAAAAATCCGAGGTTAACGCCCAGATAATTTTGGATTTCGCTTCGTGGAGCGTTTTGATAAAAGAATGGGTAAAGGTATATGAAGAGGTTTAGATAAGATATGCCCGTAAACAATGACTTAAATTTAGGAGTCGGTAATATTTCTCACGACGTCCGGCTTAACGCATATTATCAGGACATAACGCCTGCGATCTATCATTTTGAAAACAATTCGATGGGCGATTTCGACGAAAACGGAATCCCGTATTTATTCGATTCAAACGGCAGACAGTATAGCATCGTTTATGTCATCCAATACGCTCTGATCAATCACGACCTGATGCTTAAAGGAATTGATGTCGAAAACAAAAAGCGAATCATCAAAAGATGTCTGGATTGGCTCGAAGAAAAAAGCGAAGTTTTTCACGATTCGATTGTCTGGCGCAGCGAATACAACGAGCAGTATAAACTTCCTAAAGGCTGGGTGTCGGCAATGTATCAGGGACAGGCGATTTCACTGTTTTTGAGAGCTTACCAGTTGTTCGGGGTGGAAAAATATCGAACGGCGGCGGAAAAAGCATTCGCCTTTTTTAAATACGATTATGCGGAAGGCGGCGCGAAACGGACGGACGAAAACGGCTGTATCTGGTTTGAAGAATATCCGTCCGCCGAGCCTTCTCTGGTGCTGAACGGATATATCTACACGATGTTCGGTTTTTATGATTTATACCGCGTAACAAAAAATGAAAAAGCCAGACAGTTGTATGATGAATGCGTGAAAACGCTCGAAAAAAATCTGCACAAATATGACGTTTGGTATTGGTCGGTTTACGATCAATTGAAAAGGGAATTGGTTTCTTACTATTATCAAAAGAATGTTCATATCCCGTTGATGGAAATTATGTATCAGTTGACGGGCAAAGAAATTTTTAAAAAATACGCGGAAAAATGGACAAAAAATCTGAACAGCGTTTTCAATAGACTGGTCGTAAAAATAATGTATCGCGTTCAGCCGAGAATAAGAAAATGGATCAAGTAATGACAGCCGAAGTAAAATCGGCGAGAGAATTTTTAACCGAACATATCAATAAAGAAGCCCTAAATTATTTTCATACTCTGGAAGAATATCCGCCGGAGGTCTATGAAGAATTGCTGGTTCGCTGGGGCGACGATTCCGTCTTTTCAGAACAAAGCCGTTTCGAGCTGATCGAAAGACTGATTCCCGACGCGAGATCGAAAAAAATTCTTGATATGGCTGCCGGATGCGGCAGTTTCGTGCTCCAGGGGTTGCGCGACGGTTGGGACACCTACGGTGTCGAACCGGAAGATTGGAAGCACGAATTGATTGATATTAAATTCGCCGAAAACGATTATCCTTCCGAATGGCGCGAACGCATAAAAAAAGGCACCGGAGAACAACTTCCGTTCGACGACGAGACCTTTGATTTGTTCGACAGCTGGCAGACGATCGAGCATGTCCGTAGCGAACGAGAATGCCTGTTCGAGCTATACAGAGTATTAAAAAAGGGCGGGTGCGGAATACTTCGCGGACCGAATTATTTTTGTTTTCACGAAGGGCATTACCGGATGTTCTGGTTTCCGATGATGGGCGAATCCAAATTTGCCGAGCGGTATCTTAAATTGAGAAACAGACCGATTGAAGGTCTCAAAACTTTTCATCCCGTAAATCCTTTGAGATTGCGTAAATATGCAAAAGAAGCGGGTTTCCGGGTCGTCAATATCAAAAGAAAACAGATATACGCCGGAGCAAAAAGAAGATTTCCTTTCTTAAACGGATTTCTCGGCGTGTTCGGATTGCCGCTGATCTATATGGCGTGGGAAAGTCTGGAGTTTATAAAGAACAGCGCCGTGAGCGGCGTTCCGCTGGAATATCTTTTGATAAAGGATTGACCGGATACTTTCCTCAAGTTCCGCCGTTCTAATGTTTTAACAAATGTCCATTCACGGGAAATTAAAGGGGTTTATTTCCGATACGGTGATTTACGGTGTCGGGAGTATGTTTTCGAGAGCCTTTGCTTTTTTTCTGATACCGCTTTATACGGGCTATCTGGATAAAGCGCAGTATGCCAATCTAATTCTTTTACAACTCATCTTTACCGTCCTCAGTTTTTTTCTCGCGCTCAACAGCGGAGTGTTTTTTTATTATTACGAATATAAAAAAGAAAAGATAAAACAGACGGTTTTTACAAGCTGGCTGGCTTACGAAGTGGTCATTTCGGTTTTGATTTTACTGCTTTCTTTTTTTTGTTACCCGTTGATCAGCCCGCTTTTCGAACTTCCCGAAAACGCACAGCAAACCGGTGAAACATTTTTCATCCCGTTTTTACTGGTCATTCTGCAGCTGTTTCCCTACCTGATCTTTAATACATATTACAACCTGCTGAGGATAAATTTAAACTCGAAAAGAGCCGTCGTCATAACGATTGTTGACGCGCTTCTGGTCATCGTTTTTGTCGTGTATTTTCTGGTTTTTGCCGGAATGGGAGTGAAGGGCGTTTTTCTCGGACAATTAATCGCCAAGACGGTTTTGGCAATCGGAATTTTGGCGGGCGGTTTTTATAAATACTTAAATCCGAAGCTCGTATCGTGGGCGATGGTAAAGCGGATCGTCGCTTATTCGTCGCCGTTTTTTTTGAGCAGTACTTTTCTCTGGGTTATGGCAAGCATTGACAAAATAATGGGAACGCAGCTGCTCGATTCGCAGGCGGAAGTCGCTTTTCTCGGTCTGGCGATGCAGGTAACGATGCCGATCATTATGCTGGCGGGCATAATCAGCCAGTCTTACGGACCTTATGTGATGTCCATCCGGCACGAAACGGACGCCAAACAGACATACGGGGAAATATTTTCACTCGTCGTTTTTGCCAGCACCGTGATTTCGGTCTTGCTGCTCTCCGTTTCGCCTTTTCTGGTAGATATTTTGGCGGACGAAACCTTTTATCCGGCATTGGAAATAATACCTCTGTTTGCGATTGCCAACGTCATCAATATTATTTTGACGCAATTTTGTCTGGGGTTGAATCTGACCAAGAAAAACATCTACATCGCCGTCGCTACGATCGCCGGCGGCTTGCTCGGATTTTTTTTCAATTTGTATCTTCAGCCGGTAATGGGCATCAAAGCGGCGGGCTACGCGCAAATAATTGCCTACGGAATTACCGGAATAATCGTCTATAGATATAGTCAAAAATTTATGCCGATCAATTACAATATTAAATGGGCTTCGATCATATTATTGATAATGACGGGCGGCATCGTTTTTTTAAATTTAACCGAAGTCCGATATTTTAAAAGTCCGCATTTGGCATATTTTGTAATCGGGGCGGTCACTTTATTAATTTTGGGTATAATTGGAGAAAGAAAATACGAAGGATTAAAGCTGATTAGAAAGTTATACACGAAATTGCAATACTAGTTTTAATTGGAAGTTAATAACGAACGAATAGTCAAAAGTTAAGTAACACTCGCTATTTGTGGAAAGAGTTCAAAACCCTTAATATATCCTTTCGCCAAATTTGAAAGAGTTGGGCAGAAAAACCGTAAAATTATCATAATGGGCAGTAACGGCAATAATACTCTGGAAGGAAGCGCGCTTTATATTTGCTATTTCGGTTTGCGCGAACCCTTGGTGCAGACGCAGGTCTTGCCTTATATCCGTCAGGTGCGCGAAACCGGAATAAAATTTTCCCTGCTCACATTTGAAACAAATCCGAAAGAAAATTGGACGGAAGCAGAGATCAAAACAGAGAAAAAGCAACTTTCCGACGAGGGAATTGACTGGCATTTTCTGACCTATCATAAAAGCCCGACCGTTCCGGCGACTGTTTTCGATATTCTCAACGGCGCGTTTTTCGTCTGGAAATTTATCCGGCGCGAGCATCCCGAAATAATTCACGCGCGGGTGCACGTTCCGGCTTTAATGGGCGCGATTGCCAAAAAACTTTCACGCAAAAAGACGAAACTGCTTTTTGATATTCGCGGTTTTTTTCCCGAAGAATACACCGACGCCGGACGCTGGAAAAAAGACGGCTGGCTTTATCATTCGGTTAAAAAGGTCGAAAAATGGTTGTTTAAGGAATCGGACGGTTTTGTAGTTTTGACCGAACGGGCGCGTGAGATTTTGTTTCCCGAAAGCAGGGAAACGGGATTCGATAAAACGGGCAGACCCGTCGAAGTCATTCCCTGCTGTGTAAATTTGCAAGGGTTTGACAGTATTAACGGAGAAACCAGAAAGAAAATCCGCACCAGGTTAAATCTCGATGACAGATTTGTCATAATTTATGTCGGTTCGTTCGGCGGCTGGTACATGACCGAAGAGATGTTCGATTTTTTTGCTGCCGCCCGCAGACATAATCCGAAGGCGTTCGCACTGATTCTGACCCAGCGCGACCGCGAAAAGATAGTCGAAAATTTGCTGAAAAAAGGGTTTTCCGAGAATGATTTTCTGGTTGCCGGCGTTCAGCCGTCGGAAATTCCCGAATACTTGAGCGGAGCGGATGCCGCGCTTTCATTTATCGAAGCATGTTATTCCAAACAGGCGTCTTCACCGACCAAGATCGCCGAATATCTGGCGGGCGGACTGCCCGTGATCTTAAATCCCGGAGTCGGCGATCTGGATGAACTGATCGAAACCGATAACGTCGGGATCGTCGTCAGAGAATTTAATGAACAAAGTTATCTGCGGGCATTACCGAAAGTTGAAGTTTTGCGCCGGGAAAATGATTTTGCGGAAAGATGCCGCCGGAGCGCGAAAGAGCGATTCGATATGGGAAATGTCGGCGGCAACAGGTATCGCAATATTTATGTCAGATTGTTGAAAAGTTAATTGTTCGATATTAGCTTTAACGGAACATTTGGAAGTATGTTAAAAAAAGAAGTAAAAATTTGCGCCTTAATGCTCGATCCATATGATATGACTCCCGGACAGAGATTTAGAATCGAGCAATGGGAACCTTATCTAAAGAGCGAAGGAATCGAGATTGATTATTTCCCGTTTACGGATGAAAATCTCCGCAGAGTAATTTATAAGGAAGGTCATATAATTTCCAAGATCAATGAGTTGGTAAAAGCCAACCTGCGCCGGATAAACCACATTTTTAAGGCTTCTGAATATGACGTGGTTTTTCTCTATCGCTCGGCAAGTATGATTGGTCCGGCTTGGCTGGAAAGACTGCTTAAATGGCGCAAACTTCCCATTATTTATGATTTTGACGATGCGATTTTTTTGACCGATACATCTCATGCCAACCGCCGATTTGCCTGGGCGAAGTTTTCCGGCAAAACAGCCGATATTTGCCGCCTCAGCACAAGCATTACGGTCGGCAATTCATTTTTGGCTGAATATGCCGGAAAATACAATGACCGGGTCACGGTCGTGCCGACAAGCATTGATACGAAAAAATATCAGCCGCCTCATAAAAACAACGGCGCGGGCGGGCGCGTCGTCGTCGGTTGGACGGGAAGCTCCACTTCGCAATATCATTTAGAGATGTTCGAACCGGTTTTGGCGGATTTGCTCAAAGAGCGCGATGTCGAGCTTCGCGTAATCTCGAATCGTGAACCTGATTTTACAAGTATTCCATACGTTTGGCGGGAATGGTCGCCGGAAACCGAAGTTGAAGAAGTTTCGCGCATTGATGTCGGGATAATGCCGACGCCGGATGATGTCTGGTCGCGCGGAAAATGTGCGTTGAAAGCCTTGCAGTATATGGCTTTGGGAATTCCGGCGGTTTGTTCGGATGTCGGCGCGAACCGCGAAGTCGTCAAACACGGCGAAAACGGCTTTCTTGCCAAAACGCCGGAAGATTGGTTTGACTCGCTAAAAAAATTAATTGATGATGCCGTTTTGAGAAAGCGGATGGGGGAAGAGGCGCGGCGGACAGTAGTTGAAAACTATTCTATGGAAAAATGCGCCCGCAATTTCGCGCAGGTCGTTTTCGATGCGGTTGAAAATAAAAACACAAAAAGGAAAAAATAAATTTAATGTCGAAAATTTTGGTAACAGGCGGGGCGGGTTTTATCGGCTCGCATTTGGTAGATGCTCTAATTGAAAAAGGTCATGAGGTAAGGATTCTCGATTCGATAGTTTCACAGGTTCACGGCGATACGATTCCCGAACATCTGAACAAGGAAGCCGAATTTATAAAGGCGGACGTTTGCGACGCCGAAGCGGTGGCAAAAGCTCTGGACGGCATCGAGGTGGTTTATCATGAAGCGGCGGAAGTCGGGGTCGGGCAGTCAATGTATGAAATTGTCCGTTATGTAAAAGCAAACGATCTGGGAACAGCCGTTTTGCTGGAAGAGATGATCAAGCTTCCCGGTCAATTCAAAAAACTGGTCGTCGCCTCCTCGATGTCAATTTACGGCGAAGGCGCGTATGTTTGCGGCAATTGTAATAAAACGGCATCTCCGCAACTGCGTTCAAACGCCCAGCTCGACGCTCACGACTGGGAGTTAAAATGCGAAAATTGCGCCGGAGAACTCAAACCGATCGGAACTTCGGAAGAAAAACCGCTTTTCCCGACTTCCGTCTATGCCGTCAGCAAACAGGATCAGGAGCAGTATTGTTTGAGTGTCGGACGCGCTTACAAAATTCCGACGGTCGCCTTGAGATATTTTAATGTCTATGGAACGCGGCAGGCGCTTTCGAATCCATACACGGGCGTTTGCGCGATCTTTTCTGCGCGTCTGATGAACGAACAGCGTCCGATGATTTTTGAAGACGGCGGGCAAACACGCGACTTTGTCCATGTCAGCGACATCGTGCGGGCAAATCTTTTGGCGATGGAAACCGGCAAGGCGGATTATCAGGCGCTCAATATCGGGACGGGACGACCTGTCTCGGTTAAGGAAATCTCTCAAATGCTGGCAAAAGGTTTGGGCAAAGACATCGAGCCGGAAATCATCGGAAAATATCGTGAAGGGGACATCCGGCATTGCGTTGCCGATATTACTAAGGCTCAAAATTTGTTAGAATATCAGCCGAAAGTAAATTTGGAAGAAGGCTTGGTTAATTTACTCGAATGGGTTAAAGATCAAAGACCGGATGACCGGGTAGAAAAGGCGACAGCCGAGCTTTCATCTCACCAGCTTGTTAAGTAATTTGTTTTTTTAATGGATAAACGTCTATTAATTTTAGCTGCAGTAACCGGATTGGGTCTCGCGTTTTTGTCTTTTCCTGACGGCGCGCTTTCCGTTTTGATTATTCTGTTAGTGGCTGTTCCCGCCGTTATTCTTCTGCATAAAAACAGTGAAAAAAAACATTTCTTGGTCAATATTTTTTTGATCGGGCTTTTGCTCAGATTATGGCTGGGAATAATAATCCATATCTTCGATTTAAAGGAAGTGTTCGGACCCGATGCCGTGACATACAATAATCTCGGTCAAAGGATGAGAGAAATTTGGCTGGGTATGCAGGTGCCGAATGACACGCGGACATATCTGGCAACGCTTCCGAATCATTCCGGCTGGGGAATGATCCGGCTGGTAGCGATTATTTATCTGATTTTCGGACAAAGCATTCTGGTTGCTCAATCGTTTTGCGCTGTTATCGGGTCGTTGACCGCGCCGATGACTTATTTCTGCGCCGAGAAAATTTTTAATAATGAACGGGTATCAAAATACTCGGCTTTGACGATCGCGCTTTTTCCCTCGTTCATTATTTGGTCGGCGCAGTTATTAAAAGACGGGCTGATAATTTTTCTGCTGGTCTGCACGATGACATTGGTTCTGCATCTTCAGAAAAAACTCAGTTATGTCAATGTCGCGCTTTTGATCCTATCCGTTTTCAGCATTTACGTTCTGCGGTTTTATATTTTTTACATGGTCGCAATTTCCGTTGTCGGCAGTTTCTTTATCAACTCGGCTTCATCCGTAAATGTGATGGTCAGAAATATTATTATCGTTATATTTCTGGGGATCTCGCTCACCTATTTAGGCGTAATCAGAAGTGCCAGCAGTAATTTGGAGTTTTACGGAAATCTGGAACGAATCCAGCTCAGCCGACTGGATTTGTCGAGGTCTGCCGAATCGGGTTTTGGCGAAGATATTGACGTTTCGACGGTCGAGGGCGCGATTACGGCGATTCCGATAGGATTGCTATATTTGATGTTTTCGCCGTTTCCGTGGCAGGTCAGTAAATTCAGCCAGATGGTCATTTTGCCGGAGACTTTTGTTTGGTGGGCTTTGATGCCGATCTTATTCAGCGGCATTTGGTATACTTTGAAATACAAATTACGCAATGCAATACCCGTTTTACTTTTTTGTCTGATGCTGACGATCTCCTATTCCATTTTTCAGGGAAATGTCGGTATGCTTTACCGGCAAAGAACCCAGATACAGGTTTTTCTCTTTATCTTTATCGCGGTCGGTTACACGCTGATTCATGAACGCCGCGAGAACAAAAAACTTATAGATCAAGCCCGTGAGCGCGAATTAAGAAGAAGATTGCATATTCGTTCGATTGAGGGCTAAATTTTAAGGATATGTGCGGGATCGTCGGATTCGTCAAAAATAATTCGCAAACGGCAAGCCGGGAAATTTTGGAGCGGATGAATAACTGTATTACTCATCGCGGACCCGATGACGACGGTTTTTATCTCAATGAATCGGTCGGTCTGGCGATGCGGCGGCTTTCCATTATTGACCTGGCGCACGGTAAACAGCCGATTCGTAACCGCGATAAAACAAAATGGATTGTTTTTAACGGCGAGATTTATAATTTTCAGGAACTGAGAAACGATCTCGAAAAACGCGGACACGAGTTTTATACCAATTCCGATACCGAAGCGATAATACATCTGTATGACGAATACGGGATGGATTGTGTCAAATATCTGCGCGGAATGTTCGCCTTTGCGATCTGGGACGAAATTGACAAATCGCTGTTCATCGCCCGCGACCGGGTCGGAAAAAAACCGGTGCTTTACTCGCATCAACCGAACGGTGATCTGATTTTCGGTTCGGAATTTCAGGCGCTTCTCGCTCACCCGGATATTTCGCGGGAAGTTGATTTTGAAGCCATTGACGCGTATTTGAGTTTTCTCTGCGTTCCCGCGCCGCTGACGGCTTACAAACAAATAAGAAAACTCGAACCCGCTCATTGGCTGTTTTGGAAGGGCGGAGATGTTAAAATTCAAAGATACTGGCAGCCTGATTTTTCCAAAAAAATAAAAATTTCCGAAGAAGAAGCCATCGAGGAAACGACACGGATTTTGCGCGAAGCGACGCGGCTCAGAATGATTTCGGAAGTCCCGCTCGGAGCGTTTCTTTCGGGCGGCGTTGATTCTTCGACAGTCGTCGCTTTGATGGCTCAGGAAAGCAGTCAACCGGTCAAGACGTTTTCCATCGGGTTTGAAGAGCAGGATTTCAGCGAACTCAAATATGCCAAAATCGTCGCCGAGGCGGTAGGCGCGGAGTATAATGAATTTATCGTCAAACCCGACGCGCTCGAAGTCCTGCCGACGCTCGTCGCTCACTACGGCGAACCGTATGCCGATTCCTCCGCGATTCCCACTTATTATGTTTCAAAAGAAACCCGAAAACACGTTACCGTTGCATTGAACGGCGACGGCGGCGACGAATCGTTTGCCGGTTACGAGCGTTACGCGGCGATGCGTCTGGCGGAAAAATATCATAAAATTCCGGCTGTTTTAAGAAAAAAACTGATCGAAAACGCGGTCGGGCTGATTCCGACATCAGAATTAAAACGCAGCCGCACCCGCGATTTGAAGCGTTTTGTGAAAGCGGCGAGCCTGCCGAGAGTCGAGCGGTATTTCCGCTGGGTTTCGGCGATTGACCGGCATTCAAAAGAGAAACTTTATACGGATGATTTCCGCGAGCAGATAAATGCCTTTGATGCCGCCGATTTTCTCGGAAAATGGTTTTCTAAAGCAAACGGTTCGGGCATTCTGGACACTACGCTTTTAACCGATCAGATGACCTATCTGCCAAATGATCTGCTTGTCAAAGTTGACATCGCTTCAATGGCAAATTCGCTCGAAGCGCGGTCGCCCTTTCTCGATCACAAATTGATCGAATTTGCCGCTTCACTGCCCGAAAAATTGAAAATGCGTTCGACCGAGACAAAATCGCTTTTGAAAAAGACGGCGGCGCGGCTTGTGCCGCGAGAGGTTATCTACCGGCGCAAAATGGGGTTTGGCGTTCCGGTCGGCAATTGGTTTCGCGGGAATATGAAAGATTTCGTGGGGGGCGTTTTGCTCTCGGAAAAATCGCTTTCACGCGGAATCGTGCGACCGGAAATTATGCAAAAATATGTCGCGGAACATACCGGCGCGACGCGCGATCATACATATCAAATCTGGACTCTTTTAATGTTGGAACTTTGGTTTCAAAAATTTATTGATTAGATGACCGAAAATATAGATAAAAATGTTGTGGCTGGATTTGGAGATGAATGGACACGATTTGATCAATCCGCACTTTCCAAAACGGAACTCGAACAAATGTTTGAAAATTATTTCGGCATTTTTCCCTGGGAGAAACTCCCGCCCGACTCTATCGGCTTTGATCTTGGCTGCGGAAGCGGACGGTGGGCAAAACTGGTCGCTCCGAGGGTCGAAAAATTGCATTTGATCGAACCGAGCACGGCGCTTGAAGTTGCCCGAAGAAACCTGAAGGATTTTAATAATGTCGAATTTCATCCGGCGAGCGTCGAGACGATACCGTTAGAAGATAATTCATGCGATTTCGGTTACAGTTTAGGAGTTCTGCATCATGTTCCCGATACCGAAGCGGGGCTGCAATTATGTATCAATAAATTAAAGAAAGGCGCGCCGTTTTTATTGTATCTTTATTACCGGTTTGATAATCGCCCCTTTTGGTTTCGAAGCATTTGGATGGCGAGCAACTTTCTGCGGCTTGTAGTCAGCAAAATGCCGCATTCGATTCGTTACGCCATCAGTCAGATAATTGCGGCGACAGTTTATTTTCCGCTCGCGCGAACTGCGAAAGTTTTGGAAAATCTCGGACTTCGTGTCAGACATTTTCCGCTGTCTCAATATCGCAACAACAGTTTTTATACGATGCGAACTGATGCGCTCGACCGTTTCGGAACCCGGCTGGAAAAACGTTTCACAAAGGCGGAAATTTCGGAAATGATGGAAAACTGTGGATTGGAAAATATAACCTTCAGCGAAAAGTCATACTGGACAGCAGTCGGTTATAAAAAGTAAGAAACTTTTTGGGGAAGGATGTTGAAATTTATTGAATTCAAGTTTTCGCATTACTGCAAAAATATGTCGCGGAACGAACCAATGCGGAACTCAATCATACCTGTCAAATCGGGTAATCTTCGAATGTTGAAAATTTTATTTATAAAAAAAGAATCAGCATTCATTCATTTATTGATTTTATGAATTATTTTTTTCAGGATGTAAGAACCTGTAATATGTGCGCCGAGCCGACCGAACACGCGAAGGTGCTGGGCAGACGTATGAACTGTTCACAGGGAATTCGTCCGAAAAGAAGAGTCGGCATATCCACTACGGTTATGAAGTGCCGTTCATGCGGTTTGATCTTTTCAAACCCGCTGCCGATTCCCGGAGATATGAGCCAGCATTACGGAATTCCTGCCGAAGATTACTGGGTTCCGAAGGAATTTGAATTTAACCTTGATTTTTTTAACAGCCACATAGATACATTCAACCGGCTGTATAAAAAAAACGGAAAAAAGACGGCTCTTGATATCGGAGCGGGGCTTGGAAAATGTATGCTCGCTTTGGAAAAGCACGGCTTTACCGCTTACGGGTTAGAACCATCAGAGCCTTTTTACACAAGGGCTTTGGAAAAAATGGGAATTTCCGAAGAAAAACTCAAGTTGGCATCAATAGAGGACGCGAGTTTTTCGCCCGAACAATTTGATTTTATAACCTTCGGCGCGGTTCTCGAACACATCTACGATCCGTCCGCGGCAATCGAGAAAGCCTTAAATTGGTTAAAACCCGGCGGTTTGATTCAAATAGAAGTGCCGTCTTCGGACTGGCTGACGAACAAGATATATAACTTGATCTATCGCGTTCAGGGTTTGGATTATGTAGGCAATATCAGCCCGATGCATAATCCGTTTCATCTTTACGAGTTTGGTTTAGATTCATTTAAAAAGCATTCCGAAAAGTTCGATTATGAAATTGCCGAGTATCAATATTTGGTGTGTGATACTTTTTTGCCGAAAATTCTCGATCCGGTGATCAAACCGGTAATGGCTAAGACCGATACGGGAATGCAGCTTAATATCTGGCTGCGTAAGACAAACAATTAAAAATATGAAAGGTGTCGTATTGGCAGGCGGATTGGGTTCGCGCTTAAAGCCGCTGACGAAAGTTACAAATAAACATCTGCTTCCGGTTTATGATCAGCCGATGATCTATTATCCGATTCGGACGCTCGTTAACGCCGGGATCGAGGATATAATGATCGTGACGGGCGGAAATTCGGCGGGCGATTTTCTGAAACTTTTGGGAAACGGAAAGGATTTCGGTTTAAAACATCTGAATTACACCTATCAGGAAGGCGAAGGCGGGATCGCCGCCGCGCTCTCGCTGGTCGAACATTTCGCCGACGACGAGCCGGTCTGTGTCGTTCTCGGCGACAATATTATCGAAGGCAATATTCGCTTCGCGTGCGAGGATTACAAAAATCAGGGAAAGGGTGCGAAAATTCTTTTGAAAAAAGTTCACGATCCGCAGCGTTTCGGCGTTCCCGAACTTGACGGCAATCGTGTTCTCAGAATCGAAGAAAAACCGGAAAATCCGAAATCCGATTTTGCCGTCATCGGAATTTATTTCTATGACAAAACGGTTTTCGATATTATCAAAACCTTGAAACCGTCGGGTCGCGGCGAACTCGAAATTACCGATGTCAACAATCATTACATCTGGCGCGGCGAGATGACCTGGGCGGAACTCGAAGGCTGGTGGACGGACGCCGGAACTTTTGAAAGCCTGCTTCACGCGACGAATCTCGTGGCGAAAACGGGCGCGAATAATTTATCAATCGGAGAAGATTTAACTGCACAGAGCGCGAAATAGCTATTTATGACACAGACAAGAGAAGTAAAAGACATTTTTACGAACGGGAAAATTCAAGATATCGTAGTGTATCCGCTTAAAAAATTCGTTGACGAGCGCGGCTGGCTCGCCGAGCTTTTCCGGCACGACGAACTCAAGGAAGAATTCTACCCGCAGATGGCTTACATTTCCGTAACCGAGCCGCTTTTCCAGCGCGGTCCGCACGAACACCGTGACCAAGCCGATCTGTTTTGTTTTATAGGTCCGGGAAATTTCAAACTCCGTCTATGGGACAACCGCGAAGATTCGCCGACCTTTCGATACGTGATGACGATGTTCGTCGGCGCGGACAACCCGCAAGCCGTCGTTATTCCGAAAGGCGTCGTCCACGCATACAAAAACATCAGCAAAACCGAAAAAGCCATCGTCATCAATTGCCCGAACCGGCTTTATATGGGTGAAGGAAAGCGCGAGGAAATTGACGAAATCCGCCATGAAGACGATCCCGATACGATTTTTACGATGGATTAAATAGCGGAAACGCGACCTTCAGGAAGCCTGTAATATAACGTGAGTTCGGGATTAGAAAAAGCTAAAGAAGACTTGCCGCAAAAAAGCAAAAAATTTACAAAAATGATGATTAAAATTATTTCTTTTTGTGTTTTTTGCGTTTTTTTGCGGCTAGTTCGTCTTATCCCGAACTCACGTTAATTTAATTGTGAAAACACGCTTCCTGACGGTCGCGTTTCCGCCTAAAAGAATTTGACTGTCCTGAAAATATTTGACACATTAAAATTCGGAAACCGGCGCGTGTTTCCCGCACACTCGTATAATCAAACGCCACTCGGCTGAAAGATGCTGAGCCGCGTTTGATTCGCCGGTTTCCGAAGCCCGTATATGAAAATCGTCCGCATCATCGCGCGTCTCAACGTCGGCGGTCCCGCGCGCCATGTCGTCTGGCTCACCGAGGCGCTGAATAATTCCGAATTCGAAACCGTTTTAATTACCGGAACCGTTCCCGCAGGCGAGGAAAATATGGAATACTTCGCCGAAGAAAACGGCGTTTCGCCCGTATTTATCGAGGAAATGAGCCGCGAGCTTTCTCCGAAAGACATTGTTTCGCTCTGGAAGGTTTACCGCCGGATCTGCCGCGAAAAACCCGACATCATCCATACGCACACGGCAAAAGCCGGAACCGTCGGGCGCATCGCCGGATTCGTTTACCGCTGGCTGAACTGGAAAAAAGTAAAACTAGTACACACCTTTCACGGGCATGTCTTTCACAGTTATTACGGAAATCTGAAAACAAAAATTTTTTTGCTGATCGAAAAAATTTTGGCACGTTTGGCGACCGATAAAATTATCGTTATCACGCGCCAGCAGTTCGAGGAGATCAATAAAAAATTCGGTGTCGGTCGAGCGGAAAAATTCGAAATAATTCCGCTCGGGATCGAACTCGAAAAATTTTCCGAAGCGGAAACAAAAAGAGCCGTTCTGCGGCGCGAAATCGGCGCGAAGGAATTCGAAATTCTCGTCGGATTTGTCGGCAGATTTACCGAGATAAAAAATATTCCGCTTCTCCTCGAAGCCGCAAAGATCTACAAAAGCCGGAGAAAAAAAGATTCGCCGAAGCTGAAATTTATACTTGTCGGCGACGGTCATCTGCGCGGCGCGCTGGAAAAAAAAGTCGAGGAATTCGGAATTGAAAGTATCGTAAAATTTCTCGGAAACAGAAACGATGCGGATATTTTTTACGGCGGATTGGATATTGTCGCGCTGACCTCGTTTAACGAAGGAACGCCGCTTTCGCTGATCGAAGCGATGGCAAACGGCAAGCCGGTGATTTCGACCTCGGTCGGCGGCGTGCCGGATTTGCTCGGCGGGATAACTGAGGAAAAAGGAAATTTTTCCGTCCGCGAACGTGGAATCGCGGTTTCTTCCGAAAATCCCGAAGATTTTTATAACGGTTTGATCTATTTAGCCGAAAACGCCGAACTGCAAAATGTCTTCGGAACAAAGGGAAAAGAATTCGTTCAGGAAAATTATGCTAAAAAGCGGTTGATCGCGGATATTGAAAATCTTTACCGGAAATTAGTGATAAGTTAAAACCTGCTTGCTTTTAGTGCCGAATTGTTTTGTAATTAGCATTATTATAATTTAATATTTTCAGTGTTTTTCAGCGAGTATCGGTTTATTTTGATTTTTTAGAAAAGTAAAAACATTTAATAATTTTGTGTATCTGGAAAGTAGTTAAACGAGAGTCTTATTTGATCCGCATCCGGCACCTGTAAATGAAAGCCCTCTATGAACGAATTCATTCAAAATCCTTTTGTCATCGCGCCTGTCAGTTTCGTACTCTCTCTTTCTCTTACCTATCTGGTGCGCGAATTTGCTCGAAAAAAAGGGATTGTCGCCAAACCCAAATTAGACCGCTGGCATAAAAAACCGACGGCGATGCTGGGCGGGCTGGCGATTTATCTGACGACCCTTACGATTACTTTGGCTTTTTTGCCTCCCGGCAAAGAACTCTGGGTGATTCTCGGCGGCAGTTCGTTTATGTTTTTGGTCGGCTTGATTGATGATATTTTTCATATCAAGCCTTACCAAAAACTCATCGGTCAGATTATCAGCGCGGCGATCGTCATCGGTTACGGTCTGGTTCTTCCGTGGACCGATTCGCAGGTCATCAATATCGTATTTACGGCTTTTTGGCTGATCGGCATCACCAATGCCGTAAATCTGCTCGACAATATGGACGGGTTGGCGGCGGGAATCGCCGCCATTGCCTGTTTCGCTCTGGCAATCGGTGTCGGCGATAGTAATTCCGTCGAATTGTTGTTATTGTCCGTTTTTATCGGTGCGCTGGTCGGCTTTCTTGTTTACAATTTTAATCCGGCTTCTATCTTTATGGGCGATTGCGGCTCGCTGTTTGTCGGGTTTTTGCTGGCAAGTTCGGTGATGCTCAATCAAACGGGCGGGCGTTCGAGAAGCGTATTTACTATTCTCGCCGTGCCGGTTCTGACGCTTTTCGTTCCGATCTTTGATACGACCTTTGTAACCGTCTTAAGAAAAATTTGGGGCAGAAAAGCCTCGCAGGGCGGACGCGATCACACATCGCACCGGCTTGTCGCATTGGGATTGACCGAAAAATCGGCGGTTCTTCTGCTTTACGGTTTGGCTCTATCGGCGGGAATTCTTTCGATCATCGTCCGTCAACTCGAAACGGTGCAAAGCATAGCACTGGTCAGTTTATTTACGATCATCTTAACCATCGTCGGAGTCTATCTGGCAAAAGTAAAGGTTTATGAAGAACAGCAGGAAGCACTTGCTCTGCAGGACAAAGCGGTTTTCGGATTTTTATTAAATCTTTCTCACAAACGCCGTATTTTCGAAGTTTTTCTCGATGCCGGATTCATCTCGCTGGCGTATTACGGCTCGTATGTTTTGCTTTTCGGGGCTTTTGAAAAAACTACCAACTGGGATTTGTTTATCAAGACACTGCCGATTCTGATCGTCTTGAAACTGGCGGCTTTTCTGGTTGTCGGTGTTTACCGGGGTATCTGGCGTTACACGAGCATCGGCGATTTGATGACATTTGTTAAGGGCGTTGTTTTGGGTTCGGTATTGAGCGTTTTGGCGATTTTACTTCTTTACCGTTTTATAGATTTTTCCCGAACATTGTTTTTCGTAGACGCGATCCTTTTGCTTTTCGCGCTGGCGGGCAGCCGGATGACTTTTCGGCTTTTCCGTCAAATTATCCCGCACCAGATTAATCGCGAGGGACGCAGGATTTTAATTTACGGCGCGGGTGACGGCGGTGAACTCATTTTGCGCGAACTTCACAACAATCCCGAATGGAATTATAATCCGATTGGATTTATTGACGACGATCCGCTCAAAAAAGACAAACTGATTCACGGTCTGAGAGTATTCGGTGGAAACGGTTCGCTCGAATTTATCTGTCGTGAAAAGCAGGTGCAGGAAATTTTGATTTCTTCGCACCGCATAACGGGAGCCAGATTGGTCGAATTAAGAAAAATTTGTCAGGATGCGAATATCGCGCTGAAGCGCGCCTCGCTCAAAATCGAGCCGGTTGATTTCGGATAATCCGCATATTTTATGCCGCTAAAAACTATCCACATACAAAACAATATCCAACGCGCTGTATTGATAATCGGGGCGGTTGTTTGCGCCGTTGCCGTTATTTTTTCGGTTAAATGGAGTTTCGGACACGCCATTTCGATCCGCGCCGAACACAAGGAAGTTGCCGCCGCCAGCACGGTATTCGCTCCTGACGATCCGCAGACTCATTATTCTTCGGCGGTTTTGCACGAAAAAAGTTTATCGCCGGAAGATTGGGAAAAGTCGGTCGCCGAATACGAAAAAGCCGCCGCACTGTCGCCGAACGATTACCTGCTCTGGCTCGCGCTCGGCAAGGCGCGGGAAAGAAACGGCGATCCGGCGGGTGCGGAAAAGGCTTTTCGGCGCGCGCTCGAACTTGCGCCGAATTACGCCGAAACGCATTGGACGCTCGGCAATAATCTTTTGCGGCAGGGCAACTTTGAAGCCGGATTCGATGAAATCAGAACATCGGCTGTCAGCAGCGACAAATTCGTGATTCCGGCAATTGCAACGGCTTGGCAGATTTTGGACGGCGATATTGCCCGCATAAAGAACAATATCGGCGATTCGGCAAAATTGAATGCGTATCTAGCCGTATTTTTAGTTAATCAGCAGCGTTTTGAAGATGCGTTCGAGATTTGGAATTCCTTATCGCCGGAGATGAAATCCGAAACCTATCTGGCGCAAACCGAAGAAATTTATAACCGCTTTGTTTCTGCGGGAAAATATCGTTTTGCGCGCCGTGCTAAATCTTCGATCGGGAAACAGGATGATGATAAATTTTTAAGCGGCTTTACGGACGGCGGGTTTGAAAACAATGTCAAAAAGCAAAAGACGGATTTTTTCGATTGGCAAATCGGCGATGGTTCACAGCCGCTGATCGGCTTTGACGATAAGATAAAACACGGAGGCAGTTTGAGTTTGGTCATCATTTTCAATTCTCCGAACGGACAGGATTTTCGACCCCTGTCGCAGTTAATCGCCGTCGAAGCCGGAAAATCCTATCGTTTTGAAGGATTTTATAAATCCGAACTAAAAACTTCCTCTACCCTCCGGTGGGAAGTTTTAAATGCTTCGGACAGAACTCTCATCGCTGAAACTGAAACGATTGAACAAGCAGCCGATTGGACAAAATTCGGCGCGGATTTTACCGTTCCTGAGAACGCGGAAGCCGTGATAATCAATCTGGCGCGCGAAAAATGCAATTCGACAATTTGCCCGATTACCGGAAAGGTCTGGTTTGACGATTTCACGCTGAATGAAAAATAAAATGCCCGAAGACAACGAAATCATAAATTATAAAGATTCGGAACTAAACCCCGAATCAAACGGAGCATCAACGAAATTAAAAAAAATTTCGTCCGCGGACGATTCGACCTGGTTGAGCCGCGCGGTTTTTGTTTTGCTGGCGGCAATGATGATATTTTCCGCCGTCGCTTACGGAGCGGTTGATGTCTGGTCGCTCGGCGTCAATTCGATAATTGCCGGTTTGATCGTAATTTTTTGGCTTTTTGACGCTCGTAAAACCGGCATATTTCAATATAATTCGAGTGTTTTGCAAATCCCACTGGTTGCTCTGATCGTGATCGGGTTCATACAGCTATTGCCGCTCAGAAACCCAGCGGAAGCCAATGAAATCCTCTCTGTTTCAGCCGCCGGTTCGCTTTCACTCAATCCGTATCTGACACGGCTTTTTGTCATTCAGTTAATGATCGCGCTCGTCTTTTTCGCGGCGGCGTTAACCTTCGTTAACAACCGAAAACGGTATCAAAGCATGGCTTTGACAATAATCATTTTCAGTTCGATCATCGCCTTTTACGGTATCCTTCAGTATCTTTCAAACCCGGAAGCGATTTACGGATTGCGACCCTTCGGACAGTCGTCGCCGTTTGCATCGTTTTTCAACAAACATCATTTCGCCGCGTTTATGGAAATGACGCTCGGTCTAACGCTTGGTCTTTTATTCGGCGACGCGACCAAACAAAATAAAAAAATATTTCTGATCATCGCCGCCGTCGTTATGGGAATGGCGATTCTGCTGACCGGCTCACGCGGCGGTATGATCAGTTTTCTGGCTGTTATGGGCTTTGTGATTCTGGCAAATTTCATAAAAAATCGGGAGATCAAAAATAAATATGCCAGCGATGACCTCAGAAATTTTATCCTTCGCCGGAATCTGATCCTGTTCGGCGGCGGATTCGCCCTCGTGTTGATTTTGTTCTTTGCGGTATTATTTATCGGGGGCGAACAATCGCTTTTGCGCGGTTCCGGTTTAAGCGGAATCGAAGGCGACATCTCGACGGGCAGAAGTCATTTCTGGTGGGTGGCACTGCAAATATTTTTCGATCATCCGATTATCGGTGCGGGTTTTGATTCGTTTGGAACGGCGTTTACCCGGTACGATACATGGAGCGGCGTGTTTCGTGTCGAGCAGGCGCACAACGACTATCTTCAAATTCTCGCCGACGGAGGTATTTTAAGTTTTATATGCATCGCGGCGTTTATCATCCTGCTCTTCAAACAGGGAGTTCAAGCAATTAAAAGGGATAATGAAAAATTCGTAACACACGGCACGATCGGCGCATTGGCGGGATGTTTCGGAATTTTGATTCATAGTTTTTTCGATTTTCCGCTCCGCACGCCGTCCAACGCCCTGTTTTTTCTGATGCTGGCAACTCTCGCTACCGTCCCGTTAAATTTCAGGCGCGTTTACCGCAAGAAAACAAAGGTTGTGAATTAATTTTGCCCCGGCTAAAAGCCATCGGCTTTGGAATCAGACTGAAAATTTATAGTTTCGCTCGAAGAAATTTCCGCCTTCAATTTTTGTATCGAATGAACGCGCCAATTTTCGCGCGCTTCGGGAAAATCTGAGCGGAAATGACCGCCGCGCGATTCTTCGCGCCAAAACGCGGCTTTCGTAACGAGAATTGCCAGAGTTACAAAATTGCGCGAAGCGATGGAAAGATTCGCTTTTTCGATTTGCTCGAATTCCTTTAAAGCTCTTTCCAATGATCTCGCATCGCGCAGAATTCCGACCCGTTCCCACATCACGCGCTTGACGCGCTTTTTTACGGAAGTAGAAACTTCAGCCAATTTTGAATTTTGAATTTTGATTTTTGATTTTTCGTTTTCCAACTTTGCACTTTGCACATTATATGTCGCACTATCCGCGAAAGCGGATTCGCCTGCCCGTGCGCCGAAAACCAAGCCTTCGAGCAGCGAATTCGACGCCAGACGATTCGCGCCGTGGACGCCCGTGCAGGTAACTTCGCCTGCCGCGTAAAGTCCTTGAAGCGTCGTTCTGCCCCACAGGTCGGTGCGAACGCCGCCCATACAATAATGCGACGCGGGCGAAACCGGCAGCAGTTCGTTAGCAATATTAAGACCATAGAATTTGCAGGTTTCATAAATTTTCGGAAATCTTTCCTGCAAAAAACTTTCGCTTAAATGAGTCATATCGAGAAAGACGCTGCGCGTTCCCGTGCGGCGCATTTCGGCGACGATCGAGCGGGAAACAATGTCGCGCGGCGCGAGTTCGAGCCGTTCGTCGTAATTTTCCATAAACCGCTCGCCGTATCTGTTTCGCAAAATTCCGCCCTCGCCGCGCATCGCTTCCGAAAGCAAAAAACGCGGCGCGTTTTCCAGACTGAGCGCGGTCGGATGAAACTGGACGAACTCCATATCAGCCATTTCCGCTCCGGCAAAATAAGCCATCGCCATCCCGTCGCCGGTCGCCACCGGCGGATTCGTCGTGTGTTGATAAAGCTGTCCCGCGCCGCCCGTGCAAAGAATTACGGCTTTGGCGAAAATTTCGCGCGACGCGCGCAGGATCGGATCGAGAAATCGAACGCCGACGCATCTTTCTTCCGAAACGATCAAACTTTCCGTATTGGCAAAGGGCATCAGCAGAATGGTTTTTTCCTGACGGGCGCGGGCGATCAAAGCGCGGACGATTTCCTTCCCGGTCGAATCGCCGTGCGCGTGAAGGATTCTCCTTCTGGAATGCGCGGCTTCCTGTGTAAAGACAAGTTTTCCGCCTTCGCGATCAAATTCAGTTCCCCATTCGATTAATTGTTTAATGTATTTCGTGCCTTCGGAAACGAGCGTTTCGACCGCCCGTTCGTCGCAAAGTCCCGCGCCCGCGATGAGCGTGTCCTCTTCGTGAAGTTCGGCGTCATCGTCGTCGGAAAGAACGACTGCCACGCCGCCCTGCGCGTATTCGGTATTCGACTCAGACGCTTTGTCTTTTGTCAGAACGGTAACGCGCGCGCCAGATTTGGCAATTTCGATCGCCGCGCGAAGACCGGCAACGCCGCTTCCGATGACGATAAAATCAGTTTCCAGAGCCATTACGAAAAATTTAACAGATTAAAGTCGGAAATAAAAAAAAGCCTGTCAGAGTTAATCGAACAGGCTTATAAATATTTGTAAAAAAATATTATTCTTCGGGAATCGTCAATTCCTGACCGGGATAAATTTTGTCGGGATCGTCGAGCTTGTCGCGGTTGGCTTCGAAAATCTTCTGCCAGCCCACGCCGTATTTCGAACCGATGCCGCTTAAAGTGTCGCCCGACTGCACGGTGTAAGTTTTGCCCGAACTCGTGCCGACACCGCCGTCGCCGCCGTCGCCTTCCGGCGCAGAAATATTCAGGACGAGATCGCCCGAACGGTAATCGGGATCAATGCGGTTGTATTCGTCCCAGAGTTGTTGTTTCGCGC
>JBGTSF010000024.1:0-64835 GCA_041940425.1 Pyrinomonadaceae bacterium
AACGACGGCAAAATTCTCGTCGTCGGCTATGCCGAAAATCCGACCATTGATTTCGTGTTGTTAAGGTATAACTCCGACGGATCGCTCGACAATTCTTTCGGTCAGGGCGGCAAGATTTTTATTAATTTCGGTAACAGCGAAAGAGCGTATGCCGTTAAAATTGACCCGACAGGCAAGATCGTTGTAGCCGGCGAACATTGGGCTGGCGCAACAGCCGCCCGTCGAATCGTAATGGCTCGTTTGAGTCTCGGAAACGCACGGTTCGATTTTGACGGCGACCGTCAAACAGATATTTCTATATTCCGTCCTGCAGTCGGCGAATGGTGGATTCAAAAAAGTTTCGATATCGGCGTGCGGGCTTTTCAATTCGGTTCCCCAAACGACAAAATCGTTCCCGCTGATTTTACCGGCGACGGCATAATTGATGCCGCTTTCTTTCGACCCTCGACCGGAAGCTGGTTTATCATCAGAAGCGAAGATTTCAGCTATTATTCTTTCCCGTTCGGCGCAAACGGAGATATTCCGATACCCGCTGATTTTGACGGCGACGGCAAAGCCGATCCCGCAGTTTTCCGCCCGACAACTTCAATTTGGTATATCAGCAAATCAACCGGCGGGATTCGGATCGAGCAATTCGGAGCAAACGGCGATGTTCCGCTCGCGCCCGATTTCGACGGCGACGGTCTGTTCGATCTGGCGATTTTCCGCCCCGGAAACGGCGAATGGTGGTATAAGCAAAGCTCAGACAATTCTGTCCGCGCGGTTCAATTCGGAAATCCCGGCGATAAGCCCGTTACTTCCGATTTTACCGGCGACGGAAAATGGGATATTGCCTTCTGGCGACCTTCGAACGGAACCTGGTTCGTTTTAAGAAGCGAAGATTCCAGTTATTATGCCGCCCCTTTTGGTGCTAATAGTGATTTTCCCGTGCCGGATGATTACGATGGCGACGGAAAAGCCGACTTTGCCGTCTGGCGACCGGCGGACAGGAATTGGTATGTTCTAAAATCAACGAGCGGTCTAGCGATCATTCCGTTCGGTTCTGCTGGCGATCAAGCAGTTCCTTCTGCTTATATTCCCTGAGCAAAAACTCCAAAAAAATTCTTTCTAAAATTTTCGGACGGTTTTTAACCGTCCGTTTTTTTGCCAACAGGATTCTTAAAAGTTATACTCAATCTTTTCATTTTCGAACAACTTTTATTGTTATGTCATTATCGAATTACCAAACGTTTTTAACCGCCGAAATTAAAAATTCCGCGCAGAATCTTTTCTCGATCGAGCCGGAAAAAATTGCCGCCGAAATTCCTCCGAAAACCGAACTCGGCGACCTCGCTTTTCCCATCGCTTTCGAACTTGCCAAGCAGATCAAACAGCAAACCGGCGAAAAACAAAACCCGCGAGCGATAGCCGAACAATTGAAAACGGCTCTCGAAAAATTCGATTTTGTCGAAAAAATAGAAATTGCCGGTCCCGGCTACTTAAATATTTTTTACAATCGCGCCGAATTTCTTACCGGAAATTTAAACCCGAATCCTTTACCGAAAATCGAAAAATCGAAAGATGAAAACGCGCCGAAAATCTGTGTCGAACACACTTCGGTCAACCCGAACAAAGCCGCGCATATCGGGCATGTCAGAAACTCGGTGCTCGGCGATACGTTCGTGCGGATTTTACGCGCCGACGGTTGCCGCGTCGAAGTTCAGAATTATATTGACAATACCGGAGTTCAGGTCGCCGATGTCGTTGTCGGTTTTATGTTTCTGGAAAATCGTTCGCTCGGAGACATCATGGATTTGGACAAAAAATTAAAATCCGAAGGAAAAACTTTCGATTATTATTGCTGGGATTTATATACGAAAATCGGACAGGAATATCAGCAAAATGAGGAACTGAAAGCCAAACGCGCAGAAGTTTTGCATCTCATCGAAGAAGGCGGAAACGAAACCTCAGAACTCGCCGATTACGTCGCCACGCGAAATGTCGAATGTATTTTGAATACGATGGAGCGTTTTTCGATCCACTACGATCTGCTGCCGCGAGAATCGGAAATTCTGCATCTGCATTTCTGGCAAAAAGCGTTCGAGCTGATGAAAGAACTGGGCGTGATTCATTTTGCCGAAGAAGGCAAAAACGCCGGCTGTTGGGTGATGCCGTTCGAAGCTCACACCGGATCGGACGAACACGAAGCCGATAAAATTCTCGTCCGCTCGAACGGAACTGTTACTTATACAGGAAAAGACATCGCTTATCAGCTTTGGAAACTCGGCATTCTCGGTCTCGATTTTCATTACAAACCTTTTATGACCTACGCCGACGGCAAACAGGTTTGGATTACGACGACCGAAGAATTGAATCATCCCGGCGTTCCGAAATTCGGCGCGGGCGAAAAGGTTTACAACGTCATTGATTCGCGCCAATCCTATCCGCAGGAGGTCGTCAAAAAAGGCGTTTCGATCATCTCGCCCGAAAAAGGCGAACGCGCCAGCGTTCATCTTTCCTACGAAATGGTCGCGCTCAGTCCGGCGGCGGCTGAGGAACTCGGTTTTCAGATTTCGGAAGAAGACAAATCTAAATCTTTTATTGAAATGTCCGGTCGCAAAGGTCTGGGCGTAAAAGCCGACGATCTTTTAAATCGTCTGGAAGAAAACGCCCTGCGCGAGGTCGAAAACAGACAAATAGATTTATCGCCCGCCCAACACAAATTCATTGCCCGACAAATCGCGGTCGGCGCGCTGCGGTATTTTCTTTTGAAATACACGAGAAATACGGTCGTCGTTTTCGATTTTAAAGAAGCGCTTTCATTCGAAGGCGAAACCGGCGTTTATTGTCAATACACGGCGGTGCGGACAAATTCGATTTTCCGCAAAGCCGAAGCTAACGCGCTCGACAATGCCAAACAAATAATTTCCGAAAACCAAACGGAGGTCGGCGAATTCTTAAAATCGGAATATGAAATTTGGTCATTGATCACGACCGCCGCACGGCTTGAAGAAGCTATTTCAAGTGCGGTAAATGCTTCAGAACCCGCAATTTTGGCGAAATACACATTTAATTTGGCAAAGTCATTCAATCTTTTTTATCACAATCACCGAATTTTGAGCGAAGAAAACACTGTCAAAAAATCGGTGCTGTTAATGACGGCGGAAATCGTCAGAAAATCTTTGACCGCCGCACTGGATACAATGGGAATCGAAGTCCCTGAAAAAATGTGATTTGACTTTGTGGATAAATTTCTGTTACAAAATTTATCAATGTTTTTGATTCACGAAACTTTTGCTCAAATTTCCGTTTGGCGAAACGCCGCAAACTGGTGGCGTAATATTTCGTCTGCGGTTTCCGGTTTGAGTATTCTGCGGGAATTTTCTCCTGAGTAGTTTCAAATCAAAAAGTCTTTTTCGACCAAAGCCGCCGTAATGTAATAAACGGCGGCTTTTTTATTTTATGATTTTGCAAAACCCCGACAACTTCGATGATTTTCTGATAAAGAGCGAAAATGCGGAAATTATTCCGGTTGTCCTAACCCTGCCCGCCGATCTGCTCACGCCGCTGGCGGTTTATCTGAAAATTACGGAATCGGCGGAAAATTCCTTCCTGTTAGAATCGGTCGAGGGCGGCGAATCGTTGGCTCGTTTTTCTTTTATCGGCGCGAACCCCGAAATGATCGTCAGCGGAAATCTGGAAAAAACCACGGTCAAAAAAAATGAATCGAATGAGATTTTGCAGTTTTCCATTATGGAATTTTTAAGAACTCATTTTGCAACACAAAAAATTTCTGCGGGCGAAGAACTGCCGTCATTTATCGGCGGCGCGATCGGTTATTTCAGTTTTTCCTGTTCTCGCTGGTTTGAAAAATCTTTATACGGCTCTTTTAAAAATGAATTTTCTGAAGATGAAGCCGAGCTTATGTTTTATAAAACGATCGTCGCCTTCGACCACGCCAAACAATTAATAAAAATTATCTCGCTCGTTTTCAAAACCGACGCGGAAAATGAAAATGATTTGAATAATTTATATAAAACGGCGGTTGCCAATAATTTGGAATTAAAAAATATTTTAGAATCCGGGAAAATCCCGATTTATAAAAGATCGGATAACTCAATGGAAAAGTGTGAAATCACATCCAATTGGAAACGCTCGGATTTTGAAAATGCGGTTGATGAAATCAAGGAATTGATCAATGCCGGAGAATGTTACCAGGTCGTATTATCTCAATGTTTCAGCCGGAAAACTGCCGCTTCGCCCGTTTCTATCTATCGCGCTTTACGCTCGCTAAACCCATCGCCGTATATGTTTCTTTTGAAATTCGGGGAAAAAGCGATTATCGGCGCGTCGCCGGAAATGCTCGTTCGATGCCGCGATAGAAAACTAGAATACCGCCCGATCGCCGGAACGCGGCGTCGCGGAAAAACGGCTGAAGAAGACTTTCAATTAGCCGAAGAAATGCGGCGCGATCAAAAGGAAGTCGCCGAACATCTGATGCTCGTTGATCTCGGTCGAAACGATCTCGGTCGGGTTTCAAAATTCGGAAGCGTGCGCGTCGAAAATCTGATGAATGTCGAAAAATTTTCGCACGTTCAACATCTGGTCAGTTATCTTTATTCCGAACTGCGCGAAGAGTTTGACCGATTCGATGCGCTTGCCGCGTGTTTTCCCGCCGGAACGGTTTCCGGCGCGCCGAAAGTCCGCGCCGTCGAAATAATCCAAAAATTAGAGCCAACTCCGCGCGGTGTTTATTCGGGCGCGGTCGGATATATTGATTATTCGGGAAATCTCGACACCTGCATCGCTATTCGAACATTGGTTTTGGAAAACTCCGAAGCGAAAATCCAAGCGGGCGCGGGCATCGTCGCCGATTCGATTCCCGCTTCCGAATTTGAAGAAACGGTCAATAAAGCAAAGGCTTTAATCAAAACAATCGAGATCGCTGAAAACCGGAATTTTTAAATGAAACAGTACCGTTTAAATTATTTTTTAGAAATTTTTCGCACCGGAAAAGAACTGCCGCCGGGCGATGCGGAAATATTTTTTGACTTGCTGTTGGCTGAACAAAATGAAGATTTGTTAGCCGAAATTTTTATCGAGTGGAACAAGAAAGGCACAACTGAAAATGAAATTTTCGCGCTTGCCCGCATTATGAAAAAACGCTGTGTAAAAGTTTCTACAAAACACGAAACTTTCGTAGATGCCGTCGGAACGGGCGGAAGCCGCCGCAAAACTTTCAACATTTCGACCGCCGCCGCGTTCGTCATTGCCGGCGCGGGCGTTCCGGTCGCCAAACACGGCAATCGCGCGGCGACGAGTGATTCGGGCAGTGCGGACGCGCTTTCCGCGCTCGGCGTAAATTCATCGGTCGAAGCCGCGCGAGCCGAAATTTGTCTTGATAAAATTGGCATCTGTTTTATGTTCGCGCCGAAATTTCATTCGCTTTCGCCCGTTCTGGCAAAAGTTCGGCGCGGTCTCGGTTTTCCGACAATTTTCAATAATCTCGGTCCGCTCTGCAATCCGGCTAACGCGCCGCATCAATTAATCGGCGTTTACAAAAAAGATCTGGTTGAAAAAACCGCCAATGTGCTGGCGCGTCTCGGAACAAAAAAATCATGGATCGTTCACGGCTGTGACGGTTTGGATGAAATCACGCTCGACGGCAAAACTTCGGTCGCGGAAATTTGCGGCAACAAAGTAAAAACTTTTGAAATTTCTCCCAAAGATTTCGGTTTAAAAAGTTCCAAATTGAATAATCTAAGCCGCAGTTCACCAGAAGAAAGCGCGAAAATTATTACCGAAATTTTAGAAGGAAAATCGAAAAAAGAAACAGCCGATCATCTCGTTTTGATCAATGCTGCAGCGGCAATTTTTCTTTGCGGTTTTGCTGAAGATTTTGTCGAAGCGGCAAAACTCGCACGGCAAAGTTTGGAAAGCGGCGCGGCGCGGCAAAAGTTAAACGAATTAATTTCAGAAACCAATAAATGAAATCGAATTTTTTACAAAAAATATTAGAAACAAAAAAACCGCAGATCGAAACCGCAAAACAAAAAATAGATTTAGCGGGTTGGCGAGAAAATATTATCGAATCGCGCCGTTCGGTCGGAAATTTTCGTTTACAAAGCGCATTGCAAAAGTCCGAACAGATCAACATAATCGCGGAATTAAAACGCGCATCGCCTTCGAAAGGCATCATAAAAGATAAAATAGATGTCGCTGAAACCGCCGTTAAGTATGAGCGCGGCGGCGCGTGCGCGATTTCGGTTTTAACCGAAGAAAATTTTTTTAAAGGTTCGCTCGCGGATCTAAAAACGGTTCGGCAAACCGTCAACCTGCCGATTCTTCGAAAAGATTTTATCTTTGACGAGTTTCAAATTTTCGAGGCGGCAGAAGCCGGCGCGGATGCGATTTTACTGATCGCGGCGATGCTAGACGATACAGATTTGCAAAATCTGTATCGTCTAGCAGTAAATGTTCTGCATCTCGATGCGCTCGTCGAAGTCCATACTTCGGAGGAAATGAAACGTGTAGAAAAGCTAGGCGCGAAATTGGTCGGCATTAATAACCGAGACTTAAATTCATTTGATGTATCTCTCGATGTTTCGCGCAATTTGGCAAAACTCGCTCCTGAAAGTTCGCTTCTAATCGCCGAAAGCGGCTTAAAATCCCGGGCGGAAATTTCAGAACTGCGCGAAATCGGATTTTCGGGTTTTTTGATCGGTGAAACTCTGATGAAAAGCGGAGATGTGATAAAGAATTTGAAAAATCTGACTTCGGTAAAATAAAAATGACGAGAGTAAAAATTTGCGGAATCACAAATGAGGAAGACGCGCTAGCGGCTGTAAAGTTCGGCGCGGACGCACTCGGTTTTAATTTTTATACAAAAAGCCCGCGTTATATATCGCCCGATAAAGCGCGTCAAATTATTGAAAAATTGCCTGAAAAAATTTTGATTGTCGGCGTGTTTGTTAATGAAGCTTTGGAAAAAACAAAAGAAATCGCCGAAACAGTTAAACTTGACGCAATCCAGCTTCACGGTGATGAAACACCCGATTTTGTGAGAAAATTGAAAACAAAACCCGATTTGGAAGTAATTAAAGCATTTCATGTTTCGCCGGATTTTGAGCCTGAAAAAATTGTCGAATACGGCGCGGACGCGGTTTTGCTCGATGCTTATTCGCCGAATGAATACGGCGGAACGGGCAAAACTTTCGATTGGGAAATTGCGAAGCGAACGCAAAAAATCTTCCCGAAAATGTATCTGGCAGGCGGACTTTCGGCAGAAAATATTTCGGGGGTGATTTTAGAGATCAAACCGTTTGCCGTTGACGCTTGCAGTTCACTGGAAAAAGAAAAAGGAGTCAAAGACCTACAAAAACTCGAACGGTTTTTGTCAGCCGTTAAAAATTATGAATTATCAGCCTGATGAACGCGGTTACTGGGGTGAATTCGGCGGGCGGTTCGTTCCCGAAACGCTCGTTTCGCCCCTCGAAAAATTGACCGAAGCGTATTTCGCCGCGCGCGGCGACGCGGATTTTCAAAAGGAATTTCATCAACTTTTAAAGGACTATTCCGGTCGTCCGACACCGCTTTTTTATGCGAAAAGACTTTCGGAAAATCTGAAAGGCGCAAGGATTTTTCTTAAACGCGAAGATTTGAATCACACGGGCGCGCATAAGATCAATAACTGTGTCGGGCAGATTCTTCTTGCAAAAAAAATGGGCAAAAAGCGGATTATTGCCGAAACCGGCGCGGGACAGCACGGCGTAGCGACGGCGACCGTGTGCGCTTTGTTCGGTCTGGACTGTGTTGTTTATATGGGAACGGAAGACATGCGCCGGCAGGAACTGAATGTCTTTCGGATGCGGCTTTTGGGGGCGGACGTGCGGGGCGTTGAAACCGGTTCGCGGACTTTGAAAGACGCGATCAATGAGGCTTTGCGCGATTGGGTAACAAATGTTGATTCGACATATTACCTGCTCGGCTCGGCACTCGGACCTCATCCGTATCCGTTGATGGTCAGAGATTTTCAATCAATCATCGGACAAGAAACACGCCGTCAGATTCTGGAAAAAGAAAATCGGCTGCCAAATGTTTTAATCGCCTGCGTCGGCGGCGGTTCGAATGCGATCGGGCTTTTTCACCCTTTTTTGAAGGATGAAAATGTGCGAATGATCGGTGTCGAAGCTGGCGGTAAAAGCGCGAATTTGGGTGAACACGCGGCTCGGTTTATAGAAAATAAGATCGGAGTTTTGCAAGGGACGAAAAGCTATCTTTTGCAGGACGCAAATGGACAAATCGCCGCGACGCATTCCATTTCGGCTGGTTTGGATTACGCTTCGGTCGGACCGGAACACGCTTTTTTGCGCGACAACGGACGCGCTAATTACGTTTCGATTTCCGACGAAGAGGCTTTGCAAGCGTTTCGAACTCTGTCGCAGACCGAAGGAATAATACCCGCTCTCGAAAGCTCGCACGCCATCGCATACGCATTAAAAATCGCTCCGGAAATGTCTTCGGACGAAATTATCGTGGTTAATCTATCGGGTCGGGGAGACAAGGATGTCAGCCAGATTCAGAAAATTTTAACTTCGGAAAAATAACTTTATGAACAGGATTTCTGAAAAATTCAGAGAGTTGAAAAATGAAAACCGGGGCGGTTTTATTCCGTTTATCGTCGCGGGCGATCCCGATCTGGGGACGACGAAAGATTTATTGATTGAACTTTCAAAACAAGACGCGGCGGTTATCGAACTCGGCATTCCGTTTTCCGATCCGGTCGCCGACGGTGTAACGATTCAGGCGGCTTCAGAACGCGCTCTGAAAAATAAAATTTCGGTCAGAGAGATTTTGAATCTGGTTTATGAGATCAGAAACGAGGGCATCGAAACACCTATTATTTTGTTCAGTTATTTTAATCCGGTTTTGCAGTTCGGTTTGGAAAAATTTGCCGATGGCGCGAAAAAATGCGGCGTTGACGGCTGTTTGATAACCGACCTGATTCCCGAAGAAGCCGCAGATTTCCAAAAGATTTTGGCAGAAAAAGATTTGTCTTTGATAATGCTCGCCGCTCCGACTTCGAGCGATGAAAGACTGAAAAAAATCTGCGAAAAGGCGAGCGGTTTTATTTACGCCGTATCGCGCGCCGGAGTAACGGGTGCGAAAAATGATCTGAGTAATGAGGCGGAAAATCTTGTCAAAAGATTAAGAAAATTTACCGATTTGCCGATTGCCGTCGGTTTTGGAATTTCTAACGCCGAACAAATTAATGAAACTTTGAAATTCGCCGACGCGGCGGTAGTCGGTTCGGCGATTGTTAAAGAAATCGAACGCTCGATTGAAACGGGAAATATTTTGGAAACGGTCGAAAAATTTGTAAATAATCTGCTCGAAAGATAAACGTTCGTAAGACTGTTTTTTGTGGCAGGCGAATTGCCATTTATGATGGCAGTTGTTTTAAATTTTAGTAATGAAGAGCATTTTACGGGCGTTTACGGAAAATCTATTTTTCAAATCGCCAAACTAATTGCAAAACGCAAAATGAAAGCGGCGAATAATAGTCGCGAAAGCTTCTTTTGAACGCCAATTGCGGTGAATGACGGCGGCGGCGCGGATTTTGCTTATTAAAAACAAAGTGTTAGATTCTAATTTCTGATTTTTTATAAAATTTTATGTTAATTGTTATGAAACAGGACGCGACCGAAACGGACATTGAGCGCGTCGTCGAAATTATCGAAAAACTCGGTTTTCGCCCGCATCCGATGCCCGGTGCGGCGCGGACGGCGATCGGCATCACCGGAAACCCGGGCGCGATTGATCCGGCTCATTTTGAAAATTTGTCCGGCGTAGCGGAGGCGATTCGTGTTACCAAACCCTACAAACTTATCTCCAAAACTCTTCGTCCCGAAAAATCAATTATCAAGGTCGGCACATCGGAAATCGGCGGCGGCGAACTTGCCGTCATTGCCGGACCGTGCGCCGTCGAATCGGCAGAGCAGGTTTTCGAGGTAGCCGAAACGGTTGCGAGAAGCGGCGCGAAATTTTTCCGCGGCGGCGCATTTAAACCGCGAACTTCGCCTTACGCTTTTCAGGGTAAAGGCGAGGACGGTTTGAAAATTTTGGCTGAAGTGCGCGACCGGTTCGGATTGAATATTGTAACCGAAGCGATGGACGAACGCGGCGTTGATCTGGTGGAAAAATACGGCGACTGCATTCAGATCGGCGCGAGAAATATGCAGAATTTTTCGCTTTTGAAATATGTCGGTCAGACGCGCAAACCCGTTTTATTAAAACGCGGGCTTTCGGCGACTTTGGACGAATTTCTGCTCGCCGCCGAATATATTATGGCGGAAGGAAACTACGATGTGATTTTATGCGAACGCGGAATCCGAACATTTGCCGATCATGCCCGCAATACGATTGATCTGTCGGTCGTCCCGGCGGTTCATCAAAAAACGCATCTGCCCATCATCGTTGATCCGTCGCACGGCACGGGCAGAAATTATATGGTCAATCCGCTAGCCCGCGCGGGTGTCGCCGTCGGCGCGGACGGTTTGATAATCGAAGTCCATCCGTGTCCCGAAGAAGCTCTCTGCGACGGCGCACAAGCTTTGACCGTTGTTCAATACGCGGAACTTTACACCCAAATTCAGGCAATTCACAAAATTATTGCGGAAGAAGAAATGGCATTGGTTTTGGCTTGAATTTTAAAAATATAAAAAATCAGCGTGAAAAATTTCCCGATTTTTCACGCTGATTTTTATTTATCCCGTTTGAGCCTTTTGCCTATTTTGCCAAACGAATTTTTAAGAGCCCGTAAAACTGTATGTAGCAGGCGAGCATCGCCGTTACGATCAAAAGAGTCATCGGCAGATAACGCATCGTTTCCGGCAGAACAACGCCGAGCGTTTGCTTGAACATCATTCCCAAGACCACTGCAAATGCCGCAATCAGAAACCTGCCCAAAACCCAGTTCCCGAATTTAGGTTTGTCCTCCGACGGCAGAAAATACGGAACGACGATAAATGCCAGAAGCGTCAAAGCCAACACGATCGAATCAATCGCAAAAACATTGAATGACTGACCGAATTCGACGGCAAGAAAGAAAAGTATAAATGTAGTTTCAACGGCAAAACCTCTGTCGTTTGATTTTTCAACTGCAATGCCTTCCGATGCTGCTGCTGTTTTCATATTTTCCTATCAAAATCGAACAAGAAATTTTCCGCTTTTAACTTCAAGCAAAATTTATCCCTACTTTTCACCCGGCTTTTTGAATTGCGAATAAGCCACACGGAAAAGTTCCGACAAAGCCTTCGCCGTTTCAGGTGTCAGGTTTTTGTCAGCACGCAGATGCGCTTCGACAATTTCCGGTGTCGCTTCGTGCGGGTAATAAATTACCGGCTCGACATCTTCTTCCTTGCCGTGCCGTTTCATCACGCGGTCAACCGGCATATCGAGCCAGTTGGTCAGCCGCGCAATATTATCCGCGTCGGGTTTTCCCGTGCCGTTTTCAATCCGCGAAAGCGTCGAAGCCGAAACGTTGGTTACGTCAGCCACATCGCGCAGACTCAATTTCAATTCTTCGCGCCTCCGTTTGATCGCGCGACCGAGTTCGATCGTATTTATCAAACTTTCATTTTTGTATGCCATAATTCTTTCTCCACCTGTTAAAAATTATCGAGTGTCATCTAACACCCATCATTTCACGGATAAAACATAACATATAAAAATTTTAATTGCAACACCGCGTTTCACGCTTGCAACAAATAAAATTGTTTGATACAATGTTTCACAAATGAAACATTGTAGTTTCATTTTCGTATTAAACAATTGATAACGCAACAATTTGCAATTATTTCAGGAGTAAGGAAATGACAGCACGAACAGTAGAAAAAAATTCTTCGGAAAAACGCGAAAAAAGAGCCAAATCAATTGCGGCGATGGGATTGGTTAATCGTGAAGGTGACAAATTCAAGGTTTCGACACCGAGTCTTCGCGGTCGTCAGACTGCTTATGAAGTCTGGCGCGATGAGACGAACCGCATCCGCTGTAATTGTCTGGAATTTGAAGAAGCGGCTGTCAGCGATTCGGGATTTCGTTGTGAACATATCCTGGCGGTCAAATACGCCCTGGTTACAAAAAATTCCGAACCGGCAACGAAACAACCTCTGAAAGTAGAAACCGAAATCGAGATTGTTTCGAAAGACAAAAGCGCAACTGAGTCATCTGATTCGGGTTTGAAAAAATCCGCGATCGAGTCCAAGGATGGCGAACAGAAGACTGAAAAAGTTTCGGCGGATGCTTCGGGAAACGGACAGACCGGAGCAGTTGAAGCGAAACCGATTCAACTTGCGAACACACAAGGAGACAATAAAATGACGAAAAGCAGTTTGAAAGAAATGCCGTTTATCACGGCTGAGGAAGCTGAACAAAATCAGCAAAATGATTCAGCAAATAATGTTCTCGAATTTTCATCAACGCTTCGCGCTCTTAGCAAGAACGTTGACCCGAATCTCGTAAAACAGCGCGAAGGCTGGCGCGACCGCAACGGCAACACGCATTACGTTGATTATGTCGAATGGCACACGGTCGCCGACATTCTGGACGAAAACGCGCCAAGCTGGACGCATTCGGTCAAAGACATTCGTCAGATCGGCGAGATTATGACCGTTACGGTCGCCATCACGATTGACGGCGTAACGCGCGAAGGTGTCGGAACGGGCGTAGCAAACACCGAACTCGGTATCAAAAAAGCCGAACACGACGCTCTCAAACGCGCCGCCGTGAAATTCGGCATCGCCCGCGAACTGTATAAAAAAGAATCCGACGTGATCGAACGCGAAGGCGCGGTTCCGGTTCAGCAGGAAAATGAATTCCCGGCGAATCCGGTCGCCAAATCGCTTTCCGATCTCGTCACGGCAAAACAACTCGGAATGATCCGCGCGATTGCCAGAGAAATCGGAATTGACGCGGACGAAGAATGCAATTCGGTAATGCAGTGCCGAACGGACGAGCTTTCCAAACGCGCCGCTTCGAGCTTTATTCAGCATCTGCAGGATATGCAGAAAGAATCGGCGGTCGAAACGCCGGCTCCGCTTCGACGCGCAAGTTAATTATTTCGGTCCGAAGCGTGATTAAATAAATCGCGCTTCGGACGCATCAATTTTGCGACGGTAAAAAACTATATTTCGCCTTACCTTTTTAACAAGTTTTGAGTTGTGATTAAACCGTCCTGCTTTCTCCACAGAGTCAGCAATTACCTCACTCACAACTCAAATCCTCATTTTACAATTTGTTGGCTTATGTTTTCAGGAAATGATTTTATAACTTTTTCCTGATACGTTTTGTTTCAGTTATGTGAAATTTTTTTGGTTGTGATGACACATGATAAAACGAATTTTCAAGAAACCGGACAGACTTTTTGCGGTTAAAAAATTGCCGGAGAACTCTGTCTCTTTTATTTATTAATTTTGTGAGGTGAATAACTTATGTCAGTTAATTTCAAACCTGACGGCTATCATACGGTTACCCCGTATTTGATAGTCGAGGATGCGGACAAACTTGTCGAATTTCTCGAAAAGACTTTCGACGGAAAGCTTTTAATTAAAATGACAACGGACGCGGGCAGGATTTCGCATGGTGAAATGAAGATCGGCGATTCGATTCTGATGCTTGCCGAAGCAACGGGCGAATGGAAACCGACGCGGACACTGCTTTATTTTTATGTCGAAGACGTTGACGCGGTTTATCAAAAAGCTCTGGATGCAGGCGCGACGCCGGTTAAAGAACTGCAAGACCAATTTTACGGCGACCGGAGCGCGACCGTGGAGGATTCATTCGGAAATCACTGGGGAATCGCCACGCATATCGAAGACGTTTCAGAAGCAGAAATCGAAAAAAGAATCGCGGCTATGTCTTCAAAAGCGGAAGAAGCCGAAACAAGCGCGAGTGCCGGTTAAAAACGGCACTTTTAATTTCAAATAAATTAAGGAGAAATAAATTTATGTCAGAAAACGCAGCAGCGGAACAGATGGAAATGCCGAAACACGGCGAATTTTGTTGGACGGAGATCATTACCAATAATCTTGACGAAAATACAAAATTTTATACGGAGATTTTCGGTTGGGAATTAAATCAGAGTAAAGCAACCGGCGAAGATATGAAATATTACGAATACAATTTGCCGGACAAATGTCCGATGGGCGGAATTTTTGAAATGACTCAAGAAATGTGTGGTGAAGGCGAAATTCCCCCGCCGCATTTTATGAATTACATCGCGGTTGACGATGTGGACGAAACGGCGAGTCAGGCGTTCGATCTTGGCGGAAAGATAGTCGTGCCGCCGATGGATATTCCGAATGTCGGACGTTTTTGTCAGATTCAAGACCCGACCGGCGCGGTATTTTCGGTTATCACGTTAAAACATTAAGGAGAAATTCCGTGAGCATACCCGACAACTTCAAAAAACTAACGGGCATTTGGAAAGGAACCAATCGTCTCTTCACGACTTGGATCAAAGAAAATCCGGTTCGTGAATCGGAATCGGTCGCCAAAATAAATCTGGCGGGAAACGAAAAATTTCTGAAAATCGAATACGACTGGATTTATGAAAACGAAAACCAGGAAGGACTTTTATTGATCGGGCATGATGAAATCAATTCCGATAGTGTGAAAGCGTTCTGGATAGATTCGTGGCATATGCGCGATAAATTTATGTCGTGCGACGGACGATTTTCCGGCAATTCGATTTTGATGAAAGGTTTTTATGAAGTTCCGAACCATCCCGACTGGGGCTGGCGGACGGACATCTTATTTGAAGACGAAAACGCATTCAAAATCGTGATGTATAACGTCTCGCCCGAAGGCGCGGAAGATTTGGCGGTCGAAGCGGAATATTCGAGACAATAAAAATTTTAAGGAGAAGATAAAAATTATGGCGGAATTTACTATACCTGAACACGGCACGATTTGCTGGCGCGAACTCGCTACGAGCGATTCGCCGAAAGCGCAGGAATTTTACAAAAAACTTTTCGGCTGGAATCTCGAACAGAGCAAAGTTACCGAAATGGATTACAAGGAAATCGTTTTAGACGATACGGCATGCGGCGGCGTCATGCAGATGACGAAGGAATGGGGCGATCCCTTGCCGCCTTCGCATTGGATGACGTATATCGCGGTTGACGACGTTGACGCATCCGTTAATAAGATCAAGGAACTAGGCGGCGGCGTGTGCGTCGAGCCGTTCGACGCTCCGGGAGTCGGCAGAATTTCGGTTGCCAATGATCCGTCCGGCGCAACATTTTCATTAATAACATTCAAGGCGGAATAATACTAAGGCAGAAACGCGACTATTAGGGAGCGTGTTTTATAACGAGGACAGGCTCACTAACGGTCGCGTTTCTGCAATACTAACTTTCCCTTACGCCAGAAAAATTTATCGGCGCGGGAATGACCGGCGCGCTGACCGTTCCGGTCATCGAATCGCCGTCCGCCGTTCCACTTAAATTCAATTCAACCGTTTGACCTTGAAAATCTGTTTTGGCAACTGCCGAAAACCTGTTTCCAAAAACTTTCCCGTCCGAAATCTCGCCAGCGCCGAGCATTGACTCCATATTTCCCGTAACTGTTTCGCCGTTTTGTTCGAGTAAAAGCGAAACCGGAAATTGCTGTCCCTGAAAATCCAGCGTCAAACTCCATTTTCCCGAAACATCAGCGGTTTCGGTAACTTCCCTGCCGTAGTCTTCCATATTTTTCTGATTTCCGTTTGTGTCAAAAATTTCGATGTCGTCAGCATATTCTTTAACCTGCCGCAGAACTTCTTCTCCGTCGCCGACGATAACGATGGCGATTTTTTCAGGATCAATATATTTGTTAGCGACTCTCTGCACGTCTTCGGGAGTAATGGCGTTGACATTTTCACGATAGGTTTGCAGATAATCTTCCGGCAGATCGTAAATTTTTTGCGAAACGATAAGATTCGTCAAACCTTCCTGCGTTTCCGCGCGAATCGGGAAAACTCCGGCGAGAAAATTTTTCGCGTCCTGAAGTTCATCTTCGGAAACTTTTTCATCTCGGATTCGGTTTAGCTCGTAAAAAAATTCTTTCAAAGACTCGCCCGTTACAGCCGTTCTGACTTCGGCGGTCGCTTCGAATTCGCCTGAATATTTTTTCGTATCGAGCCGCGTGTATGCGCCGTAGGTGTAGCCTTTTTCCTCCCGGAGATTCATAAAAACGCGCGAAGACGCGCCCGCGCCGAGAACCTGATTCATTAGCAAAACACTGAAATAATCGGGATGTGTCCGTTCGATAGCGATGTTTCCAAGAATGATATTCGACTGCGCCGAACCTGGACGGTCAACGATCGTGAGGGTCCTGGCTTTTCTCTGCGGCAAATCCGTATCCGTTCGATTTTCGACATTTCCCTTTTGCCAATGACCGTAACGATTTTCGATTTCCTTTAAAATTTCGTCCTTTTCGACATCGCCGACGATTATCAAAATCGCGTTGTTCGGAATAAATTTTTGACGGTGAAATTCCTGTAGATCGGTTTTTGAGATTTGTTCAATATCGGAAGGTTTCGGAGAAATTATCGAATAGGGATGTTCACCGTAAAGTATTCTGGCAAGTTGTTCATTGGCAAGAAAATCGGGCTGCGAACGCTGAATTTTCAAATTTTCGATGGTGTTTTGTTTATATAAACTGAGTTCTTTTTCGGGAAAGGTCGGAGACAAAACCATTTCGGAAAACAGGCGAAAAATATCGGATGAATAAAGCGATAAACCAGAAGCCGAAACGATTGTAAAATCATTATTCGAACTGGCACTTATCTTCGCACCGAGTCTCTCAATTTCTTCGGCTAACTGCTGGCTCGTGTAATTTTTCGTTCCTTCATTGAGCATTGAAGCGAGCGCGGCGGTCAAACCGATATTTTCTTTCGATTCGTCCGCATCGCCCGAAAAAAAAGCGAGCCGGAAATTGACGAGCGGGAGCCGTCTGTTTTCAAAAATTACGATTTTCAAACCGTTCGGCAAAACGGTCTCGAACGGTTTGGGAATATCGAATGAAATCGCCGCGAGCGGTTCGGGCGCGTATTTGCGAAATTCTTCGGTCATATTTTAGTTGGTGTTTTCTCCTTTTGTAACGATGTCGAGGAGCGCGCGGTTTTCGGTATTCAAATATTTTTGCACCGCGTTTTTGATGTCTTCCGCCGAAACGCTCAAAAGCTCGGCGAGTTCGGAATTGACCAATTTCGGATCGCCGTCATAGAGCGCGTATTCGGCGATCTGCTGGGCGCGGTTCAATGACGATTGTCTGATGCGAACCGCTCTTTTTATCAATTGATTGCGAAGTTTCTGCATTTCGTCCGATCTCGGTCCGTTTTCAGCAATATCAACGATTTCGCGCATAATCGTTTCGCGGATCTTACTCAGGTCTTTTTCCGGCTTTGGAATCGCCCCGATCGCCACGCCCGATGGTCCGCGGCGCTCGTCGGTAAATCCGAAAAGCTGAACAACCGATTCTTCGCCTTTGTAAAGTTTTTGGTAAAGCCGGGAACTATCGCCGTCATAGAGAAGTTTTCCGCCTAAATAAAGCGCGTAAAATTCGGGCGTGCGGCGGGGCGGGATTTTCCAGCCGAGCAAAAACGCCGGAAAAGGCGCGAGCGGGTCTTCGTATTCCTGATATGTATCGGAAACTTCTACCGGTTCTTCGACATCAATTTTCGGAGGAAGCGGCTGAGACGGAATCGAACCGAAATATTTTTCTACAAGTTCGATCGTTTTTTCTCTATCAAACGCGCCGGAAATTACCAGAACGGCGTTGTTTGGCGCGTAATAGATTCGGAAAAATTCCTGCACGTCTTCGACCGTCGCGTCGTCGAGGTCTTCCATCGAACCGATGGTCGAATGCGCGTTGGCGAAATTTTTGTAAACCATCGAGGTCAAAAGATCGAACACCTGTCCGTAAGGCTGATTGTCGTAGCGCAGGCGTTTTTCTTCCTTGACGGCTTCGCGCTGGTTGTCGAGATTTTCCTGCGTCACGGCGAGCGAGCGCATTCGGTCGGATTCGAGCCAGAGCGCGAGCGGCAGTTGATTTGCCGGGAGCGTTTCATAATAATTTGTCCGCTCCGAAGAAGTCGTCCCGTTCATCGTTCCGCCGGCTTTCATAATATATTGAAAATGTCCGGCTTTCGGCACGTTTTCCGAGCCTTGAAACATCATATGTTCGAACAGATGCGCGAAACCCGTCCGCCCTTCACGCTCGTTCCGCGAGCCGACATCATAATAAACCGCGACCGATACGACCGGAATCGTATTGTCGGGATTTAAGACGACGCGCAGACCGTTTTTCAATGTATATTCTTCAATTTCTAAATCAGGTAATGAAAAATTTTCAGACATAATTTTAATGCAACATCCAAGTTTCTAAATAAATCAAAGCATTTTACCGGACAAAAATCAACGAACCGGGTTTTATTTGTGAATGCTTCGGTTTTGTTTCCAATAGGCGAGATCAAACTTGACATTTTTTTGTCTGATTCGGTATTTTAATAGTTCGCTTTTTTTTATTTAGGCGAAACGGATAGTCAGTTAGCTCAGTGGTAGAGCACTACCTTGACACGGTAGGGGTCAGCAGTTCAAATCTGCTACTGACTACCAACTTTTTATTTTTCGATAAGATGCTTTCAAAGAACTTTGCATCATTTTTGCGAACTACTACGACGCGCTAAACGCGGCGCGTTAGACGAGCGTTTATTTTTGAAACGCTCAGGCAAAGTCGCTCTTATCGGATCAAATCTTTTTAGTAGTAGTTAAGTTGTTAATCGTTAGTTGTTAAAAAGTTACTTGATCTGAAAACGGCTTTGTAATAGAAAGTTTTTTCAGCAGATTTACAATTAATCATTAACAAATGTATGAGCGAATTAAATTTAAAATACGGCGAGAATCAAAAAAGCATTCCCGCGCCCGCGAGCGTGATTGATGCCCTGAAGGCGTTTGACCGCGATGCGGCGAAAAAGTCGCTTGCCGCCAAATTGAACGGCGAGGAAGTTGATCTCAATAAACAGCTCGAAGCGACCGATCAGGTTCTGTCAATCGAACCGATCTTGCCTGAAACGCGCGACGGTTTGGAGGTTATTCGTCATTCTACCGCTCATCTTCTCGCGGCGGCGGTTTTGGATCTGTTTCCGGGAACAAAACTCGGGGTCGGTCCGGCTTTGATGGAAGACCCGCGTTACGGATTTTACTATGACGTGATCGCGCCGCGCACTCTGACCGAAGCCGATCTGCCGGTCATCGAAAAGAAAATGCGCGAATTGCAAAAACGCAATCTGCCGTATCGCCGCGAAGATGTTGATAAAGCAAAAATTTTAGGTATTTTCAAAGAGCGCGACGAACCGCTTAAATGCGAACTGATTGACGAAAAAGTTTCCGACACGGCGAGCATTTACTATATAGACAATTCGCCGTTTATTGATTTCTGTCTCGGTCCGCACGTTCCGCACACCGGGAAATTGAAGGCATTTAAACTGCTTGCATTGAGCGGCGCGTATTGGAAAGGCGATGCGGAAAACGAGCAGATGCAGAGAATCTACGGAACTGCGTTTGCCACTCAGGAAGAACTCGACGCATGGGTGCGGCAGCGTGAAGAAGCCGAGCGGCGCGATCATCGCCGTTTGGGAAGAGAATTGGATTTGTTCTCGATTCAGGACGAATACGGCAAAGGTTTAGTGTTCTGGCATCCGAAAGGAAGTATCATTCGGATGGAAATGGAAAATTTTCTGCGTGAGCAGTTGCAGAAACAGGAATACAGTTTCGTCGTTACGCCGCACATCGCGAAACGCGAACTCTGGCAGGTCAGCGGACACGAACAAAACTACGGCGATTCCATGTTTACGCCGACACATATCGTCGGCGATGAAGACGAACAGTTTCGGCTCAAACCGATGAACTGCCCGTTTCATATCGGAATTTACAAGGCTTCGCCGAAATCATACCGCGATCTGCCGCAGAGATATTCGGAAATGGGAACGGTTTACCGCGCCGAGCTTTCGGGAACTCTTCACGGTTTGATGCGCGTGCGCGGTTTTACGGTTGACGACGCGCATCTTTTCGTCCGCCCCGATCAGGCGCACGAGGAACTCGGTAAATGTTTCGATCTGGCATTGTTCGTCTTTAATACTTACGGATTTGAAAAAGTGAAATTCGAACTCTCGGTGCGCGGAGGCGCGGACAACAAAGGTTATCTCGGTTCGGATGAAGATTGGGAATACGCGGAAAAAGTTCTGGCGGAGGTTTTGACAGAACGCAATATCGAGTTCGAACGTATCGAGGGCGAAGGAGCGTTTTACGGACCGAAAATTGACATCAAGATCGAAGACGCGATCGGGCGCATCTGGCAGTTAGGAACAATTCAATATGACTTTAATTTGCCGGAACGGTTCGAACTTGAATATACGGGCGAAGACGGTCAGAGACATCGCCCGGTGATGATTCACCGCGCGCTGTTCGGTTCGGTCGAGAGATTTTTCGGAATTTTGGTCGAACATTATGCCGGAGCATTCCCGTTCTGGCTCGCGCCGGTGCAGATTATCGTTCTGCCGATTACGGACAGAATTAACGAATACGCTGAAAAAACCGCAAAAGAATTAAAAGACGCGGGATTTCGTGTTGAAGTAAATTTAAAATCTGATAAAATCGGTGCAAAAATACGCGAAGCGCAATTGCAGAAAGTTCCTTTTATGCTCGTGCTTGGCGACAAGGAACTCGAAGAAAACAAAATCGCGGTTCGTGAAAAAGTAAAAGGCGACATCGGACAGATGACGCTCGAAGAATTTAAGGAAATGGCGCAAAAGTTGAAAGATACACGCGCTTTGGAAAGTTTGGAGAGTTCGTAGAGTTCAGGGAGTTCATAGAGTTTCTTTAACTCTCCAAACTCTATGAACTCTCCAAACTCGCAACTTAAAAATTTGGAGGTAAGTTTATCGCTAAAAGAAAACATTTTCGTCCGCGTCAGAGAGGACCTCAGCATCGCACGAATGAAAGGATTCGCATTCCGGCGGTTCGCGTGATTGATGAGGACGGAGAACAAATCGGAGTAATGGACACCCGCGATGCGATTCAACGCGCACGGGACATGGGCTTGGATCTCGTTGAGATCGCGCCCAATGCTAAACCGCCGGTTTGTAAAATTATTGATTACGGCAAGTTTCTTTACGAAGAAAAGAAAAAAGCCGCCGAACTCAAAAAGAAGCAAACGACCGTTACGGTCAAAGAGATCAAATTTCGCCCGGCGACCGACGATCACGATTACGGCTACCGGATGGAACGCGCCCGCGAATGGATCGCGGACGGCGACAAGGTGAGAGCGACGATCTCTTTTCGCGGACGGGAAATGACGCACCGCGAACTCGGCGCGGCGATTTTGGAAAAACTTCGGGTTGATCTCGAAGACATCGCCGAACTCGAAGTCAGACCGAAAATGGAAGGCTACCAGATGTTTTCGATATTTGTTCCGAAAAAGAATAAAACCGACAAGAAACCGAATGAATCGAATCAAAGTCAGGAACAGTAATTTTTAAGAAGATTTTAATAAGCAAGGAGATTTAAAAAAATGCCAAAATTAAAAACACATAAAGGCGCGGCGAAACGCTTTCGCTTTACCGCAACCGGTAAGATCAAACGCGGAAAATCGCACGCCCGACATATTTTGACCAAAAAAACGGCAAAGCGTAAACGCAAGCTGGATCAGGACACATACGTATCGGAAGGCGATCAAAAGCGCGTCGAAAAGATGCTGCCGTATGGAAGAAACTAAAGAATTTTCGATTTGCGATTGCCGATTTGCGATTTAATTTTTGTTTTAATAATTTTATAAATCGCAAATCGCAAATTGAAAATCGCAAATTTCTAAAGGAGTGAAAAAATGCCAAGAGCAAAACGTGGAAACAAGCGTCTGGAAAAACGCAAAAAGATATTAGCCTTAGCCAAAGGCTACCGGGGAACAAAATCGAAACTGTATCGTTCCGCCAAAGAATCGGTTGAAAGAGGTCTGAATTTCGCCTATACGGGCAGAAAATTGAAAAAACGCGATTTTCGCCGTTTGTGGATCGTCCGCATCAACGCGGCGTGCCGTCTGAACGATATGAAATATTCGCAGTTTATGCACGGCTTAAAACTTGCCGGCGTCGAACTCGACCGCAAAGTTTTAGCCGACCTCGCCGTCAAACAGCCCGAATCTTTTGCGGTTCTGGCAGGACAAGCCAAGGACGCAATCAGCAAACAACCGGAAGCATAGGTAGTGCTGAAACTGAAAATCAAAAGCGTTCGGGCTAATGTTCGGACGCTTTGTTTTTTGCGGTTTGTTTGTTTGTAAATCTTTGAATACAATTTATTTGAAAGTATTTTGTGAAAAGAAAATGTGCAAAACTCTTAACTTCAATCGGACTGTTTTGTTGTTTTATTTCACTCCTATTTTTAATTTTTAATTTGAAATTTCAAACTGATATTTTTCTGATTTTGTTTTCGATCATTTTGGTTGCGGGAATCATTTTGATAATTTCATCATTTGCGTATTACACGGAAATTTAGTTTATGTCGGAAGAAAAAAAATTGGTCGAACAGATCGGCGAAAAGTTTTCGAAAGAATTCGAGCCGTTCGTTGATTTAAAAAATAAACTCAACAGCCTGAGTTTGTCGGTCGCTGAAAATCTGCAAAAAGAGATCGGCGAATTTAAAACCAAACACACGGGCAAAAAGTCGGAAATCGCCAACGCGAAAAAACTGATCGGTCGCGTCGCGCCCGAAGAACGCGGGGCGTTCGGACAGTTTGTTCAATCGGTCGAAAAAAAGATCGTTTCTAAGATCGAAGAAGCCGAAAGCAATTTAAACGAATATATTACGCAGGCGAAAACCGAACGCGAAAGATTAGACGTAACGCTTCCCGGTCGCCGTCCGCGCGTCGGTCATTTGCATCCGTTGACACTTCTGCGGCAAAGAATCGAAGACATATTCGTTTCGATGGGCTACGCAATCGAAGATGACCGCGAGATCGAAACCGACTATTACAATTTCGACGCGCTCAATATTCCCGAAGGTCATCCGGCGCGCGAATCACAGGACACTTTTTATACGACGAACGGTTTTGCACTTCGCTCGCAGACTTCAACCGTGCAAATCCGTGCGATGGAAAGGCGCGGTGTGCCGATCCGCATTATCGCGCCGGGAAAAGTCTTCCGCCGCGACACGCCCGATATGACGCACGTTCCGATGTTTCACCAGATCGAAGGCTTATGTGTGGACAAAGGCATCACGATGGCGCATCTCAAAGGCACGGTCGCCGAATGGCTGAGACGACTTTTCGGCAAAGACACGCGCATTCGTTTTCGTCCATCATACTTCCCTTTCACCGAGCCGAGCGCGGAATTCGATTTTTCCTGTTTCAAATGCGGCGGCACAGGCGAATTTGAAAACGCGCGTTGCCGCCCGTGCAAAGGTTCGGGCTGGATTGAACTCGGCGGTTCGGGAATGGTTCATCCGAACGTTCTTCGCGCATGCAATGTTGATCCGCAGGTTTATTCCGGCTTCGCCTTCGGCTTCGGGCTGGAAAGAATGTGCGCTCTGATGTATTCGCTCGACGATATTCGTTTGATGTTTGAAAACGATGTCAGATTTTTGGAACAATTCAGGTAAATTAAACTTTTATTCGTATCCTAACATCATAGGTTTCAAAGGAGAATAGCCATGCCAATTAAAAATTTAGTATTAACGATTATTTTTCTTGGAATACTTGCTTACGACATGTCAGCTATTTGTGATGAGACCGGAAGTTATAATGCAATATGGACAATTCAAGCACGAGAGCGAGAAAATAGCCGCGAAGAAAGAAAAAAATACTATAAAACTCTGAATAAAGAAGAGAGAGTAAGAATTAGTGATTTTGAGATTTATCCTACGGATTTAATGATATGCGGTATGGGATTTTCAAACGGCTTAGGTAAAATTCATGTCAATGGAAAAGCCGGTTTTATAAACACTGAAGGAAAAATCGTTATTCGACCGCAATTCAAAAATGCCGGAAGATTTTCTGAAAATCTTGCGCCTGTCGAGACTAAAAACGGCAAATGGGGCTTTATTAATAAAAAAGGAGAAATGGTAATCCAACCGGAATTCGATTGGGCTTTGATCTTTCGTGAGGGTTTGGCATTGATTCAAATTAATAAAAAATGGGGTTTTATCAATTCTGCCGGGAAAATTGTCGTAGAACCGCAATTCGACCACGCTGATAGTTTTTCGGAAGATTTGGCTCATGTTCAAATTTTTCGTGAGAAATGTTATTCGGGCTATATTGATAAAAATGGAAATTGGGTAATACAACCGATTTTCAACGGCGGAACAGATTTTAATAATGGAGAGGCAGTTGCCGATTTAGATGTTGTTGATAATAAAGGTAATTACAAATATACCGAATGTTATTTGATTAATACATCAGGAAAAAAATTAAAAGAACTCGAAACCTGTTCAAGACCTATAAAATCTCCAAATCTTTTGGATGCGACCGACATTGATTTGTTTTTTGACGAATACAAAACAGGTTATAAAAACAAAGCCGGAAAAGTTGTTTGGAAACCGACGAAATAGATGGGATGGGCGACACCGTACATTGCAAAATTGAAAAACGGCGAATCCGTTTCGTTTCGACCGCGCGGGCATTCGATGAAAGGCAAGATCGAATCAGGACAGCTTTGCACCGTTGAACCGATTGCGGATTGTTCAATTTTGCAGAAGGGCGACATTGTTTTGTGTAAGGTGAACGGCAATGATTATCTGCATTTGATAAAAGCGATTCAAGGAAAACGGTTTCAGATCGGCAATAATCGTGGGTTGATTAATGGATGGGTTGGAACAAATTCAATTTTCGGAAAACTCGTAAAGGTTGAAGATTAAAATTATTTTGAGATGAAAATTCTCGTGACAGGCGCGACAGGTTATATCGGCGGACGTTTGATTCCCGAACTTTTGAAAAAGGGTTACAAAGTTCGGGCGTTTGCGCGTGATCCGAAGCGTCTGCGCGGAAAAAAATGGTTCGATGAGGTTGAGATTGCCGAGGGCGATCTGGCGGATATCGAAACTATAAAAAATGCATTAAAAGATTGCGACGCGGCTTATTTTCTCGTTCACGCGATGTATGCGGGCGATGATTTTGCTGAAAGGGAAAAACGATTTGCCGAAAATTTTGCCGAAGCCGCGCGGGATTTGAAGAAGGTGATTTATCTCGGCGGACTTTTACCTCAAGACGATGCCAGCGAACATCTCGAAAGCCGCGCGATGGTCGGCGAGATTCTTAGAAATAACGGCAACGCGACGGAATTACGCGCCGGTCCGATCATCGGTTCGGGTTCGGCTTCATTCGAAATGGTTCGGTATCTGACCGAAAGAATTCCGGTGATGATCGTGCCAAGATGGGTTAAAAATCCGGTTCAGCCGGTCGCGGTCAGAAATGTAATTGAATATTTGGTCGAAGCGGTTGAGAAAAAACCGCTCGGCATTGTCGAGATCGGCGCGGATGTTCTGCCGTTTCGCGGTATGATGGAAACTTTCGCCGAAGTGCGCGGTTTGAAGCGAATTTTAATTCCGGTTCCGGTTTTAACGCCTCTGCTTTCGGGTTTATGGGTTGGATTGGTTACGCCGATTCCGAATTCGCTCGCCGTTCCGTTGGTCAAGGGAATTATTCATCCGGTCTTAGCCGATACAAAAAAAGCCGAAGAGAATTTTCCCGAAATTTATCTTTTGCCATACAAAGAAGCCGTAATGCGCTCGCTTTCAAAAATTGACGAAGGCGCGACGGAAACGCGCTGGACGAGTTCGCTCGGCAAAGGTAAAACTTATCGTCTGACCGACAAGGAAGGATTGATCAAAGAAGTCCGTTCGGTTGAAACGACGGCGAAACCCGCTTCGGTTTATAAAAGTTTTACGAGCATCGGCGGCGAAAAAGGGTGGCTGACCTGGAATTGGGCGTGGAAACTTCGCGGACTGTTGGATTCGATCATCGGCGGTCCCGGACTTTCGCGCGGTCGGCGGCATCCGACCGAAGTAAATATCGGAGAAGCTCTCGATTTCTGGCGCGTCGAAGATTTGGAGGAAAACAAATTTATTCTTCTTCGCGCCGAGATGAAAGTTCCCGGTCGCGCCTGGCTCAGATTTGAAGCGTTTCCGAAAAACGGGAAAACCGAATTAGTGCAAACCGCGATTTTCGCCCCGAAAGGCTTGTTCGGATTTTTATACTGGTATGCCTTTTACCCGGCGCATTTTTTTATTTTCCGGCAGATGGTCGAACGAATCGCGCTCGGAGCTGAAGCAATAGAAAGCGACGTTTCACAAATTCCCGAAACGGTTTGATTTTTTTGAAATTATTTTATGAATATAAGTTATAACTGGCTAAAAGATTTGGTCGAATTCGACCTGCCGCCGCAGGAATTGGCGCAAAAATTGACGAATGCGGGTTTGGCAGTCGAAGGAATCGAAGAAGAAGGCGGCGATTTTGTTTTCGACATTGACCTGACATCGAATCGCGGCGATTGTCTTTCGCATCTCGGCGTTGCGCGGGAAATAACCGCGATTATTCAAGATTCAAGATTTCAGATTCAAGATTCTTCAAAGAATCTTGAATCTGAAATCTTAAATCCTAAATTGGTAACAATCGAGGATTCGGATTTATGTTACCGCTTTACGGGGCGAATTATCCGCAATGTCAAAATCGCGCCCTCGCCCGAATGGCTGGTGAAAAGATTGGAAGCGGTCGGTGAGCGTTCGATCAATAATGTCGCCGACATTACGAATTATGTAATGCTCGAACTCGGCAATCCGATGCACGCATTCGATCTGCAAAAACTCAAGGAAAACCGCATCGTCGTCCGCCGCGCAAGACCGGGCGAAACCATTCAAACGCTTGATGAGGTCGAACGCAAACTCGATGAAACGATTCTGGCGATCTGCGATGCGGAAAAGCCGGTTGCGGTGGGCGGCGTGATGGGCGGATTCGAGTCTTCGATCACGGATGAAACGACCGATGTTTTACTCGAAGTCGCGTATTTTGACCGCGATTCGATCCGGCAAACTTCACGCAGGCTGAACCTGACGACCGAGGCGAGCTATCGTTTTGAACGCGGAGTTGATATCGAAAATCTGATCCGCGCTTCAGACCGCGCCACCGAACTCATCTCCAAACTCGCGGGCGGCGAAGCGGGTGAATTTGTGGACGTTTACCCGACAAAATTTGAGCCGAACGAAATCGAATCGAAAGATATTCGACACTCTGTTAAAAGACTAACCGGGTTAGAAGTCGAAACGGAAGAAATTTTGAGAATCTTAAACGCGCTCGGCATTAAAGAAAAAAACTCAGCACCCAGCATCCAGCACTCAGCACTTTTCGTCTCGCCGAGTTGGCGGCACGACATCGCTATCGAAGAAGACCTTGTTGAAGAAGTTGCGAGAATATACGGTTACGATAAAATTGCCGAAGAACTTCCGCCGGCGTTCGGCGCAGGCGAATACCAGCCGAATGAAATGCGGAAATTTCATCTGCGGCAGACGCTCGCCAACATCGGTTTTGACGAGGCGATTTCGTATAGTTTTATTGACACTAAAGCGGACGAAAAATTTGATTTGATTCCTGACTTTGTTTCTGAAAATCTGGACGAAAAATTTGTTTCTCTGCGCGATTCGATCATCGAAGGCGCAACAAGAATGCGACCGACATTGATTTCCGGTTTGCTCGATGCCGTTCGCACAAATCTCAATTACAATCGCCGAAATGTCCGGCTTTTCGAGATCGGAAAAGTTTTCGCCGCCTCAAGTAAAGAAAACGATCTGCCCGTCGAACGCGAACTATTCGCGCTGGTTTTAACGGGTAATGAAACGTTTCAAAATAAAGCGTCGGCAGTTCGTGAATTCGATTTTTACGATGCTAAAGGCGCGCTCGAATGCGCGGCTGACGCGCTGAATATTCACGCTCTCGAATTTTCCCCGGTCGAAGCCAAACACCTCAGAAAAGGTCAAGCAGCGTCCGTTTTCTATAAAAATAAAAAGGTCGGAACGATCGGGCGTATATCTGATGAGATTGCGCAGACTTACAAATTCAAACAGCCGGTTTTCATAGCGGAAATTGATCTCGAAACAGTTCTCACGGACGGCGCGCAGGAAGTTTTTTATCGTCCGCTTCCGGTATTTCCTTCGATTCAGAGAGACGTTTCTCTGGTCGTCAAACGAAATAAAACTTTTGCCGATATAAAGAAATTTATCGAATCGCAAAATTATGAACTTTTGAAAAAAACCGAATTTGTTGACATTTACGAAGGCAAAGGAATGGCGGATGATGAACGCTCTTTAACTATCAGATTCGAGTATCGGAGCCATGAGCGCACTCTTTTAGAAGAAGAAATTGATACCGTTCATAAAGGAATTATTAAATCGGTTGAAGAAAAATTCGACGCGAAACAAAGAGCATAATAAATGCCGGGAGCGGAGGCATCCTTGCCTGCGTAAACGCGAAAGCATTCAAGATTCTTTTATGAAATTCCGAATTTTTTTCGCGCCGCAGCAAACAGGGATGCCTGCGCTCCCGGCAAAAATCTTTTTTGATTCATTGAATGCCTGCTCCGTTGACTTCTCCACTAGGCGGTTGAACCGTATTTACAGAAGAATTTGACGCACTGTTTGTGTTTTGATCCTGGCTGTTAGGCAGTTCTTTTTCAAATTCCCTGATCGAAAACTGACCGTTGATAACCGCAAGTCCCAAAGCAATGTCGGTCGCAAGAATTTTCTCGTTTTCCTTATCAGCCATTGCCAGTCTGTTTTTTGCCTCGGTAAAATTTTTTCTGGCTTCGGGATAGTTTTTAAGCATCAGATTGGCGCGACCAAGAACGTAAAACTCTTCGGGCGAATTTGCGATATTCTGCATTGTTTTGATCGTCGCTTCCGGCTGTTCGTCAGCCCTCGCCACTAAATTTATAAAAGTATCCCTTTCGGTATTTTGATTTTCAGGGGTGTTGACGATCGGCGGAGTAACTTCAGCCGCTTGATTTTTCGTGTAATAATAAAATCCCGCCGCGCCGATTACCGCGCCTAATAACAAAAGTGCCAGACCGCCGATAATTTTACCAAAAACTCCGTTTCCAGAACCTTCCTTTTCGTATGAAATTTCTACCTGTTTTTTCTCGTCCGAGCCAGGTTTTTCAAAAGAAAAATCCTCCGGCGCGGAGATTGATCCGGTCGTATCTATTTTCGGTTGAGCCGATGGAACGGCAATGTCGCTTTCCGACAATTTTCGTGTTTCATAATTTTGCCCGGTAAAATTTTGCTGAGAATTTTGAGTTTCAAAATTCGCCGAATCTGAAAATCCGGCGGTTGCCGCCATCGGTTGGCGGGCGGCTGCAACCGTGTCCTGTTCATAATCCGCCGGTTCTTTTTCCACGGCTTCGCCCGCTTCCAAAACGCGAACGATGACGGCGGTCAGATTGTCTTCCGCGCCGCGCTCGTAACAGATTTCTTTCATTCTTTGGCAGATTTCGTTGGGTTGATGGGCTGAAAATAAAAGCACGTTCAGCTCATCGTCAGTAATGTGCCGCGTGATGCCGTCCGAACAGATCAGAAAAGTCGTGTTCGGGTCAATCATGATCGTCTTCAGATCAACCTCGACGGTCGGTTCTGCGCCGAGCGCGCGGCTGATGATATTTCTGCTCGGATGTGTAGCGGCTTGTTCGGGTGTCATCCGTCCGGCACGGACTTCTTCCTCGACGACCGAATGATCCTGTGTCTCCCGATATAGAGTTCCGTTGCCGTCTATCCGGTAAAGCCGCGAATCGCCGACATGACCGATGGTTGCGATATTTCCGCTCAAATGAAGCGCGACGACGGTCGTCGCCATCGTCGAAAGCTGCGGCAGTTCGTTTGACATTTGAAAGATCGCTTCATTCGCCCGTTCGATGGCGGTTTGCATTACTTCCTCGGCATCGCCGGGACTGGAGAGGTTGACAAACGCTTCGCCGATAATTTCCATCGCCATCTGCGACGCGACATCCCCGGCTTGCGCTCCGCCGACACCGTCCGCCACGGCAAAAATTCCACTGTCATTTATCTCCAAAAATGAATCTTCGTTTTCGGGACGTTTTTCGCTCAAACCTCTGTCGCTGATCGCTGCTGAAATTATCTGTAAATCATTACGCATAAATTTTTCTCCAACCGCTATTGAAGTGGAAAAGTGGAAAAGTGAAAATGTGAAAAAGTAATATCAGATAGCTTATCAAGTGTCTTGAAGAAAGAAATTATTTGGTAACCGCCGATAACATTTTCATTTTTTAACATTTTCACTTTTAAACTTTAAAAAATCTAACTTTCGACATTAGACAATTCGCTTTGCAGTCTGTCAACCGCGTTACGGTGAGAAAACGCCATCAGCATTCCAAGCATTACAAAACTCGTTATCAAGCTGAAACCGCCGTGACTGACAAACGGCAGGGTGATGCCCGTCATCGGCAAAGCGCGGGTGATGCCGCCCATATTGACCAGCGCCTGAAAACCGATAAACGCCGCCAGCCCGACCGCGCAGAGTTTGCTGAACATATCGCGCGAATCGAGCGCGGTTCTGATTCCCGCGCTGACGAATACGATTAGCGCAAAGATTATCAACAAACCTCCTAAAAGTCCAAGTTCTTCGGCAATCGCCGCATAGATATAATCGGAATCAGCAACCGGAATGAGTTCGACAAAACCGAGTCCGAGACCGCGCCCGGTCATTCCGCCGGAATGAACGCCGAAGGTCGCCTGCGCAGGCTGAAAGGCGAGGATGTCAAACCACGCGTCAACATTGATCGAACGCTGAAGATTCGGGTCTTCTTCGAGCATTTGCGGAATTTCAGGATTCTTCTCGACGAGTTTTTTGTAATAATCCTGATAATCCGATTTCCACCAGCCGGTTTCCGGTATCGGCGGATTAAAACCGTCGAGCCACAGATGGAATCTCTGCTGTATGCGGTTCGGCAAAATCGTTTTGACGGGTTTTGCCATAGTCGGAAGGAGCGGAATATTTTCCTGGGTTTTCGTCGGCAAAGCTCCGACAACCAGAATACTGACCAGTAAAACCACGCTTCCGATCAGAACGAATCTCTGCGGCAGACGGCGCACGGCGACCAGATACAGCGTTACGTAAACCGCGCTGAAAACCATCATCTGCCCGAAATCTTTCAGAACGAAAAACGGGAAAAACGGCAGAACCGCCATAAACACCAGCGGGACAACGTCTTTCGCGCGCGGAATTCCCCAATATGTCCGCGCCAGATTTTTATAAAGCACTGCAAGAATCGCCGCAAAACCGATGAGAAACGGAATTTTCGCCGGTTCCCAGGGCGTCATATTGGCGATAGATTTTCCCGCGCTCGATGTAATCGCCGCAAGCATCAGCGGCACCAGCGTTAGTAAAACTATCAGAAAACCGTTTTTCTTTAAAAGAGTTAAAACATCATCGCGGCGGAGCAAAATTATGACGGCTATCAAACCGATTATGCCCAGAATCGGATTGATGGTTTTGCCGGAAAACAAAACTTCGGACATTCCTTCTTCCGCCGGACGCGGCGTTTCCTTTGAAAGGTCAACCGGCGACGGCGGCGTGGCGGGCAAGCCCATCATCTGTTTTTTTTCGGCTGAATAATTTTCCTGTATGTAATGAAGCTGGAGAGTTTTGATTTTCTGCTGTCGGGCTTCCGCTTTGTTTTGGCGAGAAGTGTATTCGGGATCGCTGAACAGGCGATACTGCGTAGTCAGACCAATCGAAAAAAGCAAAACCGCGCTCGTGTATAAAACCCAGCTTCCCTTATATCTCAAAAACCTCTTTAGGAAAATCGGCAAAATTGCCAGAAATGCCAGAAGTAAAATATTTCGTCCGCCCGTCAACCACGAAGTTTCATAACCCCGAATTAACGCGCCGTAATAAATTGAGTAATGTCCGATCGCCGTCAATCCGACGATCAAAAGTAAAATAAAAAAATGTGTTGATGCGCGACTTTGCATTTCTGAAAAATTCTATCTGTTTCTTCTTTTTGTTCTGGGTGCGGTATTAACTTTCGTTTTCGGTTTGTATTCTTCGCCCAATAGTCCGAGTTCTCTCGCTTTCATAATGACGTTCGCGGCAATGGGCGCGGCAGTCCGCGCACCGTAGCCGCCGCCTTCGACAACGACCGCAATAGCTAATTGCGGATTTTCGAGCGGCGCGATCGAGATATACCAACTGTCGGTTCGTTCATACAACACCGGTGCCTGATATTCGATGAGTTCGCCGTTTTCATTTCTTCGTTTTTTTGTAACGGTTTTCAGCTTTCCGGTTTTTTCGTCATACACGGGCGCGAGTTTTTCAGCCGTTCCGGTTTTTCCGCCCGAACGGATTCCCGCTCCGCGCACCGCGCCGAAAACTCTGGTCGCCGTTCCGCCCGAACCTTCGGTTACAAGCGCCATTATTTGCCTGACCTGATCTGCCTGCTGCGGCGATAAAACCTGTGAATACATTTCCGGCTGTCGGTCGTATTCGATCTTGGGTTTCATCAATTTCCCCTGTAGATTACCGGCGGCTGAGGCGATCAAAGCCATCTGAAACGGCGTCATCTGTCCGGCATAGCCCTGTCCCATTCCTTCGAGTCCGATGTCATAAGCGGAAATTTCTTTTCCGGTAACGATTGCCGATTGTTCGGGCGCAAGCGCGCTTTTGATTGCGTCATTACTGGCATTCCAAATATCGGAAAAAAATCTCGTCTGCAATGCTTCCTCCGGCGTTTCGACCGCCCAGATGCCGAAAACTCCGGCTGTTTCACGAATCCGTTCGCGTCCGAGTTCGACCGCCATCCGTGCGAAATACTGATTGCTCGAAGCCTCAAACGCCTGGGCGATATTCAAGGTCGTACATCCGTAGGGCGGCTCGCATCCGCCGTTGGCATCGAGTATCGGGCGCGAACCGCGAAACGGAATAAAGCCCGCCCCCGAACTCGTAAAAGTTTCATTTTGTTTCCCGTTGCGAAATGCGGAAATCATCGTAAAAGTTTTAAATGTCGAACCCGGAACATAATACTCGCGCGTCGAGCGGTTGAGCAGAGGTTTGTTTCGGTTATCGCCTTCGAGTTTCAACCAGTCTTCGAGCGACTGCGCCTCGGAAAGATTGAATGAAGGATTCGAATACATCGCCAGCACATCGCCCGTCTGCGGATTGAGAACGACGACCGCGCCTTTTTTGCCTTCGAGTTGCTGTGCGAGAAACGCCTGCAAATCGCGGTCAATCGTGATGCGAACATCTTTATTTTCCTGTTCAGGTTTTTTGATTCGCGTCAGAACATCCCAGGCTTCCGGCGTCGGATCTTTTTCCTTTTGATAAAGCGTGCGTTCGAGTCCGGGCGTGCCGCGTTCCGTTCCGAGCAGATGCGCCATTTCTTTTTCCAAGGAAAAAGCCCGGTTTATGTCGCCCTTCGCGTCAACCTTGTAATAAGCGAGCGCACTGCCTAAATTGCCCGAACGGTCGAGCATCCAGCCGCGAAGCGAAGCGGCGGTCGTCCGGCGGTTTCTCAAATCCTTATAACTCAAAGCCTGAAACTGCTCATTTGATTCGTCCGCGTAATAGACCCAGTAAACGTGAAAACCGTAAACCGTTAAAGCAAGCCCGATAAATACGAACTGCCAGATACGTAAACTTCGATTTGTTACGGTCGTTGTTAATTTTCGTCTGACTTCTTTGGGAAGATTTTGTTCAAAAGCGAATTTCGGTCGGCGGAAATTGCTGATAAATGAAAATATTAAAAACGCGATCAAAACGGCGATTCCGATCAGATATATGACGCTCAATCCCGCCGGCGTTCGTTCTAAAATCTGTGCGCCGAAAAGATTTTCGGGTCGGAGCTTGTTCCAATCAATTTGTAAGAAATAAAATAAAATCATTTTTGAGTTTCGCTTTCCCGGTTTTCAAAATCGAAAATAATTCCCTGTTGCGTAAATTCCTTTTCGTCCTCATTCCGAATATCTTTTATGACCGAATCGTTTTTTTGAGGTTCGGTCTGTGTTTGTTCCGCTTCATTTGCTGCGGAAATTTCCCTGTTTTCCGATAAATTCGCCTGTGAAATAATTTCTTCCGAATTTAATAAGATTTCTGTTTGGGCGGCGGTCTGCACTTCTGTTTCAGGTTCGGGATTTCCTTCACTTATTTCCCGTGTGAATTGAACTTCCACCGTTCCGAATTTAACTTTGTCCGTGTCGGAAATCGTTACTGCCTTGCCGTAGGAAATACGCTGATCGTTGATAAATGTTCCATTTGTCGAACCGGTGTCCGCAATTTGGAACTGATTTTGCCTATTTAAAACAAGAGCCGCGTGAATTTTTGAAACGCTGTTGTCGTCAATTGTAAGATCGTTTTGTTTGCTTCTGCCGACGCTGCGGCGAGTTCCCTGAGCAAACTCTAACTTTACCTGTTTTTGTTTACCGTTGACCGAAAATTCGGCTGTAAAAATTTCACACAGCGGTTCGACTTCGATAGCCGGTTCGGGCGCGTAATCGCCGACTTTTATTTCCGGCACGGTTACATTGACCGCGACCTCGCGTTCTTCTTTTCCGATCTTGTCAAAACTCGCAATCAATTTTACGCCCTCGGTAAAATAATCAGGCTTTACTTCAAGATTCAGCGGTTCATACGTTTGATAACGATTGTCATTGATGTGATCAATCGCCGCGATCAAAAGTTCGTTTTGCAAAGTATTCAAAGCGGTTTCCGAATCTGTTGAAAACTTGTCCCACTGCATTTTGAGTTTAAGATTGTGCGGAACGAATCTTCCCTTTGCTCCCAAATCCTTAACTTCCAGATCAAGAAGTTTTTTAAGCCTTTCGGTCAATTCGCTGGTCGCCAAACTGCTCGACGGTTTCCAGCGTCTCCCGGTGAAGGTATCGAAAATATCGCCGAGCTTGGTTAAAATTCCTCCGATCAGCCAATCGAGTGAAAAACTTTTTTTTGTCGCCGTCGTGTTTTCTGACATTTTATTCTGAGTCTTATTTTATCGAACGTGGAGTCATTTTATCGGAAAATCTGATTATTGAAAAGTTATTACCCGCAAACATAATTGTTTAACATTGCAAAAAGTTTTTGGAATTAGTTTTCCATTTCTCGTTTACTTCAAACATAAGACTTCACTTTGAAAGAAATTCTGTCATCAATCGGTCAAAATGACCTAATCAATAAAAAGGAACGAAAACTATGAAACGATGGTTTCTTGTTGTGTCTGAGATTCAAAATGGTTTTTCCCTGACTGAAGTATTGGTTGTTTTAGCACTGATAGTGTTAATCGGCAGTAGTGCCGCATTTTATTTAACTGCGCATAAAAGACTTTATAAACCGGACGACCAGACTTTACTGATTGCCGATATTTTGCAGGAAGCTAGACAGAGGTCGCTGACCCAGCGCGAAACGATGAGGGTCGAAATTGATCTGACCGATAATCAGATTCGCCTGATTGACGAAAATACGGTTACGTCTGCCGATGATGACGAAGTTTTAAAAGTTCAGCCTGTTTTCTTCCCAAATGAAGTGCGAATTGACAGCCGGGCTGAAAATATCGCTTACAATCCGCCCGAGCCTTTGCCGGTGCCGACGGCGAATTATTTGCCGAGTGTATATCCGCCGAGTGCGACCCATCAGGTTTGCACGCTTCGATTTCACAGTAACGGAACAGTAACCGACGGCGGCAATAACGCGACCGGCGACGGCGCGGTGGTCGGCGGCGTTACACTTCACATTTGGCAGCCGAGTTTCGAAAATTCCAATGAATCCTCGATTGCCCGCGCTTTGACCGTCATCGGCTCGACGGGTTCGATCAGACTCTGGGAATTCGACGAAAGCCTGCCGAATGAAAATAAATGGAAAGATTCGCGCCGCGTCGGAAGTTACGGCGGAAATCCGCAAAGCTGAAGCAAAAAATGAATTTTATGAATAGATTTTGTAAACCGGCAGACGGATTTTCCTACGTTGACGTAATCATCGCAATTTTTGTTCTGATGATCGGGATTTTGGCAATGGTGTCGGCAATCACGGCAAATCTGATGCGAATATATGAAACCGAAAAAAGAGTGATCGCCAAACAGACCGCGCTTTCGACGATCGAATCAATCATATCGGCAAAAGAAATCGCGCGTCCGGGCGTGATCGAAGGTTGGAATGCGGTCGGAAATATCGGCAGCAACCCGGTCAACGGAATTCCGCAAGGAATATTTTTGAATGGTTTTTGTCCGATCCGGGAAGATTTGGGCTGGGACGGCGTTGCCGGAACGATTGACGATGCCTGCCCGTCGGGAAGCGGCTGTTCGGTTTCGGGAAGACCGGTGAATAATAGCGCGGAATTACCCGGTTTCGACCGTCAAATTCTTATCGAAGAAGTTCCAGACCCGGAAAGACCCTCGCCGCCGCACGCCGTTTCGCGACGTAAAATTACCGTTACCGTCAGATACCATCTAAACCAGATCGTGCGCGAAGAAGTGGTTTCGACGATCGTTACGAATTACTGAGAGGTCATCTTTGATGCGTTTTTTTATTTCAAAAAATAAAAACCCGGTTGTTTTAGTTAAAAAACATGATCGCGGATTCACGTTGATCGAAGTAATGATTTCGATGGTTATTTTTTTGATCGTTTCGGCTTCGATATACGGTTTATTACAGGTGGCGAGAATTGACCGCAACCGTTCGAGCCGCCGCGCCGATATTTTGAAAAATGCGCGCGTCGCGGTTCATCTGATCGGCAGAGACGCACTGAATGCCGGTCTCGGTTATCACCGGCGCGGCGCGCTCGTGCCGGACGATTTTTTATCGAATCGTCTCGGAATTCCGGGAGATGTGAACAGCGAACGGGATATTTTGACCTCGATCATCGCCGGTAACAATATTTATACGAATAATCTCCAACCCGACCCGAATGTCAAAACCGATATGATCTCATTCGCATTTCGTGATCTGGATTTTAATAAAACAGACGTTATCGAATTGCAAAATGTCAATTCGCCAGCCGGAAATCCCGAGATCGCCAGATTAGTTACAAAAGACTCGAACGGGGCGGAAAACGCGAGAGTAAATGATATGTATCTTATCGAATCCGATACCTCGCAGGTTGCCGTTATAGCCACCGGCATTGCCGGAACAAATCAAATTGATATTTCCCCGACAGATGCATTGAATCTTAACCAGGCAATGAACGGGATCAATGAAAACGGCAGTCTGTTGCGAAGATGCGTTGATTCGTCGGATCAAAACTGCACGACATATCTCGCTTCGCTGAAACGATTTTTTCTCGTCAAATATCACATCAAAGCCGACGGCACGCTGGTCAGAACCGTCTTTGGAAACAATCGCAGCGGCACAGTGCCGGCGGATCAGATACAGGAATTTCCGCTTGCCTACAACGTCGAAAATATGCAAATCAGATATGTCTTGGAGGACGGAACGGTGACAGATAATCCGTCTGCCGGAAACGACGGAATAGTCGGAACGATTGATGACGTGCCGGAAGAATTTAATCTGATCAGACAAATCACGGTTTCTCTAACGGTGCAGGCTTTCGAGGCGGACGAGCAAACATTGAGATTAGACAAAATCACGATCAGTTCGACGTTCAGCGCGAGAAATTTAGAATATGACGCAGGTTAAATCCGAGGTGGCGAAAAATATGATTTTGAAATTTAAAAATTCTGATGTTGTAAAATTTTTCGATTTGAATGATTCAAAACAAATTAAAAATCAAAACGGTTCGGCAATCGTAATCGCCCTGCTCGTAATGGTTCTACTTCTCGGATTTGTCGCACTCGCCATTTCCAGAACAAACAGCGAAACCATCGCTTCGGCAAACGACGCTTCGGAAACGCGAACTTTTGAAGCCGCGCATGCGAGTCTGGAAGTAATGACGAAAAATTTCGACAAGATTTTCGACCTCAAACTAAATCCGACGCAAAGCGATCTGGATCGCGTTAAAGGACAAAATCCGCCCGATTTTGATATTGACTACCGGTTTGTTCAGGAAATCGAGCAGACTCAGGCGACGAAACCGGTCGTCATGACCGGCGAATTGTTTCAGGGTTTAAACGCTCTGCGCGACGAATGGCAATTGACGACGACGGCGACCGAAGAAAGAAGCGGCGTCCAGGTCGCACTTCGCCGCAGGTTTTTCAATAACCGTATCCCGATCTTTCAATTCGGCATTTTTTACGACGACGATCTCGAATTTCATCCCGGACCCCGCTTCGATTTCGGCGGACGGGTTCACGCCAACGGCAGTCTTTTTATGATGGCGAATACCGGGCTTTATTTTTCGTCAAAAGTTACGGCAAACGGTCATATTTTTACCGATGTGGCGAAAAACGGTTCGCCGTGGACGGATTGGAATGAAAATGTCTTTATCAAAAACGCCTCCGGCAGTTATGTCCAGTTAAAACATAATATGGGCAGTGTATTGCAAAATCCGGCAAACGGCGCGCCCGCGACAACGAATCCCGATTATCCGCAGACCTACAACAGCGCGAATTGGGAAAGCAACGAAAATAAATTTCAGGGCAATTTGCTGGCATATCAAAAAAGACTCGATCTGCCGATCAAGATCAACAGCGATATTAACGGAACTTCGCTCGATTATTTCGAACTTCTAAAACGCGGCAAAGAAGTCGGAAGTCTTTACAATGACTGGACGGGAACGGTTACCGCCCCGAAAATCGTTCCGGTAACGACCGCTTCAGCCGACGACGAAGTTACAGCCAAAGAACGATATTACAACAAAACAGGGATCAGAATTACTCTTGCCGACAGCAAAGCCAAACTTCCCGGCTGTTCATCCGGCACATTACAAAATCCGGTAACGACAGCTTGCGGAATAAGGCTCGACGGCAGTCAGGACGGGCAGGGCGCGAATCCGAGTGCGGGGGCTTCTCGAGGTTATACGCCCCGCCCGATGTCTGACAGTTATCAAGCGACCAGAATTAACGGCGAGCGATTTTATACCGGCAGAGAGGTGTGGATAAAAATCGAAACCATCGGTATAAACCCGGCTACTAATGTTTACGAAACCAAAGATATTACCGAAGATATTCTGAGTTTCGGAATAACGGAACGCGCGCAAACGATCACGGCTGGAAGCAATACTGTTTTTTCGATTATCGGTTACGGCAATTCGGACGCTCGTTCGATCGTTAAACTGCAAAGATTCATTTTCGGCGGTTCGAAAGTCGTCAGTTCCGATACTCCTTATATAACGATGAGCAATTGGAACAGCACCGATTACAATTATGTTCTGGCGGCAAAAAAAGCTTCGTCCGACCCTTCGCCCGTTCGAATTGATAACGGAATCTACGGCTCGTTTTTGGGCGATCATCAGGATCATTGGAAAAGAGCGATCGTCAACAATACGAGCGAAGAACGTTGGGTCGCGCCGTTTCCGATCAATATGTTCGACACGCGCGAAGGACTCTATTTCGAGGGCGGCGCGTTTAATACCAGCACCGTTTACGGCAGTAAAGTCCCTTGGAACGGCGTGATGAGTATGGTTGACATTGACATCGCTAATCTCAGAGCGTTTCTCGACGGTTTTTACGACGATAAAACTCCGACCGGAACCCCTTTCGCGGTCTCTGCCGGAAGGCGTTTACGGGCAAGCGATATTCCCGAGGCGAACGGCTGGGTTTTATACGTTTCCGACCGCCGCGGCGATTACGATTTTGACGGCGAATACGATATGGAAGATATTTACGGCGGCAACGACGGCGTTAATCAAGCCGGTGAAGACACGAACAACAACGGCACTCTCCAAGCCGATTATTTGAACGAAGCCGTAAAATACACCGGCTTCGGCGCATCGGAAACACCGGACATCGCGGCGGTTCTCGAACATAAATTTTACCGGCGCGGCGTTCGGCTCGTAAACGGCTCAAAACTTCCCGGTCGTTTCGATTCGGCAAATCCGATCAACACGCGCGGTTTTACCGTCGCCTCGGAAAACGCCGTTTATATTTTGGGAAATTATAACGCGACCGGAATCGCAACGGTCGGCAATCCGACAAAATCAACCGATTATCTGCCGCAAAACACAATAGATCATATTCCGGCTTCGATTGCCGCCGATGCCGTAACGATTCTTTCAAACAGTTGGAGCGACGCGCGGAGTTTTACTTACGCGTTTAATCTTTCAAACCGCGTCGCCGGCGAAACGACCGTCCGCTTTGCGATGCTTTCGGGCGATACGAGATCGAGTTTGAACGGAACGCCGAATCAGGGCGGAAGCGATCCGCGTCTGGCAGGCGGCGTTCACAATTTTAAGAGATTTTTGGAAAATTGGGGAAGTAAGAGGCTTAATTATTCGGGTTCATTGATCAATCTTTTCAATTCGCATAACAACAACGGCGCATTCAAATGCTGCGGTGTGATTTACAGTCCGCCGAATCGCAACTGGGTTTTTGACGCGACGTTTCTCGACCCGAACCGTCTGCCGCCCGGAACGCCGTTTTTCCAGTCAATCCAACTTACCGGATTTCAAAGACTTAATTAATATTTCGGCTATATCATTTTCTCAACCGTTTGTGCGTAAATCTTTCCGATCCGCTCAAACGATTTTTTTTGATAGTGTGTTTTTTGAACTTTAAATCTATAATATCGTATGGGGAATCGGTAACTATTTGTAAAACTCGCTTTCTTTTTCGATGAGAGAATTAGCCCTTAACAATTGCCGGCTCGACAGCCGCTACGATATTCAAACAACGCTCGGTCGCGGAAGCTATGCTGAAATTTATATTGCCCGCGACACGCTCGCCTCGCCGCATTCACCGCATCACAAAGTGGTTATCAAAGCTCTGAACGTTTTTTTGCAAAACGATCTCGATCTCGATTTGGAACGAACGCTAGTCGAAAATTTTCAAAATGAAGCGATCGCTCTCGACCGCGTTCGACATCCGAATATCATCAGCCGTCTCGGTCACGGCACGGCGCGCGATCTGCGCGGAACGATCTTTCATTATCTCGTTCTGGAATATCTTCCGGGCGGCGACTTGGCGCGCGCCTGCCGGCAAAAAAGTCTGACGCTGACGCAGGCTCTCGATTATCTCGAACAGGTCTGCGCCGGACTCGCTCACGCGCATAAATACGGCATCATTCACCGCGATATAAAACCGCAAAATCTGCTCCTGACCGAAGATAAAAAAACGGTCAAGATCGCCGATTTCGGAGTCGCCCGGGTTCATCAATCAGACACGCCGATCACCCGTGTCGGAACGGACATCTACGCGCCGCCCGAACACAGCCCGATGCTTGCCGGAACGACCGGAACTCTGACGCTTGCGAAATTGACACCGGCGGCTGATATTTATTCGCTCGCAAAATCGGCTTATGTTTTGATCACCTGCGAATCGCCGCGCTATTTTTCCGGTCAGCCGATTACCGAACTGCCCGTTTCAACGAGAAAAGAAGTCTGGTCGAAGGAACTCCTACAAGTTTTGAACAAAGCGACTCAATCGGATGCCGACGAGCGGTATCAAACGGTCGAAGAATTTTGGAAAGATCTTCAGCGTCTTCGTTTGCTTGCCGAAGACGGTGAAATGATGACTGAGATCAAAAATAGAATTCACGCCAAACCGCAGGCGCACGTTGCCGAAGGCTATTCCCCGATCGCGCCGCAAAGACCGAAATTTAACACTTCCCGCGATTTAAAGCTGAAAACCGCCTCGGATTTGAAATTGCCGGAAACGGTTTTTCAACTCGATTTTGACGGAATCAAACAGCCCCTGACCGGCACGAATTCGCCCGCCCAACCGACCGAAATCGAAAATGAAATAAAAGTCGAAATTCCGCAGAACAGACGGCGTAAAAAATCACTCAGACGATTTACGTATTTTGTTATTTTTCTTGTACTGTTCGCGGGCAGTCTCTACGGCACTTATAATTTTTTGCTGGGTCGCGGACTTCTACCGCGTTCGAACAGACCAGCCGCCGCGCAAACCGGAACTGCGAATACCGACGTTAATCTACGCCCCTCGCCGAGTATCGGCAATAATCCGATCGGCGTCGTAACCAAAAATTCGACAGTAAAAATCGTCGGAAAACAAGACAATTGGCTGGAAATTGATATAATCGAACACGGTCGCCCGCCGCAAAACTCCGCGGACATCAGACACGGCTGGGTTTACGGGAAATACATTGACCTTAATCAAAATTGATTTACATTAAACCTTTATTCATCGAGGAGAAACAAGAATTTGAGCGTATTGGAAAAAGTTCGGAAATGGATTGACGGCGAAAGCGCGGAACTCGTTCTGGAACAAGCCGCCCGCGACGCGCAGGTCAAACCGCGCAGCGTTGCCGAAGAATTTATCGTTAAAATCGCCCGCGCGGTCGAGAAGGTGATGCAGAACGAAATGGTTCCGCTTCCGCAAGGGACGACGATCATTCCGAGCGAATACATCATTTTTCTCAGCAACGAAGACGACAAGGAATGGCAGGGCGCGAAACGGCGCGGATTGGAGCAGGGGCTGTATCACATCCTCGCGGAACGCGCCAAGGAAATCGCCGGAAAGAAAAAACTCGAAACAAAATCCTTTGTCGTCGAACTCCGCGTTGACGGAACGCTCGAAAAAGGCGAAGTCAATGTTCAGCACAGTTGGGAAGACAGTTCGGCAAACAAAACCGGCGTTCTCGCCCGACCGAAACCCCAGGCGCAGCAAACGCCGCAAACGCCAGCAGGTCAATTCGCGCCGCCGAAATTTTCCGGTAATCAGCAATTCAACCATCATCCCCAAACCAACGAGAATCAAACGCCGCCGCCGACCGTTCCGCACACAAGTATTCCACCCTCAAATTTGCCGCAGCAAGTTTCCCCGATTCCGGCAGGCGACTCGGAGGAAATGACGCACGTTAAAAAACGCGCCCGAGAATTTTTCAAGTTGGAAATCTGGCAAAACGGCGTTCGGCAATCCGTGGTTCCGATATTTCAAAACGAAGTCGTCATCGGGCGCGGTTCGAAATCGAAACCCGTTGATATTACTTTGGCAGGCGATCCCGAAATTAGCCGCCGACATCTGGTTTTATCGCTCGACCGCTCGGGAAATTTTACGGTCGTGAATGAAGGACGAAATCCGGCGATGATAAATAATGCCGAACTTCCCATCGGACAGAGAATTTCCGTTGCCGCCGGCGTCCCGATTGCGGTGTGCAGTTATGTTTTAAGGATTCAGCCGTAAATCCCGGCTAAATTTATTTAACGGTAAATTTCGATTTTCATTTCCCCGTATTCCGATATAGAACCTCGATACATTCCATCGGAGTTGAATTCCAAAGCTGTATTTCCCCGCGCATCAACAGCGATCAAACCGCCTTCACCGCCGATTTCAGAAAGGTATCCGATTGATTCTTTTACCGCCTGTTCCAAACCGAGATTTTTATATTTCATCCGCGCCGAAACGTCGAAGGCGGTTGAAGCGAGCATAAAGAATTCGCCGTGTCCGGTGCAAGAAATGGCGCAGGATTCATTATCGGCAAATGTTCCCGCACCGATGATCGGCGTGTCGCCGATACGCCCGAACTTTTTATTCGTCATTCCGCCGGTCGAAGTCGCGGCGGCGACATTTCCCGAAAAATCGCAGGCGACCGCGCCGACCGTTCCGATCGGTTTTGAATTTTGAATTTTGAATTTCGGATGTTCAAACTCTTCTTCGATCAGCTCAGCTTCTTCAGCCGAATGATCCAGCTGGACGATTCCCTCCTCGCGCGCTTTTAGTAATTGCTCGTAGCGAAAATCGGTAAAAAAATAACCGTCAGATTCAAATTCGGCGTTCATATCAAGCGCAAACCGGTTCGCCCCATCGCCGGCAAGCAGAATATGTTCGGTCTTTTCCATCACGAGACGCGCCAGTTTCACCGGGTTTTTTACGTTTCTGACAAAAGCTACCGCGCCCGCCCGCAGGCTTTTTCCGTCCATTATTGAAGCGTCCAATTCGTTATTGCCGTCATTCGTAAAAACCGAACCTTTTCCCGCATTAAACAGCGGAAAATTCTCCAATTCGACCACCGCCGCTTCGACCGCATCAAGCGACGAACCGTTTTTCGATAAAATTTTCCATCCCGCTTCGAGCGATTTTTTCAATCCTTCGCGGTATTCGCGCTCCAATTCCGCAGTCATTGAAGCTCTGGCAATTGTCCCCGCTCCGCCGTGAACGGCAAGCGCGATCTTACTTTTTTGCATAAATTTTAAAAGTTTTTTTTATGTCTTTTCGCAGTTAAAAAATTAGGTTCACAATCTCAAATTTCTCAACCGCAGAGCATTTAAAATAACCGAAACCGAACTGAAAGTCATTGCCGCGCTGGCGATCATCGGCGAAAGCAGTAGTCCGAAAACCGGAAATAATATTCCCGCCGCGATCGGAACGCCGACGATATTGTAAACAAATGCGAAAAACAGATTTTGCCGGATATTTTTCATTACTTCCTCGCTCAAGTTTTTCGCCCGCAAAATACCTTTCAAATCGCCTTTCAGTAAAGTTATGTCAGCGGATTCCATCGCCACGTCAGTTCCAGTTCCCATGGCGATTCCGACCTCGGCTTGGGCGAGCGCGGGCGCGTCGTTCACGCCGTCGCCAGCCATCGCCACCGTTTTACCGGTTTGCTGCAGCTGTTTAACTTTTTCCGCCTTTTGTTCGGGCAGAACTTCAGCGAAAATTTTGTCAATGCCAAGTTTTGTCCCGACGATCTCGGCGGTCTTTTTTTGATCGCCGGTCATCATCACGACCTCGATATTTTGTTTATGCAGTTCCGCGACCGCTTCTTTCGCCGATTTTTTGATCGTATCGGCAACGCCGATAAATCCGGCGATTTTTTTATCAACCGCGACGATCATTACCGTCTGTCCTTCATCCAAAAGCGAGTGCTGAGCGCTGAGTGCTGAGTGCTGAGTATCAATCTCACTTTCTGATAATAATTTTTCGTTTCCAACAAAAACTTTCTTCCCTTCTACCATTCCGAATATTCCTTTGCCGGTAATTGATTCGAAATTTACGGGCTTTTGAAATTCGATCCCGCGTTCTTTCGCACCGTTGACGATCGCTTCGGCAAGCGGATGTTCGCTCGAATTTTCCAGCGAGGCGGCAAACTGCAAAATTTCAGTTTCTGAATATTCGGAAACTGAAATCACTTTTTGCAGTTTCGGTTTTCCTTCGGTCAATGTTCCCGTTTTATCAACGACGATTACATTTACTTTTTCGAAAATTTCCAATGCCTCGGCTTTTTTCACCAAAACACCGTGGCGCGCGCCGTGTCCCGTTCCGACCATGATTGACATCGGTGTCGCCAAACCGAGTGCGCACGGGCAGGCGATAATCAAAACAGAAACCGCCGCCACCAGTGCGGATGTAAAACTCCCGAAAATTATCCAAACGATAAAAGCGACCACGGCAACCAAAACCACAGCCGGAACGAAATAACCCGAAACGACGTCGGCAAGTCTTTGAATCGGCGCGCGGCTTCTCTGCGCTTCGCCGACCATTCTAACGATCTGCGCGAGAACGGTTTCGCTTCCAACCTTTTCGGCTCTCATCATAAACGCGCGGCTGCCGTTGATCGTTCCGCCGATCAGATTCGAGCCTTCGGCTTTCTCGACGGGAATCGGTTCGCCCGTTACCATTGATTCATCAACCGAAGTTTCGCCCTCGATAATCACGCCGTCAACCGGAATTTTTTCATTTGCTTTGACGCGCAGCTTCGCGCCGACCTGAACGTCCGAAATTGGTAATTCCGCTTCCGTTCCGTCATCGAAAATCACGTGCGCGGTTTTCGGCGCGAGTCCCAAAAGTTCTTTAATTGCCGAAGAAGTCTGCGCGCGGGCGCGGAGTTCGAGAACCTGTCCGAGCAACACAAGCGTCGTAATAACAGCCGCCGCTTCAAAATACGCCGGGATCAGGTTTGTATGCGTGTCGCGGATGGAAGCTGGAAAAAGATTCGGAAAAAACAACGCCGCCACGCTAAACAAATAAGCCGCGCCCGTTCCGATAGCGATCAGCGTAAACATATTCGGGCTGGCGTTTTTTATAGACTGAACGCCGCGGATAAAAAAAGGATAGCCGCCCCAGAGAACGACCGGCGTTGATAAAACAAACTGTATCCAGATCGAATTTTTCGGCGAAATAAAGTTGTGAAATCCGGGCAGCATTTCCGCCATTGCAAGAACAAAAACCGGAAATGTCAAAACCGCAGAAATCCAAAAACGCCGCTTCATATCGAGATATTCGGGATCGGGCGCGTCGTCGAGCGAGATGGTTTTCGGCTCCAGCGCCATCCCGCAGATCGGGCAGCTTCCGGGACCGATCTGAACGATTTCCGGGTGCATCGGACAGGTGTATTCGATGCCTTCGCTTTCCGCCGTTTCTTCTTCCTTCTTATTCTCTTCTAAAAAGATTTTCGGATTTTGTCGAAATTTATTTAAACATCCCGTCGAACAGAAATAATATGTTTCGCCTTCGAATTCGTGTTTACCGGCGGCGGTTTCCGGCGCGACCGACATACCGCAAACCGGATCAATAAATTCGCCTTCGGGCGCGGCTTTCATTTCGCCGTGTCGAACTATGGGTTCTCCGTATTCAGTTTTATGCGAATGCGTCCGAGTTTTCACACCGCCCCCAGTTTGCGCTTTAAATTTTTCCAGGCATCCGACGGCGCAGAAATAATAAGTTTCTCCGTTCTGCTCATACTTTGCGGCTGCCGTCGCCGGACTGACGAGCATTTTACAGATCGGGTCAACATGAGTTCCCTCTTTGTCAATTCTCATTTCTTCGTCCGAAATTTTATTTCGTCCGAGCTGAATCATCTGAGGCTGAGATTCTGAAATATTATTCTGCACTTTAAATTTTTCAAGACAGCCTATACAGCAAAAATAAATTTCTTCACCGTTAAAATTTATTTTTCCCGCCGCTGTTTCTGGATTAACGGTCATCCCGCAAATCGGGTCAATATATTTTTCTTCCGTTTTATTTTTAATATTTTCTGTCATTTTGCCTCTTGTTTTCGTTAAATTTTTAAGCCGAACTTAATAGAGTTACCGGCTTTTGATGACAGTCTAAAACCTGACACCGGCTGTCAAGTCAATCGTTTTTTTTCAATTTTTTATTTTTTATGTTTTATGTTTTCATTTCGGCAACACTTTCGATGAGATGACAAACCGATTCGCCGTTCGGCATCGAGTTTTTCATCGTTGACCAATCATCCAAAGCCGATTCCATTTTTTTTTGCAGACTTTTCAATTCACGGATCTTCTTTTTATTTTCTTCGAGACGCGTTTTAACGATTTCCCGAACCATCGGACAAGGAGATTTTCCGTGCTTCGCTTCGTCGAGAATTTCTGAAATCTCCGTTAACGTAAATCCCAATTCTTTGGCGGCAATGATAAAACGAAGCCGTGTCGTATCCGACAATTGATACATTTTGTAGTTGTTCCGCCTGTTCCGCAAAGGCTTCAACAGACCGATCCGCGTATAATGCCGGACGGTAAAAACCGGCACTTCTGTTTTTTTCGCTAATTCGCTTGCTGTATACATAACTTTCCCGTATTTTTTTTAAAATTCCCAAATCTGTTTTAACAAATCCGATTCGATGGTAATTCGATACGTTGCGAAATATTTTCAATTCAATTACTTTGGTAAGGTATAACCAAATGACTGACGATTTGCAAAATATGAACGAAATTTTCGATTTGACGACGCGCCCGAAACTTGAACTTTTTACCAAAAAAATTAACTCGAATTCATCATACTTGGGCGACATAGTTTCGACTAAAAATGAAGATTATAGTAAAACGGATATCGTGATTCTAGGTCTCCAAAACGGTGAAAATAAAAATTCAAAATTTTGTTCGGACGAAATCCGGCGGGAATTTTACAAATTGACTAGTTTCGGAATAAACCGGAAGATTTTCGATCTTGGAAATTTTCAATTTGAGCAAACAACTGCAGATGATTTTTTATTTTTAACAAAAAAAATCTTGTCGGACAAAAAGCGTTTGATCCTTTTGGGCAGAGCTGAAAACAGTTCGTATTTTGTCGGCAGAACGATGGGAAATGTATTTGGAAACGACCGCTGGCTGGCGATTAATATTGATTCGCATCTCGACAGTCATTTAAATACGAACGAGAATAACGAAGCGCCGTTTAGAAAACTTCTGGAGGAAAAACTGATCGTTCCGAAGTATTTTTATGAGATAGGCTTTCAGCCCTATTTTTGTTCTCCGCTCTTTTATAGATTTTTGCAGAATAACGGCGTGAAGATGGTCAGCCTCGAACAGCTTCGCTCGCGTGAAACAGCCGACCTTGAATTGCGCGAATTGATTCGTCAGGAATTTATCCAGCACAGCCGTTCGATGAGCATTTTCTTTAATTTCAGTATGAACGCCGTCCGCGCTTCCGACGCGCCGGGCGGAACGTCTGCCAGCCCGTTCGGTCTGCGAGCCGGAGAATTTTTGACGCTCGTCCAGTTTGCGGCGAAATTAGTAAATACGAAGGTCATACAATTTACAGACCTCGACTCAAATTCCGATCTGGAAAACCGGACGGCAAAACTCGCCTCCATCGCCCTGCATCGTTTCTGTTCGACGCTCGCTGAGAATTAACTTTTTTTCGCTTGATTTTCCTGGGCTATCGCGTAGAGAGCCGATTTTACCTGAAACGGCGTAAGTTCGGGATGAGCTTCAAGCAAAAGCGCGATGATACCGACGATATGCGGACAGGCAAAACTGTTTCCCGTCAAACTTTTGTAGCCGCCGTTCAGCCAAGCCGTGCGGACATTCACGCCGGGCGCGGTCAATTCGATGATCTCACCGTATTTAAAGCCGAAATTGAACGGATCGGTTTCCGCTATCTTGCTCACGGAAATCAGAGACGAACTGAAAACCGACGGGAAACTCGGCTGGGGCAGATTGTTCGCCGCCGCGACGACGATACAGCCCGCCTGATACGCGCGGTCGAGCAGATCGTGGAGCGGCGCGAAAAACTGCGGCTTGGTCGTGCCGAGCGAAAGATTTATCAAACGAAAACGGTTTTTTATCGCATATTCCAAACCGGCGAGAAAAGCCTGACCGTCGCCGATGCCTCCCGCGCCCAAAACTTTTATACTGTTGAACCGGACATCCGGCGCGATTTTCGCAATTATTCCGGCGCAGGACGTTCCGTGTCCGGCGGAATCTCCGGCTTGCGAGGGCAGAAAAACTACTCTTTTATTTTCCGCGTGCGCCTCGACCGAACTAACGAGTTTTCCCTGCAGATCGGGATGGTCGCCGTCAATCCCGCTGTCAATGACGGCGACCTCAACGCCCTTTCCGGTGCGCGATTTCCATTCGTCGTCGAGCCGGAAATATGTAGAAATGGTCGTGTAATTTGAAATTTGCGTTTCCCCAACGATAGACGTCATAAATGAATACTTTACAAACTCAGAAAACTTGTTTCGTTACGGTTATCGGAATATCTTAAAACCGCCTCTAAAATCTCGCGGCACATTTCAGTTTCGATGTTTCCGCGCCGCGAGATTTCCCTGACTAATATCGCCAGATCCAGCATTTCACGGTGTTCCTCGCTGCCGCGCAGATTGTTCAGCCATTCGCGGACTTCCGAAAGCTCGATCTTTTTGTCTGCCGCCATAATTTTATCGCCCAATCCGGTGAAACTTTTCGAAGTCTCATACGCGCTGACCATCGAAGCGACGGCTTCGGCATAGATCGCGGCTTTATCCATTTCATCCGGCGTAAACGGCTCGAAAGGCGGCTCGCCGATCCGGTTGACATATTCCAAAACGCCGATTATTTCGCCGTTGTGATTAAGCGGCGTTGCCAGAATCGTTTGGGTCGAGTATCCGGTCTGCCGGTCAACCTCGGCGTAAAAACTTTCTTCCTCGCCGGCATCGGCAACCGCCATCGGCTGACCTGACGAAAAAACGAAGCCGGCGATACCTTTTCCGGCTGGAACCTTCAGATTTATCAAATAATCGGCGACCTTTCCGATTGCCGTCAGAAACCTCAAATCCCCCTGATCCCCGTCGCGCACAAGAACCGATGCTTCCTCGGAATTCATCTCCCGCGCCGTCAACTGAAGGAAATTTTCGATCGAATCAGTAATCGGATCGGACAGAACGTTTGCGACATCAACCGTTTCGACGATCGCCCGTAATTTTTCTTCCAAACTATTTTTATTTTCCTGGGACATACAAAGATTTTCCCCCAAACTTATGAAATAAAGCAAATATCGTCTGATTTATTTGGAACGAGTCGTTTATTAAAACTTTCAAAAGGCACAAGGAAAATTTAGAGAATTTAACAACGGCAGGTATTTGCCTGTAACGAGCGGATTTTGTAATATTTCGGCTAAATCGAGCGCGAATATTTTCATTAAGCCGCAAAATATTTTTTTATGATGAGAAGTCTTTTCTTGACATCGGCGTTTTTTATTTTGCTTTTTCAGACGGCTTTTCCGCAGAACGAGAAATCCGTTTCTCAGCTCCCCGAGGTCGAACCTTTTAAGATCGCGCGCGGAAGTTCATTTTCAGCTTCTTCATCAAATCCGAAAAAACCGCCAACCGGGCAGTTAAATATTTCGAGAGATTTTGCCGAGGCTCTCGAAATCATCAAAAACAATTACGTCGAAAAAAAACGGATTGATTACAACGAACTGACAAAAACCGCGATTTCATCTATGCTCCGCGCGCTAGATCCGCATTCCAATTATTTTGACGGTGAAGAATATCAGGAACTTCTCAACGACCAGCGGAGCGAATATTACGGAATCGGCGCGACGATTGCCAATTACCGGCAAAATGAAACATTCGAAACTTTCGTAGTTTCGACATTTCCCGATTCGCCCGCCTCGAACGCGGGTCTGCGTTTCGGCGATAAATTCGTTGCTGTTGACGGCGAAAAAGTTTCGGGCAAAAGTTCGGCTTATGTCCGCGATAAAGTGCGCGGCAGACGCGGCACGATCGTCCGCGTTACCGTCGAACGCTTCGACACGCGGCGCGTCGAAACCATCGAACTCCGCCGCAACCGGGTTCCTTCGCCTTCGATCCCCGACGCATATCTGCTCAGACAAAATATCGGTTATATAGATTTGTCAGAGGGATTCAATTACACGACGCTTGACGAATTTAACGCCGTTTTGAGCGAATTGAAATCTCAGGGAATGACTTCCTTGATTTTGGATTTGCGCGACAATCCCGGCGGCGTATTGGAACAATCCGTGAGGATCGCCGAAAAATTTATTCCGCGCGGCAAGACGATCGTTTCACAGCGCGGGCGGTTTGCCATTGACAACCGCGTCTGGAAATCGGAAAACCGGAATCCCGAAAATTTTCCGCTCGTCGTATTGGTTAATGAAAACAGCGCGTCGGCTTCGGAAATCGTCGCCGGTGCCTTGCAGGATTACGACCGCGCTCTGATCGTCGGCGAAAACACTTTCGGCAAAGGTCTTGTCCAAAGCGTCATTAATTTGCCTTACGGTTCTGGTTTGACCTTAACGACCGCCCGATATTACACGCCCACTGGACGCTCGATCCAGCGCGATTACGCGAACGGAAATCTTTACGACTATTACATACATAAAAATTCTTTCGAGCCGAACAAACTCCTGAAACCGACCAAAACGCTGACCGGCAGAACGATCTACGGCGGTAACGGCATCACGCCCGACGAACGCGAAAAATCTTTTCAATTCAATCGTTTTCAATTAGAAATGCTCGACCCGCTCTTTCTTTTCACACGCGAAATCGTTGCGGGCAGAGTTACCGGGTTCGAGAATTTTCGAATCACCGCGCCCGTTAAATTCGGTCAACGAATCCGCACCGGCAATTTCCCGGTGACGGATCAGATGTTCATATTATTTAAAGAATTTGTGCGGAAAAATAACGGTGGCGTTTCGGCAGACGATTTGGAAAAAGAAAAATCTTATATCGTGGAAAGACTCCGCTACAATCTCGCCACCGCAAATTTCGGCGTGGTCGCGTCCGAGCAGATTTTGATCGAGAACGACCCGCAGATTTTTAAAGCAATCGAATCGCTTCCACGCGCTCAACAGCTCGCGCTCGCCGCTCAAAAATCGGGAAAAAATTAACAAAAAAATGCCCGCCAAGTCACATACTTGGCGGGCTCAAATGAAACAGGAGGAATCAGAAAGACTAGGACTAAATTCTAATTTTCATAATACTTAAATCAGACTCGAATCATAGCCTAGTTTTCTTGATGCCCGATAGTCAGCGTGAGTTGCTTGACTTATTTAAATTTATTTTTGAACGCTGAGAATCGTTCCGTTCTCGCCCACTGCAAAGCCGTATTTTTTCGTCATAAATAAACCGTAAAGATTGGATTTCGTTTGACTGTCCTGTTTGATCCATGTTTTCCCGCGATCTGACGAGCGCAAAATAGTTCCGTTTTTTCCGACGATCCAGCCGTTTTTATCATCGGCAAAATCCACCCGCAAAAATGTGTCGGGAAAACTTGTTTTCACTTTTTCCCAATTTCGTCCCCCGTTTTCGGTTCTGAGAATCGTTCCGTAACCGCCGACGGCATAGCCTTCGTTGTCGTCGCGGAAATCCACATTATAAAGCGCGCGGTCGGTTCCCGACGACTGCACGTTCCACGAAACGCCGTTGTCGGTCGTCGCCAGAATCAAGCCTTTATCGCCGACGATCCAGCCGTGCGAACTGCCGTTGAAATCGAGATGAAACAGTTCTGTTTTTGAAGGAACAATTATGCGCGACCAGGTTTCGCCGCCGTCGAAGGTCTGCATGACGAGCGAATCTACGACCTGATCTTTCGAATTTAGAACCGAACCGACGACAAACCCGCGTTTTTTATCCGTAAAACGAATACTCAAAAATTCCGGCGTGCCGTTCTTAAATTCTCCGGGTCCGTATATCAAAATCTCATCCCAGTTCCGTCCCCCGTTTTTCGTGACGAACATCTTCTTTCCCGTTACCAGATAACCATTGTCTTCGTTACGGAAAAAAATTTCGTTGATGGTATCTTCGGTCGTAATTTTTTGAGCCGTCCAGGAACGCCCGCCGTCATTTGTAAATGCGAGAAAACCCTCATCCCCGGCGATCCAGCCGTTTTTTTCCGAATTAAAAAAAACCGTTACGAGATCGCCTTTACTCGTTACTTTCGATGGATTCCAGAAAGATTGCGAAAAAACTGGAACATAAAACAATGCGATACACAGCGCGAATAAAATCAAATTTTTCATTTTTGACAATTTACGAATCTCCTAAGAAATTGATACGAATTTTTGACCGGTAAAAAGGATAACAATTTGCCTATAAAATTTAATTTATCCAGCAAAATGTTACCCTTTCGATGTTTGAAAGAAAAGTTTGGTTTAAATAAAATTACTTCGTAATATTGTAAACCGTTCCTTTCCAGACGACTGTTACCTCTTCGCCCAAAGCCAGATATTGGGCGATTTCCGGCTCGCGTTTGACGAGCGCGAAATATTCTTCGCTGGCAAATTTCAGATTCACTTCGGGCAATTTTTTCTCTTTTTTATACTCGGCATCAATCCAATTGCCGCTTTGATTAAAGAAATTTTTATTTGCCACGAATTGATTCTGCGCAGTGTTTTCAAGATAAACCTGCTCGGAAGTTTTCGCATCCTTCGATTTTTTAGCAGGCGAGGCGGCGATATTCGATTGAAGCGTATTATTCTGCACACTCATCTGCACCGCGCTTCTGCCGCTTTTTTCTTGAACCGCAACTTGTGCCGCATCAGCGGTTACGGTAACTGTGTTCTCGACAACTTCGCCCATACGGAAACTTCCGTCGGTCGCCAGATACGAAGTGTAAGGCGTAACGATTCCGAATCGCGTTCCGAGATCAACGACCTCGTCTTTTAATTCCTTGCTTTCGCCGTTCGTGCGAATTTGTTCCATCAGCCAACCGACACGGCGCGTCGCCCAGAGGCGGGGTAGAAAATCGTTTTTGTCGGCGCGCATCGGAAAATCTAGATTCCGGTAATTAAATGTCCGGTTTTCCTTACCCGCTTTTCCACTCAAACGAAGCGTAACGTCTTCGACATCAGCCGCGTTCGTGTATCTGCCGATGATCGCCAATTGCGTTCCTTTAAAAATATCGGTCAGAGTTCGCGGGTAAACCAGATCGGTATTCACGCCGCCGACATCCAATTCGAGATTGCTCAAAACGGGTGAATTTACTTTTGTAAAAAAGTTGGAAACTTTGATCTCCAGATTTTCCTTCGGTTCGACATAATCAGCCACGCCCGCATTTTCAGAAGCAAGTTTGTCGAGCAGAGATGTGTTGACATCATAGCCGACACCGAACGGGAAAAGCCGCAAACCGTCAACCCGAATTTCCTTGATATTTTGATTTATTTTATTGATGTCGGTTTCGCCGACGGTCGGCAAACCGTCGGTTAAAAAGACGAGCATTTTCGGACGGTCGGAATTATCAAATTGCCTGAAAGCCGCACGCAGAGCGTCGTTGATATTCGTTCCGCCGTTCGGTTTGAGTTTTTTGACAAACTCGACGCCGCGAGTTTTATTTCCGTTTGAAGCCGGAACCGGCGAATTTTCAAAAAGATGTTCCTCACCGGCAAAATTTATAACATTGAAGCGATCGCCCTCGCGCAAACCTTGAATTCCGAAAAGCAGTGCCGAACGCGCTTTTTCCATCTTTCCTTCGTCCGCCATCGAACCCGAAGTGTCGAGAACGAAAACGATGTCTTTATTGACCAATTCTTTTTCGGCAATATCGTCTTTCGGCGAAAGCAAAAGAAGAAAATAACCGTCCTTTCCCGGCTCGCGGTAAGTCAGAAGCGACATTCCGAAATCATTATTTGAAAGCCCGTAAAAAAGTTGAAAGTCGCTTTCGTTTTTATCGGTTTCAAACGAAATAGTCGCGCGTGTTTCGCCTCTCCGACTGACCTCGACCGAATGGCTCGGCGAATAAATATTTCGCAAAGCTTCGTTGCCGACAATCTCGATCTTGCCGGAAACCGTTCCGAATTTTTGATCGCTGACAGGTCGCGTTACATTTTCCGTCAAAGGAATCGGACGATTCCAGAGATTTCTGCCAGTGCCGAGCGGATAGCGGTAGGCGACCGTTCCCGATTCGGCTTTTAAGACCTGCGAATATTTAAGTTCCAATTTTTTATCAGAATTCGGCGGGATCGGAAAGATGGAAGCCTGAAATAAATCTTTTCCGGCGTATTCCAGAAGACCGGGATCGCGCTGGCGGCGGACGATCTCGTCATAGATTCTTCGCGCTTCCTCGCGCGAACGAACTTCACCGACCAATTTTTTGCCGTTTTCCCAGATCGAAAATTCGACGATCGAAGCGGTTTCGGGAATCGGGAAAAAATATGTTCCTTCGAGCGTATAAGGCGTGTCGTTTCTAAAAACCTGTTCGACGTGCGTCACGGCGACCTGTCCTTCGATTTTCGTGTCGAGTTTTATTGATTTAACGGGAAGAGCATTTGGAACGGGAATCGGTCGCGGCAACGGTCGCGGCGGCGGGCAGCGTCTGACCGCCTCGCATCTGATCGGAACGATTACTCCTTGAGCATTTACGGAAATCGCTGCCGAAAAAAATGCGGAAATCAAAATCAAAAAATAAAAAGCATTTTTCTTTTTCATCAATTTTCTCCTCAAAAAAAGTGTTCAAGCGCGGAAATGTGCGGATTTTCGCTTTGTTTGACGTGTTTAGGAACGAAACAAGTTGTATTTACTTGCAAAATAAACTGTTTTTTCGAAATTTGTTTTTTCATTGACAAAAAAAATTGCGGTCTGAATAAAAGTGGTTCAAATTCTGTATCAATCAAATACAATTTTTTTCCGCAAACCTGGAAAATTTTTTGGCATCGTATTTGCGAACTGTGAAAAATATCTTTAGTGAAATTTGAAATTTTGCTTAATTTTTTTTCAAGGAGAGGATTGGAATTATGAAAAAATTTATAATGATCTTTGTTATGGCGGCTTTGGTATTTACGATGATGCCGTTGTTTTCAGCCGTTGAAGTCAATGCGCAAAGAAGTTATTACGTGAAAAAAGTGCGCGACAGATATGGTCGTGTCAGATATGTTCGCGTCAGAAAACCGAGCTATTACCGTCGTCACCGCAATAGAATCAATATGGCGGTCGGAACGGGCGCAGGCGCATTGATCGGCGCGCTCGCGGGCGGTAAAAAAGGCGCGTTGATCGGTGCGGGTGTCGGACTCGGAAGTTCCGCGCTTTATACTTACAAAATCAGACCGAAGAAAAGAAAATACAAAAAAATCCGCAGATATTAATTTTCTTTTCAGAAAATAAACGAATAGGGTTTGGAATTTTCCAAGCCCTTTTTTTTGTCTAAATATTTTTTATACGATATAGAACATTTAAAACCTATATCGTGTCCAAAGCATTAACCGTTCAATAAAACGGTTTTATGATAAGAAAATAAATTCTATAAAAGCAATCGGAAAAATTCGCTCAATGTTTCAAAAGTTCTGTAAAAGCCTTCCGACCAAAAACTCGTAAATCTTTTTCCGCCGTCCGCGACAAACGCCAGAACCGCGCCGTAAGAGAAGAGATTCATAACGGGCAAGATGAGAACAGTTTTCAACAATCCGGCTTTTTGCAGATCGGGCTGGCGAAAACTCGTTTCGCCCCAATTTGAGACGAGATGAAAAGCGGTCGTCCAGCCGAGAATGCCGAGCAAAGTTGAATTATTCAAATTCATAAAATACGCGATAAACAAAACAAAGAGCGAAACAGTCGGAAAAAAATAAGGCGCGAGCGTTATCCAGATTTGTCCGGTCGAGCCTAAACCGAGCTGGCGGACTTCGCCGCCTTCGTGCGCCGAAACGCGGAAGGCGACCGGAATTTTCAGAAAAAGCAGACCGATAAGAAGATGCGTCAATTCGTGTTCAAATGTTTCGAGCCAGCACCAGAGTGAATTAAAAAACTTTTTGGCGATGAAATGAACCGGAACAAAAACCGCCGCGCCGACCAAAAAAGCGAACCAGCGCGGGTCTTGAATCGAAAAATCCCTGAGAATTTCCAAAAATTCTCTGCCGAATCCGATAAACAAAAACGGTGCGGCGATGAGAAAAAGCGCGAGCGAGATTTTTGAAATGATATTCAGAATAGGTTTCATTATTTAACACAAATTAACAGGGATAGTAGAACAGACAGGATTTTTTTTGTTCTATCCCGGATAAATTTCTTCTAAATTTCATCTTTATCAATCCATTTTTCGACAAACGGCGGTTGGTAATTTTTCATTTTCTCGTAAAGACTTTCGATCTCGCTATCCACCAAAACGAGCAAGCGGTGTTCGTCGCGGATAAAATTCTGTTGATTGGCAAAATCGAACTGCGCGATCAAATGGTCGTAGTAGCCGCCGACATTGAGCAGTGCGCATGGCTTTTGATGAATTCCGAGCTGCGCCCAGGTGATAATTTCGCACAACTCTTCAAAGGTGCCGAAACCGCCGGGTAGGGCGATAAAACCGTCGGAAAGTTCCGCCATCAGAGCCTTGCGCTCGTGCATCGAATCAACGACGTGCAGTTCGGTCAGACCGCTGTGCGCGACTTCCTTAATCGCCAACGCTTCGGGAATCGCGCCGATCACGTGCCCGCCGCCAGCAAGAACCGTATCGGCGACCTTGCCCATCAAACCGACTCTGCCTCCGCCGTAAACGAGTTCGATATTTTCCCGCGCCAAAAACTCTCCGACTTTTCCGGCAGTTTCCAGATAAATTCCGTCAGCCCCGCCGTTCGAGCCGCAAAAAACACAAATTCTTTTCATATTTATTTCAAATCAAAAGCATTTCTAACTGTCGTTTTTAGCATACGAAATTTCGGGCGAATATAAAAAAGAAAATTAAATTTGCTTGTATTTTGGCTGAAACTGAATAGGGCAAAATCATTAATGAATTGTTGGGATAGAAACCAAATTGTTGATGGCGGATAATAGTTCCTCTAACTCGACGGGCTTTGGAACAAACGAGTTAAATCCAGCCGAAAGCGCGCGGGCGCGGTCTTCGGCTCTGACATATGCGGTCAAAGCGATCGCCGGAATATTCATTTTAGCCGCATCTTCGAGAGAACGGATTTTTTTTATCAGCGAAAATCCGTCTCTTTCCGGCATTGCCAAATCGGAAACCAAAATTTGCGGTTTAAACCAATCTAAAACATCCATCGCATCTTCGACCGATTCGGCGGTTTGCACGACCAATTTGTATTCGGAAAGTAAAACTTCCAGCATCTGAAGCGTGTCGAGATTGTCGTCAACCAGTAGAATCTTTACTCCCGCCAGTGCCGGATACGGTTTGCCAATGCTGTTGTCGCTTTCGACTGCTTTTTCGTTTTGAGTAATTTTTGCCGGGCTTTCTGATTTCTTGTGAGCCGCGACCGGAAGTTTGATCGTAAAAGTCGTTCCGCGATTTTCACCCGCGCTGTCGGCATAAACAATGCCGCCGTGCAATTCGACAAGATGTTTCACGATCGCCAAGCCCAAACCGAGTCCGTTATGCCGCCGCGTGCTGGTGCCGTCGCCCTGCCGGAAACGATCAAAGATGAACGGAAGAAATTCGGGATTTATGCCTTGTCCGGTGTCACCGACTTCGATTTCCAGATCGGTGACGGATTTTTTCAGATTTATTTTTACCTGACCGCCGGAAGGCGTGAACTTAATCGCGTTGGAAAGCAGATTCCAGACGACCTGTTGAAGCCGGTTCGCGTCGCCCATCACATAGCAAACTGACGGTTCGATGATAACTTCGAGACGGATGTCCTTTGAATCCGCCGCTAGGTGAACGGCATCAACCGCCGAATGTATGACTGATGAAATATCAACTGGTGCGATATTCAGACGGAGTTTGCCGGAAATCACTCTTGAAACATCGAGCAAATCTTCGATCAGACGGGCTTGCGAATGAGCGTTTCGGGCAATCGTATCAACCGCACGCATTTTGGTTTCACTGTCCAGACCGTCTTTGAGAAGCATACTCGACCAGCCGATTATGGCGTTGAGCGGCGTTCGCAGTTCGTGCGAGACGGTAGCCAGAAATTCATCTTTCAAGTGATTGGCGTTTTCCGCTTCGGCACGCGCCAGTTGCTCGCGGATCAGAAGTTTTTCGCGCTCTTCCAATTCCTGCCGCACTTTTTGATGGAGTTGAGCATTTTCGATACTATCGGCTGCCATCCGCGCGTAGAGATCCATCAGCCTGACTGCTCTTTCGGACGGGCGGCGAGCCTCCCGGAAATGAACCGTCAAAACTCCGATGATATTTCCGTTGCGAGCGATTAACGGCGTGCTGTGGCACGCAAGATAACCCGCCGTTTGTGCGGCTTCACGATATTCTTCAAATATCGGATCGGTGTAAACATCTTCGACGATTATCTGCCGTCTTTCTTGATAACAAACTCCGCACGCGCCTTTACCCGGCGGAATAATGCCGACATTTTCAAGTAATTTTTCATCAAATCCGCGCTGAGTTTTGTTGACGAGTCCGCCGCTTTCTGACTCAAACAAAGACAAAACTCCGAGATCGGTTTTTTGAACGTCGAGAGCCGCCTCCAGAATTTGTCCGAGCAAAAAATCGAGATCGAGGATTCCTGCAAAACTCTTGCTTAATTGATGCAGACGGCGCATATCGTCAAGCTGTATTTCAAGTTCATCCTTGACCGCGCGGAGATTTTCCTCGGCATTTTTTCGGTCTATGATCTCAGCTTCCAGACAAGCCGCCTTATGCTGTAAAAGCGAAACGGCGAGAAGCTGTTTTTCCGCCTCATCCAAAGTAATATAATTTTCGGTCGGGATAACATGCGTGTGCTTTTGACAGATGTTTTGAAAAGATTCGGATAAACGGTTATTGCTGAAATATCCGAGCGGATAAGCGCAAAAAAGTATAAACGGCTGGTTTTTATTCAGTTCATTCCAAAGCCTTTCAACCTCAACCGCCGCTTTGGAATTATTGGCGGCGACGAGCAAAGCGACCATTTCACCGAAAATGCGAACCCGGCGACCGCTTGCCGATGCCGTTTTGACGATGCTACCGATCACCTCGTCAAAACGTCGGGCATCGGGAAAACCGTCAACCATAAATTCGGAATAGGTTTCAAAAGCATCGAGAAGATTATACTGCCCGGATTTTTGAGCTTGAATCGTATCGTGTCCGGCATTTTGTAAAAAGCCGTCCAATGCTTCGCGGTGTTCCTCGGTTGCGACGACGACGCAGGAATCGCCGGAATCGAGACCTTTGCCGATAAAATCGCCGAGGGAATTTATCAGAAAATTGTCGTTTTCGTAAAATTGGACAAAATGTTCCGATTCGATTGTGCCGTGAGAGACGGAATAAGGGCGAACGAGTCCGTTACCGTTGGAATGAGAGTTACCGTTACCCGAATTTGAATTGTCTTCCCTCACCTTGCTCAATTTAACCTCCAAAAGGTCTTTAATAAACTACTAAATTCCTCGTTTCCTGCCGAATTTTACTACATTTGTTATAGATTCTTCAATTTTTTTTCACAAAAAAATATCTGAAATACCGATAAGTAAGATTGTCCGTTTTTTTTTTGAATTTGGGGAATTACATTTTTTTTAACATTGACTTTAATTTCTAATTTTTTTTCATCCAAAAAAAATTCGATTTTGCAAAGCTAATTCTGATATTTTGTTTTTTCCGCCGCCGCGCATATAATACCCGAAATTCGTTCTAAATGATTTTAAGGAGAAAATATGCAGCCGCAAACAAGCCCTTCGCCGGAATTATTTTGGGAAACTTTGATTTCATATCAGAAAACCGCCGCGATCAAATCAGCCGTCGAACTCGACATTTTTTCAAAGATCGCCGACGGCAGACACACCGCCGACGAGATTGCCGAAGCCTGCGGCGCGTCCGAGCGAGGCACGCGCATTTTATGCGACGCGATGACGATTCTCGGTTTTTTGACGAAAAACGGCGAACGCTACGAACTGACCGAATCGAGCGCGTTTTTTCTGACGCGCCAATCGCCCGCGTTTTTCGGCAGTGCGGTTGATTTTATTCTTTCCGAAACACAGCGCGCGGGTTTTGACAAACTGACCGAAGCGGTCAAAAAAGGCGGCACGGCGGTCGAGGAAAATATGGGCTTGGAGCCGGAAAATCCGATGTGGGTTACGTTCGCGCGCGGGATGATGGGCTTGATGATGCCCGCCGCTTCGATCATTCCCGAACATCTGGATTTTGATGCCGACAGCGAATTGAAAGTTCTGGACATCGCCGCCGGACACGGTATTTTCGGCATCAAAGTCGCGCAAAAATTTCCGAAAGCCGAAATCTTCGCGCTCGATTGGGCGAATGTTCTGGAAGTCGCGCGGGAAAACGCGGAAAAATTCGGCGTTGCCGACCGCTTTCATACAATCGAAGGAAGCGCGTTCGATATCGAATTAGGAAAAAATTACGATGTCGTTCTGATCCCGAATTTTCTGCATCATTTCGATAAGCAAACGAACGAGACGTTTTTGCGAAAGGTTCACGCATCGCTCAAGGAAGATGGAAAAGCCGTAACGCTCGAATTCATCCCGAACGACGACCGCGTATCACCGCCGCCCGAAGCGATGTTTTCGCTCGTTATGCTCGCTTCGACTCCTTCGGGCGAGGCATATCCATTCTCGGAATACAAGGAAATGTTCGAAAACGCCGGATTTGCGAACAATCAGCACATTCCTCTTCCCGATCTGCCGCAGCATCTGATCATTTCGACGAAAAGTTAAGAATTTAGCCGCGAACAAACACGAAAGGACACTAAAATAAAATCTATTTATTTGGTGTCCTTTCATATACCTACGTGGATTTGAAATATTTTCCGCATCTGCCGGATGACCTACGCGTCAATTGGCGCGGGTTTCATCCTCCGGTTTTCACTTACGGCGACAGCACGTTTAATGCCGCATTCAGTTTCTCATAGATGGACGCTTGAGCCTCGCAGTCTATCACCCAATCGCGCCCCGCACCGTTCCCGTCGGGACTTCCCCGAAGAACGCAGCCGTCAGTCCGCTCGATTGCCTGTCTTAACTTGCTTCGCGCTTCTTCCAAATCACCCGCCCGGAGCGCGGCGAGAGCTTGCGTCAGGAAGTTCTGCAGCGCCTGACGGTTTCCCTTCGTCGTTACCTGTTCCAATGAAAGCGAACCGAGCAGGTTGAGCGCGGCGGCAATCTGGTCGGCGGCAAACTGCCCGGGTGAAATCGCCGAAATAACCACGCTGTCAACAGAAATCTCGCCGAACGGATCGCGGACGGTCAGCGTCGCTGTGTAGCTGCCCGATGCAGTCGGGGAAAAGGTCGGGTAAACCGTATTAGAACCCGAAATCGCCGCCGGATTGCCGTCCGGCGAGGTCAGAATCCACGAATACTCAAGCGGATCGGAATCTGGATCGTAGCTCGCCGAGCCGTCCAGCATTACGGGTTGACCGACAAACGCTCCCAGGTCTGCGCCCGCATCGGCGACCGGCGCGGCGTTTAGCGAGCTGATGACGACCGTATCGGGCGCGCTTGATTGTCCGTCCTCGTCCGTAACGATGAGGCTGGCGACATATTCGCCCGGCAAATCGGCGACGAACTGCGGGCTTATCGTATCGCTGTCGGTCAAAACAGCCGCACTACCCGCGGGCATTTCCGACAGCGTCCATGAAAAATTCAAGTCGCCGGTCGGCGTATTGTCGTCCGAGGACGCGCCGCCGTCAAGCGTGACGGTCTGACCGGCGTGGATGGTTTGATCCGCTCCTGCGTCGGCGGTCGGCGGTTCGGAAGCCGCCGCTGACAGCGGATTGAACTTCAGATCGTCAAAGGCGATGTTGGACATTGTCTGTGTCAGACGGACGGAATGAATATTCGGAACGGAGATACTGAGCGTCAGACCGCCTGTTACATCCGCCGCCCTTACGCTTCCTAATGACGCGCCGTTCACGTTAAAGGCTTCCATCGTCGCCGAGCCGGTTGACGCAATTTGATCGCCCCGAATCGAAACGAAATTCGTTACCGCCGGAGTGGAAGGCGAACCGGGCATTGTAAAAGTGATGACAACCGGCTGGTTGTATTTGACGAAGTTCGAGGCGTTGACGCCGCCCATGCCTCGGACCCCGCTCGTCGCGTGTCCCGAATTGAGCAATATCACGGCGACATAGCCTGCCGTCGAACTAAAGCTCACGCCGTCGGACATCTGCAGTTGTGTGCTGAGCCGCGCGCCCGTCGGGATCGCGCTGCCGTCCGGGTATAAAGCCGTCGCCGTAATGCCGGGAATGCTCTCGAAATTAATCAACACCTCGCCGACCGACGCTTGTGCCGGAGCGGCGAAAAGAGCAAAACATAGTATTAACGTGCAGATTTTCGTTCTAAAAAGATTATTCTTCGCATTTATTTTCATCATGATCCTCCTCTTTTCCTGAGTTAAATTTTTCTTGTTACAATAACTGCGGTTTCCGAAATTAACCGCCTTACTTCCGCAATGATCCGCAGGCTTTCAGGTTTTGCTGAAATCAAATATACAAACGCGGTTTATCGCCGTCTGTAAGCAAAAGGTTAATTTCTTTTAGCAGGAAAAGTCCTTTGAATTCGATAAGAAAATCAAAAGAAAACTATAAGAATGCGATTAGAAGGCGGGTGAATAATCTGAACAGTCGTATGTATTTGAAAACGCGAAAGTTCGCGTTCGGGGAATAGGTCCCCGGCGGGCAGGAAAAATTCATTTGCGCGCGGGAAAACCGTTTCCGGTTATTGCCGGAGTGAAGAGAAATGACTCAAATAGTGATAAAAAATTCGGTGAAATAATTTAACCGCTGAAGACGCCGAGAAGTCGCAGCGAGGCGCGGAGAAAATCCCCGCGTCTTCAGCGGTCAAATACTGCGCTGAACAACACAAATTTACACACTTTCCCAAAAATTCGATTTGATTGACAGAACTTCGCCGCGATTATTTCCGCATCTGCCGGGCGACCTTCTGCACTTCGTCCAAAACTCTTAAAAGATTTCCGCTCCAGAGTTTTTGGATCTCTTTTTTGGTATAGCCGCGCCGGACGAGTTCGAGCGTAACATTGAAAGTTTCCGAAGCGTCGTCCCAGCCTTCGACGCCGCCGCCGCCGTCGAAATCCGAACTAATGCCGACGTGGTCAATGCCCATTTTTTTGACGAGGTAATCTATGTGGTCAACAAAATCCTTGACGTTGACATCGGGCGCGGTGTCTCTGAGACGCTCGTTGACGACGGGTCTGATCTTCGCCCGCAAAGCCGAAACTTTTGCCATATAATCGGCGCGGTCTTTTTCGGGAAGTTTTAAAACTTCTTCGCGCTGGAGAATTGTCAAGCCCTCATTTTTTGCATATTCCATCAAAATCTCGTTCGCTTTTTGCGAGCGCAGAGTGGCTTTGGGAACATTGACGTAACCGCGCAGGGCGACCGCCTGCACGACGCCGCCGTTCTGTTTAATGAGCGCAAGCTGTTCGTCGTCGAGATTGCGGCTGTGGTCGGCGAGCGCGCGGGCGGACGAATGCGACGCGATGACCGGGGCTTTCGTCAGTTTCAGAGTTTGAATATTGGCTTCTTTCGACGGGTGCGAAAGGTCAATCATAATTCCCCACTTGTTCATCTCGGCGACCGCCTGTCTGCCGAGTTCGGAAAGACCGTTATGCAGCCATTTATTATCTCTTTCGCCCGTATTGGAATCGGCAAACTGGCTGTGACCGTTGTGCGAAAGCGACATATAGCGCGCGCCTCTGTCGGCAAATTCTTTGATTCGGCTCAAATCCATCCCGACCGGATAAGCGTTTTCGACACCGATCATCG
>JBGTSF010000025.1:0-63942 GCA_041940425.1 Pyrinomonadaceae bacterium
CAAACACCGGAAACCGCAGATTTTTAAACATCGAAAATCTGTCGGAGTCGGCTAATTTGTCGTATCGTCGGTTTAGGATTTCTGAACGTCTTTGGAAACGTGAAGCGATTATAAAAGAAAACGGAAAAAATTTGCAAGAACTTTTTTAAAGCCGCGCCGCCCAAACACATCTGCGGCATCCGCCAAAGCATCTGTGCCGTTCACAAACGCATCTGCGACATTCACAAACGCTCTTGTGAACCTCACAAACCCATCTGTGAACTTCACAAGAGCATTTGCGGAGATCACAAACGCATCTGTTATCGTCACACGCGCTCATGCGACGGTCGCAAGAGCATCTGCGACGTTCACAAACGCATTTGCTATCGTCACAAACGCATTTGCGACCGCCGCAAACGCATCTGTGAACTTCACAAGAGCATCTGTGACTGCCGCAAATGCGTTTGTGACGATGACAAATTTAACTAAATGTTGATTTTAGACGGATTTAGCCATTTTTGATGAAATTTAACAGTTATTTCAGATTAAATTTTGAAAAATAATCGTCAATTTCCGACCGGAGTTCGATGCCGACGCGCTCGAAGATGTTTAACAAATCTTCGTATGCGCCAACGCCGCCGAGAAAATCCCAAAATTCTTCGGCGACTTTTAGTTCGTTTGGCAAATCGAGCATTCCGCGCATTGTCCAGCGGTTGTAAGGTTCGGGCGCGTATGGATTGTAAGGAATGGCGATCAGCGAATGAACGGAAACGTCGGGCGTTTCGGCTAAAACGGCAGCGATCCACTCCAGAAGCGTTCGTTTGAATTCCTTAAAATTGCCCGCGTTCGGTTTGGCGGTTTTGATGTCGAAAAGAAAAATCTCGCCGTTTTTTGCTTTGACAAAAACATCAACTTTGGTCGGTTTGACCTTGACCATTTTTCCCGTCCGGCAAACCGCTCTGATGCGTTCGATCTCGGCGGGCTTGTCGGGCAAACCGTTCGCGGCGGTCAAATCGGTCATTATTTCCTGAATCACCCGAAACGCTTCTTCGCTGATATATTCGCCCGCCTTGACCTGCGCCTTCGCGTCCGCAAAATTCGACCGGGCAAGCGCGACCGCCACCGGCTCAAAAACGCTCGTCCCGAAATTCGTATTCAGCGAATGAATAAACGCATACAACGCCAAACGGTCTTTGCCAAGCAAACGAGTATGAAAAGGCATCGCGGCAGGTTCGGGCTTGTATTTGAGAAACTTATTTCTCAAAGCCGTTCGCAAGACATTTTCTATATCGGTAATTTGATGAGTTTCAAGCATACTAAAGCTAATCTTTCTTATAAATGGTTTTTGCTGAATCTGTTAGTTCATATGTAAGTAAAGCGTTTTCGTTCTCACGGTTTCGTTTGATTAGACCCTTATTTGCATCAAGCAATTTACTTCTTTGTGCTACGGAATATGATGATAAATCTGCTTCTTCAGCAATTTCTTTGGCAAACTTCGGAGTATCTGCCCTTGAGAGTTCCATAATGATTTCGAGTTCTGTAGGAGATAACAGATCTGACTCTTTAATTTTGCTCAATTCAGATTTAATTTTTTCTGAAGTTGATTCTACAATTACCGGATGATTACACAGATTGCATTTATATCCTGAAAATTCTAACAGAGGTATTTGTTCTTGTGTAAAAGTCTGATTACAATCTTCATTTATGCAGTGAATACTTTTACTAAGTAATAAAAAGTCTTTTATTAACGGATTAAAATTGAAAATTCTTACAATAAAGTATTTTCTAAATTCAGTTCCTTTGGGTTTTCCCCATAACAAATTAAATTTTCTAGCCAAGCCATAATTTAAACAATATATTGATGATAATTCTTTATCTCTATTAGTCATTTCTGTATATTTAGAAATAAAAAAGTTTAGTTCTAACGTTTTAAGAAAGTTCTCTAATTCAGGAGCAAAATAAAAATGGCTAGTATAAGGTGATTCAGGAATTAGTTCTTCATTTAAAATTCTTCTCGTTGTAATTTTTGTCTTTATATCCGACATTTTCTCAACAAATTTCAATAGCAAATCTTTTAATTGCAAGGTATCAATTTTTTCGTTTAAAGAATTTTGCGAGTACGTAGATTTATGAAAGAAGAGTTCTACTCTGTCCTCATAATATTTTTGTGCGGCAGATTCAATATCCGATTTTGTAATTGGTCTATCATAAATTACGCGGCTTTCATAACAATAAGATAATATGTAACCGATGATTCTAGGAACGTTCATTGAGGTTTGAAAAAGAAGTTCATAATAGTCATCAATTGTTATTTTTTTAGATGTGTCGAAAAATTTATCAGGTGTTGATTTCAGATAATGATAAATTCTTTTCTCAATTAATCTTTTTGTAAAATTTATAGCTCCTTCTTCCATTTTATTTCGGTCAAATTCTGAATAAAGGTTAAAAAAGTCTAAATTAATCATTTCAACTTTATCGAAGGGAATTTTTCCGTAATAAATTCTGTTTGGATAGGCTGCAATTTTAAGATTTATAAATTCTTCAGACCAATTGTGTAAAGGAGCTAAAACAACATCTACAAATGTTTTGATTGCAGAATCATCAATTTCAGAAAAATCATCTAAAAGAAGGACTATTTTATTTATTTTAATTTCCTTCAAAATTTCCTTAATATCATCAATGTATTCCTTAATTTGAAACACTTGCTGAAATATATTTGTAAATGATTCTTCAAAAGCCAACGAATTTGTATCATCAAAACTTGAACCAACTTCACTTCCAAAATTTGTTTTTAATCCTTGTTTTTCTGCACTAAACTCAAGTCCAATTGAATCATTTACTTTTTCAGTATTCACCTGTTTGGTTTCATTGAAATTTTTCTGAGTAACAGAAATACTTTTAATTATTGGTATTTCAATTTCTTTTAATATTTCATTATTTTCAATCTTGATTTTAATTTCATTCAATCTTCTTTTTATTTCTTGAGCCTTGGTTTCACCAAACCATTCTTTAATCTTTTCAAACTTTTTGTCATAACGTATATCTAGTTCTTTAATTATTCTTACTAAAATATTTTGAAGAAAACTTCTTTCAATAAGGTATTTTTTTAATAATTTAGGACTAAGATATTCAGACAAATAATCTAAGTTGACATAATCCGATTGTGATGAATCATAAATGGTAAATACATCTAAATAACATGGCAAGACATCTTTTCTTTCCCTGAGTTCTTGCTCCATCCGTAAAAAAATAGTAGATTTTCCAGTTCCTTTTCTACCAATGAGAAAAGCTGTATTTTCTTTTAAAGATTTTTTCAATATATAGTCACTTGGTAGAAGATCAGTGTAAAGTTCTTTTAAAAGATTCTTTCCTTTGTCATCAACAATATCTTGCCGTTTGTATTTTTTTAATGATTCAATTGCTTCTGAAAATTTGTCCTTTTCTTGTTGTGAAAACATAAATTTTGATCTCTCAATAAATTAATTTTGTTTTAAGTGAAAAATTATTTCTGAATAAGCCTGTTTATCTTTCTCCGTGCGATTCAAAACAGGGCGTTTGTATTTATTGACGATTTGCACTTCGGCGTTTTCGGCAATCTGCGGGTAAAGATTGTATTTGTCGTTGGCGACTAGGAAAATGTCGAAATCTTCGGCTAAGAATTTTTTGCAGTTGTTCAGGACGTTTGAAATGCCTTTGGCGTAATCGGCTTGGGCTTGTTTGGATTGGCGTTTGTGCATTGCGCCGATTTCCTGCGCGTCTTTGCGCTCGAAGCCGAAAAGGTCGTAGGCGTAGGCGTGCTGTTCGTGGTAGTCAATCAAGCCGACATACGGCGGGCTGGAAAAAATGCCGCGAATCTTTTGTTTTTTCGCTAGTTCGGCAAGCGGTTTATTTTTCTTTTCGAGTTCGGCAAAAACGTCAATCGTTTCCGAATTGCCGTTTAAGCAGATTTGGTTTGTGCCGGTTCGCAGTTGGTCGAATTCAGCCAGACGTTTGACGGTGTCTTTGGCGTAGCGTTCCCACCACGAAACGATTGTGAAAAGCGGTTTGCAGATTTTGCCGTGTTTGCGGCAGTAATAAGTTGTAGTTTGCGGTTCGACAAGCGTTGCAAGGTCGGCGTGTGTCGTCGCGCGGCAGCTTCGCACCGTCCGGCTCAAAATCACCGTCAAAACGTCGCGGAGTTCTTTGCTTTCGATCTTTTCGATCTGTTTGGCGACAAATTCGATTTCCTCGCGGACGGTTTCGATAAACCATTTGTCTAAAAAACGCTTGTTTTGTTTTTGTTCGAGCTTGATACCGAAACGCTCGACTTCTTCGAGATATTTTTTCAAAACAATCGCTTCATGTTTCGCGGCGTAAGATTTTTCGTCAATCTCTTTTTTCCGAACCCATATTTTGAAATCGGGCGAAGGGAAATATTTGTCGTTGTAGCGTTTCAGATAATCGTTCAATTTTTCTTCAAACTCGACGTTGTATTGCTCGAAAGTAAATGCTTTGAGCCAGTCGGAAATTTTATTTATTTCATTTTGCAATTCGATGAGATTTACTTTTTTAACTTTGATATTGGAAATCAGAGCATTGAATTCCGAAATATCTATGCCGATTGCGTTGATGCCTAATTCATTCGCTTGCACAAGCGTTGTTCCGCTTCCGCAGAAAGGATCGAGAACGATGTCGCCTTTTTGGAAAAAAGTTTCGGTTTTGAATTTGTCGGTGTGATCGTCGAGAAAGTATTCGACAAGTTGCGGAATGAATTTGCCTTTGTAAGGATGAAGTCGGTGAACGTGCTTGGTCGTTTCCGATTCTTTGTATTGGTCAAAAGATAAATCCCAATTCAAATCGTCGCCGAGTTTTTTTTTGTAAACGGCTTCGCGCTGATAATTTTCGTAATAATCAATCAGTTCTTGTTTGGGAATTAAAGTCGTGCCGTTTTTTTCGGTTTTTAAGATTCTGCCGTAATTGATGAGATATGTAATATTAGACGGCGTAACATCTTTGCCGATGTGTCGGCTTGCCCAAATACTGGCTTCTTTTATATTTAATAATTCTTTGGTTTCGAGCATACTGGGAATTATACTAAATTTTACGAATCGAGAATTCGGAAAAAGATTAACATTAAATTCAAAAATAAAAAAGGCTTCGCTCGAAATAGAACGAAGCCTTTTTTATTATTCGAATATCGGATCAATTACTCCGCGCCGCCGGCTTTTTTGGTGCGTGGTTTCTTTTCTGCGGTTGCGGTCTTTTTCTTTGCCGCCGGTTTTGCCGTTTTCGCGGTTTTAGTTTTCAGCGGCGTTTTTTTTTCGGCTTTTGCCGACGCGGGCATCGGGTTGAGCATCGCGTCCCAGCGGTATTCGGGTTTGTCGAAGCCGGTTTCCAGTTTTTCGAGAATAAAATCCGTCATCGAATCAACGATCCAGCGGTGATTGTATTCGCCGACCGAAGCGAGTTCGGCATCGGGCGCGGGATTCATAAAATCAATCGCGTAGGGAACGCCGTCTTTGATGGCGAATTCGACCGTGTTCAGATCGTAGCCGAGCGCGCGGCAGATTTTTTTAACGTCTTCTTCGACCCGCGCGTGCAGTTCGGGCGAAAGATAATTTTCCGCGTTGTGATACTGCTGTCCCGACAGATACGGCTTCGACGGATCATACGGCATGATCAGAACTTTTTCCTTGCCGACGCAGTAACAGCGGACGAACTGATCGTATTCGATGCCTTCCTGCAATGTCATACAGAGCGTGCCGGTCTGATTGTATTCATACCAGAGCTGTTCGAGCGAATGGATTTTCGAAACGTTTTTCCAGCCGCCGCCGTCGAATGGTTTTAAAAACGCGGGAAAGCCGACGTAATTGACGATGCCTTCCCAATCAATCGGAAATTCGAGATTTCTTAAAGATTCGCTCGTGATGTCTTTGATGTAATCCTGCTGCGGCAAGAGAACCGTTTTCGGGATCGCCACGCCGATCTTGTCAGCCAGATTGAAATTGAAAAATTTGTCGTCCGCCGACCACCAGAACGGATTGTTGATGATATACGTTCCTTCCAACGCCATTTTCTTGAGCGTCGCGCGGTAATACGGAACTTCGTGCGAAATGCGGTCAATGATGACATCGTATTTCTTCTCGTCGTCCATCCGAATGCCGCCGAATTTGACCATTTCAGCGGTAACTTTGCCCGCTCCTTTTTCGTTTATGCTTTTGATAATCGCTTCGGGAAACGTCACTTCGCGTCCCACTAATATTCCAACTTTTTTCATATATGTTTTGTTATTTCCTTTATTAAATTTATCTGTTATTGATTGCGTAAAATTTCAGTTGAATCTGAAATCGTAAATTTTAATTGATATGAGAAAGCGAGGCAAGGCAGTGCCGGTTAAAAGTTAATTAGAAGCTGTCTCAAAAATAGTTTTTTACGCCGCGTTAGCGGCATTTTGAATTTAACCGTGTAATTTATTGCACGGTCGGAATTGATTGGTTAGGCTTGTCGCGTCAGCGACAAATGAATTATTTGTTAGCAATTATCAGTCGTCGCTGACGCGACCCGACACGTTTTTCTCAAATCGCTCCGGGCAATAAATTACACGGCTAAATTCATCAAATCGCTCCGCGATTATGAGATAGCTTCTAAAATGAATTCCGGTAAATACAAAAAAAAAATAGTTTTTATGGCGGGAAAATTAGTATAAGATGTAAAATGTTCAAATAAATCGTTTACCTGCAAAAAATTAGAATTTAGAAAAAATTAAAGAGGAGAATCCAATGAAAATCTTTAAACAGACGAAGTTTGTTGCGAGTTTTATTTTCTTAATTTTTATTTTCTCGGTTTTGTCGCCGGCGCAGACGACCGGCTGCGTGCAATACGGTTGGGTTGAAGACAAAGACCCGAACGGCACGAATGTGCGGGATCAGCCGGGTTTGAAAGGCAAAGTTCTTTCTGTTCTGCCGTTTCCGAAGAACGAAGACGAAACCGTGACGGTTGAGATCACCGGTTATTCAAACGGCTGGTTAAAAATACGTCTGGCGGAAAACGGAAACGGAAAACTTTTTGAAGGCACGGGCTGGATTTCTGCCAAAATGGTCAGAGCGAGGGTCGAAACAAATACCTCAACATCTGCGACGCTTTATACCCTGCCGAAAAATACGAGCAAAAAAGCCGGAACGATTCCCGATCAGGAAAATATAACGATCGTCGGGGTAAGCTGTTTCGGTTTTAAGGTTACATACAACGGCAAAACCGGCTGGCTTGCGTCCGATGATTTCTGCGGAAATCCGTTAACGACTTGTCCGTAAGAAGAAAAAATCAATGAGAACGGACAAAGATTAGAGAAGTTCAGCCGAAATTTCATTTTCCTAAATAAAAGTTAGAAAAGTTGAAAAATTTAATGCGCGTCGGGATTTACCGTGTAGGTCTGTATTGCTTTTATATTTGCGTTGTAATGTCGGTGTTTATAACCGCGCCATTGGATCTTCGCGCCGAACGTCTGCCGCTCAAGGTTTATACGTCGGCTGACGGGCTGGGCAGCAGTTTTGTAGACACTCTGACGCGGGATTCGCGCGGGTTTATGTGGTTTGCCACCCGCGACGGGCTTTCGCGTTTTGACGGGCGCGAGTTCATTACCTATCAGGTCGGAACGGAAAACGCCGCGCCGGGCGTCGAAAACATTTACGAAACGCGCCGCGGCATCTACTGGATCAGCACGACCGGCGGCTTTTACCGTTTTCGACCGGACGCGTTGACCAATCCGGCGGCGCGCGGCGAACGCCCCGTTCTAAATGCCGAATTCGTAACGCCCCTGCGCGGAATTCTGTTCGAGGACAGCCGCGAAAATCTCTGGCTCTGCGCGGGCGACCTATACCGCGTCGTCGAAAACGGCGGGCAGACGCAGTTTCAAAAAACCGCGCTGAATCTGCCGGAAACGGCAGATCGAAATCTCGTCGTTATAGAGATCAGGGAATCAGGGGACGGAAGTCTCTGGTTAAAAACCTCGCTCGGCATCATCCGCCGCCTGCCGGACGAACGCACGGTATTTTATCCTTATGACGTGGGCGTTCTGCTGTCCAATGTTGATCTGATGATTGACGACCGCGACCGTCTGTGGCTGACGATAGTCGGCAAACTTTTCATCATCAAACCCGAAACCATTGAGGAATTGGGCGAGTTCGGGAAAACGAAAACGCTTTCTCTGGAAAAAAATAAACCGGCGCGGCTAGATGCGGAAATTCTGGAACTGCCGGACGCGCCCGGCGAAATTATCCGTTACGAGGACGCGGGCTTTCTGGAAAACCACCGGATAAAATATCTCCTGCAAACTTCTGACCGCCGCGTTTGGATGACGACCAGAGAGCAGTTGATCGAGTTTGACGGCAGAAAAGTTCGGCTCTATCCGAGGATCGCCGGAACGTCGAATATGAAACGGATGGCGGAAGACTCTGTCGGCAATCTATGGATTTCAGGGACGCAGAATCTCCTGCGGCTCAACCGCCGCGGCATAACGACATTCGATGAAAACGACGGCTTGAAATCTTCCGACATTCATTCGATAAACGAAGACGCCGAAGGCAGAATTTATATCGCGGGAGGCTCGAATTTTCTGACCGAATACGCGGGCGGAAAATTCAGAACCGTCACGCTCAAACCCGCCGTCCAAAGCGTCCCGCTCTGGACGGCGCGTCCCGCGCTGGTTGATAAAGGCGGCGGGCTTTGGCTGACTTCGAGCGTCGGGCTTTACAGATTTCCGGCGACTGCGGATTTTGCCGACCTCGAAAATGCGGCTCCCGCCGGATTTTATGATGAGAAAAAGGGATTAAAGTCAAAAGCCGCTTTCCAGATTTACGAAGATTCGCGCGACCGCTTATGGGTTTCGACGCTCGGCATCAACGCTTCGGAACAGGGTTTGGCGCGGTATGACGCGGAAACGGATAGTTTCATAACACTGACAAAGACGGAAGGCTACCCGGACGGGAAATCAGCTTCGGCGTTTGCCGAAGACGCGGCGGGAAATTTATGGATCGCTTATTATCAGGGCGGCTTATCGCGTTTCCGGGACGGGCGGTTTGAAGAAATTTCCGGTATCGGGGAAATTTCGAATTCGCTGGTTTCCGATCTATTGTTCGATAAAAACGGCAGACTCTGGGTCGCCTCGACAAAAAGCGGTGTTTTGAGAATTGACAATCCGAACGGGGAAGATTTTCAGATCGTGCGCTACACCATCGAAAACGGTCTGGCGAGCAACAATATCCGCACGCTCACCGCCGACCGGAAGGGAAACATCTATGCCGGCACGGTGCGCGGCGTTGACCGGATCGCGCCGGAAACGGGAAGCGTCAAACATTTTTCGATTGACGACGGTCTGGCTGCGGATTTCGTGGTTGATTCTCTTTGCGACCGCGAGGGCAACGTCTGGTTTGCGACGATGAACGGCGTTTCGCGCCTCACGCCCGCGGAAATCGAAAACCGCAACGCGCCGCAGGTTTGGATCGGCGGTTTGAACGTGGCGGGCATGCCGCAGGCGGTCGGCGAACTCGGCAGTCTGAAGTTGGAAAATCTCGAATTTTCATACACCGACAACAATTTTCAGATAAATTTCTTCGCGCTCGATTTCGCGCCCAACGAGACTCTGCGTTATCAATACAGGCTTGAAGGCGCGGGCGCGGACTGGAGCCGCCCGGCGGAAACGCGGACGGTCAATTTCGCCAGTCTCGCGCCGGGCGAATATCGTTTTCTCGTCCGCGCGGTCAACGATTCGGGCGCGGCAAGTCCGAATCCGGCGGTCGTTGCTTTTAGGATAAATCCGCCGTTTTGGAGAACGTGGTGGTTTTTAGTTTTGGCGACCGCGCTGGTTTGCGCCGCTTTGTATCTGCTTTATCTTTACCGCACGAAAAATCTGCGGCGCGTCAATCAGGCATTGACCGAAAAACATCTCGCCGAGGAAAAGGTTTTGCGTGAGCGCGAAAAACGTCTCGCCGAACTCGAACGGGTGCGAACGCGCATTGCAACCGACCTGCACGACGACATCGGATCGAGCTTGACGCAGATCTCCGTTCTGTCTGAAGTCGCCAGAAACCAAGCCCAAGACGAAACCGTTTCGACGCCGCTCGAACGCATCAAAGGCGTTTCCAGAGAACTCGTCGAAACGATGAGCGATGTCGTCTGGGCGATTAATCCGAACAAGGACAACCTGCGCGACCTCGTGCAGAGAATGCGGCGTTTCGCTTCGGACGTCTGCACGGGAGAAAATATTCATTTCGAACTCGACGCGCCGCCGACCGAAAATATTCAGCCGCTCGGCGCAAACATCCGGCGCGAAGTTTTCGCAATATTTAAAGAGGCTGTCAACAATGCGGTCAAATACTCGGAATGCCGGAACATCGCGGCGGATTTTCGCATCGAAAACGATTCCTTGTTTTTGGAAATAAAAGACGACGGGCGCGGTTTCGACGCGGAAAAAGTTTTAAGCGCGGAATTTTCGCCCGAAATCGGCGGAAACGGGCTGGTCAATATGCGCCGCCGCGCGTCGGAACTCGGCGGCGTTTGCCGGATATTTTCGAGTCTCGGCGGCGGAACAGAGGTTTTTCTTGAAGTGCCGCTGAATTTATCCGAAGACGAGCCGAACGCGCCCGCCCAATCAGGTGGTGAACGTTCAAACGAAAGCCGTTTATGATTTCAATAGCCATGACAGACGAACAAACGATCAGGATTATGATTGTCGAAGACCAGCGCAACCTGCGTGAAGGACTCGAAACGCTGATAAATTTCACATCCGGCTTTCAATGCGCCGGCGCGTTTCGAACGATGGAAGAAGCATTGGCACGCGTCAAACACGACCTGCCCGATGTGGTTCTGACCGACATCGGGCTGCCCGGAATGAGCGGCATCGAGGGCATTAAAAGGTTAAAGGAATCTTTTCCCGATCTGCTGGTTCTGGTTCTGACCGTCTATGACGACAACGAGAAGATTTTCGACGCGCTCTGCGCCGGCGCGTGCGGTTATCTTCTAAAGCAGACCGAGCCTTCCGAGCTTTTGAAATCACTGCGCGAAGCAGTCACGGGCGGCGCGCCGATGTCGCCGGACGTCGCCGCAAAGGTCATCAAAATTTTTCGCGAAGTGCGCCCGCCGGAGAAAGCCGACTACAATCTCACACCCCACGAAACCAGACTTTTAAAGATGCTCACCGAAGGCTATAACTACGTTTCAGCCGCCGAAAAACTCGGCATCAGCTACAACACACTGAAATTTCACGTCCGCAATATCTACGATAAATTGCAGGTTCATTCACAATCGGAAGCCGTCGCTGTGGCGATGCGCGACCGGCTGGTTTAAAGAATAAGCGGCGAATTGAATTTAAAATGTCCGTCTGAAAAGGCGGGCTTTTTTATTTTTCAAAATTAAATTTATCTACACGATTGGGCTGGGCGCGGGCGGGTTTGTTTGCTCTATATTTTCAATGTCAAGACGATCAAATCGGCTTAATACAAATAAAAATTATGAACGGCGGACAAATAAACCTAATCAGGCAGTCATTCGAAAAAGTTTCATCCGAAGCATTTGCCGAAAGTTTTTATACCAAACTTTTTTCAATACAGCCCACGCTGCGGCTGTTGTTCCCGGATGATTTCGGAGGGCGGGAGAAAAAACTCGCGCTGATGCTCGGAGCGGTAATCGAAAAGCTTGATGAGCCGGAAAATCTCGTGCCGTTTCTGGAAGAAATTGGGCGCCGCCTCGCGCTCTATGGCGCGCGCGAAGAGCATTACGAAACGGGCGGAACGGCGTTTCTCGCCTCGCTTCGTGAAGTGCTCGGGGCGAAATTAACCGCCGAAACCGAAACGGCTTGGACGAATCTCTACCAGGAGACGAGCGAAACAATGAAACGCGGAGCGCGTAGGCTTTCGAACGCGTCCGAAGAAGATCAGGAAAGAAATACAGAGGAGAATTCAATGGAAATCTTTAAACAGTTAAAACATATTATCGGCTTTATTTTTTTTATATTTATTTTTGCATTTTCGTCCCCGGCGCAGACCACGATGTTCACCTATCAGGGAAAATTAAGCGACGGCGGAATTGCTGCGAACGGTTCGTATCTTTTGGAGTTTAAGCTCTTCGATGCGCAATCAGAGGGAACGCAGATCGGGGCGACGCTTTCGGACGTTCCGGCTTCGGTCGTGAACGGGATCTTTACCGTCCAACTCGATTTCGGCGCGGAAGCATTTGACGGCGCGGACAGGTTTCTGGAAATTTCGGTGCGGCGAAACACGAGTGAAAGCTATAGTACGCTCGCTCCGCGTCAAGCAGTTTCGAGTACGCCATACGCCATCAAATCGAAAACGGCTTTAACGGCGGAAAATTCGAATCAACTCGGAGGAATCAATTCCGCCGAATATGTTCTGACGACCGATTCCCGGATGTCCGACGCGCGCCAGCCTCTGCCCGGAAGCGCGGACTATATTCAAAACTCGACGGCAGTGCAGACTACTTCGAATTTCAACATCTCGGGCGAGGGCAAGGCGAATATCTTCAGCGCGGCGGCACAGTTCAATATCGGAGCGAACCGCGTTTTGAGCAATGCCGGAACGGACAATATTTTTGTCGGTGTCGGTGCCGGATTCAGTAACACGGCGGGACGCGGTAATTCATTCGTCGGCATGAGCGCAGGGTTTAACAACCTGACCGGCAACGGCAACTCGTTTTTCGGGGCGGGCGCCGGCTTTAACAATACGACGGGCAGCGGTAATTTATTTTTTGGCGCGGGTGCCGGATTCGGCAACACGACCGGCAGCAGCAACGCTTTTTTCGGTGCCAATGCCGGCACGGAAAATACGACCGGAAGCGGCAACGCTTTTTTCGGCGCGGGCGCGGGATTCGAAAACACGACGGGTGTCAATAATTCGTTTTTCGGCTTGAACGCAGGCTTTAGCAACACGATTGGTTTTGACAACACTTTCGCCGGCGCGCAAGCCGGAAATCTTAATACGGAAGGCACCGGCAATTCATTTTTCGGCAGACGGACGGGGTTGAACAACACGACGGGCAACAGCAACTCGTTTTTTGGCACGGACGCGGGCGGCGGCAATACGACCGGCTTTAGAAATTCGTTTTTCGGAGCGGGAGCGGGCTTTAAAAATACAACCGGCAGCTTTAACTCATTTTTTGGATTGGACTCTGGTTTCAACAACACGACCGGTAACAGCAATGCGTTTTTCGGCGTAAACGCGGGTTTCAACAACACGACCGGAGGCGGTAATGTTTTCGTCGGGGTTGGGACGGGGTTTAGCAATACGGCAGGGGTTGACAACACTTTCGTCGGGGCGGAAGCCGGAAATAAAAATATGATCGGCAACGGGAATTCATTTTTCGGCAGACGGGCGGGGTTTAACACGACCGGCAGCAGTAATGCGTTCGTCGGCGCGGACGCGGGCGGCGGCAACACGACCGGAAGCGGTAATTCGTTTGTCGGCGCGGGCGCGGGCTTTATGAATACGACGGGTAACGACAACTCATTTTTCGGTTTAGATTCAGCCTTCAGCAACACGACCGGCAGCAACAATTCCTTTTTCGGAAGGCAGGCTGGAGGATTAAATGTCTCGGGCGACGGCAACACCTTTGTCGGCTATAACGCCGGACGAAGCAATACGGCGGGCAGTAATAATACCGCGCTCGGAAATTTTGCGAATTTCGGAGTAAATAATCTGACATTTGCGACCGCCATCGGCGCGGGGGCGGTTGTTTCGACGAGCAATACGATCGTTCTAGGCAGAACGAACGGCGCGGATAAAGTTCGTATCTACGGTCTCGGCGCGGGCGGTTCGACCAATCTTTGCATCAACGCCGATAATGAAATCTCGACCTGTTCATCTTCATTACGCTACAAAACCAATCTCACGCCTTTCACTTCGGGTTTGAGCATCGTCAATCGCCTGCGTCCGGTTACTTTTAACTGGATCGGGGAAGGAATGCCCGATCTGGGTTTGGGTGCGGAAGAAGTCGCGGCGGTAGAGGAAAATCTCGTCATCCGCAACGAAAAGGGCGAGGTTGAAGGTGTCAAATACGACCGGCTGGGAGTGGTCTTAATCAATGCCGTCAAGGAACAGCAAATACAGATCGAAGAACAGAAAAAGCTGATCGAAATGCAATCCAAACAAATCGAAGCTCTAAAACAGCTTGTTTGTTCGGGGAATACTAACGCCGGATTTTGTAAAGAGGAAAAATGATGGAAAAATCAAAATTTAACTTTCAGTGTTCGATACTGTTTCGGATGTGTTTTTCGGTTTTAATTTTTTTTCTTGTATTTGCGCCATCAGCAGCGGCGCAAATTTCGTCCGGCGGAAGTTTCGTTCTTGAAAAATCCGTCAAATCGGGCGGCGGCGGTGAAAGCGCGGGCGGCGCATTTACCGTCGCCGGAACATCGGGACAAAATGCCGCCGGAATGTTAATACCAAACGGTCAATTGGATTTAAGGAGCGGATTTTGGACACCCGACCAGCTTGCTCCGACATCAGCGTTGGTTTCGATCAGCGGAAAAGTAACGACCATAAAGGGGAGCGGAATACGTAATGTGCTTGTTACTTTAACGGATCTTAACGGGACTGTTCGGACGACGTTTACGGGATCCCTTGGTACCTACAGCTTTTCGGATGTCGAGGTCGGTCAGACATACGTTTTGACCATTCAGGCGAAAAAATTCTTCTTCTCGAATACGATGCAGATCGTAACTGTCTATGAGGAATTAACCGGTATAGATTTTACGGCGGAAGACTAGGTTGATAATTGAAAAACTTTCAAAAATAAAGACAGGCGGGCGAATTACCGGTAATTCGCCCGCCTGTCTTTAGTTTTGAAAGAAAATTTACCGATTGCCTTCCGGTAAAAGCTCGTAGTTGCCCATTTCCCGGTTGTAGGCGTCCAACGCTCCGACAGAATCGGAAGTTGCATCAAGCATTTGTTTGGTCATCGCGATCGAATCTGAAAGCTGTTCAAAATCGAGAAGCGAAAATTTTTCGGGGGTGGACATCGTAACGATCTCGTCATTGAGATAACCGAAAAAGTTTTCGATTGATTGAAGTTGACCTTCGACGAGTTTGACGCTTCGTTCCAGTTCGTCAAAGGATGCGAGTCGGCGTTTTAAGATTTCGACGTTCGTCTGCTGAATGCGTTTTGTCTTTTCATCCGGCGCGCTTTCGGCGGCGCGGTAGGCTTGGGAAAGCTGATTGTGAACCGCCTGCCTGTTGACCGATTTCAGATGCTGTTTTCTACGGCGATAGACATCCAGTAAATCAACAAAATCTTCCCAACGCTGATCGAGCGATTTCAGATTTGTCGGCAATTCTCTCGCGCCGGTAAATTTGTGATAGTTTTCCTGAATTTTGTCTTTCTGCCAGCGCAGGTATTCGACTGCCTCGCGTTCGCGCGGACTGAAAGATTTGATAAGTTTTTCGCGGTTCGCTTTATTCAGAGCGCGGTAGCGTTCGCGTTCGCGGTTGTTGACTAATTGACGATACGCGGGAACCATCGGGAGAAAGACCACATAAACCATTTCGCAAAAAAGCGCGACGAGCAGGGGAATGACGCTGCCCGTGTAAGCCGCGGCAACGGCGAAACCGGCGAGACCCCAAAAGTTGGCAGGCTCCTTGACGGCTTCCTTTACATATTTTGTGTTGAATCTATCGAATTCCTGTTTATACTTTGCTAAATCTGCCATAACCTAATTGCCAACTATGATGCCAATTTTGCCGTCTGCGTTTTGCCCTTTGTTATCTGAAAATTTCAACGCGAGATTATTGTTTCGATTCATTGAGCAGTCTTTCGCCTTCCGCGATCAGATCTTCGGTCGTATTTTCCTTGACTTCCGATTCGGCGGAGAGCTGTTTTTTGTCGTTGCTCGTGCCTTCAACTAAAAGACCCATCTGCTGTTTGTATGCCAGAAGTTTGTCCTGCAGCTGCATTTCCTGGGCTTCTTTTTCGATGTCAACCATCTGATTGTCAACCGACGACGTGCCGAGCTGAAGTTTGGCTTCGGCGGCGGCGACGCGGCGGTCTATCTTCTCGCGCATCTCGTTAAAGGTCGAAGCGTCGTCGCCGAGATCGAACGACTGCATCGTCTGGGCGAGCTGTTCCTGGAGTTTCGCCTGCTTCGACGCGCTGATGAGCTGCATCGCTTCCTGCGACCGGTTCTTCAACTGAATAACATAATTATCGCGGGCTTTCATCGCCTGTTTCGAGGCGAGCTGGGCGTGTTCCAATTGCGCTCCGGTGCGTTCGAGATCAATCTGCGCCTGTTGAAGCTGACCGATATACGCGGTCGCAATATCATCGCGTCCCATCTTGACCGACGCTTTGATTTTCGAGTCCAGATCAACGACCTGTTCTTCGAGCCGGTCTTTGTTTTTCGATAAAAGCCGTTCGGTCGCCATCACCTGCGCGACGGAGTTGTTGAGTTCCGGCACGCGGTCGCGCATATCGCGGATCGTTTGCTGGAGAACCATTTCCGGGTCTTCCATTTTTTCGAGCGCCGCTCCGGTACTTGCTCTAAATAGTCTTTTTATTCGTGTCCACAATCCCATTTTTCTTTCAGATGCTCCTAAAAATTTATGTTAAAAGAACTTTTGCCATTGTCTCTACGACTAGCTTTTCGTCAAAGTTGCAACTTGCCGTATTTAATTATAACAGGAAAAAAAAATTATTAAACAACTAAATCCGGTCATTTAAAAGATTTTGTAAAAGACCGTTTTTGCAGAAATAATTTCGTTTTCGGGTAAAAGTATTTTACATTATAAAGCCATGAACGAAAAACTTGCCCGGAAAATTGCTTCGCTGGAGGAAAAATTAATTACTAATCACCGCTCGGATACTGAACTCTTCGAAGCATTGAATCAAGCGCAAAGAGAACTCGGAATCTTGAGCGGCGAACGCCCGTTCTGTCCGTTTCTTCGTCCGCATTTTTTTACGCGCGAAAAATACGTTGAGATAAAACGCGCGGCGGAAGTTTTGGCGCAGGCGTTTGAGACGATGACTTTTGCGGCGCTTGAAAACGAAGAGATTATGCGCGAACTCGATCTTTCAGAAAGAGAAGAACGCATGGCGCGGGTTGATCCCGGCTATCGGGGCGTATGCAATTCGAGCCGTTTGGACGCGTATATTTTCGGCGACAGTTTTAAATTTTTAGAATACAACGCCGAAACGCCAGCCGGAATAATTGACCAGATGCAGATCGAAAAAGTTCTGGAAATGATTCCCGAGGTAAAAGAGTTTTTAAAAAACAACGAGCATTTCAGACCGAAGCCGCACGAAAAGCTTCTCGAAGCACTGATCGCCGATTACCGCGAATTCGGCGGCAAAAAAGAAAAACCGAATATTGCGATCGTTGATTGGCGCGGCGTTTCGACATTTACCGAGTTTGAAATTTTGCAGGAGTATTTTGAAACTCAGGGAAACAAAACAATCATCGCCGACCCGCGCGATCTGGAATATGACGGCAAAGTTTTGCGCGTCGGCGATTTTGAAATAGACATTTTTTACAAGCGAGTTTTAATTCACGAATTTCAAAGCGAATTCGACGCGGACAATCCTTTTTCGAACGCCTACCGCGACGGACGAATTTTTATGGCAAATTCGTTCCGCACAAAAATCCCGCATAAAAAAGCGAGTTTCGCGGTCGTCGGCGACGAAAGATTTCAGAATCTTTTTACCGGCGAACAGTTGGAGATGATTCACAAACATATTCCATGGACGCGCAGAGTGCGGGATATGAAAACGAAATATAACGAAACGGAAATTGATCTGATCGAATTTTTGCGAGAAAACCGCGAAAAGTTTTTATTAAAACCGAACGACGATTACGGCGGCAGCGGCATCGTTCTCGGCTGGGAATCGTCGGAAAGCGAATGGGAAACGGCATTGCAAAACGCGCGCGACGAATCTTTCGTCGCGCAGGAAAGGGCAGCAGTCGAGAAAGTAAATTTTCCGATGTATTCGGATGAAGCAAAAAAGGAAGAGCTTTTGATAGATTTCGATCCGTTCCTGTTTCGCGGCAAAGTCGAAGGCGGTCTTGTCCGTCTTTCCTCGTCCTCGCTCGTCAACGTCGCGCAAGGCGGAGGTGAAACTGCTTTGATTGTTATGGAATGACGAAAAAAAAACACTGCGTTCTTTGCGCTCTCTGCGTGAAGTATGATTTAAAATCTAATTGAACTTTGATAAATAAAAAATCTCACGCAGAGGACGCAAAGAACGCAGAGAAAGAAATTTTAATTCTACGATTTCAATTTAATTACGCCGGCACTCAAATTTTTCTAACCTAAAAAAAACCGACTTATTATTTTGCAAGAAATTTATTTCCTCTGCGTTCTGCAACCGTCGGCTGGGTTTTCGTATCTAGTTAAAAGAAAGAATTTAGATTATGATTGATGCGAAACCTACGCCTCGACGCTTTCCCCGATTTTGCAGCGTGAGGACAATAAAAAGATAATGAAAAAAACGATTTCCTTTTTACTTTTACTGGCAATTTATACGAGTATGCTTGCGCCTCTGAGCCGGACGGCGAACGCGCAGGTTATTGGAAAAGCGATGGAAACAAAAACAAAAGATTTGCCGAACGGCTTGCAGTTTCGGCTGTCGGAAGGCGTCGAAGGCGCGGAAACGCGCACCAAAAGCGAACCCGCTCAAACCGATCCGCTTTCGGAAAACGAATCTTCAAATCTGCTGAAACGTCTGCCCAACATCAAAACGCAGGAAGATGACAAAACGGATTTTGCAAAGCGCGTCGGAAGTCTTCCCGCGCCGAAAACCGGAAATAAAATTCCCGTCAAATTTCCGTCCGACGAGATGCGCGGCACGCCGAAAGTAAATTTGGGAAACACGCTCGAAGTAATACGTTTTTCGCCCGAAGGCGAAGTCAAACTCGCGCCCGATCTGAATGTTACATTTTCTCAGCCGATGGTCGCCGTCACGTCGCAGGAACAGGCGGCGCAGACCGTTCCGGTTCAAATATCTCCGGCAGTCGAAGGAAAATGGCGTTGGCTCGGAACGAAAACTCTGATGTTCGATACGACCAAGCGTTTTCCGATGGCGACGAAATTCACGGCGCGGGTTCCGGCAGGAACAAAAAGCGCAACCGGACAAACTCTCGAAAAAGATTTCGTTTGGACATTCACCACGCCGCCGCCGAAGGTCGAAGCGATGATTCCGGCAAATCAAACCGTCCGGCGCGACGCGCTGATGTTTATTCGCTTCGATCAGGAAATAAACAAGGAAGCAGTTTTAAAAACGATCTCAGTTTCGGGACAGGGCAAAAAACTTCCGATTCGTCTGGCGACCGATGAAGAGATCGCCAAAGATTCGAGCATTTCCTATTACGTCAAAGATTCACAGCCGAATCGCTGGATCGCGTTTCGCGCAATAAATTCCGACGGTTTGACGGAAAACGCTCTGCCGCCCGCATCGGGAATTACGGTGACGGTCGAGAAGGGAACGCCGTCAGCGGAAGGTCCGCTGACGACGACCGAAGCGCAGAGTTTTTCATTTCAAACTTTCAGCCCGCTGAAATTTATCGGCGGCTGGTGCGGCTGGCGCGGAAGCAAGGAATGTTCGCCGTTCGATCAATGGATAATGGAATTTAACAATTCGCTCGACGCGCAGAGTTTTGCGGATGAAATCGTTAAGGTCGAACCTGCCGTCGAAGGTTTGAACATCTATCCGAGCGGAAATTATATCTATTTTCAAGGCTACAAAAAAGGTCGAACGACTTATAAGATTACCGTCAATAGCGAATTAAAAGACATTTTCGGACAGACGCTCGGCAAAGAAGCGACGGCGACGATCAAGGTCGGAGCCGCACCGGTCAGTCTTTATTCGCAGGGCGGAAATATGGTCGTTCTTGACCCGACGGCGAAACCCGCATACTCGGTTTATTCGACAAATCAGCCGTCGGTCAAACTAAAAATTTATCAGGTTCAGCCGACCGATTGGAAGCAGTTTCAGGAATACGTCCGCCGGATAAATTACGATGACGACACGAAACGCCCCGTTATTCCGGGAAAATTGGTTGTCAATAAAACCGTTTCGATTGAAAACAAACCCGACGAAATGGTCGAAACGCGGATTGATTTGGCAGAAGCGTTAAATGGCGGTTTCGGTAATGTCATCGTTGACATCGAGCCGACCACGCGGCGCGACAAATACGACCGCACGAGAATTTTTACATGGGTGCAGGCGACACAAATCGGACTCGATGCTTTTGTTGACAATCAAGAATTAGTCGGTTTCGCTACCGATCTGAAAACCGGAAAACCGCTCAGCGGCGTTGAATTAAATATCTATCCGAACGGCGGAAAACTCACATCTCAAAACTCGGAAACGAAAACCGAACAAACTTGGTGGGACTGGCTGACGAGTTGGGGAACTTCGGATGAATCATTAAAAGAAATTCATTCGACGGACGAAAACGGTGAAACGGTTGAAACCGATACCATCGAAGCGGCGCAGACGAACACGACGGGCGCGAACGGAATTTTGCGTTTGCCTTTGCCTGACAGTTCGGCGAACCAGCAAAATATTCTGATCGCCCGAAAGGGAAAAGATGTGGCGTTTCTGCCGGAAAATTCGGATTATTACTGGCAGCAAAACGGCAGTTGGTTTAAAAAATCGGTTTCCGATTCATTGCGATGGTTTGTTTTCGACGACCGCAAAATGTATCGCCCGAAAGAAGAAGTCGCGGTCAAAGGCTACATCCGCGTTTACGAAGGCGGCAAACTCGGGGACATCGCCGCGCTCGGCGACAAGGCGCGCGGTCTTAATTTTTCGGTCAAAGATTCGCGCAATAACGAAATTGCCAAAGGAACGGCAAATCTTAATGCCTTCGGCGCATTCGACTTTAAATTTTCGATTCCCGACAATGCGAATCTCGGTTATTCGCGCATCGAACTTTCGACCAACACCGGACTTTCGGGAAGCACATACAATCATAATTTTCAGATTCAGGAATTTCGCCGACCGGAATTCGAGGTCAAGTCGCAGAATGAAACCGAAGCGCCGTATTTAGTCGGAACGAGCGCGAATGTTTCCGTTTCGGCAAATTATTACGCGGGCGGCGGACTGGCGAATGCCGATGTCAATTGGACAGTTCGCGCCGTGCCGACGAATTACACGCCGCCGAATCGCGGGGATTTTATTTTCGGCAAATGGATTCCGTGGTGGTATTTCGGCGATTACAACGATTACTCGAATCAAACCGTGCAGACTTTCAAAGGAATCACGGACGCGAGCGGAAAGCACGTTTTGAAAATTGATTTCGAATCGGTCAAACCCGCTCGCCCATATTCGGTGACGGCTTCCGGCGCGGTGCAGGATGTCAATCGTCAAACATGGTCGGCTTCGACCAATCTGCTTGTGCATCCGGCTGATCTTTACGTCGGCGTAAAATCCGCGAGAAATTTTGTTCAGAAAGGCGAAAAAATGGTTGTCGAATCAATTATTACAAATATTGACGGCGAAATAGTTGCCGGACGCGATGCGGAGATCAAAGCCGTTTTGAAAGATTGGGTTTTCGATAAAGGAAGCTGGCAGGAAAAAACGATTGATGAGCAGATTTGCAATTTCAAATCTTCCGCAGAAATTTCAAAATGCGAGTTTATTGCTAAGCAAGGCGGGCGATATATCATCACGGCGACCGTGATGGACGACCGCGAACGGTTTAACGAAACCGAATTTACGATCTGGGTTCCGGGCGGAAAAACCGCGCCGAACCGGAATATCGAACAGGAAAAAGTTGAGATAATACCTGCAAAAAAAGATTTTCAAGCGGGCGAAGTTGCCGAACTCTTGGTTATTTCGCCGTTTCCGAATTCCGAAGGCGTTCTGACATTGCGGCGCGACGGAATCGTTAATACCGAAAGATTTTCGATCAACGGAAATTCGATCACTTTAAAAATTCCGCTCGAAGAAAAATATCTGCCGAATATTTACACGCAGGTTGATCTGGTCGGCGCGGCTGTCAGAGCGAACGACAAAGGCGAAATTGATGAAAAATTATCGAAACGTCCGGCGTATGCTTCGGGACAGATAAATCTCCCGATCTCGACCGAATCGAGAAAACTGACCGTTTCCGCCGAGCCGGTTGATAAAACTCTGGAACCGGGCGGCGCGACAAAAGTTTCGATTGAGGTCAAAGATTTTCAAGGCGAGCCGGTCGCTAATTCGGAAGTTGCCGTCGTCATTGTTGACGAAAGCGTTTTAGCTTTGTCGGGTTATAACATTGCGAATCCGCTCGGCGTGTTTTATTCACAACGCGGTGAAGGAGTTTCGGATTATCATTTGCGGAAAGATATTCTTTTGGGAAATCCCGAAGACGTGAATGCCGCTCCTCCGCCTCCGCCTCCTGCACCGACGATGGCGGCAAATTCTAATGCTGCCGGAATGGTTATACAGTCTGCGCCGAAAGCTCGGGCGATGGCGAAAGAAGAACTTGCGGATATGGCTTATGCCGAACGCGATGATGAAGCGAAAAATAACGAACCGATAAATCTCCGCGAAAATTTCAACGCGCTTGCCGTTTTCGCGCCGAACGTCAAAACCGATTCGAACGGCAAGGCGACGGTTGATGTGAAATTGCCCGACAATCTGACGCGCTATCGCGTGACGGCGATTTCGGTTGACAGTGGAAAGCGTTTCGGCAAAGGCGAATCGAACATCACGGCGCGACAGCCTCTGATGGTTCGCCCGTCCGCGCCGAGATTTATGAATTTCGGCGATAAGGTCGAACTGCCCGTCGTTGTCCAAAATCAGACCGACAAGGATATGACGGTTGACATTGCCGTTCGCGCGTCGAACGCCGTTTTGACTGAAACGAGCGGCAAGCGCGTCGTCGTCAAGGCAAACGACCGCGCCGAAGTTCGTTTCCCGGTGGCAACCGAAAAAGCGGGAACGGCGCGTTTTCAAATAGCCGTCAATTCAGGAAAATTTGCGGACGCAGCAGAAATAAATTTGCCCGTCTGGACACCGGCGACGACCGAGGCGTTTGCGACCTACGGCACGACCGATCAGAACGGTGCGATCATTCAGCCCGTCCAAACTCCGGGCGATGTCTATCCGCAATTCGGCGGTCTGGAAGTTACGACATCTTCGACGCAGCTGCAGGAATTGACCGACGCGTTTATTTCGCTTTATCGCTACCCGTTCGAATGCACCGAACAGGTTTCGTCACGAATGATTTCGATTGCCGCTTTGCAGGACGTTTTGAAAGCCTTTAAAGCGAAAGAAATGCCGACGGAAGCCGAGATCAAAGCGAGCTTTGCGAAAGACATTAAAATCTTGCAGTCGCGGCAAAACTCGAACGGTTATTTCGGACTCTGGCGGCGCGACGGCGAACGCTACAAATTCCCGTTCGTCACGGTTCACGCCGCGCACGCGCTTATTCTGGCAAAAGGCAAAGGTTATCAAGTGCCGAACGAAATGCTGAACAAGGTCAAGCCGTATTTAAAAAATATCGAATCGCATTACGAATCGTATTATCCGCCGCAAGTGCGCTGGACGATCTCGGCTTACGCCCTTTACGTCCGCGATCTGATGGGCGATAAAGACGCGGCAAAAGCGAAAAAACTTTTGGCTGAAGCGACCATTGAAAAAATGCCGTTCGAAGCATTAGGCTGGATTCTTTCGGTTCTGGCGAATGACAAAAACTCGACCGTCGAAGTCGAAAATATCAAACGCTTTTTGATGAACCGCACGACCGAAACCGCCGCTCACGCAAATTTCGTAACTGATTACGGCGACGGCGCGTGGCTGATCATGTATTCCAATCGCCGTGCTGACGGCGTTCTTTTGGAAGCACTTTTGAAAGCCGATCCGAATAACGATTTGATCCCGAAACTCGTGCGCGGTCTGCTCGATCACCGCAAAAAAGGCGCGTGGGCGAACACACAGGAAAACGTCTTTATTTTGCTCGCGCTAGACAAATATTTTCAGGCTTATGAAAAAGTTACGCCTGATTTTGTAACCCGCGTTTGGCTTGGAAATGTTTATGCCGGAGAACAGATTTTCAAAGGTCGTTCGGTTGACTCGAACCTTTTGGAAATTCCGATGTCGTATCTCGTCGAACAAGGCGGAACGTCGAATCTTTTAATTGACCGGCAGGGCGCGGGACGGCTTTATTACCGTATCGGAATGAAATACGCTCCGAAAAATCTGAAACTCGATCCGGCGGATTATGGTTTCACGGTTTTGCGGAAATACGAAGCGGTGGACAATGCCGACGACGTAACACAAAACGCCGACGGAAGCTGGACGATCAAATCAGGTGCGCGTGTTCGCGTTCGACTGACGATGGTTGCTCAATCGCGTCGTTATCACGTCGCGCTGGTTGATCCGCTTCCTGCCGGTCTGGAAATCTTAAATCCCGAACTCGCCGTGACAGAAGAAATCCCGGCTGATTCAAAGCCGAACACATCGGTCGCCGAATTTAGTTCGAGAAGTTACGGAGGCTGGTGGTGGCGCAGAAACTGGTTCGAACACCAGAATTTCCGCGACGAACGCGCCGAAGCGTTTTCATCATTGCTCTGGGAAGGCGTTTACAACTACTCGTATGTAACGCGTGCGACAACGCCCGGACAATTCGTTGTCCCGCCCGCCAAAGCCGAGGAAATGTATCACCCCGAAACCTTCGGCAGATCGGGAACAGATTTTGTCAGAGTGGAGTAAATATTAAAACAAATGGCGGTGCTTTAATTCGGAGATAAATATTTATATCTAGCTTTCGGATTATTCGCACCGCCTTTACCATTTTTCTCGCCGAGTGCCAAAAACATTGCGGCAATAAGAATTGCGCCGAATGCGATAATAAGAAAGATTGCCGTTTTGTTCGGATTCTTGTATGGCGCGTCAAACCGATTTATTTCAGTATTATGCGCAATGCCGGAAAAGGGAGACTTCCAGATTATCACGCCGTCTTTTTTTATAATTTGACTGTTTTCCGGTTTCGCGTTTTTTCTTTCTTCGCCGGTATAATCAAAAAAATTGTTTTTTGGTAAAATAATTTTCGAAAGACAATAATTACATTTGATGATCTTTTGCCGTTCGCTAATTTCTTCGAGTTTCGCGCCGCACTGCGGACAGTTTAATGCTTTCATTACTTCTCAATTCCTAATAAAAAAAGGGTCAAGCCTAGCTAAAACATTAAAAGCTATTTGCCTTTTTGAAAATTAATCCAACAAAAATGGGCAGTTAAAGCGAAAAAACTGGATTTTTGTAATGAATTTTTGGCGTAAAAAAATGAACGCTTTTTATTCGCTTATAAACTACTCATAGAGTTGCGGTTAGTATCTATCAAATTCGATTTTGCTAGGCATGACCCATTCTTTATTAACAGCATTGTATTTTAAGGCAGATAGCGAGCCAGCGCGATGTCGTAATCGGTGCCGTTGTAAGCAGAACCCGCGAGTAAAATTTTCCCGTCTGGTTGGATCGCCAATGCCCGGCTGTAATCGTAATAAGAAAAGAAATCGGTCGTTTGTTTTCCATCCGTATTGAAAGATGTGTCGAGCGAACCGTCCGGGTTATAGCGTGCCACGGCGAAATTGCCGCCCTGACGCGAATTGCGCGGGGCGGTATATGTGCCTCCCGCGACGATCTTTCCGTCTGTTTGAACTGCGACACCGCGAATATAATCATTATCTGAACCGAAATTGGTCGTTACTTTTCCGCCGCTGCCGAATGCGGTATCGAGCGAACCGTTCGGATTAAAACGAGCCAGCGCAAATTGCCGGTCCGTACCGTCCTGACTTTGAGCTGAGCCGCCGACAATGATTTTTCCGTCCGTTTGTAAAGTCAAAGCATAGGCGTAGTCTTCGTTGCCGAAAAAATCTACATTCGTTCTTCCATACCAACCAAAACTCTGATCGAAAGAACCGTCCGGGTTGAGCTGAATCAGCACAAAGTTGTTTTTTGTGGAATTTTCGAAAGTGTGACCAGCAAGAATGATCTTGCTGCTTGTCGGGTGAACGGCGACCGCCTGAAAATAATCATCCGTTTGATAAAAACCGTAAGGGAAGGTAGTTCCCCCCGAGCCGTTGAACGATAAATCACTTGAGCCATCAGTGTTTAGGCGAACAACCGCAAAATCATAATTTGAATATTGCCAAGGGGTTTGGGAGTATTGATAGTAACCGGCAACGACAATTTTTCCGTCCGGCTGAATTGACATGTCCTCGTAGAAATTATGCTGCGAGCAACCGTAATAGAAGAATGTTTTGCCATAATTGGTGTTTCCGAAGGTGTAGTCTATGGAACCGTCCGGGTTGTAACGGGCGACAATTCCCATGTAATTATTACAACCGCCTGTGATAAAACCATAACCGGCGGCTATGATTTTGCCGTCCGCCAGAACCGAAACGGCTGTGATTTTGCTGGTACCAAATAAACTGTCTTTAACTATACCGCTGCTGCCGAAACCCGGGTCGAGAGAACCGTCCGCATTGTAACGAGCCAGAAAAAAAACGTCGCCAGTCCAGTTTGACGGGATTTGATACCACGTAAATCCTGCGACAATGATTTTTCCGTCCGGCTGAATGGCTACCGCATTGCCGGTTTGATCTTTTTCGAGCCAATTAGAGGCTTTGCCGCCTATTCCGAATGTCGGGTCAAGATCGCCCGCCGCGGCTTCCGCCTGTGTGCCTGAAAACAGAAGCAAGACCGCCGCCATGAAATTTGATAACAGGAAATAAGAAATAATATTCGTTTTCGTCTTTTTCGCTTTTTTATTTGAATATACTTTCATTTTTTTAACTCCTTTTTTGTTTGTTTTTATCCTGTGACTAAAGAAAAATTTTGCCGCCGGATTTTTTTTCTATAAAACTAATCACCGCACGGGCAGCGGTATGTCGCCTGTTTGACCGAACTCAATCTCCGCCAATCCCGCCGAACTCTGCTCAATCAGCCACAACCCATCTCGAAATACCGCCGCATCTGCCTTACCGTCCACATCGTAATCCGATGTGACGGGAATATCGCCCGCTTCACCAAACTCGAATGTTCTATAGCCTTCATCACTTTGCTGAATCTGCCACACGCCCCGATTGAACACTCCGAAATCGGCAATAAAATCACCGTCGAAATCTTCGATCACCGGAACGTCGCCCCGCCCGCCGAGCCGGACTTCTCCAATTTCTCCGGTTTCGCTCGACAGCCAAAACCAGGTTCCGTCCCGGAATACCGCCGGATCATAAAGCTCGTCGCCGTCAAAATCGGCGGCAAAAGGCTGGTCGGCGCCGACACCCAGACCGACGGTTTCGAATCCGTCACGGCTTTGCAGCAGATGCCAGATTCCGTTGCGGAAAACGGCGAAATCAGCCAGATTGTCGCTGTCGAAAAAGCCGGGAACGGGAACGTCGCCGCGCTGACCGTGATTGACCTGACGAAAACCTTCGCTCGATTGATTAATAAGCCATAAGCCGTCGCGGAAGACGGCGAGATCGGTAATGCCGTCGCCATCGTAATCGGCGGGAACAGGAACATCGGAGGCTAAACCCAAGTTGGTTTCCGACACGCCGTTTTCAGTACTGCGCATTTGAAAAATTCCCTGACGAAACACAGCGAGATCGGGAATCCAGTCCGTGTCGAGAATGATTCTGAATTTCGGATAATAAAAGGGTAATTCATAATAAGGAAGAGTTGCTTTTCTCGTCGGAGCGGCAAAGATATAAGCGCTGCCTTGTTGGGTATGTCCGTAGAGGGACTCGTACGGATCACCGGCGATTAAAAAATTACCGCTTACTCCGACGCTCGTGCCGAGTCCGTGAGCGTGACCGAAATTGTTGGGATCCGATTCGATAAAGGCGGTCAATTTTTGCTGGTTAAACCAGACGTTGTTATAAACCGAGCGGAAAAAAGTATGCACTTCGCCGTCCCAGCCCAACCCCGGCGGGTGGTCGTGATGTGAGGGAGCGCCGACGACGATTGTGTTTTTATCAACGGCAATGCTTTTGCCAAATTCTCTAAATTCCCAATTGCTTCCCGTATCCGTCAGCTTAGCTTGCTGGCTCCAGTTCGGACTTGCGTTTCGCGCGAAAACGTAAACTGCTCTCGGTTTACTGCTCGGTATGGAATACGGTGGGTTGAACAAGGAAACAACAGCCGTATCTCCTGCTATGTCAACATCCCACCCAACCGGAGCGTTTGCATCATCATTGGGAATGAGTTTCTGAATCTGATTCCACGAGCCGCCGTTACCCGTAAAAACGTAAGCAGAACCTTTGCTTGTATCGCTGTAAGAGTTGTAAAAATGCGCCCCGACAACCACAGTATTACCGCTGATTGCAACCGCGTGACCAAATTGATCCTCTACAGCACCATTACTCGCCGTTAGCTTCACCTGCTGAAACCAGAGCGGACCATTTCTTATAAAAACGTAAGCGGAGCCTTGATTATGATTTGAACAGATATCATCACCGTTTGACCCGACGACTACCGAATTAAAATCAATATCAACACTTGCACCGAAATAATCGTTCGGCGCACCGTCGCCGGCAGTAAGTTTCCATTGCTGCGACCAAACGTATCCGTTTCTAACAAAAATATAAGCCGAGCCTTGATCCTGATTGGCTGAAATATCATCGAGCGGAGCGCCGATAATTACCGAATTTCCGCTTAAGCTCACGCTGCTGCCAAATTTGTCGTTCGCCGCCCCGTCACCGGCGGTAAGTTTCGCTTCTTGATACCAATTATTCCCGCTGCGTTTAAAAATGTAAGCCGATCCCTGACAGTTGTTTGAGCCGATGCTGTCGCAGTTTGCGCCGATAATAGCGGTGTTGCCGTCAATCGCAACGCTTTTTCCAAAACGGTCATAAGCATTTCCGTCGCTTGCCGCTAATGCTTTGTGCGGTTTGAAAATGGGATCAATAGTTAATGGATAGACAGCCGTTTTATCCTCAACATCAATCATCACCTGACGGTTCCGTGAAAATATCCGAGCCGGCAGGATTTTACTTGTTGCATCCCACACTTTGAGCTTTTCGTAACGGAAAACATTGCTGCCGTCTCGGGTTAAAAGCGTGAGTCCCTGTCCGTCATCATCGCCTTTAGCCATCAGATCGCCGGTGACCGATATTATCAATCGTAAATTCTGGTTTGATTCTTGCGGCGGTTTCTCAGGTAAAGTAAATCCATGTTCCAATCCCTCCGGTTTATTTTCAAACCATTCTGTTAAAGATATACTTTTAAAAACGTTTACGGATTTATACCGAATTTCAAAATGGTTGCGTTCAGCTTTTGTTTCTTCAGTCGAAACTTCGTTCTGATGTTCTCCGCGACCGACGCTTTTTAATCGCCAGAGGGTTTTGAGGTTTCGCTCATCTTTATCAATAAAAATTCTGAAGCCGTTTTTGTCAAAGTGTGTTGTAAAACGGTTAGCTATATTTTGGGCTTGATAATCAGAATCAGGATTCAGGTTCGCATCAACTTTATATAAAGCAGCGATCATTGCGGTTTCCAAAGAACCAAACCCTTCGATTTTCTGAGCAGTCAATTGAGAATTTGGTAACAAAATTTCAGCCGAAGCTTTCCGCTCGAAATGATTTAAGCTGTGCGGGATTGTAAACAGCAAAAAAAATAGAATAAAACAAAAATTAAATTTCAAATTTTTTATCATCTTACGCCTCTAGATTTTTTTAATTCACAGAAAATTTTTGGAGCCGGATTTTCCTGTGATAAAATCACTCCAAGCAGATAACTGTTTCAATAATCGAATTTTGGATAAATTTGAGGTTTAAAGTCCTTAAAATCGAGCTTATAATTTGTTAAATTTTCTTATAAGCAATGCAAACGCCAATAAATGCGAAAATTTCCTTTGAAGAATTCACCGTTGATCCCAACCGCCGCGTGCTGTTCAAAAATGGCAAAATTGTAAATCTCAATCCGAAAACTTTTGACCTTTTGCTGGCTCTTGTCGAACGGCAAGGCGAAATCGTCGGTAAAGATGAATTGCTCGAAACAGTCTGGGACGGGCAATTTGTCGAAGAAGGGAATTTGACGGTCAACATCTCGCTTTTGCGAAAGGCTCTCGGTGACAAAACTACAGAACCGCGATTTTTAGTTACCGTTCCGGGCAAAGGCTACAAGTTTATCGCTCCCGTGAATTTTGTTGAAAATGAAAATCGAACAGTTCGAGAAACTACCGAAAAAATAATTGAATTGTCAGATACTTCTGAGCCTGACGGTGAGCCGTCCGATTCGGCGGTTGGTAATCGCTCATTGCCATTCTATGTGTTTTTTGGAATTTCTTTAATATTTGGTGCGCTTTTCGCTGTTGTTTACTTTACCGATCTGCGGAACTTTTTTTGGGAATCCGAATCTTCAAAACCTTCTATCGAGGCTTCACAACAGCGGTTGATCTCGACTTTTCCCGGCTCGCATTCACAGCCGAGTTTTTCTCCCGACGGAAAGTTGGTCGCTTTTGTCGAGTCGGCAGGAAACGGTTCTCAAATTTGGGTTAAGGATTTAAGCGGTGGTGCGCCGGTGCAGATTACGAACGGCATCGAAAACGCGGAACGACCGCATTGGTCTCCGGTTGGAAATGAGATCGTCTTTACATGCCGTTCGGGAGGAAATCCCGATATCTGCACAGTGCCGGCAAACGGCGGCGATCCGAAAAAAATCATCAACGAAGGTCGCAATCCCGGCTGGAGTCGGGACGGAGAACAGCTTGTCTTTGAACGCGGTTATGAAATCTGGACGGCAAATAAAGACGGAACTAACCAACGGTTGGTCAAAGGCGTTCCGCAAACCGATCTCTTGCTGGTTGACCGGCTTCCGGCTTTTTCACCGGACGGTTCGCTTATTGCATTTTTTCAGAATGATAAAAGTCCGATGGGCGATTACTGGATAATTCCGGCGGAAGGCGGCACTGCCCGACAGCATACCTTTGATATGACGTATGGCGGCGCGGTTAGGTGGATGCCCGACGGCAAAACCATTATTTTTCCGTCACGGCGCGGAGGAAGTCTGACGCTTTGGAGCGTTCCGGTTGATGGCGGAGAGCCGGAGCCGGTTTTGAAGGGCGCGGGCGAGGACACCGAGCCGGACATCTCGCATGACGGTAAAAAGCTGATCTATACAAATACGAGAAAAAGTTTTGTTCTAACTGTTACCGATTCTCAAACGGGAAAATCGCGGGCGGTCAGAGAAAGTAATTTGGAAATAATCAATCCGTCATTTTCGCCGGACGGCAGTAAAATCGCATTTTTCGGTTTCGATAGTTCCGGCGATCTGCATATTCACAAGATTGATTCGAGCGGCGAAAATTTAGTGCAGATTACCGGCGGTAAAGACGTAAAAAATATACAGCCGCAGTGGTCGGCTGACGGGCAAACTATTTATTTTTATCAAATGCATCCGACGCATACTTTTCGCAAAATTCCGGCTTCCGGCGGTGAAAGTGCGGAGATCGCTCCCGATTGGTATTGGGAAAGAAACAATGAAGCTCACGTCAGCCCGGACGAAACCAAAATCGTTTACACAAAACTTGAAAAAGGGAAATCTGCCGCCACATTTATCCGTGACATTGCCACCGGAAAAGAAACGGAATTCAGTCTTCCGCTTCGGCATCCGCGTTTTTCGCACGACGGAAAACTAATTGTCGGGACGCTGATTGCCGGTGGTAAGCACGCTAGGAATGAATTAATGATCTGTCCCGTTGACGGGAGTCCATGCCGCGGCATCGCCGAGGGCATTCATCCGAAATGGTCGGCAGATGATACAAAGATTTTTTACTACGGTCCGAAAGACCAAGACAATTATCCGGTTTGGGTGGTATCAACCGGCGGTAGCGATAAGCAAAAAATAGCCGAACTTTCCCCGATGTCGCCGATTAATATGTTTTTCAATGTCTCACCACAAAACGAAATCGTCTGGATCAAATTAGACCAACGAAACAGCGAACTCTGGCTGGCTGATTTATCATTTCAAAAATAATTTGAGAAACAAATCGCTCTCTATTCAGACCTTGATTTCCTAAGAGCCTATATTAATCGAATTTTTCACAATACCGGCGCGTTTATAAAGTTTGCGCCAGATAAATTAGAGTAGCCGCATTTCTCCGTGTTAATGTTTTATGCGTGTGTTCCTCTGCCTCCTGGATAAAACTTCTTAAAAATCTTTGTTTAGATGGAAAGTCGCCGCGGTTTTCAGCCGATTCGGCGGCTCTTAAAAAGGAGCACATCTTTTGCGCAACATTTTCCTTGGTTACATAGACAGTAGTTAGATTGCAGTTCATTTCAAAACTAAAAACGCTCGTTGTATTTCCCGGATAGACTGAAATGTTCACGCCCGGTTCATCGTCGGAGTCATCGTGCATAGCATCGAATTTCATCTCTTGACTGACAAAACTTAAAAATTCGTTCAGCGGTTTCGCCAATTCAGGATCGAAATTTCTTGTTTCAAAGTCTCTAATTTCATTAATGCTTATTTCCCGGTTACCGTCTCTGTCAAACATATTAAAAATCTGTTCGACGTTTCCTGGCGACGACTCATATCGCCGAATATCGGTTAAGGCTCTCGGATCGAGTTTAAGCAGTTCAGCTATTTTTCCTGATCCTTCGGCTCGAATATTATCAAACATTTTCTTTCTTTCTTGATCTGATCCGGGTGTCGGAAAACTATTTGTGCGATTGCGAAATTCGCCGTCGGGAAGGTGGACTTGTTCGAGAACAAAGCTTTCCGCTCCCGTTATCCCCGGATAAGTCGGTTCGGCTTCGAGTTTCCAGATGTTTTCCGCTGATTGAGTAATAAAAAAATTATATCCGTCCTTTTTCCCGGAACCGATCTGGGAAAGTTCAGCACACAGATCGGGATGGGCGGCGCAAAATTCTCCTAAATCTATCAGGCTTTCGGGAAATCTACCTCTTTGTTGGCGGAAAATCGCTCCGGCAGCGGCGGCTTTTCCTAAATGATCTGAAACTTTGATTTTACCAGCCGCTTCCCTCAGTCTTTGCGACTCCGGTAGAAAAAGCCCTATCGCAATTCCTATGATTGTAATAACTACGAACAATTCGATTAAAGTAAATCCGCTGTCTCTACGTGCCGCATTTTTATTTTTCAAATTCGTGTTTACTGTTGTTACTTCCATTTTCACTTTTCTCCATACATTAATAAAAAGCATTTGTTTCAACATTTGAAGAGTTTTAACCTGACGGCAAAATCAGGTTTAAGAAACTTATTGTCAATGGAAAAATTGTAAATAGAAAAAAGGTTAAAAGTCCTTAAAAATGATGTTATAATTTCTTATAGTTTCTTATAATCGAAGCGGAGAGTATTCAAAACAGCTGCTTCCTTTGACGAATTTTTTATATTTAGCGCAAGTAAAGTTTTAATCAAATGGGTTTTTTGAAAGGGAATAAAGATTAATAATTAACTTTTCGATTAACTCACAAATATTTTGCATTATGATCCAATGTGCCGCGATGAGAGTATTGATTCTTATATTTTTGTTAGCGTTTTCTGCGGTTTATTTATCTGCCCAATCGGTACAAAAAATAAATACAAATTTGCAAAAATTGGTCGAAACAGAACAGTCGTTCGCTAAATTTGCCGAAGAAAAAGGAACGAAACAAGCCTTTCTCGAATTTTTAGCCGATGAAGGAATCATCTTTCAGCCGACCGAAGTGAACGGGAAACAATTCTGGAAAAACCGTCCCGATTCGACGGCTTGGCTGTCGTGGGCTCCGGCTTGGGCGGATATTTCATCCGATGGAAGTTTGGGCTACACGACCGGCGGATGGAGTTTTTATCCGAATGGAAAAGGCAGTGAGCCGACCGCATTCGGTGAATATTTGACGATCTGGAAAAAAGAATCCGGCGGTAATTTTAAAGCGATTCTTGACATCGGCATCACGCACGAAAAATCTGAAAATGCGGCGAGCGGCTGGCGTTCTCCGGCGGATGCGGGAAAGGGCGAGAAACAGCCGAAATTGAAATTGAATGACGGAGTTTTCACCAATATTTTTTCAAAAAAACAACTTTCTCAAGGCTATTTCAACTGGTTTGCCGACGACGTGATCGTCCTGCGCGAAGGCAAGATGCCTTTTTCGGGAAAAACCAACGCGTTTCTCGGACTTGAAAAAATGGATAAAATTTTTCCCGAGGACGGCTATCTGAATTTTAAGACGAATCTCTCGCCGGTTTACGGCAATATGATGTATTCGCACGGCGTTTATCAATTGACTCTCAAGGACAAAACCGTCAGCCGCTGGAATTTTGTGCAGGTTTGGAAATTCCGCAACGGCAGATGGCAGATCGTCGCCGACGTTTTTAATCCGATTCCTGCAACTCAAAAATAAAATTATTCTAGAATGTAGATGTATGTGAGCATCGTCGTCGCTTGTTTTTTTCGATTCGAGAAAAGAGATTTTTTCGCCGCTTCGACCGAGCTTTCCTGCAAGATTTGATGACCGTTTTGCGCTTTTGCGTCAATCACCTCGCCGTTTTCGTCAATCGTAACTCTGACGCGGATTCTTCTCTGCGCGAAAACGGTTTTCTTTAACTCTTTGATGTCGTCGGTCGGAAGTTTTTCACCGGGAATCGTCGGAATTTCGATATAATCCGCGCCGATGTTCGTGTTGTATTGAACGTATGCGCGATAGGAAATATTCGGGATCGGTTTCGGCGTTTCGTAAATTTGGACCGGTTCGGGCGTGGTTTCGACAATTTTGCGAATATTTGCGGGCTTTGTTTCCTCGACCGGCTCACGCTTCTTAAAAATCGCGGCTAGATAAAGCGGCGTGAAAACCAGACATGACCCGAAGATAATGACGAGAATTATATTGATTACTTTTTTAGTATCGTTATAACTGTTATCGTCGTTGTTTTGTCTGAGCGTTTGTTCAAAAAGACGTTCGCGGTCTTTGCCGACAATCGGTTTCAGCTTCGGTTGGGGCGGGCGAAATTCGATGATCTTGTTTTCTTCGAGACGAATTTTCGCGCCGCAGTAATCGCAAAAGGCGAATTTGTCCTTGAGCGAGATTTCTTTAACCAGCGCGCCGCATTGTGAACAGGTTATCGCTTTCATAATTTATTCTGCCGTAGGGGACGAAAAATTTTACGTTTTATTGCTCAAAAAGACGTGGAACGAATGTTTGTAATTTTATCCGATATTCGGCGGACTTGCCAAATTTTTTGATAGACCGCAAACTTTATAAATTGTGAAAACCAATTTTGAAAAGGTCGTCGAATTTCTTCGCATCGAAGCCGATGCTATCTTACGCGCCGCCGAAAAACAAGACCGCGAACAGACGGAAAAAGCCGTCGAATTTCTTGCTTGCTGTGAGAGCAAAGTGATTGTAACGGGTGTTGGAAAATCCGGCGTGATCGCGCAGAAGATCGCGCAGACGCTCGTTTCGACCGGAACGGTCGCCGTCTTCGTTCATCCGTCCGACGCTCTTCACGGCAGTCTCGGCGTGATTACCAAAGGCGATGTCGTCATCGCTCTATCGAATTCGGGCGAAACTGACGAGATTTTACTGCTTCTGCCCGCACTGAAAAATCGAGGAATAAATTTAATCTCGATTGTCGGCAATATGAACTCGACGCTCGCGCGGCAATCGGATGTCGTTCTCGACGCATCGGTGGACAAGGAAGCCTGCCCGCTCAATCTCGCGCCGACGACCTCGACGACCGTCGCGCTCGCCATCGGCGACGCTTTGGCGTTGACCTTGATGGAAGCGAAAGGTTTGACCGCCGAAGATTTTGCGGCAAATCATCCGGCGGGACGTTTAGGAAAACGTCTGACTTTAAAAGTAAAAAATTTGATGCACGAAAGCCCGAATGTTTCTTTTGATTCAGGCTGGCTCGAAGTCGTCAGATCGCTTTCAAAATACGCGCTCGGCGCGGTCAACGTCGTTGACGAGAATCAAAAATTGATCGGCATCATTACGGACGGCGACCTGCGGCGGACGATCGAAAAAACTCCGCCCGAAAATTTCAACGGTTTGCGCGCCGGACAGATGATGACCGGAAATCCGACCGTCGCCACATCGGAAATGCTCGCCTTCGACGCATTAAAATTGATGGAAGACCGCCCGCGTCAAATTTCCGTTCTGCCGGTCGTGGACGAAGCGGGAAATTGTCTGGGACTGCTCAGACTGCACGACGTTGTAAGCAGCGGTTTGTAATCGGCTTTGAATAATAAATGGCAACTTTTCAAATGCCTTTATTTATCTATTAAGTGCCGTGTTCAGGACGGAAAATTTTGAAAAGGTTTTAAGTTATGAAAAAATTCTTGATATTGATTTTTACAATGTGTTTGTTCGCCTCATTCGCCAAAGCGCAAACGGCGGAAGTTACGATCCAATTAAACGAACAATTTTTCGACACACTTCTCGATTCGCTTTTCCAGAACGGCGGCTCGCCGGAATTTCCGATCTCTTCGCTCCAAGTAGAGGAGAAGATGAGAAATGGAGATGAGGAGAAAGTTTTAATCGTCAACGCAAATTACGAAAACCAAAAACCAAAAACCAATGACCAAAATCCGCTTTGCAACGAAACGATCAAACTTCTGCGGGAAATTAACGGCGTGAAAACATCGGTGAATTTACGCGACGGGCGGATTTTCGCGCCGATCGCTTTTGCGGGAAATTACAATCCGCCGCTGATCGGCTGTGTCGAGTTTTCAGGCGTGGCTGAAACGAATATCGTGCTTGAATACGATCAGCAAAGACAGGCTCTGATCGGACGGGCGCAGGTGACGAATGTGAATCTGACCGGCACGGGCGGAGTCGGCGGTAGCGTTCTCGCCCGTCTTGTCCAGAGTTCGATTGACCGCAAAATAAATCCTATCGAAATAATCAAACTCGAAAAAGTTTCGTTTGTCGTGCCGATTCAAAATTCGGGGAATCTGCGGATGAAAGCCGTCGGAATCCGGCACGAGATCGCAAATGGCGTTTTAAATGTTCATGTTGCCTATCAATTTTTAAAAGCCTGAACAAGAAAAATCACTTACATTTATTCAAAAATATCCTCACAAAACCGTTTCGGTCCGAACGAAATCCAGACAATCAAATTACCCCATACGGTTTAAAAATGTATGATATGGTGTTTCATTGCCCAATAAATACGGGCGTTTTGTCCATTAAACGTCTTAAAACCCGCGCCGGAACGCGCCTTGCGTGTATATAGTTACGCAAACAATAGAATATACGGGGGTTTTATGCACTTTACAAAAATAAAGAACTGGACTTTTTCGATTTTTATCGGTTTGGCTCTGTTCTTCGGCACGGCAACTTTTGCCGATGCGCAGAAGCGTTCCGAAAGAAATCGAGACAGAAATCAAAGAGTTCAAAAACAAGACAATAATTCACAAAAACGCAAAGCGCGAAAAAATGATCAGCGCGTGCGGCGGTCGAATATAGAAAGACGGCAGAGAGAAGCGCGGGCAAATCAACAAAGACAGATTCAACGCCGGCAACAGGAAGTTCGCCGCAGTCAGTCGCAACGGCAGAGAGCCGAGCAAAATCGGCGAATTCAAAATCAGAGACGTGCCGAACAAAATCGCAGAAATCAAATTCAACGGCAACGTGCGGAACAAAATCGCAGAAATCAGGTTTTGAGACAGCGAGCCGAACAGAATCGCCGTCAGCAAATTCAGCGGCAGAGAGCCGAGCAGCAGCGCCGTCAGCAAAGAATCGAACAAAATCGCCGTCAGCAAGAACGGCAGAGACGGGTTTGGGCAAACCAGCGTCAGCGACAGCAACGCCGAATTCAACAACAGAGAGAAAATCAGCGTCGGCAGGCTGAACGCGACCGACAACAAAGATACAATCGTGATCAGCGCGACGCGCGTCGGCGTTATCAAACTTATAATCGTCAACAACAGAGACGCTTACAGCAGGAACGCTGGAGATATTACCGCCAGCAGAGAGCGCGCCAGAAGCGCATCGAAGATACGCGCCGGAGACAGTTGCAGCGTCAAAGACGCATAGCGAAGCTTCGTTATCAACAGCGTTATCTCCAACAACTGCGCCGCGATCAGATAGCTCTGCAACGAGCGCGGTATTACGATAATTTGAGATATAATTACCGCTACCGGCGCGACGGCAGATACTATTACACAAGTTCATATGGGGCGCAGATGCTCAGAGAAGCCGTTCAATACGGCTACGAAGAAGGCTACCGCGCCGGACTCGCTGACCGCGAAGACGGCTGGGGCTACGGCTACAACAGTTCCTACGCCTATCAGGATGCGACTTACGGTTACGACGGTTATTACGTTTCCTTAAACGATTACCGTTATTATTTCCGCGAAGGTTTCCGGCGAGGTTATGAAGACGGCTATTACAGTCGTTCCCGCTACGGAAGATACGACAACGGCGGATGGAATATTCTCGGTACGATTCTTTCGGGAATTCTGAGTATCGCGTCGTTCTAAAAATTTCGGAAATATTAATGAAAAACGGAGAAGCCTGAAGGGCTTCTCCGTTTTTTTGTTGCCGGTCTTACCGCTTATTGCAGTAAAGAAACATTGACCGTTCGGGTTAACGGGTTGACCGTAAATTTCAGCAAGCGTCCTGTTAAAGGAGTGCTTCCCGAACCGTTGGTCGAACTTCCGCCCGAACTGCCGGAGCCGGCACCGTTTCCGCTTTCGCCGCTTCCGCCGTTCGGGACGGTCGAACCCTGCGATTCGTTTCCGCCGGTCAGAACATTGGCTTTAACACGAGCGGTAAAGGTAAACAAAACCGTATTCGGGTTGTTAAACCGGATCAGTTTGTTGCCGCTTTCCGCGCTCGGAGCGAGCTCGTTGCCGACCAACTGCGAATAGTCAAAGACCGCGACGCTGGTAACGCCGTCGCCGCCGTTGGCGGCATTGGCGGCGCGCACCGAATTTCCGGCTGATTGGATCGAGACGATTTCAAACCGCATATTTGGGTAAAACGTCGTCGTCGAACTATTTTTAAGCGCGGTTACGAGTTCCGTAGCGCCCGCCGGGAACGAGATGCTGCGGTTGACTGCCGTGATCGAATCGGTCGCGTCCACCTCGATACGGTGCGAAACCGTGATGCTTTCGACATTACTCGGGCTCGTAACGTATTTGCCAACTCGTCCGGGCGTGATCGCGCGGACACGGTAACTGTATGTTCCGTCAGCCATATCGCTGAACGCGGCGGTCGTGGCGCTGCCGCCGGTAACATGGACGACCGACCAATTTATGCCGTCGGTTGACTGCTCGACTTCGTATGCTTCGACCGCGCCCTGCGGCGTCCAGTTGATCACGTAATCTCCGTCGAAATCAAATCGAACGTTGTCGCGGGTGAAATCGAAAGCGAAAGGCTGAACCATCGGCGACGAACCGCCTCTCAGTTCGGTGCTGTCAATTCGGAAATTCGTCGGACCGTTTGCCCAACCGTAAACACGGTAAATGTATTGTCCCGGAATCGTCGTATTCGCCTGAATCCGTTCGTGCGTATCGCCGTTGCCGGAACTGCCGATCTGATTTCCGTTCGGGTCATAGAGCAGGAAATCGAGATCGGGAATGCCCGCGCCCGCATCTGATGAAGAAACCAGAATATCCCATGTTAAGGACGCGTCGAGTTTCATGGTTGAAGCGCCGACCTCGAATGGAACGTCAACATACGTCGCGCCTTCGAGCAAATAAAGGTCATTGTCGCGCTGCGCGCCGCCATCGCTCGCCAGAACCATTCCTTCGTAAACATTCGTTACAGAACTGCTGGTTTGATCGGACGGAAGGCTCGGCGTGGCTTGCAGATACATCGGGACGCGAAGTTTCTTGCCGTTGTTTGCGGCGACGACATACCACTGGAATTGTTTAATGTCTGTCGAACGAACGACATTACCGTCAATCGTGATCGAAGCGTTGAACGTTGCCGAACCGTTCGCCGGAACAGTGATGTTTGATTGACTAACCGAAGTCGAAACTCCGTCAATATCGGTCGAGCGGTTGTTAACAGTCGAAAGATTGTAAGTTCCGCCCTGACCCGAAACGTCGCGGATTGTAACCTCGACGTTGTAGGTATTGCTGATGCGGTTATTCAAAACCGGTTTTTCGCCGAATGAATGACTGCCCAAAATTCCCGGCGCGTTGATTCCGTCGCCTGCGACGCCCATGATCGCTCTAGTGTTGACCGCTGCGCCGACGTCAACCAGACCGCCGCCCTGATCGTTGATCGAATCGGACGAAATGCCGTCAGCTTTCGGCGCGCCGTTGATCGTGCGCAGATTTGTCGAAGTGTTGATCAGCGCGGTGCGAACCATATCGGGTGTCCAGCTAAGACGCGCCTGTTTAATCAGAGCGACCGTGCCCGCAACGTGCGGTCCCGAAAAACTCGTTCCTGTCGCGCGAACGTAACCGGTCGGGTCGAACATACTTCCGCCGTTCGTATCGGCAGAACCGACGCGAACCGTGGCGCTCGTGATCGCTACGCCCGGAGCGGTAACATCCGGTTTGACCTGACCGAGACCGAGAACAGGACCGCGCGAGCTGAAACTGGCGGTGTCGCCGACAAATTCGTCGTAGATATACGGATTGATTCTGATCGGAAGTTCGGACACCGCGCCGTTCGGCGGATCAATCATATTGTTGTCGGTCGAAGATAGCGCGTCAATCAAGATTTCACCGTCCGAAGGCGAAACGATGGCGCAGGGAATCAGACCGTGCAAAGCCGTCGGATTGGTCGTCGTCGAAATCAGGATCGCTCCGACCGCGCCATTTAAAGCCGCGCTGTTGCAAATGTCGAAAAATGTAGCTGAAGCCAGCCCCGAATCCTTAATCAAAGCGATTTTTCCGCGAACACTCGACGGATAGGTATCGTTGAGATAAAACAGATTGACAAAGGAATATCGCTGGGCGATCGCGGCGGCTGCCGGATTTGGAGATTCAGCCATCTTGTATAATCTGATGCGGTTAAAACCTTCCTCCGCCGGAAGATTATTCGCCGGTGTAACGGCTCCGACGGTTGTTGTCGGCACGGCGTTGGCTTTCAATACGTCAACCGACCAGGTTTCGCTCGCCGCCGCCGGATCGGTCGAAGCAGCGACCGCGATGACGTGTCTTCCGGCTGCCGGCGCGCCGACCGTGCCATCGCCCGGACCGTCATTACCGGCTGAAGCGACGACGATCGTGCCGAGCAGAGCCGCATTGTCCGAAGCGAGTGCCGTTGCCGAATCAGGACCGCCGACCCCGCCGAGACTAAGGTTGATAACATGCGCTATCGGTTTCGGCTGTAATGTCAATGTAACTGGCGAAACCGCGTCTTCGATTGCGAGAATGGTCGAGGACGAAACACAGCTCCCGACACCGAGACAAACTTTGTAACCCATCAATTTCGCCTGCGGCGCGACGCCGTGAACACGAAGGTCATCAGCCGTTCCGGGCAGACCGTCTTCGCCCGGCGCGATTCCGAGATAACCGGCGATGTTCGAAGCCGCCGCCGTGCCGTGTCCGTAATCGTCCAACAGACCGCCGGTAAACGACATATAGTAGATAACTTTCTGATTGGAGTTGACAGCCGCTGCCGCGGGAGCCGTGCCGAGACGCGGAGGTGTCGGGTCGCCGCCGAACATTTGATGCGTCCAGTCAATTCCTGTATCGAGAACCGCGACGTTCATTCCCTGTCCTTCGAATCCTTCGCGGAAATTGTCAAATGCCGTCAATTCGGGGAACTGACCGTAAACCGAAGGGGCGTTGATATAAGGTACGCTTTTATCGAGATTGATTCTCAGATAATCGTTCGGTTTGACGCTTTTGACCTGCGGCATTGATTCGATGACGCTTAGTGCCGAAGCCGGAACTTTCAAGGTGATTCCATTTAAAACCAGATTGAAACGATATTCCGCGCGCATCTGTGTCGCGCCGTCAAAATCTTTTAAATCAACACCGTCAATCTCGTAGCTGATGCCGCGATTTTGCAGTGCGGTGAGAAATTCATTCTGTTTTGCAGTGATCGAATTTCGGTAAGCCTGTAATTGTTCGTCTGAAACCGAATTTCCGGCTTGTGTTTGCCTTGCTTTCCAAACCGCACCCGACTCGTCTTTCAGCTCGACGATTACCGATTTAGCGATTCCCGAAGCATCTACTTCGGCTGCCCATGGGTTGAAAAACACAAAACCCGCCGCCGCGATTGTTATTGCCAGCAAGCAGGCAGAGATTGTTTTAAATTTGAATTTGATTCTGTAACGGTTGTTCATTTATCTGTCTCCTATTTCGAAATTTGAAAAACTTGAAAACGGCAGATTCGGCAATTAATGAGTGTTATCCGAAAATTTCCGTCGTAATGGTTACAGATTATTTGATGGAACTTGAGAAAAGGTTGAAGTCTCCTTGAGCAAAACTTGAGCAACGGTTAAACATTAGGATTTGCGGGGTTTTGAGAAAGTCCGGTGATGAAAAATCAGATCGAGATTTAGTAGAAAATAAAGTCAGTTCAATCTTATTGATCTTGCACCTTTTAGTCAGAAAACTTCGGCGTAAATAATTTACAGCCGAAGTTTTTCTGAATAATAAATGAACTTCAAAAACTAGAAAATACCGAACGAAGCGATCGGCAAATTGGTCAAACCTGCCTCGCCCCATTGTTGCGATTGAAAGCCGCCGCTGCTGCGGGCTACCCAAAAAGTTCTGGTCGAAGGACGGTAAACGGCAATGTCCGTGATATTGTCGCCGTCATAATCGCCCGATCGCAAAGCAACGTCTCTCGTTCCCGAAGCTCCCGGAATTCCAAAGGTCGTATAGGAAATATTGCCGGAACTCGTCCGCAGATACCACACGCCGTTCGTTCCCGCGCCGAACGCCCGCCAGACCATATAGTCGGCTCGGTTGTCGCCGTCATAATCTCCGCCGGGAACGATAAAATCAGTGTCGAAATCGCCCCAAGCAGTCTGGTTGATCTGAGTCCCGTTGACGGTTCCGACGTGCCATGTGATCTGTCCGCCCGCGCCGATGCGGGCAACCGCCGGATCGTCCATTCCGTCGCCCGTGTAATCCGCTCCGGCTAAGGCGATGTCTGTGGCGTTTGTCCCGAAGATAAAAGGTGGCTGAACCGTCATCGTGCCGGTTCTGAAAATCCACCATTCAAATGCCGAAGTCGCGGTCGGAGCGCGGACAATCGTCGGGTCCATCGCGCCGTCGCCGTCATAATCTCCTTCCGTGCCGATTATATCGGTCAGAGCATTGCCCCATTGAAAATAGATGGGCGCGCCCGGCGGAGCTTGATTCGGGCTGATCGGCAGAATTATATAGGAGTTCGCCGGAGTCCCGGTTTCATCCCGGTATAAATTAAAATCGTTGATCCCGTCGCCGGTATAATCGCCGAAAGCCGGAATAAATTCGGTTGCCGTTTGTCCCCATGGAACATCAATTATTCTAGCTTGTCCGGGTCCGGGTGGTGTCGGATTTTCATTGACCAAAATTCGCCAGCGAATCTGACCGCCCGCCGTCGGGAAAGTAAAAGTCGCCCAATCGGAAAGATTATTGCCGTAAAAATCTAATTTTTTTGCGTTGATGGACGTAACCGAAAAAATAAGAATTGCCAAAACCGACAAAAATGCCGCCGTTTTATGCCAGAATGATTTAAAGTTTAATTTTGCCATATTTTCTCCTTATTTTGACCTGAATGAATTTCAAAAATCGTTACGGAAGAAGGAAAATTCCGCCTAACAATTTTATTTGAATTTAAATTAAACAAGGATTATTTACTTTATTTTGAATAAAAATCCTATACTAACCATTAGAATTCAATTGATGACAATGATGGAATTTAAATATCATCTAAGAATTTCGAACAGCCGATTAATGAGCACAATTTGATTAAGAATACGAAAAATATAGAAAATAAACAAGATAAATTGTTCCGAATCAAAAACAATTGATCTAACGAGGGTTGAATACTTGATAAAAACTTGTCTAAACTTCAATTTATGACATTGCCTCTGGTAGCTATAATCGGTCGTCCGAATGTCGGAAAATCAACGCTTTTTAACCGTTTGACGGGAAGCCGTAAATCAATCGTCGGCGACGAGCCGGGAATTACGCGCGACCGGATTTACGGCGAGGTCGAATGGAAAGCGAAAGAATTTCGGCTGGTTGATACGGGCGGCATCGTCCCGGATGACGAAGCGGTCATTCCGGCGAATATTTTCAAACAAGCCGGCAACGCGATCAGCGAGTCGCAGGCGATCATCTGGGTGGTTGACGCGCGCGCCGGCGTGACGCCGCTCGATGAGGAAATTTCGGTTTATTTGAGAAATATCGGAAAGCCCGTTTTTATCGCCGCCAACAAATCCGAAACAAAGAAAATCGAAGAAGAAGCCGGAGAGTTTTATCAATTCGGTTTCGAACTCGTTCCGGTTTCCGCCGAACACGGCAATTCGGTCGGCGATCTTCTGGACGAGGTTTTTGAAGTTTTAAATTTTGAAGAAGAAACGGAAGAAGACGAGTCGGATGAAATTAAACTCGCCATCATCGGTCGTCCGAATGTCGGAAAATCTTCGATTCTGAATAAAATTCTCGGCGAAGAACGGACGATCGTATCGCCGATTGCCGGAACGACGCGCGACGCGATAGACACGCATCTGACCGTTGACGGAAAGAAATTCCTTTTGATTGACACGGCGGGAATTCGACGCAAAGGAAAAACGACCGAGATGGCGGAAAAACTTTCGGTCATCATGGCGCGAAAATCGCTGGAACGCGCCGACGTGGCGATCTTGATAATTGACGCGGAAGAAGGCGTAACAAACCTGGACGCGAGCATCGCCGGATACGCGCTCGATTCGGGCTGTTCGATAATCATCGCCATCAACAAATGGGATCTGGTCGAAGAAAAAGAAACCAATACGATTTACGAATTTGAACGAAAGATTCGGCGCCAGATGAAATTCCTGGATTTCGCGCCGATCATCACGCTTTCAGCTTTGACCGGGCAGAGAGTTCAAAAAATTCTGCCGCTCGTCGAAAAAGCGTTTGAAGCGCGGACGATAAAAATTCCGACTTCGAAACTGAATAAATTTTTTGAAGCGAATGTTACGCAACCGAAAGGCGGCACCGCTCCCGCGCCCGTCAAAGGCGGTTTTTCCCGTCTGAAAGTTCAGTTTATTTCGCAGGGCGGAACGCGCCCGCCGCTGTTTATTCTGTTTACTTCGGGCGGAAAACCGGGACTGCATTTTTCATACACGCGGTATATTGAAAATCGTCTGCGCGAAGAATTCGAGTTTTTCGCCACGCCGATTCGCTTGATTGAAAGACATAAATCAACAAAAAAGAAAAATTAACGCAAAGGCGCAAGGACGCGACGACACAAAGGGTTTTTAAATTTTTTTGTGAAATTTGGACAAAAGTTTTCTTAGAATAATTAAAACTGTAAAAGAAATTTTAAATTTCGAATTTGCTCAAGCCGCCTTAAAATCTCTTGCGACCTTGCGCCTTTACGCCTTTGCGTTAAAATAATTTTGTAATCAAATGGACGTTATTTTACTATTTATCAGAATTTTTCTCGCCGCGATTTTCGCGGTCGCCGGCATCGGCAAACTGCTCGATCTCGAAGGCTCGGAAAAAGCGGTCAAAGCGTTCGGCACGCCGGATGAATTGGCGAAATTTTTTGCAATCGCTTTGCCGCTTGCCGAAATCGTTTTTGCGGTTTGTTTGCTGTTTACTTCAACTTCGTGGCTCGGCGCAATCGGCGCGACGATTCTGCTTTTGAGTTTTATCGGCGGGATGATCTGGCAGATCGCGCAGGGCAACGCGCCGGATTGTCATTGTTTCGGCGCGATACACAGCGAGCCGGTTTCCAAAAAGAGTTTGATTCGCAACATTTTTTTTGCGATACTTGCGTTTCTTCTGGTCGCGCAGGGACGCGAAGATCAGGGAATCGGTTTTACCGAACTGACAAACGAAATGGCAATTCAACTTATTATCGGTTTAGCGACCGTCGCGCTTCTTGGAGCGGTCGTTTATTTTCTGAAAAAAATTAACGAACAACAGATGCAGATCATTCGCCGCATCGAACTGCTCGAAATCATTTCACACGAGGGCGGCAGGGAAGTCGAGCGGGAAGACGTAACACACCCGCATGAAGGCTTGCCCATCGGCGCGCCCGCGCCGGATTTTTCGGCAAAAGATTTGACCGGACGAATTGTTTCTTTTGAAAATTTTCTGGTCAACCAAAACCCTCTGCTTCTGCTTTTCGTCAGTCCGTCGTGCAATCCGTGTCAATCGCTTCTGCCGGAAATCGAAGAATGGCAGAATGAACTGAAAGAAAAAGTCAATTTTGTTTTCATCAGCAGAGGAAAGGAAAAAGAAAATGCCGAAAAATTCGGCGGGGGCGCATTTAAACATATTTTAATTCAAAAAGAAAACGAGATCGCGGAATCGTTCAAAGCCGTCTGGACACCGACCGCCGTTTTGATAAGCGCGGACGGAAATATCGCCAGTCCGCTTGCCGCAGGAGACACGGCGATTCGTTCGCTGATCGAAAAAATCAAGTTTTTGCCGGATGACGCGGAACATTTCTTTGTAACAAACGGTAAGCCGACCAATATTGGCGAAAATCTTCCGGAGTTTTCCGTTGAAAATCTCGAAGGCAAATCGGTTTCGCCGAATAATTTGATCGGAAAAAGAACGCTTTTGGCATATTGGAGTTTAAATTGCGGCTGGTGCGAAAAAATGCTCGACGATCTGCGCGAATGGGACAACACGCGCGGCGCGGACGAGCCGGAATTACTGCTTCTCTCGTCCGGCGAAGCGGAAAAACACCGCGAACTCGGATTGCGAGGCGCGATTATTCTCGATGAGGACAAAAAGATTTCCGAAAAACTCGGAATGGAGGTAACGCCTTCGGCTGTTTTGGTAAACGAGAAAGGAAAGATCATTTCTGAAATCGCCGTCGGAGCGGATAATATTTTCGCCTTAATCGGAAAGAGAAAGTTGTAAATGAAACCGATAGATTGGCAGGTTATCGCGCGGGACGGCGAAGCCAGATGCGGAATTTTAAGAACGAGGCGTTCGGTAATCGAAACGCCCGTTTTTATGCCCGTCGGAACGCAAGGCACGGTCAAGGGCATCCGTTACGAATGGCTCGAATCGGAACTCGACGCGCGGATCATTTTAGGAAATACGTATCATTTATGGATTCGTCCGGGAATTGAAACCATTCGAAACTTAGGCGGTCTGCATAAATTTTCAACGTGGAATCGCTCACTTTTAACCGATTCGGGCGGCTTTCAGGTTTTTTCTCTGACCGACCTGCGAAAGTTGAACGAAGACGGAGTTGAGTTTCGTTCGCATTTGGACGGAAGCAAATTGTTTCTGTCGCCGGAAGTCTCGATGGAAATCCAAGCCGCACTCGGCTCGGAAATCGTCATGGTTTTCGACGAATGTCCGCCGGGCGATGCGGGTTTCGAGCAAACAAAGAAGAGTCTGGAAATGACCGCCCGTTGGGCGGAGCGTTCAAAAATCCGGTTTAACGAATTACAAAATCAAGGTGCTGATACCGGATTTTTGAGGGATGAGGGCGGAGGGATGAGGGATGAAGACGGTAAAGAAAACAATTTCATCCCTCATCCCTCATCCCTTATCCCTCTTTCCGGTCAGCAGGCTTTGTTCGGAATCATTCAGGGCGCGGGACACCTCGAACTGAGAAAACTAAGTTTAGATTTAACGACTGAAATCGGTTTTGACGGTTACGCCATCGGCGGTTTGAGCGTCGGCGAAGAAAAAGCGGTGATGTATGACGTGATCGAATTTCTTGCGCCGCAGATGCCGGAAGATGCGCCTCGTTATCTGATGGGCGTGGGAACGCCGGAAGATTTGGTCGAGGCTGTTTCACGCGGCGTGGATATGTTCGATTGTGTTATGCCGACGCGCAACGGGCGGACGGGAAGCGTGTTTACTTCGCGCGGAAAGATCAATATTCGCAACGCGCAGTTTGCCGATGATGAATCGCCGCTCGACGCAGAATGCGTTTGTTCGGTCTGCCGCCGTTATTCAAAGGCTTATCTTCGTCATACATATATGGCAAAGGAGATGATCGCGCCGATCTTACTGACGCATCACAATCTCGCTTTCTTCCTTGACACGATGCGAAAGGTGCGCGATTCTATCAAACTTGGAAACTTCACCGAGTTTAGACGGGATTTTCTTAATAAAATTAGTGAAGGCGAATAAGAAGACGGTTGCAACCGCGGGTTTGATAAACCGCTTCTAAATGTATATTATTGTCTTTTTCTTTTCAGCAATGAATTTTACAATATTTTTAGCTTTATTTTTTCAGGACGGTGGAATCTTCGGCGGTTTGGGCATGTTCATTCCTCTTCTGCTGATGGTCGGCATTTTTTATTTTCTCGTTATCCTGCCGCAAAAAAAGCAGAAACAGCAGTTAGAGGAACTGATTGCGTCGCTCAAGGCGGGCGATGAGATCGTCACGAACGGCGGCGTGATCGGCAAAATAAAAGAAGTCCGGCAGCACAGCTTTATTATTCAAAGCGCGGAAAAATCCTTTATCGAAATCGGAAAAAGCGCGGTCGTCGGAAAAAAAGCAGAGAATTAGTGAGCGGTAAGCGGTGAGCAGTGAGCGGTTTTCAATCCGGCTCACGGCTCGCCGCTCACTGTTCGCTGTTACAAAAATGAAAAACAGAAGTTTATGGATCAGAACGATTTTGATCGTTCTCGTGACACTTTTCGGAATTTATCTGGTCATCGGACCTCGCCGGTCATTTACGGCAAATGATTTTACCTGGGAAGGCATCAAGCAGAATGTCGCCAATAATATCAATCTCGGTCTTGACCTGAAGGGCGGAACGCATCTCGTGATGCGCGTTAAAACGGACGAATATCTGGCGACCTTGACGCGCGAAAATATGGAAGCCGCCGTTAATGCCGCCAAAAACGCGAACTTGCCTGTTGCGGATGGCGCGATCACGGCGGAGAACGGAAATTATTCCGTAACGCTCAATCTTGCCGATCCGGCGCAGGCTGATGCCGTAATTGACGCCGTCAAGCAAAAGGTAGATTTTGTAAATTGGTCGGAACCGGATGTGAGCGGGAATCAGATAACCTGGACTTTGCCGACCCAGATGCAGACCATTTTAAAAGACCAGGCGGTCGAACAAGCGATTCAGGTCATTGACAGCCGCATCAACGCCTTCGGCGTCGTCGAACCGACACTGCAAAGACACGGCGCGACCAATTCCGGTCAGATTCTTCTTCAAATGCCCGGCGTTGATGATCCCGAACGAGTCAAAAAACTTCTTAATGCCGAATCAGAACTTTATTTGATGGAAGTCGTCAGCCCGCCGAATCCGAATCTGCAAACTTATCCGACCCGAGATCAGGCTTTGCAGTCAATCGGCGGCAAAGAAACTTCCGACCGGAAAGTTTTCCCGTATTTCGAGCGCGACGATACGACGACCGGGGAAAACGCGCAGAATCAGCCGAGAAAAGAGCCGACAAAATTTATCGTCGTTAAATATCCGCCGGTCATCGAGGGCAGCGAACTGCGCAGCGCGGACGCGGTTTCACAGACGGGCGCAGTTGACGATTATCAGATTTCATTCAATCTGAAACCTTCCGGCGCGCAAAAATTCGGCGAATGGACGGCGCGGAATATCGGAAATTATATGGCGGTCGTTCTCAATAATGAGGCAAAATCTGTCGCCTTTATACAATCGCAGATTACAGATTCCGGTCAGATTTCGGGTCGCTTTACAAAAGAATCAGCGGAAGATTTGGCTTTGACTCTGCGATCGGGTTCGCTACCGGCGAAGATCGAATATATGGAAGAACGGACGGTCGGACCGAGTCTCGGCGCGGATTCGATCCGTTCGGGCGTAACGGCGTCGGTCGGAGGACTTTTGTTCGTCATCGGTTTTATGCTGTTTTATTATCGCGGTTCGGGTGTCAACGCGGTCGTCGCGCTTATTCTGAATATGATTCTGACGCTTGCCGCACTTATCGTACTCGATGCAACACTTACACTGCCCGGAATCGCCGGTTTGATCTTGAGTATCGGGATGGCGGTTGACTCGAACGTTTTGATTTTCGAACGAATGCGCGAAGAGATTCGCGCCGGCAGACTCGTCAAAGACGCCGTGCAGGTCGGTTTTGATAAAGCTTTTATCACGATCATTGACACGCACGTAACGACGATCATCGCCGCGGTCATTCTATATCTCTACGGTTCGGGACCGATTCGCGGCTTTGCCGTTACGCTGATCTTAGGTTTGCTTATCAACCTGTTCTCAGCAGTGTTCGTCTCGCGCACGATTTTTATGTGGTTGCTCGAACGCAATCCGAATATGAAAAAACTTAGTATCTAAGTGCCAAGAGCTAAGAGCTAAGTGCTAAGTAAGAATTTTCTAACTCAGCACTCAGCACTCAGCACTCAGCACTCACACTTATAATGTTTGAATTTTTTAAAGACATAAATGTTGATTGGATGGGTTACCGCAAACCTTTGGTGGCGGTTTCCATTCTTGTTCTTTTGGGCGGTTTGATCTCGGCGGTTGCACGTCAGGCTGTTCCCGGCGGGACGGATGCTTTTAACTTGGGCGTTGATTTTCAGGGCGGAACGGTGATTACCGCGAAATTCAAAAACAAACCTTCCGAAGATGAGATCAGAAACGCGCTTTCAAGTATTGGCACCGGCGATTCGGTCATTCAATCCTCTCTTGATAAACAAGATGAAGTTTTGATAAAAATCCCGCTTTTGCCCGAAGCAAACGGAGCAACAGAAACCGCACCGCCGCCGACAAACGTAAATTCCGGCGCTACCAATGCTAACGCGGATATTGCGGCGACGGAGCAAGACGTTAATCAGGTAAACCAGGGACGCGCGCGGGTCAAACAAGCTCTCGACACTTTCGGGAAAGAAGCCCAACCGGCGTTAAGTTTGGCTGATGACCCCGAAGCTTTTTATAAAATCGTCGGAACCGATTCGGTCGGTCCGGTGGCGGGCGAACAGCTTCGCAATCAGGCGATCATCGCCACTCTGCTCGGAATGATCGGCATCTTGCTGTTTATCGCTTTCCGGTATGACTGGACGTATGCGGCGGGCGCGGTTATCGCCGTATTTCACGACGTTCTGATCACGCTGGCGTTTTTCACGGTCTTTCAATGGGAAGTTTCATTGACGGTTCTCGCCGCGCTTTTAACGCTTGTCGGTTTTTCGGTCAATGACTCGATCGTTATTTTCGACCGTATCCGTGAAAATTTAACACTTCATCGCGGCGAATCGCTCTACAAACTGACCAACGATTCGATCAATCAAACTATGTCGCGCACGATCGTTACAAACGGTTTGGTCTTTTTAACTGTTCTCGCGCTCGTTCTGTTCGGCGGCGAAGTTCTGCGCGGATTCTCGCTCGCGCTGTTTGTCGGCGCGATTACCGGAACGTATTCGACCATCGCCATCGCCAGCCCGATCGCCATCTGGTGGCAAGGCAAACTCGGCGCGGCGAAAATGAAACAGCCCGACGCGAAAAAGGAAGACAAACTCGCTTCCGCCTCACGCCGCTCGGTTACGCGCCGTCCGGTAACGAGATAAAGTTATTTTATTTTCGGTGAAAAAGTAAGACCGCAAAATTTTGCGGTCTTACTTTTCTAAAATTAAATGAAGATAGAAAAAATTCAAACCTCACGGTTCAACTGTGTTAAATTATCCTAAATTTTTCAGTTTATTTTATTACCCGTAAATTAATTTACACGCAGAGGAATATAAACGACAAGAACATTATTTGAACATAATTTTCTAATTTTGCTTTAATAAAGATCCCGTCCGTATTTGATTTGAGCAAAATTTTGCCGATCATCTCAAGTCCCGGCTCCGGTCGGCAAAGGTTATATGAAACACCCGCTTCAGCCGGAACTCAAAAATCTCGGAGCTGTTTTTGTTTCCGTTTTTGGCTTTATTTTATGTTACATTAAAATTCATTTGGTTTTAAAACTATTGCATTAGGGGACAAAATATTTATGAAAAAAATTGTAAATTTAGCATTGCTAACTTTCGGCTTTTTATTTATTAGCGCACCGGGCTTCGGACAATGCGTTTCTTTGACGACGCTCGGTTCCGCTTACACGCAAAACTTCGACACGTTGTCGAATACAGCCGGTTCGACAACGAATAACCTGACAATTACGGGTTGGTTTATGACGGAAACCGGCGGCGGCGCGCGCGATAACGAACAATATGCGGTTGATACGGGTGGAAGCACTACCGGCGATACTTACAGTTACGGTTCAACCGCCGCTACCGACCGCGCTCTGGGCGGATTACAGAGCGGGACTTTAATACCGCTTTACGGAGCTTGTTTTACGAATAATACGGGATCAACGGTTACAAACCTGGACATTGCCTATACCGGTGAAGAGTGGCGGTTGGGCGTGGAAGCAAGAACCGATCAATTAAACTTTGAATACAGCACAAACGCGACTGATTTGACGACGGGAACATGGACGAATGTTGCCGCTTTGAATTTTGTAACTCCCAATACCGTTACAACAGGCGCTAAGGACGGGAACGCGGCGGGCAATCGAACATCTTTAAGTTCGACCATTTCGAGTTTGACTATCGCCAACGGCGCGACCTTCTGGATACGCTGGACGGATACGAATGCGAGCGGCGCGGACGACGGATTAGCAGTTGATGATTTTTCGTTAACGCCGTCACAGGTTTTGGCGGCTAACGCCGTTGTCAGCGGGCGCGTGGTGAACAGTAAAGAAGTCGGTTTGTCGGGCGTGAGCGTCATGATCACGGGTGGCGATCTGTCCGCACCGATCTACGCCGTAACCAATAGTTTCGGCAGATACAGTTTTCAAGTTCCGGTCGGCGCGGCGTATTTTGTTACGGTAAGTTCGAAAAAATACAGTTTTCAGAATCCGACTCAACTCGTCAAAGTAAATGAAGAAAATGTATCGAGTGATAATTTTGTGGCTGAAGAACGGTAAAAATTTATTCAAAAATAGTTAAAGCCCGTTTCTTCTCTCATTTATTATTTTGAGAAAAGGTTTTTTACGCAAAACCTTTTCTCATTTTTTTGCGTTAAAGCAAAAAAAGCCGATGAATAATGCAAGAAAAATTATCGCCGTCGTGACTGCCGGAATCGTCTGGTTTTTGGCATTGATGTTTTTTTTCGTGATTTCGGGGGCGCAGGGCATTCTGGCAAATCCCGCGTATCAAAGCGATAAATTTCTGCGAGCCTTTACTGCCGAACCTCTGCCGCGCGCGGCTGAAAGCGGTTTGATCGTTCCGTTCGGTCTGATTTTCGTCGGTGCGATCACGGCGATAATTTTCGTCTGGCTGAACGACAAACTAAATTACAAATGGCTGAAAAAAGGGGCGATCTTCGGCGCGATCCAATGGGCTTTGATGATTCCATGGTTTGAATTCTACCTGCCGTTCAACGTGATGCGCGAGCCGTTTTTGCTCGTTCTTTTAGAAATGATTTTGTGGCTGGGCGTAACTTTGACCGTCGGAATTTATTTATCATTTGTTCTAAATTTTAAGAGAACGTCCAAATCCTGAAAATTGTCCTCCGAATTCAGAAATATTGTCGTCCGAATCCTAAATTCTGAACGCACAATCCTGAATTCTGAACGCACAATCCTGAATTTTGACCTCCGAATTACCGTCAGCGGCTTCGGAATTTCAAATCGGGAAGACACAAATGATGATTTTCCCTTCAAACGTGCGGGTTTTGTCCGGTTTCGCTATAATTTTCCAATGTCCATCTACGAAAACTTTCAGCCGATTGAACTGGAAAAGATCAGCACTTACGAACTCGCTTCGCGTCCGAGCAAAGTAACGACGGAAAATTTTGCCGCGCCTGTTTCTGGTAATGATTCCTTGAAGGAGTTTCTCTCAAAACTGCCCGACATTCTCGCCGTTCAATCCCTGCGCGAAATCGCCAAACAAATCCGCCGTGCCAAAGATTTGAATAAGCCGGTTGTCTGGGGAATTGGCGGTCATGTCGTCAAAACCGGACTCGCGCCGGTCATCATTGATCTGATGAATCGAGGCTTTGTTTCGGCAATTGCCGCCAACGGTTCGGTTTTGGTTCACGATACGGAAATCGCGCTGGTCGGTTTTACATCGGAAGACGTTGACGCGAGTCTCGGAAGCGGAGATTTCGGCGCGGCGCACGAAACGGGCGAGATTTTAAACGCGGCGGCAAAAAAAGGCGCGAACGACAAAATCGGTCTCGGCGAAGCGATGGGCAGGGAAGTTTCCGAACAAAATCCGCAAAATGAAAATCTTTCTCTTTTGTGTCAGGCTTACAAAAACAAAATACCGTTTACGGTTCATCTCGCCATCGGTGCGGACATCGGGCATTTTCACGCCTCGTGCGACGGCGCGGCTCTCGGCGCGGCTTCGCATACGGATTTTAAATTGTTCTGCTCGATTGTCAGGGAATTGAACGGCGGCGGCGTGTATCTGAATCTCGGTTCGGCTGTGATGATGCCGGAAATTTTCCTTAAAGCTGTGACGGTCGTCAGAAATCTGGGAAATCCGCTCGCTGATTTTACGACCGCGAATTTCGATTTTATACAGCATTACCGACCGCTCACAAACGTCGTCCGCCGACCGACTGCCGGCGGCGCGGGACGCGGTTTCACCGTAACCGGACATCACGAAATTATGATCCCGCTTCTCGCCGCGCATATCTTGTGCGGTGATTAAAAGTTTTTTAAAGCAAAGACGCAAAGTAATTTATTTTCACTTTTTTCAATTTAAAATTGTTTGCGACTTTGCGACCCGGCTTGCGTTAAATTTTTCCGTTTTATTCGTAACTTTCAAGAACATCGAGCAGAGTCGCTTTTTCGGTTTCGACATCGAGGATCACCGCGCCTTTTTCATTTAATCGGGCGATGGTTTTTCCCAAAAGTTCATCATCGGAATCGCGCTCGAAAGTGATTTTTATAAAATTCCTTTCGGTTTCGACCGAAAATTTTGCCGGAAAATTCGACAAAATTCCGCGCACATCGCCCGCGTCGAAATTTTTCAGATAAATTTTTACCGTTTGCGCCGTTTTGTTTTTCCGGCGCAGATTTTCCGGCGTGTCAACGGTGCGGATCTCGCCTTTGGAAAGAATGGCGATCCGGTCGCAGAGTTCTTCGATCTCGGCGAGATTATGCGAGGTCAAAAGGACGGAAACATTTTCGAGCGAGGCGATCATATTTCGCATCTCGGCGGCAGCCAGCGGATCGAGCGAGCGCGTCGGTTCGTCGAGCAGAAGAACCGGAGGGTTTGGCAAAAGCGCGCGGGCGACCGCCAGTTTTTGTTTGTTGCCGGTAGAATATTCTGAAAAACGCCGGGATTTTATTCCGTGCAGATTTAACTTCTCAAAAATTTCGCCAATCCTATTTCGCGCCGTTTTGTCGTCCATCCCGTAAAGCCGCGCGAAAAACATCATATTTTTTTCGCCCGAAAGCCGCCAGTAAAACGAGCGTTCCTCGGCGGTCGCCAAACCGACGAGCGAACGCACCTTTACGTCATGTTCTACCGAATCAAAACCTTTGACCGAAACTTTTCCGTTCGTCGGCTGAACAAGCGTGGCGATGATTTTTGTCAGAGTCGTTTTCCCCGCGCCGTTTTTTCCAATCAGCCCGAAAATCTCGTCGTCCGCAATGTCGAGCGAAACATCCCTGAGAGCCTCGACTTCCGGCTCGACATTCAAACCGAAAAATTTTTTCAGACGCGGAAAATTCGGCGGGTAGATTTTTGAAAGATTTTCGATCTTAATGGCGGACACCTTATTTTAGTTGATGGTTGATAGTTGAAAGTTGATAGTTAAGAAAAAATACCAACTATCAACTATTCACAAATTTTCATCTTTTTCGTTGTTTCGGGTCGAGATATTCGCGCAGACCGTCGCCGATGAAATTAAATGCGAGAACGGTTAAAGCCAAAGAGATGCCGGGAAAAAGCAGATTGTGCGTCGCGTTTGTGAGAACGTCAATCCCGCGCGCCTGATCAATCATCGTTCCCCACGTCGGATTCGGCGGCGGAAGTCCCAAGCCGAGAAATGAAAGCGACGCTTCCGCCAAGACCGCGCCCGCCATCGCCAGCGAAGCCTGCACAATCAGCGGCTGAATCGCGTTCGGCATAATATGAACAAAAAGCTGGCGCATATTGCTCGCGCCTAAAGCTCTTGCGGCTTGCACAAAATCGTATTCGCGCACTTTCAAAACTTGCCCGCGCATGACGCGCGCGTAGCCGACCCAGCCCGTTATGCAGAGCGCGATTATCAAATGGCGCAGACGGTCTTCGGGAGTCGGCTGTGTGCCGCTTAAAAACGCGACGATGGCGATTGCCAAAAGTAAGCCCGGAAAGGCGAGAAAGACGTTGAACACATAACCCGACAAAAATTGATCGAGCCAACCGCCGTAAAATCCGGCGACCGCGCCGATGATGATTCCGATAATTGCCGAGATCGTGACGACCGAAATTCCGACCAGAAGCGAGACACGCGCGCCGTAAACGAGCCTTGAAAAAACGTCGCGTCCGAGATCATCCGTTCCGAACCAATTTTCCGTTGACGGCGGAGCATAGCGCAAAGTTTTCACTATTCCGGTTGACGGATCGGTTACTTCGATCGCCTGTATCGGATCATGCGTGGCGATCTGCGGCGCGAAAATCGCGGTGAAGATAAAAATTATGGCGATAAACGCGCCGATGTAAAAAAGTCTGTTCATCAAAAATTAAGAAAGCCGAATTCGCGGATCGAGCCGGCGATAGACCAAATCGGTCAAAGAATTTGCCAGAATATAAGTAACTGAAATAACCAAAACACAGCCCTGCACAAGACGATGATCGCGCGTGTTAATGCCGTCGAGCAGAAGCGAACCCAAGCCCTGCCAGTTAAAAATCTTTTCCGTGATGATCGCTCCGGCGAGCAGAACGCCGAGTTGTAAACCCAAGATTGTAACGACCGGAATCAGACCGTTTTTCAAAACGTGCTTATAAATGACGACGCGCTCGCTCAAGCCTTTCGCCCGCGCCGTGCGGACGTAATCTTCGCCGAGTTCTTCAATAACGCTCGAACGCACCATTCGCGTTAGAATCGCCGACAGAGCCGCGCCGAGCGTGATCGCCGGAAGAACGATGTCTTCGGGGTAATAATTTCCAGTCGGCGAAAACCAGGGCAGTTTGACGGCGAAAAGATAGACGAGAAGCGGTCCGATGACGAAGCCCGGCAGGCAAATTCCCAAAAGAGCGAAAAACGAAGCGAAATTATCTATCAAAGAATTTTTATTCGTTCCCGCGACCACGCCGAGCGGGAGCGCGATAAAAACCGCGATTATCAGCGCGGCAATCGCCAGTTTGATGGTTGCCGGATAACGCTCCAGGATCATTCCCAAAACCGGTCGGTCGGTGCGGAACGAATTTCCCAGATCGAGAGTTAAAAGTCCCTGCCAGTATTTGACATAACGATTGTCAAACCCGTGCCACTCGAAGCCTCTTTCGCCGTTGTAGGAAAAGAAAAAAGCCGGGCTGTCGAGATCGTGTTTTTCGCGGAAAACGGCGATCTGTTCGGGTGTCGCCTGATCGCCGAGAATCGCTACCGCCGGATCGCCGGGGACGAGTTCGATCATCAGCGTAACCAGTGAGACGACCGTCCAGACGACGAGAATGAGCAAGCCGAGACGTTTCAGATAACCGTAAATTTTATGTTTGTTCATTACAGACCGGGAAACGATTTTTAGTTTATGAAAAAGGGAGAATTTAGACAAGCGTTAAACTTTTGTTCCGATATGAATAGCGGCGATGCCGCCGGTCAGATTTTTATACTCGACGTCCTTAAAACCGATTTCGCGCATCATCGCCGCGAGTTTTTTCTGGTCGGGAAAACGCGAAACCGAATCGGGCAGATATTCATACGCGCCGCGCGAACCGCTGACCGCGCCGCCGATTCGCGGCAGAACGTGCGAAAAATAAAACTGAAATAATTGGCGAAAACCCGGCGCGACGGGCGCGGAAAATTCCAAAATCGCAAGTTTTCCGCCCGGTTTTAATACTCTGTGCAGTTCCTTCAAACCGTCCTGCCAGTTTGAAAAATTGCGCAAACCGAAAGCGATTGTTACCGCGTCGAAAGAATTATCCGTAAAAGCGAGATTCATCCCGTCGCCTTCAATATACGGTATCGTTTCATTTTCTTTGGCGGTTTTATCTTTGGCGATTTCGAGCATCGGGCGGCAGAAATCAGTGCCGATGACTTTCACTTTTCCGGCTGATTTGAGTTCAAGCGAAAGATCGCCCGTGCCGCACGCGACATCTAAAACAACCGCTTCGGGATTGTTCAATATGTCTGTGAGTTTTGCGGAAACTTTTCTGCGCCAACGCCGGTCAATATTGGCGGACAAAAAGTGATTTAAAAAATCGTATTTTCCGGCGATACCGGAAAACATTTCACGGACGGCGCGGGCGTGTTCGAGTTCGCGGGCGGTTCTTTCCTGCGGCATATTTTATTGTTGTTCGTTTTTCGGAGAATTTGCAACCAGAACGGAAACAAGCGGCTGAGTTTTCATTTGTCCGGCGACGCGGTTGACGTCCGCCAGAGTTACGCCCTGAGCTTTTTGCGCTTCTTCTTTCGGCGTTCCGAGTTTGTAAGTTTCGATGTCGAGCCAGAGATCGGACGGATTTGCCAGCACGTATTTTCCGGCAATCACTGTTTTTGAACGGGCGAATTCCTCTTTCGTAACGGGCTTACTTAAAATATCGGACATCAGATTTTTATTGTTTTCCGCATTTAAGCCGGAAACGCCGAAAATCATAATTCCGGGCAGAACATGTTCGTCGTATTCGACCGATACCGAGTTTTGATACTCAGCCGGAACATTTTCTTTCAGGCGATTGAAATAAATATCCGAAAGGATTTTCGAAGCGTAAAAGTCTTTGTCCTTTCGCGCCAGACCACGCAGAGCAAAACGGATTTCGGTCGAATTTTCCGAGGGCGATTCGAATGCTGCAAAAGTCGTTTTCGGCTCTTCCGCCATGGCGAAGGTCGAGGGAACGATCTTTTCGCTTTTCCGCCAACTACCGAAATAACGGCGGACGGCGCGGTTTGCCAGATCGGTCTTGAAATCGCCCGCGATGGTCAATGTCGCATTGTCGGCGGTCAAAAATCTCTGCTGGGCGAAGATCAGATCGGCGAAATCTATCTTTGTGAGACTTTCCGACGTGCCGTTTTGCGCTCTGCCGTAGGGAAAATCGCCGAGAAGCTGTTTACGGACTGCTAGGTCGGCGACATAAGCCGGATTCGATTCCAACTCCTTGATTTTGGCAAGATGAACGAGCTTCACTTTCGGGGTCGTTTCCTTATCTATTTGGGGCTGAATGATGGCTTGGGCTAAAGTGTCGAGAATATTGAGAAGTTTGTCGTTATCGCCGGTCGCGTTGATTTGTATGTAATCGTATGTGCTGATAATTTCGATGTTTCCGTTCAAATCTTCGGCGAAAAATTCTTCGACCTGCCGGAGATTGGGGAAAAGTATTCCGGCAAAAAGAGCCATCACGCCTTCTTTATTTTGGGGATCGAACGCCGAACCGCTGTGGATGCGAAGTTTGACGGCAACTTTTTCCGCGCCTTTTTGCCGCCACGTCAGGAGTTTCAAACCGTTGAGCAGTTTTTCCTCCTGCGGGGCGGTCTGCGCTATGTTCATTTGGACGAAAAGAAACAAAATCGCGGAGGCAATCGTAAGTTTGACAAAATGATGTATAATTTTCATTGTTTTTTTTGAAACAAATTTATATGAAATAATGATTTAAAAATTGACAGTTGATTAGTTGCTGTAAAAATGCTTTTAGTTGTTACGTTAAAAAGTTTAAATTGCGTTAGGCATCGCGTCAAACATTAAAAGCATCTATCAAGTTGTTGTATCCATTTTGTTAGGTAAAAATTCATCCAGTAAAAACTTAACATCGGAAGAAATCGCGTTATAATTATAACAATTTGAAGTATTAACTTAGTGAGGCTAAGACGATGGGAAAAATAGTTAAATTTTGTTCTGAATGTGAAGAAGGATTTGCCGAAAAATTCGGTTTTTGCCCGAACTGCGGCGCATCGCTCGAAGCGTTCGAAATGAATCCGCTTCACGCGGATGCGCCAAACACGGAAACCGGATTTATTCAGCCGGAAAAACCGGCGTTTATTTCGACTTCAGAACCGGTCGTAGAGGACGATATTCTCGAACTGAATGTCGAAGGCGGCGAAACGAAAGAAACAGCCACCGAACCGAAAACCGGCGCGGATGAATACGTTCCGGCGGCGACCGTTTTTTCATCAAACGGCGATTCTGAAAATAAAACCTTCCATGCATTTTATAACGCCGAAGCACTCGAAGACGGTTATCACGTAACGGTTATCGAAGAGAAAAATGTTAAGCAAAGAAACGGTCTGCTGGCATTTTTTACCGCCGTGATGTTGGTCGGTGTGATCGGCGGCTTTGTTTATTCGCTATTTGCCAAAACTTTGGATTTAGCCGCGATCAATGACGAAGATTTTATACATATGCTCAATGATGTCGCGCCCATCCCGATCGAGGACGAAGAAACGCCCAAAGATGATGATGAAGAAGGCGGCGGCGGCGGCGGCGGCGGTCGTGAAGAGCAAGAACAAACTTCGAAAGGCAGACTTGCACCGCAGATGCGTGAAAAACCGATCATTCAGCCGACTAAAACAATCGTTCAGAAGGATTTTGAACTAAAACAGCCCATTGCAACCACCGTCGGTGACAAGAAAATTCCGCTGACCAATGAACAGCTCGGGCTTCCGAATTCGACATTTACGGGCAGTTCTGACGGACGCGGCAGAGGCGGCGGTCAGGGTGAAGGCGAAGGCACCGGACAAGGCACGGGACGCGGCAGCGGCGCGGGTAGCGGCGAAGGCAGCGGTTTCGGCAGCGGACGCGGCGACGGCACAGGCGACGGCGACGGTTCGGGCAGAAACCGCAGAGCGAACACGCCCGACAGAGATCCGCCTCCGGTCGGACCTTCGAGAGCGTTGAATATCACATACAAACCGAAACCGAAATACACGGACGAAGCCCGCCAGAAAAATATTACGGGCAATGTCCGCGTCCGCGTTACATTTCTTCCGTCGGGACAGATCGGCAGTGTAACGCCGGTCAGCAATCTCGGCTACGGCTTGACCGAACAGGCAATCGCGGCGGCAAGACAGATGCGTTTTGAACCGCAACTGCAAAACGGCAGACCGGTCGCGGTAACTAAAGTTGTTGTCTTTAATTTCACGATCTACTAAAAATTTGTCTTTAGCAAAATTGAAAAAGAGCGGTTTCCAAGCCGCTCTTTTTTTTGCAGAAGCCCGCGCGTCAGTAAGGGCGGAATACTCAATATTGGGAATTCCGCCCTTACTGACGTGCAGACTTCTGCCTTAATAAAATTTTACAAACCGACTTTTTAGTAAAAAAATTTAAAATGTTAAAATGACAACCGAAATTTAAATTTCTTAAAATATCCGAAAAATAAAAAAATGAATTTTGGTTTCATAATTGATAACCGCAAATGCATCGGTTGCCACGCCTGCACGGTCGCTTGCAAATCGGAACACGATGTTCCCATCGGCGTAAATCGAACGTGGGTAAAATACATCGAAAAAGGCGAGTTTCCCGACACGCGCCGCCTGTTTTCGGTGATGCGTTGTAACCACTGCGCCGACGCGCCGTGTGTCGAGATTTGTCCGACCGAAGCGCTTTATACGAGAAAAGACGGCATCGTAGATTTTGATGACCGCCGCTGTATTTCCTGCAAAGCCTGCACGCAAGCCTGCCCGTATGACGCGCTTTATATTCACCCGGACACGATGACCGCCGCGAAATGCAACTACTGCTCGCACCGCACCGACATCGGTTTAGAACCCGCGTGCGTCATAGTTTGCCCCGAACACGCAATTATTTCCGGCGATATGGACAATCCGAATACGGAAATTTCCCAGCTTTTAGCGCGCGAAACCGTTTCGGTCAGAAAAGCCGAAAAGGGAACGAATCCGAAACTCTTCTATATTGACGGCGACAAAGTTTCCCTCAATCCGACCGACACGAATCAGAGCGCGGACTATATGTGGTCGAGCCAATCTGCCGGTGTCGGAAAATACGCGAAATACGCCGAGCAGAGAATCAACGAATCGCCGAATAGGGAAGAAGTCGCCGTTCAAACAAAAACGAATTTCGTGCAGATCGAGTCACGAAACAAAGCGCGAAGAGTTTATGACGCTCCGGCAAAAGGAATTCTTTGGGGCTGGGAAGTCGCCGCATATATCTGGACAAAAGCGATTGCCGCAGGCGCGTTTTTGTTGCCGGTTGTGGGCGGTTATTTTATGGAAATGCCGCTTTTGGTGAAACAAATCGGCGCGATTGTATCATTGATTTTCTTAAGCTTAACGGGCATTTTGTTGATCAAAGATTTGGGCAGACCGGACAGATTTTTGTATGTTCTGTTTCGCCCGCAATGGAAATCGTGGCTTTCGCGCGGTTCGTATATCATCACAGGCTACGGCGGAATTTTAACGCTCTGGCTTGCGGCTTCATATTTCGGTTTTGAAAACTACTTAAAATTTCTCGAACCGTTCGGCATCGTCTTTGCGCTACTTTCGGCTGTTTATACGGCGTTTCTTTTCGCTCAGGCAAAAGGGCGCGATTTCTGGCAATCGCCGATGCTCGGACTGCATATGATTCTCCATTCGCTGATGGCTGGCTTTGCCGTCTATCTGCTGGTGAACCTGTTTCTGAACGTGAATGTTGGTTTCACGCTCGTGCTGGTTTTTCTGTCAATTGTGTGTATTGTCATTCATCTGATAACTCTGGCAATCGAACTAACCACAACACATGCGACCGAAGACGCGCACAAAACAGTTGAAATGATAACGAAAGGTCAATTCAGTTGGGCATTCTGGTGGGGAATGATCGCTTTAGGTAATGTTCTGCCGCTCGCTTTGTTGTTTACAGGAAACATTTTTCTGCTCGCCGCCGCCGGAATTTTGATTTTGCTCGGATTGGGATTTGCGCAGCACATTTGGGTGAAAGCACCGCAGTTGATTCCGCTGAGTTAAATGATTTTTGCCCACGAATAGCACGAATTGGCGCGAATAAAAGAAAATGAGAGAAATTATTTTTAAGGAAGAAAGCTATAAAATAATTGGAGCGTGCTATGAAGTTTATAATCAACAGGGATTTGGTTTTACGGAACCCGTTTATCAGGAGTGTTTGGAAATCGAATTTGAATTACAAAAAATTCCATTCATTGCCCAACCGGAAATCCATTTATATTACAAAGAAAGAATACTAGATCAATTTTTTAAACCTGACTTTATTTGTTTCGATAAGATTATCGTCGAAATAAAATCCGTTTCGAGTTTAACCGATGCTCATATTTCTCAAATATTAAATTATCTTAATGCGACAAAATTTGATTTGGCTTTGCTGGTTAATTTTGGAGAGCATCCGAAGTTAATTTACAAACGTGTTGCAAATAGGAAAATTGAAAATGCAAGTGTGAAGAAGGAAATTGAAAGTTGGGTAAGGAAAGATTTTGCCCACGAATAACGCGAATCTGCACGAATTACATAATTGCAATAATGAGAAAAATAGAACCTTTATTATAAAACTGCATTTACAAAATTTGATTTAAAAATATTCGTGTTCATTCGTGCTATTCGTGGGCAAAAAAAATAAAAATCTATGAAACACAAACCGTCAATCATCGAATCAATCGCCGAAAAGCTCGGCATTATCGAAAATCTGCACGTTGAAGATAAGTTCGAAATCCCGAAATTGAATGAACCGGGCGAACTTTCAAATTATCCGCCGCCGGAGATGTGGGACGACTGGACGGAATACGAAGCGACGAGCGGGCAGAGGCGTGAGCGGAAGAATTATCAAATTGTTCCGACGATCTGTTTTAACTGTGAATCGGGTTGCGGGCTTTTGAGTTATATCGAAAAGGATTCGATGAAGGTGCGGAAGTTTGAAGGCAATCCGTATCATCCGGG
>JBGTSF010000026.1:0-41892 GCA_041940425.1 Pyrinomonadaceae bacterium
TTACTCTACAAACTCTCCAAACTCTACGAACTCTCCAAACTAAAATAAATCTTTCAATCCTTCATTAAGACCAACCGACGGTTGCCAGTCGAGTTCCTGTTTTACCAAAGTTAAATCCGATACATAATTCATCGGCACTGGCGCAGGTGCGGGATTTTCTTCGTCAATGACGGCTTGCAGATTGGAAACTTCTTCCATTTTTTCGACGAGTTCGCGCAGAGTGAGAGCGTTTTCGCGTCCGCCGCCTAAGTTGTAAAGTCCATGCCGGATAACCGAATCAATAAACGCTTGACACGCCCGCGCGAAGTCTTCGACGGCGAGCAGATCGCGTTTCGGATTGCCGCCAGCGGGCAGTGAAATCCGCTCGCCCATATTGATCGCGTCGGCGTAATGCGTGACGAAATTCGGCGTATTGCCTTCCGAGTTCGGCGCGTAAACGGTCGAAAGACGGAAAATGCACGAGCGGAAATTTTTCGTGTTGGCGTAATATTCGACGTAGCGTTCGGCGATCAGTTTCGACCATTCGAGCGCGGTCTGTCCCGAATAAACGGTCGGACATTCTTCCGAAACTTCGCGGTAATTATCGGCGAAACGACCGTAAACGTCCTTGGTCGAAGCGAAAATAAAAACCGAATTTTCCTTCATTTCGCGCAGGACGTTGATCGTGCCTTCGACGTTCGTGAGAAAAACGCTCTCCGCCGCTTCGGGCGATTTATCCAATTCGGCGGCGAGATGAATCACCGCGTCGTAATCCTGAATAATTTGCGTGTCCTGCAAATTTAAAATGTCTAACCCGGCGCGGCGCGAAAAATCGTCCGCGTCGAAAAATTTTCTGACGTGAGTTCCGAGAAAACCGCTTCCGCCGGTAACAAGAATTTTCATAAGTTGATTTTAACTTGAAAAATAAAAACGTGCGAAACGACTGAAAATTAATAACTCACCTTACGCAATTTTTCATTTAAGCCCGTGAAACGGGCAGAAGAATAAAGCCCCGTGCGTGAGCGCGGGGTTAGCGCGAACGAGATTCGACAAGCCCGTGAAACGGGCGACAGAATCTGATAACAGAATATCTGTCGCCCGTTTCACGGGCTTAGAATCGTATGGCAAAATTTCCCTGCGCTTACGCACGGGGCTTTATGCTGACACCCGCTATCGCGGGTTAAGATGATAAATCGCATAAGATAAATTAATAAGAAGACCTCCCGCATTCAAAACTTTTTGCCTGCGTTCCGATAATTTCGGTCGAAAAGGTGTAGAATGAAAAATATTGAATAACTAATCTTACTTTTTTCGCGCTTTCCGAATAGTTTTCGCCAAACGCGCTGCGGCAAGAGGTAAAAAAAATGGCAAAGAAAAATTCCGCCAAAAGCGAAACCAAAAAAGATTCGGCAAAAAAATCGAACGATAAAGGATTTCTCGTCGTCGGCATCGGCGCGTCGGCGGGCGGCATAAAGGCTTTGAAGGAGCTTTTCGGAGAGATTCCCGCCGAACCGGGAATGGCGTTTGTCGTCATTCTGCATCTTTCACAGCAGTTCGAATCGAATCTCGCGGAAATAATTCAGCGCGAAACGGCGATGAGCGTCGAACAGGTTACGGAAACCGTCGAGGTCGAGCCGAACAAGGTTTATGTCATTCCGCCCGCCAAACATCTGGAAATGTATGACGGCGTGATTCGCGTCAAAGAACCCGAACGCATCAAAGGCAAGCGCGTGCCGATTGACTATTTCTTTCGCTCGCTCGCCGACGCTTACGGTCGCCGCGCGGTTTCGATCATCTTGAGCGGCACGGGAACGGACGGCACGCTCGGTATGAAACATATCAAGGGCAAGGACGGTTTTGCCATCGTCCAGGACCCCGATGATGCCGAATACGACGGAATGCCGCGAAGCGCGATTGAAACGAAGATCGCCGATGTCGTGATGCCGGTTTCGGAAATGCCGGAAAAACTTCTGTTCGTGCGCGACAGCACGGAAAAGTTCCGTTTGACGGATGGCGGAGACGGCGAGGTCGCCAAAGAGATAAAAAATCTCGAACTTTTGCGCGACGTTCTGACGCTTTTAAGAGTCCGCACCGGACATGATTTTTCCAACTATAAGCGACCGACCTTGATTCGACGCGTGGCGCGTCATCTGCAGATTCACGAAACCGACGATTTGAAGGAATATCTCGAAATTCTGCGCGACAAGCCGGACGAAGTTCTCTCGCTTCTGAAAAATCTGCTCATCAACGTAACGAATTTTTTCCGCGACAAAGAAGCATTTAACGCGCTCGAAAAAAAGATTATTCCGGCGATTTTCGACCGGAAGACTTCCGAAGATCAGGTGCGTATCTGGATCGCCGGATGTTCGTCGGGCGAGGAAGCCTATTCGATTGCGATTCTTTTGCAGGAATACGCCGCGACCTTGCCCGATCCGCCGAAGATACAGATTTTCGCGTCAGACGTTGACGAAGAAGCGGTTGCCGAAGCGCGCGAAGGTCGTTTTACCGAGGCGGTCGTTACAGATGTTTCGCCCGAACGTCTGAGACAATTTTTTATCAAGGAAGACGACACTTACCGCATACGAAAATCCGTCCGCGAGATGATCCTGTTCGCGCCGCACAACATTCTGCGCGACCCGCCGTTTTCGCGGCTCGACCTGATTTCGTGCCGCAACGTGCTGATCTATCTCAACCGCGAAACGCAGGAAAAGATTTTGCAGGTTTTTAATTTCGCGCTCAAGGACAGCGGTTATCTTTTTCTCGGCGCGTCGGAATCGGCGGACAGTTCGGTAAATTTCTTTTCGCCGGTTGATAAAAAACACAAGATTTATCAATGCCGCCCGTCGAACGCGAATTGGAACGCGCCGCCCCAGCTTCCCGTTGCGGGCGTTTGGACACCGCGCATTCACGAATTGCCGACGGAAACGCGCCGCAATCTGCAATCGTTCGGCGAGCTTCATCACCGCCTGCTCGAACAATACGCGCCGCCTTCGGTTCTCGTCAATGAAGAAGGCGACATTCTGCATCTAAGCGAAAATGCCGGGCGATTTCTTCGGTTTGTCGGCGGAAAACCGACCGCCAATCTTTTAAAAGTCATTCATCCCGCGCTTCTTTCGGACGTTCGCGCCGCGCTGTTTGCCGCCAGACAGGAAAACAAATCGGTCGAGGCGAAAAACATCCGCGTCAAATTTAACGGCGATGAAAAAAATGTCAATCTGACGGTGCGCCCGGTAAAATTGCCCGAAGCCGCCGCGCTCGTCATTTTCGAGGAAACCGAAAGCGAACCGGAAGTAAAGAAAACCGCGCAGGCGATCTCAGCCGGAGACCAGGCGATGGAATCGGTCGTGCGCCGGATGGAAACCGATCTCGAACGCACGAAAGACCAGCTTCGCAACACCATCGAGCAATACGAAACGTCGGTCGAGGAACTGAAAGCGTCAAACGAAGAATTGCAGGCGATGAACGAGGAACTGCGTTCGGCGACCGAAGAACTCGAAACCGGCAAGGAAGAACTGCAATCGGTCAACGAGGAACTGACGACCGTCAATGTCGAACTCAAGGAAAAGATCGAAGAGGTCAGCCACTCCAATTCCGATCTGCAGAATCTGATGCAGGCGACCGACATCGCCACGATCTTTCTCGACCGGGCGTTGCAGGTCAAACGCTACACGCCGAAGGCGACGGAAATTTTCAATCTCATTCCGTCGGACATCGGCAGACCGCTCGAACATATCACGCACCGGCTCGCGCCCGACGATTTTCATTCGGACGCGGAAGAAGCTCTGAAAAATCTGCGTGTTTCGGAACGTGAGGTCTATTCCAAAGACCAAAGCTTTTTTCTCGCGCGTTTTTCGCCTTACCGCACCGTTGAAGACAAAATTGACGGCGTGGTTTTATCGTTTATTGACATCACCAAACGCAAGAAAGCGGAAAACGCACTGCGCGCATCCGAAGAAAAATTCCGCGCCTTCGTCAACGCGACTTCCGACACGGTTTATATAATGGGCGCGGATTGGCGCGAGATGCGGTATCTGGAAGGCAAGAAATTTATCCCGACGACCAAAAAGCCGCGTGAAGATTGGACGGAAGAATACATTCCCGAAACTGATAAACCTGCGGTTTGGGCGGCGATTGAAAAAGCGATCGAAACGAAAAGCGTTTTCGAGCTGGAACACCGCGTCATTCGTCTCGACGGCACGATCGGCTGGACATTTTCACGCGCCGTGCCGATTCTGAGCGAAACGGGCGGGATCATCGAATGGCTCGGCACGGCGAGCGACATCACCGAGCGCAAGCGAGCCGAAGAAGAACTGCAAAATTACAAATCGCAGTTGGAAAAAAAGGTCGAGGAACGCACCGCGGAACTCGCGCAGGCGAACAGGGATTTGAAAGCCGAGAACGAACAGCGCAGGCTCGTGGAAAAAGAGCGCGTCGCGCTTCTCGAACAGCTCGTGACGACGCAGGAAGACGAACGCCGGAGAATCGCCCGCGATATGCACGATCATTTCGGTCAGCACCTGACGGCACTGCGCCTTAATCTCGAAACGCTCAGGAAAATATGCGGCGACAATGAAAAAATATGCGAACAGGTTGACGAAACGCAGGCGATTGCCAAAACGCTCGATTCGGACATCAGCTTTTTTATCTGGGAACTGCGCCCGAACGTGCTTGACGATCTCGGATTCAAAAATGCGGTTGAAAGTTTTGTTCAAAAATGGTCGGTGCATTTCAGCATTCCGGCGGAAGTTCACACCGGCGCGTTTGAGGAAAAACGCGTTTCGGACGATGCCGAGATCAATCTCTACCGCATTTTGCAGGAAGCTCTGAACAACGTCTATAAACACGCCAAAGCAAAAAACGTCAGCGTCCTTCTCGAACAGCGCGACCGCAGTGTCGTTTTGATCATCGAGGACGACGGCAGAGGCTTCGAGTCGGAAAAAACGCTCAACCGCCGCAAAGGTCTCGGCTTGATCGGAATGCGCGAACGCGCCGCTCTGGTCGGCGGAAATCTGCAAATCGAATCGTCAAAAGGAAAGGGAACGACCATTTTCGTCCGCGTGCCGTTCATACAAAAAGGGAAGTAGAGGGTAAGATAAAATTGTTTTCGCCGGGAGCGCACGCATCCCTGCATGCAACGGCGCGAAGCGGCGTAAAAGGATTTGATAATAATCAAGTTATATTTTCCTAAACTCAGTTTTCGCGCTTCGCGCTTCCGGCGATTACGGATGTATAAGCTCTCGGCGAAAAGAGCGGAAAGATTTCTCCTCGTCGGTTTTCCGCTTTAAAAAAGTTTCCGAATATGTAATTGTATAACCGTTCAGTTTTTATAGTTAAAAATATTCGGAACTCGATACTCAGGAGGAAATAATGCTTCGCATTCTCCTCGTTGACGATCACGAAATCGTCCGCGAAGGCATAAAATTACTCGTCAACACGCAAGACGATATGGAGGTCGCCGGCGAGGCGGCAAACGGCGAGATCGCCGTCAAAAAAACCGGGGAACTTGATCCCGATCTGATCTTGATGGACGTTTCGATGCCCGAACTCAACGGGATGATGGCGACCAAGCGCATCAAACGTCTTTTCCCGAAAGTAAAAATTCTGGCACTGACGCGCCATACCGACGACGGTTATCTCCAACAGCTTCTTCAAGCCGGAGCGGACGGCTATATTCTCAAACAAAGCGCGCCGAACGAATTGATCAACGCGCTTCACGCCGTCGGTGCGGGCAAAGCCTATCTCGATCCGACGATGACGAAAAAGGTAATGCACGGATATGTCCGCCAATCAACCGCCTTGAGCAACGCCGAAAAGGTGCAGCTGACCGACCGCGAATCGGAAATTATCCGGCTGATCGCGCTCGGCTACAGCAACCGCGAAGTTTCCGAACGCCTCAGCATCAGCATCAAAACCGTCGAATCGCATAAAGCCAACGCTCTGCGGAAACTCGGTATTTCAAGCCGCATAGACATCGTGCGCTATGCGATTCTGCAAGGCTGGATGCAGGAAACTTAAATGAAATTTTAAAAGAAATTTTCAACTTTCGGGGATAACCCCTATCTAGTTTCACCGTTTTCCCGATTTTCAAATCCATTCTTAGACCGCAAAATCATACTTACTGAAATGCTTTAAAGTTAGCTTCACAAAGAAAGTCATCGGTTCTAGTGAAGCCAACAGAGAAAGTGGGAAGAAAAAGGTGATTTTTTTTAAATCACCTTTTTTTCCATTTACCGGAATCCGAACAAATCGTCCGAAAATAGGGATTTCCCTTATTAAAATTATCCGCATTCCTTATGTTAAACGATCCGCAAAAATGCGATGCTTTGGCTAAGATAAAATCTTAACCCCTAAGCTAAGAGGCTGTTTTACAACTCGGATGGTCGTCAACGGCGACTATCATTATAGCCTAACGAGAATCGCCAGGTAGGCAATAAATCATTTGACCGCTCTGTAGGCGGACCACAGTTTGCCCCTGGTTGTGCGACGAGTTCAGCATCGGAAAGGATTTTTGCCGGCTGCCCCGGCGTTTCTCGCCAGGCTATAATGTCAGTCATCATCAAATGACAAAAGCAAAAAAATTTCGAGTTTTCAAACGGCTTGAAAAAACAAGACGGGTTTTATGATGTGGTAAATCATAAAACTTAAATTATTTTCAAACCGACAAATTGCAAAAAAAAATATGCTGAATATACATGATTTCAGCTCTGCTTTCCCCAGGACAAATCTCTTGCCCCCGGAAGACGAGTCGGAGCAAGCTGAAAAACTTACAACAATCGAAAAATTTAACTCCTCGAAAATGCGTATCTTGGTTTTTAGCCCTGACAGCGAAGTCCGTTTTCTGTTTAAGACCATATTGGAAATATGGAATTATGAAGCGGTCGAAGCCGACAGTGTAGAACAATCTGTCCGGCTTGCCGAAAACGGTCGTCCCGATCTGGTTTTGATGGACACCGAACTCGCTTTTTCGGAAAGTTTTTCAAAAATGAGAACGATGAGAAAAAGCGAATGGTTTAAAGAAATTCCGTTTATTTTAATTTCCGGTCACGCGCGCGAAGACATCCGATTGATGGCACTGGCGGCTGGCGCGGATGAATTTCTCGTCAAACCGGTCAATCTCGAAGTTTTGGAAATAACTCTTAAATCCCGTCTAAACAATGATAATCTGCCGGCAACCGATCATTGAGATTTTTTGGAAACTGCAAACTCCCACTGACATCTTAAATTTTATAACGATTCAGCTTTCTGCTCCCGATTGACTTAAATCGCAACAGGCAAATTTTTGTGCAAAGCCACTGCTGCACAATCGCGGCATTTTTAGTCGAATCAGCGTGAATTTCGCCGAATCACATGATTTTCGACCAATCGGATGATTTTTCGAGCGGTCGGAGTGATTTTTCCACCAATCAGATGTTTTTTCGGCTCATCGGACGATTTTTCGACTAATCGCTTCCGGTTCGCATTTTTACTTTCCGAATTCGTTTTGTAAAACCGTCCGCGCCGCGTGATAACCGCACATTCCGTGAACGCCGCCGCCGGGCGGAGTTGACGCGGAACAAATATATAAACCTTTTGCCGGCATCGTGTATGGATTCAGCCGCGCGACCGGGCGTGTGAAAAGCTGGCTTAAAATATTCGCGCCGCCGCCGATGTCGCCGCCGATGTAGTTTGCGTTGTAGTTTTCGAGATCGGCGGGCGGCAGAACGTTTTTCGCCAGAATGCAGTCACGAAATCCGGGCGCGAAGCGTTCGATCTGAACTTCGATTTTTTCCGTCATATCAACCTTTGAGCCGTTCGGAACGTGGCAGTATGCCCAAGCCGTGTGTTTTCCTTCGGGCGCGCGTGTCGAATCAAAAAAACTGTTTTGCGCCAGCAGAACAAAAGGCTTTTCCGGCGTTTGTCGGCGACCGACTTTTTTTTCCGATTCGGAAATCTCGTCGAAACTTCCGCCGAGATGCACTGTTCCCGCCAGAGCGCATTCTTTCGCCCGCCACGGGATCGGCTCGCTCAGAGCGAAATCCATCTTAAATGCGCCCGCGCCGTAACGATATTTTTCGAGCTTGCGCCGGTAACCCGCGGGCAAACGATGTCCGGCGATTTTCAAGATTTGGCGCGGAGTCGTGTCGAACAGGACGGTTCGGGACGGCGGCAGTTCGTCAATATTTTCGACACGAAAATCGGTTTTCATTTCGCCGCCGAGCGCGAGAAAATGCGCGGCGAGAGCGTCGGGTATTTTTTGCGCTCCGCCGCTTGGGAAACCCCAGCCGACCGTATGCGCCGTGATCGCCAAAATAAAACCGATTGCCGCAGACGGCAAATCTTCGAGCGGTATCATCGAGTGCGCTGCCAATCCGGCAAACATGGCGCGGGCGCGTTCACCTTCGAAAAATTTTTCGGCAAATCCGCGCGCCGAACGAAACGCCTTCCAACCGAACCGCGCGAGCAGAAAAGGATGCGCGGGAAAATGCGCGGGCGCGAGAATCTCCGGCGCGAGTTTGTCCCAATTTTCGGCAAATGGTTTTATTAAACTTCGATAATTTTTTGCGTCTCCGCCGAAGGTTTCGACGGTTTTTTCGAGCGATCTTTTCAACAAAACCGCCGTTCCGTCATCGAGCGGATGCGCGAGCGATGCGGGCGGCTGGATAAACTGCAAGCCGTATTTTTCGAGCGGCAGAGTTTGAAAAAACGGCGAACCGATTGCCAGCGGATGAATCGCCGAGCAGATGTCGTGAACAAAACCGGGAAGCGTCAAAAAACCGGAACGCGCCCCGCCTCCGACGGTCGGACGCGCTTCGACGATCAGCACCGAGAGATTTTCCCGCGCCAGAACGATTCCCGCCGCCAGAGCATTCGGACCTGAACCGATGATAACTGCGTCATACTGGTAATTTTTCACTTGGAATTTTCTGCGGCATAGATTTTTTCCAGAATAACCTGCGCCGTTGCGTGATCGGTCGTGTGCGACATCGAAAGATGAAATTTGTCCGCGCCCATTTTTTCCATGATTTCCCGCGCTTCGCCCGAAATTTTCAAATTGGGAACGCCCAGTTCGTCATTCAAAATCTCTATGTCGTGCCACGTAATTTTTCCGCTCCAGCCGGTTTTCAGAGCTTTTAAAAACGCTTCTTTGGCGGCAAAACGCGCGGCGTAGCTTTGCGCCGCCGCCGCGCCTTTCGCGTCGCAGTAGTTGCGTTCACGTTCGGTAAAAACGCGCTCGGCGAAACGCGGCGTTCTGGCAAGCGTTTCGCTGATGCGGTAAACTTCGATAATGTCTATGCCGATGGAAACGATCATTGATTCAGTGCAAAGTGCAAAGTGCAAAGTGCAAAGTTCGGAAGAACAAATTTTAGCAGAAAACGGATTTTTTTGGCGCGAAAAGGACGGAATAAAAATTCTCGTCTCAAATGTTTTGGAAGAAAACGGTTTTGCCAACGGCTTTTCGACGCGGCTCGGCGGCGTTTCCGCGTTTCCCGACGGCGACTTGAATCTTGCCGGTTTTGACGAGGACGCGCACGAAAATATTTTTGAAAATCGAAAGAGATTTTTAAGTGTTTTTGATAAAAATTTTCAGCTTGCGACCGCGTGGCAGGTTCACGGCGGCGATGTGAAAGTTGTCAGAAACGAACGGGACATAAAAAACAGCGAAGAAAAATTCGACGCGCTCGTTTCCGCTCTGAAAAATGTTCTCGTCGGCGTAAAAACCGCCGACTGCGTTCCCGTTCTTCTGGGCGATACGAGAACACGTGCGTTTGCGGCGGTTCACGCCGGTTGGCGCGGTAGCGTAGAATCAATCGCCGTCAGAGCAATCGAAAAAATGAAAAAAGAATTCGGCACGAATCCGACAGATTTGATTGCCGCGATCGGTCCGGCGGCGACCTGCCGGAATTATGAGATCGGGCAGGAAGTACTTGACGCTTTTAATGAAAAATTTCCGGCAAGCGAAAAACTTTTTCAAAAAACGCGCGACGGACACGCGCTTATTGATCTGCATCTGGCAAATAAGGAACAGCTTTTGAGCGCGGGAGTTTTGCCGGAAAACATCCAGACCGCGCCTTTCTGCACGATGGAGCGCACCGATCTGTTTTTCTCATACCGCGTCGAGAAACGGCTCTACGGAAAAACCGGCAGATTGCTTTCCGTGATCGGGAGAAATATTTGATAAACAAAAACGCGCGTTTGAAAAATCAACCGCGCGTTTTTATTAAAAGATAAAAATAAACCTACCGCACTCTCGCCGTCAGATTTATCGTTTTCGTCATCGGTCGGTAGCAAACCTCATCAGTGCATGCTTGATACTTGACGACGGCGCGGACACGGACCGTATTGCCGCGAAAATTTTTCGGGACGGTAACATTGAAATTTATCACCGTGCGACCTTCATAAATATTTATCGTGTCTTCGGAAAAAGAGAATTTTTTGTTTTTGCCGCGCGGATAGATCGCGCCGCTCACCTTCGCGCCGGTCGCGCTCAGACTGACGGTCGTCGGGATCGCATACTCGCTGTTCGGGCGATTCGAATTAACGTGCAGATTTCCCGGAATATTTAAAACTATCGAACCGCGCGTCGTGCCGCCGCGCGTTACCGTGCCGAGATTTCCGCTGACGGGAACGGTCTGCGCATTAGCGACGCTGCCGAGCAAAAATACAAATGCCAAAGAAAAAATTGCCGTAAATAAAGTTTTTTTCATAATGTAAAAAATTATTCCTCTCTCGTATTTTCAAGATGAATGTTTATCAATCAGAGATGCTTTTTTATTTTAACGTAAAACTTTCAAGCATCTCGCCGATCCTCTCGTCGAATTCGTCGCGGTGATCTTCCAGAATAGAAACTTCCAGATCATAAGTTTTCTTCTGCTTCCGGCTTTCGACGATCTTGTTTACGTAAACGGTGGTGATTTCGTTTTCCGTTTTTTTCGTTTCGATCAAACAAATGCGCTGACCTTCGGGCGCGGTTTCATCAAATTCGGTTGAAACAAATTCCTCCGCGTTTTTCTTTATTTCCTTGCGCAGATTGTCGAAATTCAAACCGTCGGAAACCGTTAGTTTCGCCAGAGATTTTCTGAGTCTGCCCGCCGAACGCTCGCCGAGTTCGCGCGTGTATGCTTCGAACGGCGTTTTTTCCGTAAACTCGACCGGATTCAGATAACCTTCGGGTTTATAGATCGAAAAATTTTCGCGCTCGATCTGTTCCGGCTCATACGCCTCGTTGGCGGCTTTTCTGATCTTTGACGAAATAAAAAGTAAAATCGCTATAAAAATGGCGATAAACAGCAAATAAAATAACATAAAAAAAAGGCTTTTTGGAAAAAATTAAAATTTATGTCCACAGATAAACACAGATTCACACAGATAAAAACGAAATTAATTTTGGCAGACCATCCGTGTTCATCTGTGGACGATTTTTTGGTTGTGAACTAAAAGTAATGCTCGAAAAAAACGACTTTCGGAATAAGTGAAAAGTGATAGGTCATAAGTGAGAGGTTAAATATATTCTTGTCTATCACTTATTACTTTTCACTTTTCACTTATTGCGAAGTTCGATCGGGTTAAAATTTCAACCGGCATTACTTTTAGTTCACTGCCAAAAATTTTACGCCTGGGCGATCTGAATCAGATTCGGTTCCGATTTAGCCGCAAGCTGACCGCAGGCGGCGAAAATATCCCGACCGCGCGGCGTGCGGACATAAGCCGAAACGCCTCTCGATTCTAAAATGTCTTTAAAGCGGTAAATTTGTTCCCGCTCAGGTGGACGATATTCCAAAGGCTCGGCGGAATTATGCGCGATCAGGTTTATTTTTACTCTTTTCAGATCGTATTTTTCCAAAAGATCGGCGAGCCGTTCGGCGTGTTCGTCCGAATCGTTCACACCGCCGAGCAAAACGTATTCAAAAGTAAATTTTTCACCGCGCCGCAAAGATTTTTGAAATTCCTTCGCCGCCTGCAGAAGTTCTTCGATATTCCATTTTTTATTGATCGGCATCAATTTGTCGCGCAGTTCGTCATTCGGCGCGCTTAAAGAAATCGCCAGATGCGGACGTTTTTCGAGTTTTGCGAACTCGTAAATTTTCGGCACGATCCCGGCGGTCGAAACCGTGATGCGGTTCGGCACGATAAAAAGTCCGTCTTCTTCCGCCATAATTTCGACCGATTTTGTCAAATTTTCAAAATTCAAAAACGGCTCGCCCGCGCCCATCGCCACGAGATTCGTGCCGTGCGGCGTTTCTTCGCTCACGCCGTAAACGTCATTTAAAACGATTATGATTTGTTCGATAATTTCTCCGGCGGTCAGATTTCTAAGCAAACCTAACTTCGCCGTCAGACAAAAATCGCATTTTAAGGGACAGCCCGATTGCGACGAAAAACAGATCGTGTCGCGGTTTTCGGTTGGAATAAAGACCGTTTCGACAGGCAGATTGTCTTTCGTTTTCATCAAAAAACGGCGCGTGCCGTCCACGGAAACATAACGCGATTCGACTTTTAAGGTCGAAGCAGTCGCTCTTTCATTCAACTTTTCCCGAAACGCTTTCGGCAGATCGGTCATCGCGTCGAAATTTAAAAGACGGCGTTCGTGCAGACCTTTGAAAATTTGGTTCGCACGATATTTCGGCTCGCCGATTTCAGTGACAAATTCGGCGAGTTCCGCTTTTGAAAATCCCGTCAGGTGAATTTTTTCGCTCATCCGTTTTTTATTCTATCTTAAATACTGCCGAAAACGCACAGACGCGATTTTACAAACTTATGTTAAAATTGCCCGCAAAGTATGAATAGAAAGGCAATCATCGGCGGTCTCGCGGCTCTGGCAATTATCGTTGTTTTGATTTTGGTTTGCTTCTTTTGGGTTGGAAAAAAAATCAACGACGCGATTCGCGGCAATACGAACACGGTCGAAACGACTCAGCCGACCGCGCCGCCGCCGAATCCGTCGCTTCCGCCCGCAACGCCCGAACAAGCCGAGCAAGTTTATCTTTCATTAGGAAACCCTTCGGGCGCGTCGAAAGCGAATCCGAACAATTACCTGCTTTCAAATAAATATTTTATTTTGTCCTACAACCGCGAAAAAGCTGTTCCGAATTGGGCGGCGTGGCGGATTTCAAAAGCGGAACTCGGCGATTTTCCGCGTCCTGACCCCGACCCGTTTCGTCCCGACGACCGTTTGCCGGCAGGCTGGAATCGCATCACGCCGTCGGATTACACGCGGAGCGGTTTTGACCGCGGTCACGTTTGTCCGAGCGCGGACAGAAGCGCGTCGGTCGAGGGAATGAGCGAAACTTTTCTGATGACGAATATGACGCCGCAGACCGGTGATCTGAATCGCGGACCGTGGCAAAAACTGGAAGGCTATCTGCGCACGCTCGTGACGCGCGGCAATGACGTTTACATTTACGCCGGGGTTTACGGCGAAAAGGGAAAGATCAAAAACGAAGTTTCGATTCCGACCAACAGTTGGAAAATCGCCGTCGTCGTGCCGTCGGGCGCATCCGCCGCGTCTGTCAATGAAAACACGCGCGTCATCGCCGTTGATATGCCGAACGTGCGCGGCATAAGAAACGCCGACTGGCAGATTTACCGCACGACCGTCAGACAGATCGAGCAGAATACGGGTTATAATTTTTTGTCGAATCTGCCGCAAAATGTGCAGGACGCACTGGAAACAAAAATCGATAATCAGTTGTAAAAGAAATTTTCTTAATCTGAAACCAAAGCATTTTTCGGGCGTAATAGCTGACGTTATGAAAATCAAATTTTTAGTTACGATTTCGGCAATTTTTATTTTTTCATTTACGGCTATGGCTCAAACTACGACAAAAGAAGCGAATCCGGCGGACGTTTCATCGCTCGACGCGATTATGAAAGCGGTCTATGATTCGATTTCGGGCGATGCGAATGAAAAGCGCAATTGGGACAGATTTCGCACGCTCTTTTACAAAGACGCGCGGCTGATCCCGACGGGAAGAATTGCGAATAGCGACATCGTCGGCGCGAACGCGCTCACGCCCGAAGATTACATCAAACGCGTCGAACCGTTTTTCGCCAAAGAAGGTTTTCACGAGCGCGAGGTCGCCCGCACGGTGGAAACCTACGGCAATATCGCGCACGTTTTTTCGACCTATGAAGCCTTTAAAGCCAAATCTGACAAAAAGCCTTTTATGCGCGGCATCAATAGTTTTCAGCTTCTGAATGACGGCAAACGCTGGTGGGTGGTAACGATCTTCTGGCAAGCCGAATCGCCGGATAATCAGATTCCGAAAAAATATCTGAAAAGCAGAAAATAGAAAAATGTAAATTCTCTCTATGCGAAAAAATTCTCCCGATCTTTCACTTTATCCACTGCTCTTTTTGGCAGTTAGTTTTTCGCTCGGCATTTTGACGGCAAATTTATTCGCGCTCGATTGGAAAATTTTTCTGATCGCTTGTCTGCTTTTCGCATTTCTTACAATTATTTTTCTCAAACGAAAAATCTCTGTTGTGTTTCTCGCATTCGCCTTTTTTGCTCTCGGCGCGTTTTGTTTTCAAAGCAAATATCAAAACATTGCGGAAAATCGTCTGAAAAAACTTTACGACGAAAACAAAATTGCTTCCGGTGATCCGCTCGAAATCGAAGGCGTTTTGCTTTCAAAACCGGAGCTTGCGGCGGGTGGCTTTTTTCTCGAATTAAACGCCGAACAAGCGATTTATAAAGGCGAAACAATTAATGTTTCAGGCAAAATCAGATTGTTTGCGAATGTTACGAGTGAACAAATTGCCGCTGAATACGAAGCGTTAAATCTCGGATACGGCTCACGAATTCGCGTCGCTTCCCGCCCGGAACGCGAGGACGAATTTTTAAATCCGGGCGTTGTTTCAAAGAAAGAAATTCTCGATCAAAAGGAAATTGACGCGACGGCGAATATCAAAAGTCCTCTGCTTATCGAAAAACTCGGCGAAGAAAAAACTTTTGCGCCGTTCGCGTGGATCTATGAGCGGCGGCAGGATTTGATCGTTGATTTTAAGAACAATTTCAGTCAGCGAACCGCCGGAATTATGATCGCGTCGCTTCTCGGAAACCGTTATTTTCTCGACAAGGAAACCGCCGAAATTTTCCGCGAAGGCGGCACTTTCCACGTTCTCGTCATATCGGGTTTGCACATCACATTCATCGGCGGTCTGACGCTTTTATTTGTCAGATTTTTTACACGGAAAAGATTTTGGCAATTTTTAATCGCATGCGGTTTTTTGTGGGCTTATTCGCTGGCGGTCGGAGCGGATGTTCCGGTCGTGAGGGCGACCGTGATGTTTACCATTCTGCTGTTTTCGCAGGTCATTTATCGAAACGGTAATCTTTTAAATTCGCTCGGCGCGTGCGCGCTCGTTTTGCTCGCATGGCGACCGGAAGATTTGTTTAATCAATCGTTTCAACTGACATTTTTGAGCGTCACGGCAATCGTCGCGTTTGCGTTTCCACTGATCGAAAATCTGCGCGAGATCGGAAGTTGGTCGCCTTCGACCGAAAAACCTTTTCCGCCGAATACTTCAAAATTCGTCAAGCGATTTTGCGAAATGCTCTACTGGCGCGAACGGGTTTGGGAAATCGAAAACCGTCAGCAAATCTGGTCGGCAAATCTTTTCAAATCGCCGTATCTGAAATGGCTCGAAGCAAAAAATCTGCAAGCCGTTTTCCGATACCTTTTTGAAGGATTCCTGGTTTCGCTCGTCGTGCAAATCTGGTTGTTGCCTTTGACCGCCGTTTATTTTCACCGCGTTACTTTCTCTTCGATAATTTTAAATCTCTGGGTTGGTTTTTTTATCGCGCTCGAAAGTTTCGCGGCGGTCATCGCCTTGTTTCTTGGCGAATTCAGCGAACTTCTGGCAATGCCGATTGTCAAACTTACGGAAATTTTTAATTGGCTTTTACTATTTCTGCCGAAAATTTTTATCGCGGGCGGTTGGGCAGGTTTCCGCGTTCCGGTTTATTCGGGCGCGATGCGCGGAGTTTATTTTTTGTATTTTGTTCCCGTTTTAATTCTGACAATTTTTCTGAATCGCTGGAAACCGTTTGAAGCAAGTTCAAGGTTCAAAGTTCAAAGTTCAAAGTCGGTAGATAAGTTGCAAATTTCAAAATACTTCACCGCGTCCGCGTGTCGGCGCGTCTCCGCGTCGTTTTTGATTTTCTTTACTGCGCTGATCGTTTTTCACCCTCTAAGCGCGCCGCGAACGGACGGCAGATTGCGCGTCGAATTTCTGGATGTCGGACAGGGCGATGCGGCTCTTGTTACTTTTCCGAACGGCGAAACGCTTTTGGTTGACGGCGGAGGAAGAATCAATTTCGAGAAAATGAACGACGAAGAAACCGGGATCTTCGAACCCGATATGCAGACCATCGGCGAATCGGTCGTGTCCCAGTTTCTTTGGGAAAAAGGCTATTCGGAAATTGATTACATCTTAGCGACTCATGCCGACGCGGATCATATTCAAGGATTGACGGACGTTGCCAAAAACTTCAAAGTCCGCGCCGCATTTTTCGGTCGAAGACCTTTTGATGACGAGGCTTTTGCGGAACTTTTTGAAATTCTGCAAAACAAAAAAATCGAAGTTATCGAAATATCGCGCGGTGATGAAATAGAAATAGGCGGAACAAAATTACAGGTTTTGTTCCCCGAAAAAGACTTGTCGGCAAATCCGGTTTCCGACAACAATCATTCGGTCGTTCTGCGAATCGTTTTCGGCACGAAGAAATTTCTTTTGACGGGCGACGTCGAAAAAGAAACCGAAGAAAAACTACTGCAAAATCCTTCGTTTTTACAAGCCGATGTCGTCAAGGTCGCGCATCACGGAAGCAGAACCTCTTCGACCGAAAATTTTGTAAATGCCGTAAAAGCCGAATACGCGGTGATTCCAGTCGGCAGAAGATCAATGTTCGGACATCCGCACGCGGAAGTCGTCGAAAGATGGAAAAATTCGGGCGCGAAGATAAAAACGACCGGCGAACGCGGGACGATTTCGATCTCGACCGACGGCAGAGATTTGGTGATCGAAACCTTTCAAAAATAGAACCGCTTTAAAACACAAAAACTCGAAGATTTTATACTTCAAAACCATTCGAGCGTTCCCTCAAGTCCTTCTTAGTGCTTATATTTTTACCTCATTTTCGGGCAAATGTCAACCAAAATTTCTTATAAATGAGTATTTTAAACGAAAATAGTTAAAGAAAAACATTAAATAACTTTGTAAAACATTATTTAGCAATCGTTTGTCTATGAAGCGAATTTGAAGCGATAGTAATTTGTAAAATAATTAAAATCAGACCGCTTGCTAGAAGTACAAAGATACCGCTTTGCAGATTTGCAAATTTATCCGACACAAAGCCGATAAGCGATGTAACGAACGCGCCGCCGAGCGTTCCCGAAAGAAAAAGCGGCATCGCTTTGCGCGTCGCGTTTTCGCCGAAAATTTTTGTAAACCGCGCCATATTCGCCGGAAAGATCGCCGACGTTCCAAATCCCGAAATACTCGCGCCGACGACCAGAGTCATAAAATTTTCTGCCGCCGAAATGACGACCGTGCCGCTCAATAAGATCAGTAAACTGAAGAATATAAATCTGTTTTCGTTCAAGACGCGCAGAAAAAGCGGCGCGATGCCTCTGCCGATGACGAAAAAGAGAAAAAACGCCGGAGTCGCCGACAAAAGGGAATTCGCGCCTTCGGGAAAACGCTCGGAATAAGTCGTCAGCCAGCCGCCCGCGCCGCTTTCAAAACCGACGTGGATAAAATTAAAAGCGGCGATCAGCCATGCCAGAGGATGTGTCCAAATACGCGTATCGGAAGTCTCTTTTGATTCGATTTCGGATCTTGTTTCGCCCGTTTTGACGCGAAAGAAAAAAAGCGCGAGCAACGCCGAAAAAAACGAAACGGAAAGCATCGCGGTCGGAACAAAAATACTGATGGGAGTTCCGAAAAAAGCGACGAACGGCTGGCTCAGAATCGCGCCGACGCCCCAGAAAAAATTTAGAATGCTCAAGGCGGAAGCCTGCCGTTCGGGATTTAACACGACGACCAGCATATTGACCGACGGCAGAGACGAGCCGATGCCGAGTCCGTTGATGAAAAGTCCGAGAACGCAGAAAATCCACGTTTCTGAGTTGAGTAAAAGGCATCCCGCCGTGATCAAAAAAAATCCGAAAATCGTTGTTTTGATAAATCCGAAACGCTTTGCCGTGTAGCCGAAAATAAGCGTCCCGCAGATCGAGCCGGAAAACTGCGCGATGAACAGCCCGCCCGCCTGCGCGTCGTTTAACTCCAGCCTTTTCATCAGGACGGGCAGAATCTGACCGATCAGAACCGTGACGATCCCGCAAAGCAGGAAAGCGAAATGAATGATAAATATGAGCGGACTTTTCCGGTTTTCGATTTGTGTCGTCATCAGATTTGAAATTGACAAGGCGTTTTTTCGCGGATAACCTAATCGTTAAATTTACGATAAATTCAAATCTACATTTATTGCGTAAATTCGGCAATTTTCTGATATTCAAAATTTAGGAGAAAAACTTTTTATGCGAAGACTTTTAACTTTTCTGTCTTTGACGCTTTTGTTGTTTATTGCGGCGTGCGTGCAGGCGCCGCAGGATCAGCCCGGCGGCAACCCGAACGCCGCGAAAGACCCGAACCGCAAGATCAAGATCGGTTTTGCGATGGACACCGTGAAGGAAGAACGCTGGCAGAGAGACCGCGAGGCGTTCGAGGCGCACTGCAAGAAAATGAATGTTGACTGCGTTATCACGGTCGCCAACAACGTCGCCGAACGGCAGGCGAGCGATGTCGAAAATCTTCTGACGCAGAACATAGACGTTCTCGTTATCGCGCCGAACAATGCGACGCAAGCCGCTTCGATGGTCGAAAAAGCGAAGGCGCAGGGCGTTCCGGTCATTTCCTACGACCGCCTGATAACTTCTGACAAACTCGATGTTTACATTTCGCACCAGGTTCCCGTCATCGGTCAGAAAATCGCCGAATACGCGCTTGAAAAAGTTCCCGAAGGAAATTATGTGATGGTTTACGGCGCGTCAACCGACAACAATGCCGTGATTATGAAAAACGAACAGCTTAAGGTTTTAAAACCGGCGATTGACAGCGGAAAAATTAATATCGTCGCCGATCAGCACATCACCGATTGGAAACCTTCGGAAGCCTTGAATATGGCGGAAAACGCTCTGACGCAGAATAACGACAATATACAGGCGTTCGTCGTTTCCAACGACGGAATGGCGGGCGGCGTTGTTTCCGCTTTGGACAAACGCGGTTTGACGGGAAAAATTCTCGTGACCGGACAGGACGCGCAGAAAGACGCACTGCAAAGAATTGCCGAAGGCAAACAGACGATGACGATCTATAAACCGATCATTCCGCTGGCAAACGCGGCGGTTGAAGCGGCGATCAAATTGGCGAAAGGCGAGAAGTTGGCTGATGCCAAGCCGTTCAAAAACGAAGCCACGAATATCGAGATTCCGGCAATTCTTTTGGAAGTTCAAGTCGTTGACAAAAACAATCTGATGGACACGGTGATCAAGGACGGCTACGCGACGTATGACGAAGTTTACGCGAATGTTCCGGCTGACAAGCGTCCGCCGAAACCTTAGATCAGCGGCAGTAGGCAGTCGGCGGTTGGCAGTTTGGCGATTTGATTTACAGCCGCCGTTTTCATAAATACTTTTATATTCGGGGTTGTGAACAATGACTGAAATAAAATTTAAAACAATCGAAAGAGCAATGAAAATTTGCTCTTTTTTTTGTCTTGTATTTTTGTTTGCATTTCCGGCGCAAGCCGCTTGGCAGACGGTCGGAAACGTAACGCGCGTTACTCAAACAGCGAAAAAGAACGGCGTAATTTTGGATACTTCAAGCCGCGCGAAAGTTTCGGTCGAGTTTTTTGACATCAATTCGATTCGCGTCCGAGTCGCGCCGAACGGAAAATTCGAGCGCGAATTTTCGTATGCGTTCGATTATTCGGTTGATAGAAAAACACCGATCGTTAAATTTACTCAAAACGCAAAAGAAATCGTTTTGACAAATGCGTTCGGAGCGAAGGCTGTCATTCAAAAAATGCCTTTTGCCGTGAAAATTTTTGATGAAACAGGCAAGTTAATTGTCGAAGATGACGCGCGTCATCCGACTTCTTTCGACAAAGCGACGGGCGAGATCCGCACGACGAAAATGCGGCGCAGTGAAGTCGAAACTTACTACGGTTTCGGTGAAAAAGCATTTCTGGAAATGTCGCGCAACGGAAAATATATCGTTAACTGGAACACAGACACATTTGCCTATCCGATTGGCACAGACCCGATCTATCAATCAATCCCGTTTTTTTACGCGCTTTACGACGGCAAGGCTTACGGACTTTTTTTCAATAACACTTTCCGCACATATTTCGATATGGGCAAGACTTCGCCGGAAAGATATTCGTTCGGTGCGGACGGCGGAGAACTCGATTATTTCGTTTTCACGGGCGGCAAGGAAAATTCGCCGAAAAAGGTTTTGGAAGATTACGCGAGTTTGACGGGCAAAACGCCTCTGCCGCCGGTTTGGGCTTTGGGAAATCAGCAGTCGCGCTGGTCGTATTTTCCCGAAAAGCGCGTCCGCGAGATCGCCGAAGGTTTCAGAAAAAACAAAATTCCGGCGGACGTGATATATCTCGACATTGATTATATGGACGAGTATCGCGTTTTTACCTGGGATAAAAAACGGTTTCCGAATCCGTCAAAAATGCTCTCGGATTTGAAAGCGGACGGATTTAGAACCGTCCTGATAATTGATCCCGGAATCAAAGAAGATTTAAGTTATCCGGTTTACAGGGATGCGGTAAAACAGAATGTTTTGGTTAAAAATGCGGACGGTTCGATTTTGGTTCGCAACGTCTGGCCCAAAGAATCGGTTTTTCCCGATTTTACCGATCCGAAGGCGCGGGAATGGTTTGCGTCTTTTTACCGGAAACATCTTGATGAAGGCATCGGCGGGTTCTGGACGGATATGAACGAGCCGGGCGTTTTTGTTACCGAGCAATTTGAAAAACCCGAAACGATGCACCATCCCGCAAAGACTTTCGCCTATGACACGCCGCACGCGGGTGACGGTTTTCCCGACACGCACCGGCGTTATCACAATGTTTACGGAATGCTGATGGCGAAGGCGACTTTTGAAGGCGTAAAAAAACTCGAGCCGGAAAAACGCCCGTTCGTTCTGACGCGCGCCGGATTTTCGGGAGTTCAGCGTTATTCCGCAGTTTGGACAGGCGACAATTATGCGAGCTGGGATCATCTTCTGCTTTCGATTCCGATGCTGGCGAATCTGAGTGTGTCGGGCGTGCCATTCGTCGGCTGTGATGTCGGCGGTTTTGCGGAAATGCCGTCGGGCGAATTATATGCGCGTTGGCTGCAAGCCGCCGCGCTGACACCGTTTTTGCGTTCGCATTCGGTTGGCTGGGTGGGCAACAAAGAACCCTGGGCATTCGGCGACGAATTTACGCGCATTAATCGCGCAACGGTCGAACTTCGTTATCAATTTCTGCCGTATCTCTACACGCTTTTCCGCGAACACGAGCGCACCGGACAGCCTGTGATGCGTCCGCTCTGGTATGAATTTCCGAATGATAAACTGACTTATCTAGTCAACGATCAATACATGGTCGGAAGCGATGTTCTGGTCGCGCCGGTTGTCAGGGAAGGAATGCGGACGCGCGGAATTTATCTGCCGGTCGGCGCGGATTGGGTTGACTGGCACACGGGGGCGAGATACGAAAGCGGAAAAATTCATTACCTGCAAACGCCGCTCGACCGCCTGCCGATCTTCGTCCGCGCCGGCGCGGTCATCCCGACGCAAAGCGTCATTCAGCATACGGGCGAGATGCCTTCGGCGGAAATTACTCTGAACGTCGTAACGGGCATCGCCCCGGACAAAACCGAAACCGCAACGCTCTATCAGGACGCGGGCGAAGGCTACGAATACCGCAAAAATTCCTGGCGCGACATCAAGATCAAACACAAGCAAGGTTCGCTTTTGATAAACAAATACGGCGACTTCAATGGTCAAAAAATCAAATTTATCGAAGCCGTCGGATTAAGCGGAAAAGCAAAGGAAATCAAAGCCGACGGAAAAATTTTAGATCAAAAATTCGATGCGGAAAGAAAAAGAATCCGCATCGAATTGGACGAAAACGTGAAGGAAATTTTGATGATGCGATAAAAGTCGAAAAGTGAAAAAGTGAAAAAGCAGGATTGATTAAATTCAGTTCTGCTTTTTCACTTTTTCACTTTAAAAACGGCAAAAGATTTTCTTTCCAGATTCGGTAGCCTTTAGCGTTCATATGCAGATTGTCCTCGATGAAAATATCGGGCAGAGGTTTGCCGTCCGCGCCGAGCATTTTTGAGGCGAGATCGGCAAACTGAACTTTTTTATGTTTTTTCGCTTCCGCTTTGATCAGCTCGTTCGCCCTGTTCATTTCCGACCACATCTGCCAGCGAAAAATGCTCGGTTTGAGCGAAATAAAAACGATCGGCGTGTCCGGCAGATTTTTATCGCGGAGCGCGACAAAGGTTTTAAAATCTTCCAGAACATTTTCCGCCGTCTGCTTTGCATCAATGTCGTTTTCTCCGACATAGACGACGATTTTTTTCGGTTTATACGGCGCGACGATTTGTTGGAAATAATGATTCACGTCTTCAAACTGCGAACCGCCGAAACCGCGATTGATGACCTTTAAATTCGGAAAATCCTGACGTAAGGTTTGCCACAGACGAATGCTCGAACTGCCGACAAATAGCGTAGCGTTTTCCGGCGGAGTCTGCGTGCGGTCAATTTCGGCAAAGCGTTTCATATCCGCTTCCCAGATTTTTTCGCGGTCGTAGGTCTGCGCCGGTAAAGCGCAAGCGAAAAGAAAAATTGCAAAAAAGACGGCGATTGATCTTGCTTTCATAGATTATTTTGAAACGGGAGCGGTCGAATTTCTGACGATCAAAGTCGGTTCGACATTGAGCGAGTTTGGAATTTTGCGGTCGGGATTTTTTAATCCGTCAAGCACTGTTTTCGCCGCGAGTTTCCCCATTTCGAACAGCGGCTGGCGAATCGTCGTCAGAGCCGGATTATGAAACGCCGCCGCGTAGATGTCGTCAAAACCGAGAACCGAAACATCATTCGGAACGCGCAAGCCGGCTTCTTCGAGCGCGCGGATCGCGCCGATGGCGGAAATGTCGTTGAAGGCGAACAGCGCGGTAAATTTTTCGCCGCCCGCGAGAAGTTTCTTTGTTGCGACGTAGCCAAGTTCGGGCGACGGCGAATCGCCTTCGAGCTGCGAACAAAGTTTCTGATCAATCGGAATAGAGCGTTTTTCGGCGGCTTCGCAGATCGTATCCCAGCGAACGTCCGTGTCGGAGCTGAAATCCTGACCTTTAATAACGGATATCTTTCGATGCCCGAGTTCGTGTAGATGCCCAATGCCGAGTTCCGCCGCTTTCTGATGATCCAAAATTATATTCGTTACGCCTTCGATCTCTTCGTGTCCCGAAACGTTGACGCACGGCAGAGTCGGCTGAAAACGAATCGGCGAGTCAACGGCGATAATACCTTCGACCTGCCGGTCAATCAAAATCTGCGGATGTTTTTCGAGCAGGTCTTCGCGGTGTAAATGGCTGGCGGTCAGATAAAAAAAACCTTCCTTCGAGAGAACGTCTTCGACGCCGTTCAAGACCATCGCCGAATAGCCGTCCGAGAGTTCGGGAACGATCACGCCGAGCGTGTGCGTCCGCTGAACGCGAAGCGAACGCGCGACATAATTCGGACGGTAATTCATTTCTCTGGCGGCTTCGAAAATCCTGTCTTTCGTCTGTTGCGGAATCGAACTCGCCGAGGGCGCGTCGTTCAAAACCAGCGAAAGCGTCGTCGGAGACAAGCCCAGATGAAGAGCCAACTGCTTGAGACCGACGGGATTTCCCGCGCTCTGCTGACCGGCATCTTTGGGTTTTGGTTTGGCTTTTCGGGACATAGAAAAGCAAATAATTACACAAAATCAACGAATAAATCAAGGTTTATATTTACGGGTAAAAAATAAGACCGAAATAACGATCTGTTTACTGCCGAAAAAAATATTCGGATAAAAATAAATTTGAAACTTTTTCGTTTTGCGATATATTCAAAATAAATTCGGCGAAATTTTAGAGTGCTTGGACAACTTCTGAAAAACAAAGAGTATATTTCACTAAAACGATTTACCGCGCTGGTTTGCGGTTTTGTATTTTTATTCACGGGCTGTGAAAAAAGTGAAACCGCGGCATCCGTGAAGTCTGAAAATTTTCAAAAGACGATTTCCGAAAAATCTGAGAAACGCAATATGGTTTTTATCAAAGGCGGCGAATTTTTGATGGGATCGGATGACGGAATGCCGCACGAATCGCCCGTTCATCGTGTTTCGGTCAAATCTTTCTGGATGGATGCGACGGAAGTAACGGTTGCCGAATTTGCCGAATTTGTCAGGGCGACGGGTTACAAAACCGAAGCGGAAAAATTCGGCTGGTCGGGCGTTTTCGATATCGAAAAAGGCGAATGGACGCGCGGCGACGGCGCGACATGGCGCGATCCCGACGCGGACGGGAAAGAGCCTCTGCCGGACGAACCCGTTACGCAGATTTCGTGGAATGACGCGAACGAATTTGCGAAATGGGCGGGCAAACGTCTGCCGACCGAAGCCGAATGGGAATATGCCGCGCGCGGCGGTTTGGAGCAGAACATATATGCCTGGGGAAACGATCTGAAGCCGAACGGAAAGCCTGTGGCGAATTGGTGGCAGGGCGAATTTCCAATCGAGAATACGGTCGAAGACGGTTTTTTAAAACGCGCTCCGGTCGGAAGTTTTCCGGCGAATAAATTCGGTTTGTATGATATGTCTGGCAATGTCTGGGAATGGACGGCGGATTGGTATTCGGCGGATTATTACGCGAATTCGCCGAAGGAAAATCCGCCGGGCGCGAAAAGCGGAACGGAAAAAGCGATGCGCGGCGGTTCGTGGATGTGCGCGAGAAATTTCTGCACGAATTACCGCAACGCCGGAAGAAGCCGCGCCACGCCCGACACTGGTTTGAATAATGTCGGCTTTCGATGTGTGAAGGATGAATAAAGGGAGGAAAAATGTCGAAAAATAAAAAGCACTTTTTTACGATTTGGTTTTTGTCTTGCGTCTTGATTTTTTCATCGGCGAATTTTGCTTTCGCTCAGAAAAAACAAAATCTGAAACTGCAAAAAATTCCGAACGGCAAGCAGTATAACATCATTTATATTCTGCTTGACGACCAGCGTTACGACGCGATGGGGTTTTTGAAAGGGCAGTCGTTTGTCGAAACGCCGAATATGGATTCGATTGCGAAAAACGGCATTTATCTGCCGAACGCATTTGTAACGACCGCGCTCTGTTCGCCGTCGCGCGCTTCGATCCTGACCGGACAATACGCGCATCGTCATCAGGTCGTTGACAACGACAGCCCGCTTCCGCCGGGACTCACATTTTTCCCGCAGTATCTGCAAAAAGCGGGTTACGAAACCGCGTTTGTCGGCAAATGGCATATGGGCGGCGGCACGGACGCGCCGCGTCCCGGGTTCGACCGTTGGGTTTCTTTTCTCGGTCAAGGGCATTATTTGCCGCATAAAGACGGTTTGAATGTTGACGGCAAAAAAGTTCCGCAGAAAGGCTATATCACCGATGAGCTGAACAAATACGCAAACGATTGGCTTGAGGGCAGAACGGGCAAAAAACCGTTTATGCTCTATCTTTCGCACAAAGCCGTTCACGCCGAATTTATCCCGGCGGAACGCCACAAGGGAAAATACAACGACGAAACTTTTGTCGAGCCGAAGACGCAGAATCCCGAAAATGTTTCGGGCGCGCCGCGCTGGGTGCGCGATCAGCGAAACAGCTGGCACGGCGTTGATTTCCCGTATCACTGGCAGGAAGGTCCGCTCGACATCGCCGATTATTACAAACGCTACGCCGAAACACTGCTGGCGGTTGACGAGGGAATCGGGCAGATCATCGAACTTTTAAAAGAGAAAGGGCTTTACGAAAACACTCTGATCGCCGTGATGGGCGACAACGGTTTCGCGTTCGGCGAACACGGTTTGATTGACAAACGGACGGCTTACGAAGAATCAATGCGCGTGCCGCTCGTGATGCAGCTTCCCGCGGTTTTCAAACCGAATTCAAAGGTCGAGCAGGTCGTCGCCAATATTGACATCGCGCCGACATTTCTCGAACTTGCGGGTTTAAAAGCACCGCCGAATATGGACGGGAAAAGCTATCTGCCGCTTTTGAAGGGAAATAATATCCCTTGGCGCGACACGATCTTTTACGAGTATTACTGGGAATACGCTTTCCCGCACACGCCGACCGTTTTCGCACTGCGCGGCGACCGCTTCAAATACATAAATTATTACGGTCTGTGGGACATCAACGAACTTTACGATATACAAAACGATCCGCTCGAATCGAAAAATTTGATCTTTGATCCGCAGTATCGAAAAACGGTTGACGAAATGCGGCAGGCACTTTTCAAAACGATGCGCGAAACCGGCGGAATGTATATTCCCCTCAAAGAAAATCGCTGGGGACAGCAAAACAAACGCCGCGAAGGAAAAGCCGAACCGGCGGATTTTCCGTCCGAGTTGATCATCAAACCGTAACTTCCGAAAAGCCGAAAATTGGTCTAACCAATTTTCGGCTTATTTTTTTGAATAAAAGTAAAAGAAATTGCTGAAAACTCTTGACTTAGAATATAAAACAATGCTATAAACCTGAATTACTAAAACGATTTACTAAAACGATTTTTCAAAACAATCGTGAGTTGAGCGGTTTCAACTTCGTAATTCCGTTAAAAGCATTTATTTTCTAACATTTCAAACTTCTGGAGGAGCTTATGCGTCGAGCATTATTTCATTTTTTTCAAATGAGTTTGTGTTTAGCCTTGATCGCCGTTTGTTCGATTTTTGTTAACGCACAATTTAGAGCCGGTATTCAGGGAACGGTAACGGATACCGCCGGAGGTATTATTCCCGGTGCGACCGTAACTTTAACCAACAACGAAACCGGACAAACCCAACAGGTCGCCGCCAGCGATGAAGGATTCTACCGGTTTTCCGCTCTGCCGCCGGGAACTTATACGGTATCGGTCGAACAGGAATCTTTTAAGAAAAGAGTAATAGAAAATGTCAAGGTAGATGCCGAATCTATCAGGGGCGTTGATGTTCAGCTCGAAGCCGGAGGCATATCCGAAGTAGTTACGGTTACCGCCGATAACGCGCCGCTCGAAACGGAAGACGCCAATGTCAGAAAAACGATCACGACCGAAGAGGTGCAGAGGCTTCCGCAAGTCAACCGCGATCCGTATGAACTGGCGCGGCTGGCGCCGGGCGTGTTCGGTGCGGGCGCGAGAAATCCGAACGGAAGTTCGAACGGTCTTCCGAACACAAGCGGTCCGGGCGGTTCGAACATCGGGATTTTCGCAACGGAAAATCAAGTGCCGATCTCGGCAAACGGTCAGCGCGTTTCGTCCAACAATTTTCAGATTGACGGCGTGAGCGTCAACAGCCAGACGTGGGGCGGCGCGGCGATCATCACACCGACGCAGGAAAGCGTCAAAGAAGTTCAGGTAACTTCTTCGACCTATTCGGCGGAAGACGGTCGCAACAGCGGCGCGCAGATCAAGGTCGTTTCGCAAAACGGAACGAATCAGTTTCACGGCAGTCTGTTTTTCAAATACAACGATCCGGGCTGGAACGCTTATAACGGCGGCGCGACGATTGCCGGTTCAAATCGGACGATTCCGTCTCTGCGTGTTGAAAACCGCGATAAGACATTCGGCGGAAGTTTGGGCGGACCGATTTTGAGAAACAAATTGTTTTTCTTTTTCGCATACGAAGGACTTCGCAGTCAGACAAATCAGCCGTATTTTCAATATATCGAAACCGACCAGCTTCGCCAGTTTATCATTAGCCGAGGCGGAATTTCATCGCAGATCGTTCAGGCTTCCGGTTCAATGCCGCGCGTTATTACCATTGTTCCGCGAGCTTGTAATGAAGCCGTCTTTCCGAACGGAAATCTGTGTGCGAATGTTCCGGGCGGTCTCGACATCGGCTCGCCCGCCGGCAGTTTGGGAATGTATTTCGCCGGCAATCAAACGCAGGGCGGCGGTCTTGACGGAATTCCCGATCTGCAATACGCGCAGCTTGAAAATCCGCAAAGCGACGAGGGAAATCAGTATGTAACCCGCATTGATTTTGAAGCGACGCAGAAGGACAAATTTGCTTTTTCGCTATTTTACACGCCGCGCACCAGTTTCGGCGCGAACACGGCGGCGCAAAGCCGTCCGATGGCTGATATCAGGTCTGAAAGACTCAACTATAATACCGCGTTTACATATATCCGCACATTCTCGGCAAATATCGTCAATGAGGCGCGGTTTAACTTTACGAAGTGGGGTTTTAATGAAATCGAGTCAAACCCGGAAGCCGACTTCAGCATTCCGCGTGTCGAGGTCGAAGGATTTTTACCGAGCGACCGCTTGCGCTGGGGATTTCCGAGAGGTGCGAACACGCCGGGAACGCTCGACGAAAGGCAACTCAATATCCGCAATATCCTGACCTGGATTACGGGAAATCACGCATTGAAATTCGGTGCCGAATACCGCCGAGATACCAACGAAAATCCCGGTGCGGGCGCGGCTCGTCCGCTCTATTCATTTGTCGGTGCCTGGAACTTCGCCAACGACACTCCGATCTTTGAAGCGATCAGCGCGGATTTTAACGGCGCGCCTCTGGCGAACAACGCCGATTTCAACACCGGCGGCTACGCATTTTTTGTTCAGGACGATTGGAAATTCCGTCCGAATTTAACGCTGAATTTCGGCTTGCGCTGGGAATATTTCAAACAACTGCAAGCGGACAATCTCGGAGTTTTGCAGTTCGGTCCAAACGGTCTGCCCGATTCTTTCATCATTGACGGCGGTGAATTGACGAAACCGGATTATAACAATTTCGGTCCGCAGATCGGTTTTGCCTGGACACCGGAAAGATTTGACAGCAAATTGGTTTTGCGCGGCGGATTCGGCATCGGATATGACCGCCTGCCGAACGCTTTACCGGCAAACGCGCGTGCCAATCCGCCGAACGGTTTTAGATTCAGCATCTGCTGCGGAACCGTTACAAATCCTTTTGTCGGCGGGCAGATTTTATACGCTCTCGGCACGAGTAACGAGATTACGAGTTATCCGCGCAATCCTAACTTAGGCGGCGGCAGAAATCCGAACGGCGGTCCGAATGTCGGCACCGTGGAAATCTACGGCCTCGATTACAATAACCGGACACCGATGGTTTACCGTTATTCGCTCGAAGGTCAGTATGAGCTTCCGTGGCGTTTGGTCGGAACTTTGGGCTATCAGGGAAGCCGGAGCGAGAACTTTGTCCGCATCGAGCCGCTTCATCTAACCCAGCCGGTCAGAAGCACGACTTTCAGCCCGGTGTTCTGGGGATACGGTGACGTATTCGGTTATTACAACGGGATGAACGCCCGTCTCCAACGCAGATTTTCTCAAGGATTTCAATTCGATATAAATTACCGTTTTAGTAAAGGACTCGATTCGTATTCGTTTGAAGCCCCGTGCGCCTGCACGAATCAAACGTATCCGGTTGACCAGTCAACGGAATTCGGTCCTTCGGATTTCGATGTCCGGCATTCCACGACCGCATCGGCTCTCTGGGATATTCCGTTTTTCCGCAGTCAGCGTTCGTGGCAGGGAAAACTGCTCGGCGGCTGGCAGATCAACGCGATCTTTACGCATCATACGGGATTTCCATGGACTCCGGTCGTCAGTTCGAGCATCATCGGACCGAACGGGAACACCATCGGACCGTTTCGCCCGATCCGGTATGACGGAACGCGACCTTTGAGCAATTCAAACTCGAACTTTTTATCTGCGGGCGGAATCTTTCCGGGCGCGCTCGTTTTGAATCCGAACGGAACTCTCGTCGCCTGCGATTCGGCGGCGGTTCCGGGCGGCTGCAACAATTTCTTTTTCACACGGCGCAATGCGGGTAACACTTATCTGGCAAACCCGCCGGGCATCGGACGCAATGTTTTCCGCGGACCGAAATACACGAATGTGGATATGAGCGTTTCAAAACGGTTCGGACTGCCCGATCTGGGAGTGTTGGGAGAAAGGGCGAATTTTGACGTTCGTTTCAATTTCTTTAATATTTTCAATATCAAAAACATCGCTCCGTTCCAGAATTTCAGCAACAGCACGCGCGTAGATCGAATCAATTTCGGCGAAGCGACCGGACTTCTTGCGGGTCGCGTCATCGAAATGCAGTTGAGATTCAGTTTCTAATCTGCGTTTGAAAATAATAAAAGCGGCGCGGGTAGATGAAAATTTATCCGCGCCTTTTTATTTGGAAAAAATTGCATCAGCCATAATTTTTCGGGGAAATGTCAAAAAAAACAAAAATCCGTTTTGCCTGTCTTTTTTTACTGATTTCTTTTTCACTTAACGCCCACGCGCAAATTTTCGATAAAAATAATCTGCGGGTAATGAGTTTCAATATTCGCTACAACGAACCGCGCGACGGCGTAAATGCCTGGGCAAACCGCCAGACGAAAGTTGCCGATGTCATCAGATTTCACAAAGCCGATCTCGTCGGCGTGCAGGAAGCGCAGAATAATCAGTTAAAAGATTTGGAAAATTTACTGCCCGGTTTCGCGTGGTGCGGGGCGGGCAGAGATGACGGAAAAAGCGGCGGTGAATATTCGGCTGTTCTGTATCTGAAATCGCGTTTCAAATTGCTCGAATACGAAACTTTCTGGCTGTCGGAAACGCCGGAAAAAGCGGGAAGCAAAGGCTGGGACGCGGATTATCCGCGCATCGTTACATGGGCGAAATTTGAAGATAAAAATACAAAAAAAACTTTCTATCATTTCAACACGCATTTCGACCATATCGGAAAAGTGGCGCGGACGGAAAGCGCGAAACTTTTGCTCGAACGGATTCCGAAGATCGCCGGAAAATTTCCGTTTGTTGTAACCGGCGATTTCAACGCGACGGAAGACACGAATGTTTATAAAATTTTGACGGGAAAAGAAGAAGCCGGGACATTTAAATTATTTGACGCGCGGTATGTTTCCGAAAACGGTCATTTCGGCGGAAACTCGACCTTTAACGCTTTCAAGGAATTAGAACCGAACCGAAGAATTGATTATATTTTCGTCGGCGAAAATACAAAAGTTTTGGAACACGGCATTTTGTCCGACCGCTGGGACGGGCTGTGGGCTTCGGATCATCTGCCGGTTTTGGCGGAAATTGCTTTTAAATAAAAAATGAAAAATTTATCGAAATCAATAAACTTTAATTTTTTTTCGGTTCGCAGAATTTTGTTTTTCGGCGGTTTTTTATCGTTCTGTTTTTTATTTTTTCAGCATACAAACGCGCAGGAAAATCCGCGCATTCGCTACACGATCAATGACAATTGGAAATTTTTTCCGGCTGAGGTTGCCGATGCCGAAAAAAGAAATTTAGATGAAAAAGATTGGCAAAAAATAAACCTGCCGCACACCTGGAACGCGGAAGACGCTTTTGACGACGAGCCGGGCTACAGGCGCGGCATCGGTTGGTACCGGCGCGAACTCGACTTAAATCCGAATCTCAAAAACAAGCAAGTTTTTCTCTATTTCGAAGCGGCAAATCAAACGGCGGAAGTTTTCATCAACGAAAAATTTTTGGGAAAACATATCGGCGGCTATTCGGCATTTGCGTTTGACGTAACTGATTTTGTCGAGTTCGAACAACCGAATACGATTGCCGTCAAAGTTGACAACACGCTCGTCAAAGACATTCCGCCGCTCGATCAGGATTTTACGATTTCCGGCGGAATTTACCGCGACGTTTGGCTGATCGCGGCGGACAAAACTCATTTTAAGATAACCGACCATGCATCAAGCGGCGTAAAAATCGAAACGCCGAAAGTTTCAAACGAATCGGCAACCGTGAAAATTTCGGGTAGCGTAGTAAATTCCGGCGAAAACGAAAAACAAATTGAAATTGTTAGTCGGATATTCGATGCGGAAAATCGTCAAATCGCTTCGACAAATTCAAAACTCAAAATCAAACCGAAAAGCGAAACGAACTTTGAGCAAACTTCAAAAGAAATAACAAATCCGCGCCTCTGGTCGCCCGACGCGCCGAATCTTTACCGCGTAAATACGCAAATTTTAGAAAATGGAAAAGTTCTTGACGAGATAACAAATCCGCTCGGTTTTCGCTGGTTTCGTTTCGATGCGGACGAAGGATTTTTTCTCAACGGAAAACATTTAAAACTGCGCGGCACGAACCGGCATCAGGATTACAAAGGTTTTGCCAACGCCGTTCCCGATTCTCTGCAAGTGCGCGATCTGGAAATCATCAAGGAAAACGGTTTTAATTTTCTGCGGCTCGCGCATTACCCGCAAGACCCTTCGGTTTTGGAAGCGGCTGACCGTCTCGGTTTGATAATCTGGGAAGAAATTCCGATCGTCAATCTCATCACGATTTCCGAAGCATTCAACGAAAATTCCAAAACGATGTTGATTGATATGATTCGCCAGCACCGCAATCATCCTTCGATCATTATGTGGGGCTATATGAACGAGGTTTTTCTGCGCTCGCCGCGCACGGAAGCCGATCTGACGGAAACATTCAAACTTGCAACCGAACTCGAAAAAATCTGCAAAACCGAAGACCCGTCGAGAGCGACGGCAATCGCTTTTGATTACGGCGAGCGCGAAAATTATTACAAATCGAAGCTCACCGAAATTACCGATGTCGTCGGCTGGAATCTTTATTTCGGCTGGTATCACGATACTTTCGCGGATTTCGGAAAATTTATTGACGAGCAGAAAAAGCGTCTGCCGAACCGCCCGTTCATCATCAGCGAATACGGCGCAAATGCCGACACGCGGCTTCATTCCTTGAATCCGAAACGCTTCGATTCGACCGTCGAATGGCAGAGAATGTTTCACGAATCATACTTGCCGCAGCTCGAAGAGCGACCGTTTATCGCGGGAATGGCGATCTGGAATCAGTTCGATTTCGGCTCGGAATTTCGCGGCGAAACGATTCCGCATTTGAATCAAAAAGGAATGTTCACTTTTGATAGAAAGCCGAAAGACATTTCTTATTTTTATAAAGCGAATTATTCAAAAGACGCGGTTTTACACATCGCCGCACGCGATTGGAAATATCGAAGCGGAACACCGAAACAGACGATTGACGTTTATTCGAATCTGCCGTCGGTCGAACTTTTTCACAACGGCGTTTCTTTAGGCAAAAAATCTACGGGCGAATACAAAAAGATAAGTTGGAATGTCGAGTTGAAAAACGGAGAAAATTCGTTCGTCGCAAACGGCATAAAAAATAATAATTTGATTTCCGATGCGGCGGAAGTTTTTTTCACTGATACGACAAAGCCGTTTGATAATTCTTTCCTTGAAATCGCCGTCAATGTCGGCTCGAATGCCGATTTTGTTGATGAAAGTAAAACTGTCTGGACGGCGGATCAGATTTATAAAACCGGAAGTTTCGGTTTTAATGGCGAAGCAAAAGAAATCTCGACTTTGCGAAACGCTCTGGGAAGTCTTGATGATCCGCTTTTTCAAACGATGCAGGAAAATCTGAACGGTTATCGTTTCGACGTGCCGGACGGCGAATACGAGATCGAACTGCGGTTTGTCGAACCGAAATTCAAAGAAGCGGGAAAGAGAATTTTCGATGTGAAAATTAACGCTCAGACGGTTTTGGAAAATTTCGATTTGGTCAAAGAAAGCGGTTCCATGCAGTCATTTTCGAGAAAATTTAAATTGTCGGCGCAAAACAAACGAGGAATTCAAATTGAATTTTCGGCTGTAAAAGACAAACCGATTTTAAGCGGCGTGCGCGTCAAAAAAGTTTTATAAAATGAAAACGGCAGAGGGAAAAATTAAATCAAATGTGATCGGAAATGGTTCGCCCGAATCCGATTTGTCGTCTGCCGAACTTTTTGAAATCGTCAAAAAATCTCTCGAAAAAATTCCCGCAAAATCGAAAGTTCTGGCAATTGTTCCCGACAAAACGCGCGATGACAATACCGATTTATTGTTTCCGTTTACAGCCGAGTTTTTAGAGAAAAAACGAATCGAAAAATTCGACGCGCTCATCGCGCAGGGAACGCATCCGCAGATGACCGCTTTGGAAAAAAAACTAAAACTCGGTGTTGGCGACGGCAAAAATATTTTAGATTTCGGACGAGTTTTCGACCATCGTTGGAACGATCCGAATGAGTTAATAACAATCGGTGAACTTTCATCGGAAAAAGTTTTGGAACTAACAAACGGCTTGTTTGAAAGACCGATTCGACTTTCGATTAATAAGCTTCTCGCGCCGGAAAATTACGATTACATTTTGATCTTCGGCGGTGTCGTCCCGCACGAAGTCGCGGGATTTGCGGGCGGTGCGAAGTATTTTTTTCCGGGCGTTTCCGGCGCGGAATTGACGAACGCGACGCATTGGATCGGCGCGCTTTCGGGAATCGAAAACACTATCGGACGAATCGAAACGCCGGTTCGTCATCTGATCGAAACCGCCGCCGATTTTATTCAGCCGAAAATCATCTGTTTTGCGAGCGTTTTGACGAGAAACGCGGAAAACAGTCTGCAAACTCACGCGCTTTTTGCGGGCGATTTTCGCACTTCGTTCAGACGCGCGGCGGAAATTTCAGCGAAAGTTCATATCAAATATACGGGCAGAAAATATAAAAAAGTTGTTGCCCTTCTCGACCGTCATTACGACGAACTCTGGACGGGCGGAAAGGCGAGTTATAAGCTCGGCGGCATTATCGAAACGGGCGGCGAACTCATTATTTACGCGCCTCATCTGCGTTGCATTTCCGACACGCACGGCGCGGCGATTGAAAAATTCGGTTACGCGCCCATCGGAAAAATAAAAAAAATGATCGCCGAATCCGGCGAACTCGAAGCGAATCTCTGCGTCGCCGCGCATCTCGCGCACGTCGCTTTTGCCGGATGTGAGACGGACGAATCATCGCCGCGTTTTCGGATCACGCTCGCTTCGCAGATCGGCGAAGAAATTTGCCGGAAAGTGAATCTCGATTATCTTGATTTGGAAAATTTTGACCGCGCAGATTATGAAAATGACGGCGATGTTTTGATCGTCGAAAAAGCCGGAAGAGACCTTTATTTGGTCGAATAGGTTTTTTAAAGCTTCATTTGAAGTTAAATGGTTGAAAATCTTGACAATTAAAGGCTGAAAATGCTATAAAAATTCAAACAACTAAAACGATTTACTAAACGACCATTTGCACTTCGGTCGTTTGGTTGCAGTATCACCTCCGCAGAAAGTTTTAATCGGTTGAAAAATAAAAATCCGACGGCATTTGAAGCCGGTTTTGATTATTTTTTGTTTAAAATTTAGGCAGTAAAAAATCAATTCAAACTTTTTTCCGGGTAAATTCTTACCGGGCAGAATTTTTTTTATAAATAAAACAATGAAAAAGACACAATTCATAAGGGCGTTCGTAATTTTACTTCTGGTTTTTTCCAATCTGGATTCTTCCGCTCAGAGAAGAACAGCGGTTCGCACCGCGCCGAACAAGGACGCGCAGATCGAACAAAAGGTTAACGCGCTTCTGGCGAAGATGACTCTGGCGGAAAAACTCGGTCAGCTCCAGCAGCTCGACGGCGAAGCGAACGGGAAATTTCGTCCCGAACATCTTGAGCTGGCGCGAAAAGGTCTTTTGGGTTCGACCTTGAATGTGCGCGGCGCGAAGATGACGAACGAATTACAGCGTGCCGCTTTGGAGTCGCGTTTGAAAATTCCGATCCTGTTCGGTTTTGACGTGATTCACGGCTACCGGACGGTTTTTCCAGTGCCTCTGGGCGAAGCGGCGAGTTGGGATTTGGATCTGATGGAGAAAACGGCGGCGATTGCGGCGGCGGAAGCGAAGGCGGCGGGCGTGCATTGGACGTTCGCGCCGATGGTTGATATTTCGCGCGATCCGCGCTGGGGGCGCATCATCGAAGGCGCGGGCGAAGACACATTCTTAGGCTCGAAGATCGCTTACGCGCGCGTTCGCGGTTTTCAGGGCGACGATTACAGCGCGAACAATCGCGTGATGGCGACCGCCAAACACTGGGTCGGCTACGGCGCGGCGGAAGCCGGGCGCGATTACAACACGACCGATATTTCAAAACGCGCTCTCTATGAAATTTATTTTCCGCCGTTCAAAGCGTCGGTTGATGCCGGAGTCGGTTCGTTTATGACTTCATTTAACGATCTTGACGGCGTTCCGGCAACCGGAAATCCGTTTATTTTAAAAGACGTTCTGCGAAAGGATTGGAAATTCGACGGCTTAGTTGTCAGCGATTACACCGCCGTCATGGAACTGATGTTTCACGGTCTGGCGAAAGACGAACCTTCGGCGGCGATGTATGGCTTAAATGCCGGAACCGATATGGAGATGGTTTCGCGGCTGTATAACAAATACGGCGAACAGCTTGTGAAAGAAAAGAAAGTTTCGATGGCGACGATTGACGAAGCCGTCCGCCGCGTTTTGCGCGTGAAATATCGACTCGGACTTTTCGACAAACCGTTTGCCGATGAAAATCTGGAAAAGGCGGAAGTGTTTAAAAAAGCGAATTTGGATTTTGCCAAAAAAGCCGCCGAAAGATCGTTTGTCCTTTTGAAAAACGAAGACAATACTCTGCCGATCAAAAAAGACATCAAAGAAGTCGCGGTCATCGGCGATCTGGCGAACAACAAACGGGAAATGAACGGCAACTGGACGGGTGACGGACAGCCGAACGATCCGATAACCGTTCTCGAAGCGTTAAAAACTAAATTCCCGAATATGAAAATCCGTTATGAAAAAGGCTGTGATGCTTACTGCAAAACGGATGCGGGATTTAAAGCGGCGGTTGACGCGGCGAAGGATTCGGATTTTACGATTCTCGTCGTCGGCGAATCCGCTGATATGTCGGCGGAAGCGGCTTCGCGCTCGGAGATCGATCTGCCGGGCAGACAAACCGAACTCGTGCAGAAAATTCACGCGACCGGAAAACCTTATGCAGTAGTTTTGATAAACGGCAGACCGTTGACGATCAACTGGATCGCGGAAAATTCTCCGGCGATTCTCGAAACGTGGTTTCCCGGAACGATGGCTGGTCCGGCGATTGTTGACACGCTTTTCGGCGACGCGAATCCGGGCGGAAAACTGCCCGTTACTTTCCCGCGCGCCGTCGGGCAGATTCCGATCTATTACAATCACAAAAATACCGGTCGTCCGATGTTGGCGAGTCAGAAATACACCTCGAAATATCTTGATATTTTAAATGCGCCGCTTTACCCGTTCGGACACGGTTTGAGCTATTCGAGATTTCGTTTGTCGAATCTGCGGCTCGATAAATTAAAAGTTCGACCGAACGAAAACGTCAAAGTTTCGATTGACATTCTTAATTTCGCAAAAGTTCCGGGCGATGAAGTTCTCCAACTTTACATTCATGACATCGCGGCGACCGTCACGCGCCCGGTCAGAGAATTGCGCGGCTTTAAGCGAATCACTTTGAATCCGCAGGAAAAACAGACGGTCGAATTTACGCTCACGCCCGACGATCTGAAATTTTACGACCGCGATATGAATTGGATTCTCGAACCGGGCGAGTTTCAGGTCATCGTCGGCACCAGTTCGGACAACGGAATGCAAAGCACATTCGAGGTAATTGATCCGCGAAATCCGAATGCCACGGCGGGTATCAAACCGATCATTGATCCACCGCCCGCCGCGCCTGTTCCGGTCAGCCGCGTGTCGCCCGAAGACGACGCTTTTCTCGAAGATATGTCGAAGCGGAGTTTTATGTTTTTGTGGGAACACACGAATCATAAAAACGGTCTGACGCTCGACCGCGTCGGGCGTGACGGAACGCGCAAACCCGAAGGTCATCGCGCGCGCAATATCGCCAGCGTCGCCGCGTCGGGTTTTGCTTTGACCGGCTATTGCATCGCGGCTGACCGCAATTGGATTCCGAAAGATCAATTGATCGAACGAACGCGCAACACGCTCGATTTCTTTGCCAACAAATCGTTTCACAATAACGGCTGGTTTTATCATTTCGTTGATTTTGAAACGGGCGAACGGCGTTGGAACAGTGAGATTTCTTCGATTGACACAGCGCTTCTGCTCGGCGGAATTATGACCGTCAAGCAGTGTTTTGCGGACGACCGGCAGATCGTTCAGCTTGCCGATAAAATCATTGACCGCGTAGATTACAAATGGATGCAGGCGGGCGATCAGTATCTTTTGAATCACGGCTACCGACCGGAAGTCGGGTTTTTGAAGAATTTCTGGGGCAAATACAGCGAGCAGATGATTTTGTATCTGCTCGGCATCGGTTCGAAAACGCATCCGATCTCGCCGAACGCGTGGTATGCTTGGGAACGTGATTGGAAGGAGTTCGGCGGTTACCGCTATCTGGCTTCGAGTTCGCCGCTTTTCCTGCATCAGTATTCGCACGCCTGGGTTGATTTTCGCAATCGCCGCGAGCATCGCCCGCCGTTCGTCAATTACTACGAAAATTCTGTGCAGGCGACGCGCGCGCATCACAAATTTTTCGTGGACGTTTTGAGCAAGGAGTTTCCGAAATATTCGGCGACGATGTGGGGGCTTTCGGCTTCGGATTCCGAACGCGGCTACATCGCCTGGGGCGCGCCGCCGCGCCACGATCGAACGGACGGTTCGGTCGTGCCGTATGCCGTCGCCGGTTCTTTGATGTTCACGCCGGACATCGCTCTTCGGACTTTGAAGCATATGAAAGAGGAATACGGCGACAAGGTTTACGGCAGATACGGTTTCGCCGACGCTTTCAATCCGCACAACGGCTGGGTTGACGGCGACATTCTCGGCATCGATCAGGGAATGACCCTGCTCGGCGCGGAAAATATGCGAAGCGGAAAAATCTGGTATTGGTTTATGCAGAACGAGGAACCACGCAGGGCGTTTGCGCTGATCGGTTTGAACTAGTTTAAATTTTATTCGCGCCGACGCGCGAAAATATTTTGTCCACAGATGAACACGGATACACACAGATGATTTTTGATCTATTCTTTAAAAATCTGTGTTCATCTGTGTTCATCTGTGGACAATTTCTGTTAAACTTTTTTCGCATTCTTCGCGGACAAATAAAAAAATTTGTAATAACTTAGATCGTTATGGCACTTCTTGAAATGCGGCAGATCACAAAAGAGTTTCCGGGCGTAAAAGCTCTGGACGGCGTGACGATGGATTTGCACGAAGGGGAATTTCACTCGCTCGTCGGCGAAAACGGCGCGGGGAAATCTACTTTGATGAAAGTTCTGTCGGGCGTCTATCCTTACGGAACTTACGGCGGCGACATCGTGGTCGAAGGCGACGTGAAGCAATTTCACAATATCCGCCAAGCCGAAGAAGCCGGAATCGCCATCATTTTTCAAGAACTTTCACTCGTTAAAGAACTGACCGTCGCCGAAAATATTTTTCTCGGCAAAGAGCCGCAACGGTTCGGCGTGATAAATTGGGCGGAAGTTTATCAAAAATCTTCACAGCTTTTGAAAGATTTGAATCTGCCGCTCAATCCGCGCACGAAAGTCGGAAACTTGGGAATCGGGCAACAGCAATTGGTCGAAATCGCCAAAGCTCTTTCCCAAAAAGCGAAAATTCTTGTTCTCGATGAACCGACCGCCGCTTTGACCGAATCGGAAGTCGAGACGCTTTTTGAAATCTTAAAGGATTTGAAATCGCGCGGTGTCGGGATGATCTATATCTCGCACAAACTCGACGAAGTTTTTTTGATGAGTGATCGCATCACCGTTTTGCGCGATGGTCAGACGGTCGGAACAAACAACGCCGCAGATTTAACAAAAGATAAAGTTATCGCCCTGATGGTCGGGCGCGAGGTCGGCGATATTTTCCCCGAAACGACGCACGATTTCGGCGAAACGGTTTTGGAAGTCAAAAATATCAGTGCTTTCGACCCGGACGCGCCGGACAAAAAATTGGTTGACGACGTTTCGTTTTCCGTCCGCAAAGGCGAAGTTCTCGGCATTGCCGGTTTGATGGGCGCGGGACGAAGCGAGCTTTTAATGTCTATTTTCGGCGCGTGGCGCGGAACGCATTCGGGCGAGGTTTTTGTCGAAGGCGAAAAGGTTTCGATAGCCGCGCCGCGCGATGCGATCCGGCACGGAATCGGGTTTGTTACGGAAGACAGAAAGCGTTTCGGTTTGATTCTTGATCAGACGATTCTCGATAATTCGACGCTTGCCGGTTTGAAACAAATTTCCGGCGAATTCTTAACGCACCGCTCGCGCGAAACGGTGGCGACGCGCCGCGTGATGGATTCTCTGCGCGTCAAAGCCAATTCGCCGATGACCGTCGCCGGAACGCTTTCGGGCGGAAATCAGCAAAAGGTCGTTTTGGGAAAATGGCTTTTGACGAATCCGAAGGTTTTGTTTCTGGACGAACCGACGCGCGGGATTGATGTCGGCGCGAAACAGGAAATCTACGCGGAAATAAACAAACTCGCCAAAGAAGGTCTGGCAATTGTGATGGTTTCTTCGGAGTTGCCGGAAGTTTTGGGTTTGTCGGACAGAATTCTGGTTTTGCACGAAGGAAAATTGACGGGCGAATTTTCAAAAGCGGAAGCAACGCCGGAAAAAGTGATGGTGGCGGCGACGGGTGAATCGAAGGTTATGGTTTGAAACTTTTAGAAAACTTTAAACACAGAGAACACGGAGTTTGCACAGAGAAAATTTTTGAGATGAACGACTCCCATTTAAATAAAATTACAGGCGATGTAATTGGAGCGGCGATTGAAGTTCACAGGCAATTAGGTCCGGGATTGCTTGAATCGGCATACAAGGAATGTTTAGCACGCGAGTTTTTGATTCGCGGTATCAATTTTGAAAAAGAAAAACCTTTGCCGGTCGAGTATAAAGGTGTGAAACTCGAATGCGGTTATCGTTTGGATTTTTTGGTCGAAAAATCAATTGTTCTTGAAATAAAAGCGATAGAAGCAATTGCTCAGATTCACGAAGCGCAACTGGTTACATATTTGAAACTCGGCGGCTGGCATCTCGGACTTTTGATAAATTTTAATGTTCTAATTTTGAAAGACGGAATACGCCGAAAAATTTTCGGATAAAAATTTCCGTGAACTCTGTGAAAATCTCCGTGTTCTCTGTGTTTAATCAAATTTTCTAACACAGAGAACACGGAGATTACACAGAGAATCACAGAGGATTTGAGATAATGAGCGAAACTATAACGGAAAAAAAAGGATTCAAAATCGAGACATCGGCACTGCGCGCCTACACGATGTTCGGCGCGTTGGTTATCATCTGGCTTTTCTTTCAGTGGCAGACAGGCGGTTTGATTGATGGCATATTTTTATCGCCGCGCAACCTGTCGAATTTGATGCTGCAAACGTCCGTTACCGGAATAATCGCGGTCGGGATGCTGATGGTCATCGTTTCGGGCAATATTGATCTGTCGGTCGGTTCGCTTCTCGGACTTTCGGGCGGCGTGGCGGCGATCGTTTTGACGAGTTGGGGCTACGGTCTGCCGGCGGCAATCGCGGCGGCGATCGCTGTTTCGGTTTTGATCGGAATTTTGCAGGGTTCGCTGACCGCTTATTTTAATATTCCGGCTTTTATCGTAACGCTCGGCGGGCTTCTGGCGTGGCGCGGCGCGATCAAGGGGCTTTCGCAATCGGAGACGATCCCGATTGCCGATACGACATTTAAACAGATCGGTCAGGGCTACATTCACCCGATGGTCGGCTGGGTTTTGGCGGCGGTAGCGATTTTG
>JBGTSF010000026.1:41902-63613 GCA_041940425.1 Pyrinomonadaceae bacterium
TTGGCGATTCTCTATTTCGCCGTTGGTCGCGCAAAGGCGGAAAAGGAATACGGCATCGGCGACGGAAATATCGGCAGGGAGCTTTTAAAATCGCTTCTGCCCATCGGCGGAGTCGTCCTGTTTATTTATGTGATGAATTCGTATGCCGGCGTTCCGATTCCGGTTTTGATTTTATTAGCGGTCGCGCTCGTCGGATTTTTTATTACTAACAACACGACGTTCGGACGTTATCTCTACGCCATCGGCGGAAATGCGGATGCGGCGCGGCTTTCGGGAATCAACAACAAAGCGAACATCGTCAAAGTTTTCGCTCTTTTAGGTGCGTTTACAGGTATTGCGGCTTTGATCTTTACGGCGCGTGTCGGCAGTGCCGCGCCTGATGCCGGTGTTTTGAAGGAATTGGACGCGATTGCCGCCTGCGTGATCGGCGGAGCGAGTTTGATGGGCGGACGCGGAACGGTTTTCGGCGCGTGTCTCGGCGCGCTGATCATGGCATCGCTCGACAACGGGATGTCTTTGTTGAATGTCCGCGATTTTATGCAGGAATTGACCAAAGGCGCGATATTAGTTTTAGCCGTCGGTTTGGATATGATCGGAAGAAGACAAGGCTAAAGATTCGGTTTTTTGAAAGATGTATTTTAAGTTTTTATCTTCTCTCACCATATTAATCGCTTTCTTATTGATTAGTTGGCAAAACGCCAATGCTCAATGTGACTGTGCGACAATTCCAATTTGCCAATATTACAAATCCGCGGTTATCGGTTTTGGCAAAGAAAACAGAATTGAAAACGGAAAAACAGTAACGGTTTTTCAAATTGAAAAATCTTACAATCCCGATCTGAAAGATGAAATTATAATTAATACGGAATTAACAATCGGTCAACGCTATCTTTTGTTTCCTCATAAAGACGAAAAAACAAAAAATTGGAAAGTTTTCGGTTGTTGTAGTCGTGATAAACGTATCGAGGAAGCCGCCGCCGATTTGAAGTATCTGGAAAAAATAGAAAAAGAAAAAGTTCAAAACCGCGTTTCCGGGACGATCAGAAATTATCTTACACAACTGCCTGTTTCTACTTTGGTTGAAATAATCGGAGAAAATCAGACACATCAAATTTTTTCCGATAAAGCCGGCGTTTACGAAATTTATAATTTGCCCGAAGGGAATTACAAAGTCAGACCGAAAACCCCAGCAGATTTGAAAATTCGCGGATTTGAACTGTTTCATCGTCCGCCGGAAACGAACGAACTCGAATTGGATATAAAAGATAATTCCTGTTATGAAATAAATGTCTTATTAGAACCGGATAACAAAGTAAGCGGTCGCGTGTTTTTATCAAACGGCGAGCCGTTGGAAAATTTTGAAGTTCGTTGGCTGCGCTCAAACGAAGTGCTGGCTTATCTTCAAAGAAAAGACGCGCAAACGGACGGCGACGGCAAATATTTTCTGACCGGCATTCCTGACGGCAGTTATTATTTGATGGTTAAACCGAATGATTTTTCGAGAGATGTCTATAAAAATTTTCCGCCTGTTTTTTACCCGAACGCGATAAAAATCGAGGATGCGGCGACGTTCACGATTTCCAAAACTTCCAAGTTGGAAAACTTTGACATACATTTTCCGAAAGATCATCCTCTAAAATCAGTCAAGGGAAAAGTCTTTTACGCCGATGATTCTCCGGCGAAAAATGTTCAGATCGAATTTTATACGGGAAATAAAATTGCGGATTGGAATACGGATTATCAATCGAAGGAAGATGGAAGTTTTGTCGTGCCTGTGCTAAAAGGGAAGAAGATAAAAATTTTTGCGACCTTCAGAATTTACGAAAAAAACTTGGCGAATTGTCCGCAATTAGCCGAACACTATCAACCAAACGAACGGGGTTGGGTGCAAAAAACAACCAACGCCGCAAAAATTTCGGTCAAATCTGATATTGAAGGAATTGAGCTAAAATTTCCTTTTACGCCCTGTAAATAAATCCTGTGTTCGAGTCATATCTTCTCAGTTTAAAACAAACCGAGCCGGTCATTGCGATGATGGCGACGCTGGTCTGTGTTCTGATCATCGGCACGTCCGCGCAGATTCTTGCCGAACGTCTGCGGATTCCGGCGACCGGACCGCTACTTATCGGCGGCTTGCTTTTCGGACCGGAAATTATCGGTCTTGTTCAGCCCGCGATTCTCGACGAATTTTTGCGCGTCATCGTCAAAACGGCGGTCGCCATCGTTATTTTCGAAGGCGGACTTCTTTTAAATATTTACGATCTGCGCCACACTTCCCGCGCCGTTACGGGACTGACGACGGTCGGGCTTTTGATAACGACCATTCTTGCCGGAGCGTCGGCGCATTTTATTCTCGGACTTTCGTGGGAAATAAGCATTCTGTTCGGCGCGATCGTTTCCGTTACGGGTCCGACCGTTATCACGCCGATCCTGAAAAAGGTCAATGTCAATCGGCGCGTGCGTTCGACGCTCGAAAGCGAATCAATCATCGCCGACCCTTTGGGCGTGATTTTAGCGGCGATAATTTTTACGGCAATTTTGAACACGGGCGATTGGACGTATGTCGTTACACACGCCGTCGAAACCGTTTTAGCCGGAACGGTAACGGGACTTTTAATCGGTCTTTTTATCTATCTCGTTTCCAAACGTTTTCATCTTTTGCCGTCGAAATATACACGGCTCGTGATTTTAGGAAGCGCGCTCGCGGCTTACACGCTTGCCGAATTTTTCGCGCACGAAGCCGGAGTTTTGGCGGCGGCGATTGCCGGTGTCGCCATCGGCTCGCTCGATATTCCGCATAAGGAACAGGTCGAAGAATTCAAAGGCGACCTCGCTTCGATCGCTATTTCCGCCGTGTTTATTTTATTGGCGGCAAGCCTGAGTTTGCAGGATTTGGCGGTACTCGGCTGGCGCGGCGTGCTGGTCGTTTTAGTATTGATGGTTCTCGTTCGTCCCGTCCGCGTTTTTCTCTCGACGGCGGGTTCGGAATTGAACGATCGCGAAAAACTTTTCATCTCGTTTATCGGTCCGCGCGGCATCGTCGCCGCCTCGGTTGCGACGTTTTTTGCATTCGAACTGATTGACCGCGGTTATACGAATGAGGGTAAAATGCTCGTGTCGCTTGTATTCGCGGTCATTCTCGGAACGGTTCTGATCGAGGGAACATTCGCCGGTTGGCTGGCGAAATTTTTTAGAGTTATGCCCAGACACACAGTTATTGTAGGTGCGGACGAAACCGGACGCCTGCTTGCCGAAAGGCTCGTAACGGCGGGCGAAACCGTTTCAATTATTGACAATCACGAGGAACATTGCCGTTTGTCGAAAGATTTGAAAGGCGTGAATATCTACTGCGCGGACGCGACCGACATAGACGTTTTGAAAAAGGCGGGCGTGCCGACCGCTAAATGCGTGATCGTCGCCACGTCGAGCGATAAGGTAAATCTGCTCGTCAGTCAGGTCGTCCGCTCGAACTTCGGCGACAAACGCATCGTCGCCCGCGCCAACTCGACATCGAACCTATCCGCTTTTACCGAAGCCGGAATCGAAACGATGAGTCCGATCCATGCGACCGCCGCGATTCTGGAAAATATGGTTTTGCGTCCGAGCCTCTTTAAATTGATGGCGACCAAATCCAACGCGGAAGCCGAACATCTGGATGAAATTCGCGTTACCAGCCGGAAATCTATCGGTAATAATCTGGCGAAACTCAGTCTGCGCGGCTGTCTGGTCGTCGCTCTCCGGCGCGACGGGAATTTAATTTCGCCGAACGGAGCGACCGTTCTGCGCTACGACGACATTCTGACGCTTTTGGGCGACAGTAAATCGCTCGAACGCGCCAAGCGGATTTTACAGGTTGCGGATTGATTTTTGATCCCGAAGATTTTTCGATAAAAATCAATGAAGGAAATCGTTTTAGCCGCCGATCTCGGCGGAACAAATTTGCGAATGGCGGCGGTTGACCGCGACGGCAAAATACTTCACCGCACAAAACACGACACACCAAAATCCGAACGCGCCAATGAGATCGTTTCCTCGATCACCGAAGCCGCAAGCGAGTGTTTAAAAGCCGTGCGAAAAAAAGGCTGGATCAAGGCGTTCGGCGCGGCTGTTCCGGCGACATTGAACGCGCCCGAAGGAATTATCTTAAAAGCTCCGAATCTGCCCGCGCTCGACGGTTTTCGTTTTTCGGCAACCGTTTCAGACGAACTGAATCTTCCGGTCGTTCTGGAAAACGACGCGAACGCGGCGGCAATCGGCGAAAACTGGCTCGGCGCGGCGAAAGGTTTTCAAAATTCGATCTGCGTAACGCTCGGAACGGGAGTCGGCGGCGGAATAATCCTGGACGGAAAAATTCTGCGCGGCGTGGACGGCACAGCCGGAGAGATCGGTCATATCTGCGTCGAATCTCTGGGCGAGCCGTGCGGCTGCGGAAGCCGCGGATGCGTCGAGCAGTATTCGTCGGCAACCGCCGTTGTGCGTATGACGCGCGAACTCGAAAATCTGTATCCGAAATCGGTTTTATTGAACAAATCGCGCCTGACCGCGCTCGATGTTTTCGAAGCCGGAAAGAAAGGCGACGAACTCGCACTTGAAGTTTTTCGAAAAATGGGTTTTTATTTGGGCATCGCCCTGGCGGATCTGGTCAATGTTCTGAATCCCGAAATCATCGTCATCGGCGGCGGCGCGTCCGCCGGTTGGGATCTGTTTATCGGGCATGTTCAGGATCAGATAAACAAACGCGCTTTTGACGAACCCGCCAGACGCGCAAAACTCGTCCGCGCCGAACTCGGCGACGATGCCGGAATCTTAGGCGCGGCGAAATTAGCATTCGACTAAATCTGTGCTAAGTGCTGAGTGCTAAGTGCTAAGTAAATTGTTAAATCTTAGCACTCAGCACTCAGCACTCAGCACTCAAAAAACTATGGACGTTTATCATCAAGTTTTAGCGAAGTTGTTCGAAGAAACCGGCGGCAGTGATTCAAAAGCGGTTGATTTTGCGGATTTGGTCAAAAAACTCGGATTTCACGCCAATTACAATCCTATTTTTAAAGAATTAAGCGTTAATGGCTGGATCGTCGAAACGAGCAAAGCCGACTGGGTGAAGATCACGCATTGGGGAATCGGCGAAGTAAAAAAATCGCAATCCGGTCTGACAGGCGGCGATGCCCAAGATTTAAAAAAAGACGCGAACCGTTTGCTGGCTGAATCGCGCGAGTTGGTCGCTTTAGCCGAAAATCTGGCTGGCGAAGCGACAAAAGACAATTTCTCAAAATTCGAGAAAAAGTTTTCGCAAATCAATTCGCTGATCAACGAGTTAAAGTCTAAATTCTAGACCTTGCTTGCCATAAGCTTTGTCTTTCGTGTATGATATTCGTTTCCTGCTAGGCGTGGGAACGCAAACTGTGGGTTTCGCGCCCACTTTTTATTTTGGGGTAAATTCGCTATGAACAAGGGATTGATAACCGAAAAAATTCGTGAGATCGCCGAATCGGCGGCGGACGAACTGAATCTGGAACTTGTTCACGTTGAAATGGTCGGAGCGGCAAAGAATGCGGTCGTCAGGATTTTTATTGACAAACCGGAAGGCGTGAGCATAGACGACTGCGCCGATATGAGCCGAAGAGTCGAAGCGGTTTTGGACGCGGAAGATTTTATTCCGACCGCTTACACGCTCGAAGTTTCGTCGCCCGGACTTGAACGCGGGCTTTATAATTTAAAGGATTTTGAAAAATTTACCGGCGAGCGGGCGAAAGTAAAAACGACGCAGCCGGTCGGCGGACAGAAAAATTTCAGCGGTCGCATCGTCGAGGTCAAAGGCGAAGAGATCGTTTTTGAAGACAAAACAAACGGAATTGTTCAATTCCCTTATAACACGGTGGCGAAAGCGAATCTCGAAGTAGATTTCGAAGAAGAGTTGAAAAGAAAGGAATAGTCGAGAGTCAAGAGTCGAGAGTCGAGAGAAAAACTCAGCACTCAGCACTCAGCACTCAGCACTCGAAAAGTATGACATCATCAATCGGACAGAACATCGAAATTTTGTGCAGCGAACACGGACTTGACCGTGATCTGGTGATCGAGGCAATGAAGGATGCCGTCAAAGCGGCGGCGCGCAAACAGTTTCGCGCTCACGATAAAACCGGCGAAAGCATACAGGTTGACTGGAACGACGAAGAAGGAATGGTCGAAATCTCGGCGCATAAAGAAGTCGTCGCCGAAGTCGAAAATCCCTCGACCGAAATGTCGCTCGCCGAAGCGCAGGAGCTTGCCGGTGATGAAGTCGAAATCGGCGACGTTTTGGAAATTCCGCTGCCGACCGAAGAACTCGGACGCATCGCGGCGCAGACCGCCAAGCAGATTCTCGTTCAAAAAGTTCGTGAAGCTGTCCGTTCGAAAATTTACGACGAGTATTTCGAGCGCATCGGCGAGATTTTCAACGGTCAGGTCAAGCGTTTCGAGCGCGGCGATATGATCGTCGAACTCTCGAACAATCTTGAAGCCATCGTGCCGAAACGCGAACAGGTGAGAAGCGAAACATGGACGATCAACGACCGCATCCGCGTCGTCATCAAAGATGTCAGCAAAGAACTTCGCGGTCAGCAGATCGTCGCTTCGCGCGCTTCGGCTGAACTTTTGAAAAGGCTTTTTGAAATGGAAGTTCCCGAAATTTATGACGGAACGGTCGTCATTAAATCCGCTGTTCGTGAGCCGGGCGACCGCGCGAAGATCGCCGTTTCGTCGAATGAAAAAGACGTTGATCCGGTCGGCGCGTGCGTCGGGATGAAAGGTTCGCGCGTGCAGTCAATTATTAAAGAACTGCGCGGCGAAAAAATTGACATTATCGAATGGTCGGACGAACCTTCGATCTTTGCGGCAAACGCGCTTTCGCCCGCCAAAGTTTCGCAAGTTCGGATTACCGACATTGACAACCGCAAGATGGAAGTCATCGTGCCGGAAGATCAACTTTCTCTGGCAATCGGTAAATTCGGTCAGAACGTCCGCCTGGCGACAAAACTCGTCGGCTGGAATATTGACATCATCAGCGAAGAAGTTCTCAAATCCGAGATTGCGCAACAGATGAGCGATATGGTGGCTTCGGGCGAACCCGTTCCGCTTGCGGTTCTGCATATTGTTACCGAGGCTCAAGCCGATACTCTGAATGAAAAAGGCGTTGACGATATTGATAAATTAGCCGCGCTTTCGATTGACGAACTGGTCGAAACGCTCGACATCAGTTTGGACGAAGCGCAGGAGATTCTCGGAACGGCGCAAAAAGTTCTCGAAAGCAGAAACTCGATGGCGGAAGAAGCGGAGCTGGCATCGGAAACGGTTGAGGGCGATTCGCAGATTGAAGCTGAAACTGCCGAATCTGTTACCGAATTTGAAACGGTCGAAGAAACGACTGCGGAAGCAATAACCGCATCTGACGAAAGCGCCGAGCCTGCCGAATCTGTTTCGGACGAAACGGTTGAAGAAACCGATGCCGCAGAAGGTGAAACGGTTACAGCGGCAACCGCAGAGGAAACCGCCGATGCCGTTGAAACATCAGATACGGAAGAAACGACCGAAGAATCTACCGGCGATGAAACCATTGAAACGGCTGAACCTTCCGCCGCAGTTTCCGAAGAAACAACGGAAGAAATATCGGAAGCCGATGCTTCGGAAATGAGCGAAGACACGGATGCCGGTTATGATGCAGCCGTTGCGGGCGAAGAAACGCCGGAAGCCGAAACGGTCGAACATGATGCGTTTGAGACTGACAATTCGGAAGACAGTTCGGATGTTTATGACGAAATTCCGACCGAAACCGCAGAGTTGACCGATTCGGACACGGAAGAAATGACCGAGATCGAAAACGAACTCGAAACCGATGCATCGCCTGAACTTACTCCGGCAATGATTTCGGGAGACGATTCGCGCGAAAATTTTGAAGCGGAAACGGCGGAAAATTCTGAAACTGAAAACACGGAAACGCAAACTGCGGAAACTTCGACGGTCGAGGAAAAGGAAATGGAATAATCGTTAAAAAAGTAACGGTTTTTAATTATTGATAATCCAAAGAAATTTGGAGCGAGTAGCAGGAATAAAATCGGCTACTCGAAATTTTCTAAAAAACAGATAAAATATGTCCGCAAACGTTCGGATTTACGATTTAGCAAGAGAATTAAAACAAGAACCCAAGCGCATCATCGAGGATTTGCGGCGCGAGGGCGCGGATGTCAGTGTGCCTTCGAATTCCGTTTCCAAGGAACTGGCGGAAAAGGTTCGCAATAAATATTTTCCGAAAGTGGAAGCCGCGCCGAAACGGACGATCAAGGTTATAAAAAAAGCGGTTAAAAAGAAAGAAGCGCCGGAAACCGACGAAGAAGAATCATCTGAAGAAATTTCCGCACCGGAAATCGAAGAAGTTCCCGCCGAAGATAAGAAAAAAGAGGAAGCCAAACCCGCCGCGGAAGAAGAAAAGGAAGCGAAGCCGCCCGTCAGAGTAAAGAAAATGGTTGCCAAGCCGAAAGCTGAGAAAACGGTCGAAGCGGAGGAAGAGGAACCGGAAGTCGTCGAGCCGGAAACCGTCGAAGCCGAAGCGGAAGAAATACCGGAAAAAGCGGAAGCTGTCGCGGAAGACACTGTTGAAGAAACGAAAGCGGAAGCGGAAGAAGCTGAGAAACCGAAATTGCAGACGACTAAAGTTTTGCGTCCGACCGGGACGCAAGTCAAGCAATTGACCCTGACTCCCGACGCGCTCAAGAAAGGTCTCAAGCCGGGCGAAAAAATCGCCGCGCCGCCGAAACCGGAAAGAGAGCGAGCCGAAAGATTAAAAGACAAAAAACGCGGCGGACGCGATCTGCGCGGAACGCCGGGCGAAACCGCGACACCGCAGACCGTCTATACGCCGACGCACGACAACCGCAAAAAATTCGGGCGCAGTTCGGGTAAAAAGAGCGGACGCTCATTCGACAACAAGGATAAGTTTCAGGAAAGAGAATTCGAGATCGTCCGTCCGAAATCCATCGAGGAACGCATTCTCGAACAGGTAGGAAAAGTTGATAAAGACCATCTGAAACCGATTCGTCTGACCGAGGGCGCGACCATCCGCGAATTTGCCGAAGCGATCAACGTAACGCCGCGCGACATCGTCCAGCTTCTCGTCAAACGCGGGATTTTCGCCACGCTCAATCAATCAATGAGCGAGCAAATGGCACAGGATTTGGGCGAACAGTTCGGTTATGATGTGAGCCTTGTGCCGTTTGAAGAAATGGTTATCGAGCAGGAGTTTGAAGAGTTGATAGCAACGGAAGCCGATGATCTGGAGCTTCCGCGCCCGCCGGTCGTGACCGTGATGGGACACGTTGACCACGGTAAAACCAGTCTGCTCGACGCGATTCGCTCGGACAATGTTGCCGAAGGCGAAGCAGGCGGTATCACCCAGCATATCGGCGCGTATTCGGTTTTCGTCAAAAATCCCGATAACCCGGAAGAAGAACGCCGCGTCGTCTTTTTAGATACGCCCGGTCACGAAGCTTTCACGATGATGCGCGCGCGCGGCGCGAAAGCGACCGATGTTGTGATCTTGGTTGTCGCGGCGGACGACGGCGTGATGCCGCAGACCATCGAAGCTGTCGAACATTCAAAAGCGGCGGGAGTTCCGATGATCGTGGCGATCAATAAAATTGACAAACCGGATGCGAATCCCGATATGGTGAAACAGGGGCTTGCCGGTTTGGGCGTTCAGCCGATTGATTGGGGAGGCGATATCGAAATGGTTCCCGTTTCGGCGAAAAAACACGAAAATCTCGATACGCTCCTTGAAACCGTTTTGCTTCAGGCGGACATCATGGATCTGAAAGCGAGTCCGACCAGACGCGCTTCCGGCGTGGTTCTCGAAGCGAAACTCGATAAGGGACGCGGCGCGGTCGCCACCGTTTTGGTTCAGCAGGGAACTCTGCGCGTTGGCGATCCGTTCATCGTCGGGCAGTATCACGGCAAGGTGCGCGCGATGTTTTCCGATAGGGGCGAAACGGTCGAAGAAGCACCGCCCGCCACACCCGTCGAAGTTTTGGGACTGCAGGGCGTTCCGCAAGCCGGGGATGTTTTCCAGGCGGTTTCCGATATAGACAAAGCGCAGAATATCGCCAACCAGCGGCAGATGCAGGCGCGTCAGGCGGCGATGATCAAGACGACGAAACGCGGTATCGAATCGCTCGGTCAGGCGGAGATCAAAGAACTTTTGGTTGTGCTCAAAGCCGACGTTCAAGGTTCGGTCGAAGTCCTTCGCGCGACGCTCGAAAAACTTTCGACTGACAAAGTTAAAGTTAGAGTCATTCGCTCCGGCGTCGGCGCGATCACCGAATCCGACGTTTTGCTCGCTTCGGCGACCCAAGCCGATGTCGCGCAGACGGCGGTCGTCATCATCGGTTTCAATGTCCGTCCGGGAGCGCGAGCCGAAGAGGTCGCCAAACAGGAAGAAGTTGACATTCGCTTGCATTCGATCATTTACAAGGTCGAAGAAGAAATCCGCGCCGCGATGATCGGAATGCTCGATGCCATCGAGAAAGAAGTCATTTTAGGCAAGGCTCTCGTTCAGGAAACTTTCAAAGTGTCGAGAGTCGGAACGATTGCCGGCTGCCGCGTGACCGACGGCGTGATTCGCCGACAGGCGAGCGCGCGGCTGATCCGCGACGGCGTGGTCGCATGGACAGGCGACATCGCATCGCTCAAACGCTTCAAGGAAGATACAAACGAAGTCCGTCAGGGCTTCGAATGCGGTATCAGCCTCGTCAATTTCAACGACATCAAAGTTGACGACGAGATCGAAGCATTTGTCATAGAGAAAGTCGCGGCTACTGAATTATAGAAAGCAGTGAGCAGTGAGCGGTAAGCAGAAAAGAACTGCTCACTGCTCACTGCTCACTGCTCACTGAAATATGCGTCGTCCAGAAAGATTCGCGGAGTCCTTACGCGAAGAGATCATCGAAATTGTCGGTTACGAACTCGAAGACCCGCGTGTTCAAGGCGTAACTGTAACCGATGTCGTGGTTTCGGATAATATGCGCGACGCGCGGGTTTTTGTCACGGTCGAGGGAAGCGAACAAGAAATTAAAAAAGCGATGAGCGCGCTCCAGCACGCGGCGACGTATGTTCGCCAGCAAGTCGCGCTCAACCTGAATCTCAATCACGCGCCGCATCTGCATTTCGCACGCGATACGGTCGAAGAAAATGCCGCGCGGGTAGATGAGATTCTGGAAAATTTAGAAATTAAAGAGGACTAAAAAAGTTGCGAGTTGCGAGTTGCGAGTTGCGAGTTAATTAAAAATAACTCAGAACTCACAACTCAGAACTCACAACTCTTTAGAGATGTTAAGTCAAGTAGTAGAGTTAATTGAAAACAAAAGCAATTTTGCCATCACGACACACGTTCGTCCAGACGGCGACGGCGTAGGTTCTTCACTCGGTCTTTGCTGGCTTTTGCGTTCGCTCGGAAAAGAAGCGGAAGTGGTTTTACGCGACGATATTCCGCCCGCTTACAAACAGCTTCCCGGCGCGGACGAAGTAAAAAAGGTTTCCGAAGTCAACGGCAGATACGACGCGGTTTTCGTTATCGAATGCTCCGACCTGGCGCGTCCCGGCATCGGCAATCTCGAAAATCATCTGACGGTCAATATTGACCACCACGCGACGAGCGAGCATTTCGGCAAGATCAACTGGATTGATCCGACCGCTTCGGCAGTCGGGGAGATGATCTACAATCTCTGCAAAGCGATCGGCGGGCGCATCTCGAAAGAAATCGCCGAATGCGTCTATCTCGCGCTCGTTACCGATACGGGTTCATTCCATTTTTCAAACACGACCGACCGCACTTTGAAAGTCGCTTCGGAATTAGTTAAAGCCGGAGCGAAACCGCACGTCATTTCCGAAGTCGTCTATAACAGCTATTCATGGAGCCGAATCGAATTGATGCGTCAGGTTCTCGATACGGTCAAACGCGACGCATCGGGAAGAGTCGCGTGGATGCGCCAGACATTGGAGATGGCGGAAAAAGCCGGAGCGGTTGACGGCGACAACAACGGTTTTGTCAATATGCCGCTTGCCGCTAAAGACATCATCGCCGTCTGCTATATGCGCGAAGTTCAGCCCGGCGCGTATCGCGTCAGTCTGCGCTCAAAAGACGGTCTGAATGTCGCCCGCATCGCCGAAAGATTCGGCGGCGGCGGGCATAAAAACGCCGCCGGATGCCGCGTTACAGGCGATTGGGACGAGCAGGAAAATAAACTCGTTTCGGCTTTAATTACGGCGGTTGAAAAATATTTTGACGAAAACGAAGCGGAAGAAAAACCGGAATTGATTTCGGCTTAAATTTTTGAAAAAATTTAGCCACGAATTACACGAATTGCACGAATAAGAAATTTTAAAAACTCATTCGTGTTATTCGTGTAATTCGTGGCAAATTAGTATTTACAGAAAAATGGCGGAAAAAAAGGAAAAGCGTTACAAATGGCGCAGGGAAAATTACAAGGAAAACACTAAAGGCTTGCTGATGGTCAACACGGGCGACGGTAAAGGCAAAACAACCGCCGCTCTCGGCGTGTTGGTTCGCGCGGCGGGACGCGGAATGAACTGCTGTCTGATCCAGTTTATGAAATCGAAAACCGACCGCTACGGCGAACACGAATCGCTCGAAGAATTAGGAATCGAAGTCCACACGATGGGCGACGGTTTTACATGGGACACGAACGATAAAGCGCAGGACATCAAGACGAGCGAAGAAACCTGGGCTTTATGTGTCGAAAAAATGCGGAGCGAAGAATACGACCTTTTGGTTTTTGACGAACTCGTCTATGTTCTCGATTACGGATTTTTGGATTTGGACAAAGTTCTGGAAGAAATAAAACAGGTGCGCGAAAAACAGCCGAATCTGCACCTCATCGTTACAGGCAGAAACGCGCCCGAAAAACTCGTCGAAGCCGCCGATCTCGTGACCGAAATGAAGGAAATAAAGCATCCTTTCCACGCCGGAATTTTCGCTCAGCAGGGAATCGAGTTTTAATAAAATTTAAGATGTTTGTTTCGCTGTTTTTAGCGAAGAAATCAGCATTTTTTGTAATTCCTCACAGTCGAATAATAAGGATTCGGCTTGTTTGTCGGTAATAAAATTTCCATCCCGTAACAATCGCAGCCAGAAATTGGTTTTGAATGCTTCCTTATTTGCAATAGAAAGTTTCTTGGAGAAATCGGCGCGATCTTCGCCTTGTCTCGCTTCTTCGATTAAAACTCCAATTGCCGTTCCCGAATCCAAAATTTTCTTCGATAGAACGAATTCATGTTTTTCATCATTTAAAAATTGACTTAATTTTACGATTCGGAGTGCAAATTTGTAGGATTTTTCTTGTAGGATACTGTTGCTCATAGTTATTTAGTTTCGGAATAGATGATAACTGATAGATGAAAGATTAGAGATACAAAATCTATCAGTTATTATCTATCAACTATCATCTATTCCGAAAAAATAATTTATTAAATCATTTGACCCCGATTTTCGGACAAATATTTTCCAAAACACATTCCGCACATTTCGGTTTACGCGCCTGACACACTTTCCTGCCGTGCCAGATGAGCCAGTGCGGAAACATTATCCAGTCTTTTTTCGGCACAAGTTCGCTCAAATCTTTTTCGATCTTTTCCGGCACGGCTTCTTCCGTCAAACCCAATCTCTGCGACAGACGCGAAACGTGCGTGTCAACGACCACGCCCGATGCGATGCCGAAAGCGTTTCCGAGAACGACGTTTGCCGTCTTTCGCGCCACGCCGTTTAAAACAAGAAGTTCGTCCATCGTCTGAGGGATTTCGCCTTTGTAAAGTTCGATAATTTTCTGACACGCGCCTTGAATATTTTTCGCTTTGTTGCGGTAAAAGCCGGTCGAATGAATATCTTTTTCGAGTTCTTCCTGTGTAACTTTTAAGTAATCTTCAGGCTTGCGATATTTGCGAAAAAGATTTGCCGTTACAATATTGACGCGCTCGTCGGTGCATTGCGCGGAAAGAATCGTCGCAATCAAAAGCTCGAAAGCGTTCGTGTGATCGAGAGCGCAATGCGCGTCCGGGTATTCTTTTTTGAGCCGTTTGATAATGTTGGAAGTGCGTTTTTTTTTGTCGGAAATCATTGACAATAAGCTAAAAAAGAATCGTCGAAAATGCAAATTCTGGATTCATTGAGTAAAATTAGAGTTTACATTTGGTCTTCGGATTTTGGTCTTTGGTTTTTGGGAAAACAAAAATTCGAAGACCAAAGACCAAAGATCAAAGACCTTTTTACAATGAAAGTTCCTTTATTAGATTTAACCGAACAAAATAAAGTTTTGCGTCCCGAAATCGAAGCGGCTTTGGGCAGAGTTTTGGATACGAACGGGTTTATCTTGGGCGCGGAAGTCGCCGCGCTGGAAAAAGAATTAGCCGAATACTGCGGCGCGAAACACGCGATTGCGTGCGCTTCCGGTTCGGACGCGCTTCTGCTTGCATTGATGGCTTACGACATAGGTTATGATGATGAAGTCATCACCACGCCGTATAGTTTTTTTGCAACGGTTTCGTCCGTTACAAGACTCGGCGCGGTGCCGATTTTTGTTGATATTGATCCGCAAACTTACAATCTTGATGTCAGCCAGATCGAAGCGCGGATTACCGATAAAACGAAGGCGATTCAGCCCGTGCATCTTTACGGGCAATGCGCCGATATGGACGCGCTTTTGAAGATCAGCGAAAAATACAATGTCCCAATTGTCGAGGATGCGGCGCAGGCAATCGGCGCGGAGGACGGCGGAAGACGCGCCGGAAGCATCGGCGACATCGGCTGTTTCAGTTTTTACCCGTCGAAAAACTTGGGCGGAATGGGCGACGGCGGTTTTATGACGACGAATGACGACGAACTCGCGCATAAATTAAACGCGCTGAGAGTTCACGGCTCATTCGAGCGTTATTATCACAAATGGGTCGGTCTTAATTCTCGGCTCGACGGTTTTCAGGGCGCGGTCTTGCGCGTCAAACTGCCGCATCTCGATGCGTGGTCAAATAAACGCAAAGCCAACGCTGATTATTACCGCAAACTTTTCACCGATGCCGGACTTACCGAACAGATCGGCTTGCCGTTCGAACGCGAAAACGTGCGGCATATTTACAATCAATTCGTTATTCGCGTGCCGGAACGGCGCAATGAACTCAGACAATTTTTAACCGAAAACGAGATCGGAACGGACATTTATTATCCGGTTTCGCTTCACCTTCAGGAATGTTTTAAATTTCTCGGATATTTAAAAGGCGATTACCCGGAAGCGGAAAAAGCCGCGCGCGAAACGCTCGCATTGCCGGTTTTTCCCGAACTGAAACCGGAACAGCAGGAATACGTTGTCGAAAAGATCGGCGAATTTTTCGGAGCGAATGTTTAGGACTTGCTTCAATTTAATAATTTTTATAGCTTTTTAGATTGTGCCTGATAAAGAACATACACAGATAGAATTTATCAATTCTCGATCTCTGCCTGTCCGTCTCGGACTATTTGCGCTGATTTTTGCCGCGCTCATCTTCGGCTGGTTTGCGATTCGCTGGCAGTTGGGCATAATGTTCGCAGATATGACCAATCCGACCGATCCGAACGCCAAAAACGTTGCCCAGCTTGCCTATTCTTTTGCACCATCTGATCCTCTGGCAACGTGGCTGTTCGCCGCCACGGACGAAACTGTTCTTACGCCGGAAACCGGCGAACCTTCGCTCGAAAAATACGAGGAAGCCGTAAGGCTCGCGCCGTATGATTTTCGCTGGTGGGTCGAACTCGGACGCGCCCGCGAGCAAATCGAAGCATACGAATCGGCGGAAGCGGCGTATCTTCGCGCCGTCGAACTCGCTCCGGCTTACACCTATCCGCACTGGCATCTGGGAAATTTTTACCTGCGTCAAAATCGAAGCGAAGAAGCGTTTTCGGAATTCAAAAAAGCGGCGCAAAATAATCTGCGTTACCGCCAGCAGGTCTTTTCCATCGCGTGGGATTTTTATGAGCGCGACAAAGCGCGGCTCGAAGCGATTGCCGGGGAATTACCCGATGCGAAAGTCGGTCTGGCGCAGTTTTACGCAAGCAAGGAACTGCCCGAAGACAGCCTGCGCGTCTGGAATACTCTGACCGCCGAAGAGAAAAAACAAAACGAAGCGGTTGCCCGCCTGGTGGCGCAGATTCTCTGGGACAAGCAAAAATACCGTTCGGCGGTCGAATTTGTCCGGGAAACCGGCATCGAACCGCAGGCGAAAGCCGAAACTGTCCAGAACGGCGGTTTCGAAGAAAAGATCGAAGCAAAACCCGAAACCGTCTATTTCGACTGGAAAATCTCTACGGTCGAAAAAATGAACGTCAAACTCGACCCGTATCAAAAACACGACGGGCGGCGCAGTTTGAAAGTTACGTTCAGCGGTTTTTCCGCGCCGCAGTTGAGCAACATTTTTCAGATCGTTACGGTCGAACCGGGTAAAAATTACCGCCTGAGTTTTTGGCTGAAAACCGAAGAATTAAAAAGCGCGGGAACGCCCGTCGTCGAAATTTTGGATTCTAAAGAAAGCCGTCTGGTCGCCGCTTCGAAACCGTTTCCGACCGGCACGAACGATTGGCAGGAAATCACGATTGATTTTACCGCGCCCGAAACGGCAGAAGCCGTTTTCGTCCGCACGGCGCGCGCCTACTGCGGCGAAAACTGCCCGATCATCGGCTCGTTCTGGTATGACGATTTCAAATTGGAAAGGCGGTAATTAGTAATTGGTAACTAGTAATTGGTTTTTTTATTTATTAAAAGCTTTGTATTTGAAATTTAACTTGACAATCTCAAAACTAGTTACCAGTTACTAATCACCAATTACCATTTATAAACTGATGTCAGAAAAACTCAAAAAAACCTGGGCGAATAAAACGATCTTTTTTCTGCTGTGTGCGACGATCGTTTGGACGACGCTCGCTTACGGGACGGTGCATCAGCCGTTTATCGCGCTTTTTTATCTCGTCTGTTCGCTGATAATTATTTTCTGGGCGGTTGACGCTTTGGCGAGCCGCGCATTCCGTTTTCATAAAAGTTTTCTGCAGATTCCGATTTTGGCGGTTTCGGTTTACGCGCTTGTTCAAATAATTCCGTTCGGCAGTCTGGCGGAAACCGCCGGAGTTTCGGGAATTCCGCGCACGATCTCGCTCGATCCGTTCTGGACACAGGTTTTCGCGCTTCATTTTTTCGCGCTGTTTGTATTTTTTGCCGCTCTGCTTGCCTTTGTTGATTCGGCGAACCGTCTGAAAAAACTCGTCTGGCTGATCACGATCTTCGGATTCGTTTTTTCATTTTTCGCCATTTTGCAAGCCGTCTTGAGTCCCGAAAAAATTTACGGGATTTACGATGCCGCGCTCAAAAAGCCGTTCGGTTCGTTTGTCAACCGGCATAATTTCGCCGCTTATATCGAGATGACGATTGCCGTTCCGCTCGGTCTGATGTTTGCCGGCGCGGTGCAGAAAGATAGGCGGCTTTTGCTTATCACGGCGATCGGTTTGATGGGCGTGGCACTAGTTTTGAGCGGTTCGCGCGGCGGTCTGGTCGCGCTTTTGGCGGAAGTTTTCTTTCTAATAATTTTAACGACCAGGACGAAAAGTTCCGGGCAATTCGCTTTAAAGATCGGACTTTCCGCCGCGCTGGTCGCGGTCATCGTCATTGGCGCGGTGATGGTCGGCGGCGAATCGTCGCTGACGCGGATTTCGGAAACAGCTGGAACAGAAAACGTTACTTCCGGCAGAACAGAAATCTGGAACGTAACTTTGCAGATCATCAAAAACCACCTGCCGTTTGGCGCGGGCATCGGCGCATACAGCGTCGCCTATACGCCGTATGACACATACAACGGTCTGGCGCGTGTCGAACAGGCGCACAATGATTATTTGCAGGTTTTGACCGATGCCGGACTTGTCGGATTGATAATCGGCGCGGCTTTTCTTTTCTTATTATTTAAAATCGGTCTGAAAAGCATTCAGACAAAAAACACTTTCCGGCGCGGCGTGGCGGTCGGCGCGTTGGCGGGCTGTTTCGCCGTTCTTGTTCACAGTTTTTTTGATTTTGTTCTACACACGACCGCCGTCTCGGTTCTGTTTTTGACAATGACCGCGCTGGTCGTCGTCAGCGGCAGAGAATACGCGGACGACGAAGAAATAATCGTAAAAAAAAGACGGAAGCGTTCGGATAATGTAACTTCGTTCGTGTCGAAAAAGCTCAGGAAGCGTTCGGCGGATTAGGTTCGATTTCCGGTTCGACCGTCGTTTTTGACGGGCGGAAAAGCCCTAAAACATACCAGATCACGCCGTGCGAAACATACGCGCCCGACAAGATCAAAAGCATATATTTCGAATACAGCCAGATGAGCATTCCGATTCCGGCAATGGTTAGAAAAAGGTAAAGATTACGTCTGCCCGTGCCGACCGTTTTAAAACTTGTATAACGGATCGTGCTGACCATCAAAAGTCCGAGAAAGACCATCAAGATCATAACCAAAACGGCATAAAACTGACCGAGCGATTCGCCGTAAGAAATAAGCGGATGCGGCGCGAAATGGACGAATGAGGCGATCAATCCGGCAGACGGCGGAATCGGCAGACCGACGAAATTTTTCTTGTCAACCTTCGGCGTGCCTTCGATCAAAACGCGCGGTCGCGTCGCCTGGATGTTAAATCTCGCCAGCCGAAACGCGCCGCACATCAGATACATAAACAAAATGAAAAGCCCAAGCCGGTGAAGTCCGCTCTGTTCGGGAAACGTCGCGCCGATCGCCCAACTGTAAGCGAGAACGATAGGCGCGATGCCGAATGTCAGAACGTCCGCCAGAGAATCCAACTGCACGCCGAGTTCGGTCGAAGTCCGCGTCATCCGCGCGACTCTGCCGTCGAGCGTGTCGAACAAGATCGCCAGACCGATGGCGATTGCCGCGTAGTTAAAATAGCGGGCGGATTCGTCGGCGTTTATTTCGATAAGCTGAAAACCGTGCAGACAGGAAAGAACCGCTAAGAATCCCATTGCGATATTCGCCGCCGTGAACGCGGTCGGGATAACGTAAAGTCCTTTTTTTAAGCCTCTGTGAGGCGGTTTTTCGATTTCGGTTTCAGCCATTAATTTTTTAGTTTTCCGATAATTGTTTCGCCGCCCGTCACGCGGTCGCCGACTTTGACAAAAATTTCCGTGTTTTCCGGCATCAAAAGATCGGTGCGCGAGCCGAATTTGATCAGACCGTATTTTTGTCCGATTTCGAGATTATCGCCGACTTTCGCCCAGCAGACAATTCTGCGCGCCAGAATTCCGACGATCTGCGTGCAGACGACCGTCATTTTTTCGCCCTCGATAGTAATCGCATTTCGCTCGTTTATCTCGCTTGCCTGATTTCCGGTCGCCGGTTTTTTCTTTCCTTTAAGCAATTCGACTTTCGTAACTTTGCCTGCAATCGGAGCGCGGTTGATATGCACGTCCATCGGCGAGAGAAAAACGCTGACAAATTTTCCGTTTTCTCTGTCTTCGACTCGCGTAACTTTTCCGTCCGCTGCCGAAACGACTATATCGGCTTCACCGGGAATCGTGCGCTGCGGGTCACGAAAGAAAAACGCCATAAACGCCGCCAGAATCAAAAACACAATGGCGACAAACCATAATTGATAAAATGCAAAAAAGACGGCGGCAAACGCGAAAAACGCGGCGGCAACGAGAGGAACTGTTATAAACGGAATACTTTCTTTAACCATAAAAAAAGATATCAGATGTCAGATGTCGGATATTAGAATTAAAACTAACATCTAACATCTGACATCAAACATCTACATTCCATTTTACGTTATCAAAGCTCAAAAACAAAAAAGCCCGATGCTGCTCAGGACACCGGGCAAAAGGAGGATTGATGAGAGAGGAAACAATGAAAAATCTGAAAAAACTACCTGACGGGATTATCTTTCGCGTAACTATACGCGCACCAGGCGGCGATCAGATGAACGACCCAACCGAGCATTCCGGCTGAACCGATCCACGAAAAACCCGTCAAGATCAGCCACAACAAGCCGATTAAAACTCTGCCGTTATAAATCTGTCCCAAGCCGGGAACTAACAAACTCAAAACACCTGCAATCATTGGTTCGCGCATAATTTTCTCTGAAATAACCTCCGCCTTCTATTACGAACGGGCGGCGGGTTTGTTCCCAAAAAATTATAATTTTTTTACTTCGACGAGTTTTCCGCGAAAAATGCGGATGAGTTTTTTGGTCAGCGGATGACTTTGCGCGTATTGCCACAGTTCTTCTTCGGTCGGATCGTCGGAAAGTTCGGGAAGCGGAGCATTTTCGTCTTCGGTTTCAACGACCGGAATTTCAAAAACGGTTTTTTGTCTGGCAGGCGCGGCGGCTGTTCCGTTACGATTGCCGGAAGATTCGATGGTTGCCGAAACACCGCCGTCGTAATTTTCGCCCAGCAGAACTTCGACGATTTTCGATGCGTTTTTGATCGGAAAGAGATTATCGCCTGATCTTTCTAATTTTCTTTCATACGCTTCGTCGAGTTTGTTGTCCTCGATATGCTCCAATTCTTCCGACGAGATCGGAGGAAGTTTTGAGGGCATATTTGCGATCATCTCTGCGAGATTGGTTTCAGGTTTCGAATCTCGGGTTTCAGGTTTATGGTTTAAGGTTTCGAGTTGTTCGGCGGTCTCATTTTTTTCGACCAGTGAAAATTTATTCGCATTTTCGTTTGAAACAAAATCGGAATTTGAATTTCCTTCAACACTTACGGGAGATACTTCGCTGTCCGAACCTGCAACTTGGAACCTTGAACTCGAAACCGCCTTTTCAGAAACCGGAAACGGCACTTCATCGTGCGGGAAATCAACCGCTAACTTTTTTTTTTCGACTGTCGTCGGCGCGGCAGTTTTTACGGTTTTTTCATTTGAAGTTTCGATGTTTAGATTGCCGTTCGAGAGAGCGTTTTCGAGTTTTGCAAGCCGTTCGATAATCTGTTCGAGCGGTGCGACGCGGCGCATTTCGATGAGTTTTACTAAGCCGATTTCAAGCAGGTAACGCGGCTGTGTCGCGTCTTTTAATTTGCTTTCGGTTTCGCTTAAAGAATTGAAAAAGCGGATCAGATCGGCTTCGGAAAAAGGTTCGGCGATTTTCCGCAATTCTTCGATACTCATCAGAGCCGAATCGAAAAGCTGTTCCGCGTCGCCCGCCATTTTTGCGATCAGAAGATCGCGGAACAGGCTCAAAAGATCGCGGCAGAACGAGCGCAAATCCTGACCGCGGGAAATAAGTTCATCAACCGTTTTCAAAGCGACCGATGGCGTATTTTCAGCAATCGCTTTTGTAATATTTAAAAGCATCTCCGTGCTTGCCACGCCGAGCGCGGACACGACATCGTTGATCTCGATGCTTTCGCCCGAAAAACTGATGACTTGATCGAAATTGCTCTGCGCGTCGCGCATCGAACCTTCGCCGCTCCGGGCAATCTCGCGCAATGCGCCGTCGGCTATTTTTATACCTTCCGCATCGGCGATGAGTTTCAAACGGTCATAAATTTTCTGCAAGGGAATTGTCCGAAATTGAAATTCCTGACAGCGCGACAAAATAGTGTCGGGAACTTTGTGCAGTTCGGTCGTCGCCATGATGAATTCGACATTCGGCGGCGGCTCTTC
>JBGTSF010000027.1:0-63549 GCA_041940425.1 Pyrinomonadaceae bacterium
CTCTGCTCAATCACCCGTTCATCTCGCTTCTGCTCGACGGCGGCACGACCGATGACGGTTTGCCGTATTTCGTCATGGAATATGTCGAGGGCGAGGCGCTTTACAAATACGCCGATAATAAAAACTTAAGCATTCGCCAGCGCCTCAAACTTTTTATCCAAATCTGCTCGGCGGTCGAATACGCGCACCGGAAAGGAATCGTTCACCGCGATCTGAAACCGTCGAATATTTTGATCAAAATAGACGGCTCGCCGCGTCTTCTGGATTTCGGCATCGCCAAAGTTTTTAATCCCGAATTTCAGGGCGACGTTACCAATGATCCGACCTTAACGGCGATGCGCCTGATGACACCCGAATATGCTTCGCCCGAACAGATCAAGGGCGAAACGGTTTCGGCGGCTTCCGATATTTACTCGCTCGGAGTCGTTTTGTTCGAGCTTCTGACCGGACATCGTCCGTTTCGTTTTGAAAACCGCGCCGCGTTCGAGATCGCCCGCGTCATCTGCGAGGAAAATCCGGCGCGTCCTAGCAGTGAAGTAACTCAAAAAGACAATTTCGTTCCGACCGGCGCGAGCCGAACGCTCGAAGAAATTTACCGTTCGCGCGGAAAGCGCAATCTGGAAGAATTAAAACGCGAACTCGAAGGCGACCTCGAACGCATCGTTTTAAAAACGCTCAGAAAAAATCCTTCCGAGCGTTACGCCTCCGCCGCCGCGTTTATCGAAGATATCGAAAACTATCTCGAAAATCGTCCGGTCGCGGCGGAAAATTTTGCCGAAAGCGGTGAGTTTAAAAAATCGGAACGGGACAAATCCGCCGACAAAAATTCGATTGCGATTTTACCCCTGACGATAACCGGCGCGGCGGGCGAGGACGAAAAATTTCTGGGCATCGGTCTGGCGGACGCTCTGATCACACGCCTGTCGCAGGTGCGCGAATTTATTTTGCGTCCGACGAGTTCGGTTATCGGCTATGAAAATTCGCGTGATGCGGTTCGCGCCGGACGCGAATTAAACGCCGAATATGTTCTCGAAGGAAATCTGCGGCGCGTCGGCGGGCGCGTCCGCGTTTCGGTTCAGCTTTTGCGCATTGCGGACAATTCGACGCGCTGGGCGGAAACTTTTGACGAAGATTTTACGGACATTCTGGAGATCGAAGATTCGATCAGCGAGCGCGTCGCCCGTTCACTTTTGCCGCAGTTGAGCGTCGCCGAACAACGGCGGATTTCCAAACGCGGAACGGATTCGCCCGAAGCCTACGAAGCATATTTACGCGGTCGTTTTTACGTCAATCAATTTGCCGACGACGCTCTGCCGAAAGCGGTCGAGGCGTTCCGCGAAGCTGTTACGTTCGATCCCGGATACGCTCTGCCGCACGTCGGCATTGCCGATTTTTATGTGATGTCGGCGATCTTCGGCGTGATGCCGAGCCGCGAAGCGTATCCGCTCGCCAAAGCACAATTACAGCAGGCTCTGCGCGCCGACAATCAATTAGCCGAAGCCTATTCGCTCTTTGCGTTTATTGCGATTCTTTACGATCGGAATTGGGCGGAAGCCGAAAGATTAGTCCGCATCGCGCTCGAAATAAATCCGAATTATCATCTCGCGCACGACGTTCGGGCGCATATTCTGGCTTCGCAGGGAATCGAAGACGAAGCGATTGCCGAGATCGAATACGCGGAAAAATTAGACCCGCTCGCGCCGCGCGCCAAATTGATGAGTTCGTGCATCTGCTATCAAAGCCGGCGTTTCGAACGCGGCGCGGAAAAAGCCGGAGAAGCACTCTCGATGCAGCCCGGCGCGCCCGCCGCTTTTCTGCATTTCGGAAATTCTTTAACGCATAACGGAAACACGGAAAAAGCCATCGAAGTTCTTACCGAAAGCGCGAAAATCTGGTCGGCTTTCGCGCTTCCGAAATATATGCTCTGCCACGCGCTCGTCGCCGACGGTCGGCGCGAAGAAGCGCAAGCGGTTTTAGACGAGATTCTTTCGCTTGCCGAAAAAACTTACGTCAAACCGTATTTCGTCGCCATGACTTGCGCCGCGCTCGGCGAAAACGATCTCGCTTTTCAATGGTTTGAAAAAGCCGTCAGCGAGCGCGACGATTGGATGATCTGGTTCGGCACGGACATCAAACTCGACGAACTCAGAAAAGATTCGCGCTATTTTGAAATCCTTCGCCAAACGAATAATCCGATCATCGAGCGGCAAAAGCATTAATGTTGAAACAAATAAAAAGTTTTGATGGTTTTTCAAAATTTATAACATAAAAATTGAAAAACTTTCGGAATAGGTGATAAGTCAAAAGTAAAAAGTGATAGACGAAATCATGATCACATCTGTCATTTATCACATATCACCTTTCACCTATTCCGAATTTATCGAATTGAAAAATTGCCTCACTATAAAATTTGAAACTCTTCCAAATTTCCTCCAAAAATTTATTTTTTCGTTTTCGCGGCTTTTGCCGTCTGCTTTTTTTCCGCGCCGATGCTCAGATTCGTTGCGGCAACGAACATCCGCCCGCCGGTTTCGGCTTTTGACGTAACGGAATATTCGCCGCCCGGAAGTTTTTCTATGAACGTGCCGAAAACGCCGTCGCCAGCCGCGCCGTCGCCGTTTTCGCCATTATCGAACAAAGTCAATTCGGACGCTTTCCCGTTTTCATCAACAATTTGAACCTTGACATTTGCGGCGAGCGGCGGCGCGTTGTTTTCCGCAAGTTTCGCCGTCAAAGGAATTTGTCCGGCGGCGTTCGGTTTTCCGGCTTCGACGGTAAAACTGACGCGCGAATTCGATGTGTCCGTCCAAACCGCAACGACCGCCGAACTTTCCGAAGCAACCGTATTTTCGAGTTTCAATTTCCAAACCGCGTTCGTTTTCGAATAAATCGGAATGCCGCGAAAATCGGCTTTCGACTCCGCGCTGTTCGCCGAATTTTTTCCGACGACCGCGCCGTTTTCGTCATAAACGGTCGCGGAAATTGTCGAAGGCGCGGCGAATGTAACTCCCGAAACGGCGTTTGCAGCGACCGGAAATTCGATTTCGGTAGTTTGCTTTGCTGACAAAGTAACGATTTTCGACAAATCGATTTTCAGATTTTCCGGCAGTTGCGGTTTGTCGTCATTGTTTCCAAACGAGACTTTGACGAACGGCAATTTTTCGTCAAACGTTTGAAAGTTGTCGTAAAAATTTCCGTTGTAATCCGGCTGACTCGAATTTTGTTCGATGCGGTGCGAAACCGCGAGACGCGGCAGAACGAAATTCGTAAAATGCGTCTGATCGGTCAACGCCGTGTGAATATCTTTGACATATCGAAAATCACCGATCTCCCAGCGCGCCGAAGGAATTTCGACCACGCCGTCGCCGCTAACCGCCGATTGACAGGTTTGCGGAACAGCCGTTCCGATAAGAACCGAAAATTTTGTTCCGTTGCGGTTGCGAACCGTCCGGTTAAAATATTCCATATAAACGGGACGCAGTTCGTCGAGCGCGGTAACGGGTTTGCCGAGCGACCAAAAAGCAAATCCCATCAGACTGGCGCACGGGCTTCCCATATTCGGCGTGCCGAGTTGGACGAGCCGCGTTGCCGCCGGAACGCCGTCCGGCACGGGCTGCATCAGATTTTGTATATAATAGCGCGAGATGATTCCGCCCATCGAATGAGCCACGATGTCAATGTGCCACGCGTTATTTCGCTTGCGGATAAATTCGATCTGCTTTTTCAATTCTTCGGCGTTTTGCGCGATCGAATTGGTCGGTTTCGGACTTCCTTTTTCGCCGGTTTTCATCACGCCGTTTTCCGGGTCTGCGCCGACGGCGTAGGAATTCCACGCGACGCTGTGCGCCATTTTGAAATTACGGTCGTAGCCGTCCCACGCCGTATAGTCAGCCCACAATCCGTGAGCCAGAATGACGGGGCGCGGAACGATCAGAATGTCTCCGGTTTTTTCCTTTTTCGGCGATGTTTCTTCCGTCATCTCGACTTTTATCTGGCGGTCGGAAGCGGGCTGACCGCCGGTTTCCCACGCATAGCCGCGCGTGTCCCATAGAAGTTCGACCTCGCGCGATTCGCCCGGCGCGATCGAGATATTTGTTTCGCCGCCGGGAAGCTGAATGTCCGCTTTCTGTTCGCGGAAAACGAGACGCGGAAATTTCGTTTCGTTTGAATAATTGACGACGCGGGCGCGGATGCGGACGATGTTGCCGTCAACCGTGTCGCTTTCGATCTTGCGCCATGCCTTAAAATCGGGATACGGATGCTCGTCAAACTCGACCGCTTCGAGTTCGAGGGGCGCGGGACAACGCCGCAGATTCCACGTTACGGTGATCGAGCCTTTCGTGTCTCCGAAACTCGTATCTTTGGTCAAACTGCCCGCCAGCACGTCAGGATTTTTCGGATCGATTTTTTGATTTTGAACCGTCGCGCCGTCGCCTTTGACGATGACCGGCGATTTTTTCGAATCGTCGGTCGTTCCGTTATTTTGCGGATTGCAAAATCCTCCGTTCGTCGTCTTTCTCTCGACATCGAACGTGCCGTTGGCATCGGGAAAGCGGAAACTGAAATGATAACTGCCGTTAAACGGAAGAACGCTTAAATTGAAACTGTCCACATCGCCTTCCGCAAAAGCTTGCGTCATCCGGTTGTCAACGCTGTTCGTCCATTGATCGCGCATTCCCGAATTCGCTCCGCAGGTGTCTCTGCGTTCGGAGCGGCGAAAATTTTTGTCGTCATCTTTGACCGTAACCTGCGCGCGCGGCTTTTTGTTATCCGTCTGCGAAGCGATGCCGACGATGAGTTCTTTCCAATCATTGAGCTGGATTTTCCCCGTGTAATCGTAATCGCGGACGACCGTATGCTCGGTCGTGCCGCGCGTGATGTTTTTCACTTTGTCCTGAAACGTTCGCTTGATGACTTTCTTAAATGTGATCGAACCCGACCAGCCGCCTTTACAGTTGCTTGTCTGATTATTTTTCGTCGAATTTACGGCGGTTGCCGGTTTAACGGAACTACGGCGCGTCTGCGCCCCGGTTGCGGAAAACGCGCCGGACAAAATTCCGAATATTAAAAGACTTGAAAATAATTTGTTAGTAAAATTTTGAAATAGATCGTTTCTCACAGCTTTTCTCCATATCGCGCCGCACAAAAAAAATCGGCGAAAATTTTCTCAAAAAGCCACGCGAAGAACACGGCTTAAAAAGTATCAGGCGGCGATAATTTTATTTGCCGCCTGATACTTTTTATTTTTACTGCTTGATTTTCGGTTAATTGAATTAAAACTATTTTAATCGTTTCTTTGTAAAACCAACGCTTCTCCGCCGCTGTTGCCGGGCGGCAAAAAGCCCAGTTTTTGCAGCCAAGCGTCTTTGTCGTATCTGGTGTAGTAAACGCGGATTTTATATTTCACGACTTCGCCCGTTCGCTTATAGTTTTGAGTCAAAATATTGCCGTTTAAGCTGTAACTTTCCGTCATTCCGTAGCTCGTCGTCGTGACTTTTTGCGTTCGCTCGTTGATCTGAGTGCGAAATTCGGAAGCCGCGCCTTTGTGAAAAGTGCCGTTGGTGTTGAAAGTGTAGGCAAGTCCCACCGAACCGCCCGCCGCCGACCACGAACCGAGTAAATCTTTTTTCAGATCGTAGGAAGCAGAAACACTTTTGAACGCGAGATCATACAAGATCAGATCAATCGCGGCAAGCGTCGAGTCGCGCGCGAAATCCGACTGAAATGGCTGTCTGCCCGCAATCACGGCGACTTTATTGCCCAATTTAACGAGCAATATAATCGCGTCCATTTTGGATTGGGCGAAGCCGTTGTTTTCCTCGGAGGCTTTTTTGATGTAGCGATAAACGCGAAAATATTCCAATCCCTGCGCCGTTCTGCCTTTCTCAAAAGTTCCCCAATCGGACTCGAAACCGTTTGAATACCACGAATCGTATCCTTTGAAAACCTGCCAGATGATTCTTTCGGCGTCGCGCTCCAAATTTCCGCTCGACTCAGTCAGAGGCAAAAACTCGATCTTATTATCACCGCCTTTGCTCAACACGATCTTGTCGGCGGAATCGTTGCGCGACCAACCGGCGGGCGTGGTGAAACTGTAATCAAAGACGTTTCCGTTTTCTTTGTAATTCGTCGCCGGATTCGAATTCGTTTGTTCAACCTCGCCCGCGTGCAGTTCAGTCAAGGCAAAAATAAAAGTCCCGTCCGCTTCGCCGAAAAGACCGATTAACGCCCGGCGGTTTTCACCGTCCTTGAGCAGAGAAAAAAGCGTAATGTCATTTTCTACGCCGCCGACCTCATATCTCCAACCTTCGGCTTTCAAGCTCCCGGTCAGACAATTGACGATCGCCTTCGATCCGGTTTTTCTTAAATCACCGCCCGTCCAAAGCAAAACTTCCGTGTCGCCCCGCCGAAGCTTCCCGCTGCTCACCGAGACGAGACTTTCCAGAGCCTGATTGATTTGCGTCGGAACGTATTCGCGCCGAATACGGTGAGCATTTGCCGGAAGCGCGGTTCCCGTCAGATTCAAACTCGCCGCCGTTTCGGTTTCCTGACCGAAAACATCCACACAAAAAAACATTGCAATAAAAAATACTTTTATAATTTTGTTCATAATTTTCTCCTTATCGCGCCGTGTCTGACGGGCGCGATAATCTCCGGTAAGACACGCGAAAATGGGCGGAGAAAAAGTTTCACTACCGAATAATTTTTTCAAAAAAACTCGGTCCGGAACTTTACAATTCAATAAAAAAAGACGCATCATTTTCGATGCGTCTTTTGAAACGATTAAGATTTGCTCGATTTATTTGGCTAATTCCGTTTCGATTTGTCTCAGATAAGAAAGCGGCACGCGGCGGAAACCGACGATGCGTTTTTCCCAGTAGCCTTCAAATTTCGAATAGGTGATGCCTTTGCTCGTCGAGGCGTGATAGAAACCTTTTTCATCGGCGACGATGCCGACGTGACCGAGACGGTTGAAGAAAACGAGCGTGCCGAATTTGTATCGGTCATCGCCATAGACGGGATCGAACTGACTCCAGTAAGTTCTCGCGCTCGAACGGTCGAACGAAAATCCCGCGTCCTGAAAGACCGTCCAGACAAAGCCCGAACAATCATAGCGGTTCGGTCCGGTCGAACCATACCGATACGGAATGCCGTAAAGTCCTTTGATCGAATTCAGCATCATTGATTGAGAAACCGCGCTGTAGGGGACTATCTTGCTAAAAGTTTTGTTGTCGGCGGGATTTGTCGGATTGGTCGAGCCGGTTTTTTTGACGAGAGATTCTTGATTCGGTGTGCTTCTGACGACGATTTCGTTCGTTAAAACCGGACGATTTACGGTCGGGGGCGGCGTGGTCGGTCGGCTCGATGTCGGTCTGACGACCTGCGGCGTGTTCGTTTGCGTGCCGACCGGGCGCGATTGCGATGTCGGCGTAACGACCCTGTTTCTTTCCTGCGCGCTTGTTTGTGATGAAAACAAACTAAATGCAAATACGCAAGCTGTGACTACGCACAGATACTTTCTAAAATTCATTAGTAATTATTGCTCCAATCTTTATTCTTTTTAGGGTGGGCAAATCTACGGTTGTCTGATTTGCCTGAAAATCAAAGTCCGAAATAACAGAATGCGGAAAAATACAGCGTTACAGCTTAGTTTCAGTATTAAATTTTTTTCCAGCTTATTTCTTGGGGACTTTAATTCAGAGGATTTTATTGTTGCTTTTAAAATCGGAAAAAGCAAATCGCAAAACTATTTTAACAGGAATGGATATGGTTTTGGCAAGTTTTTTAGGAAGAAAAAAGAATTTATTTGGCTGGGAGCGCACGCATCCCTGCGTGCATGAGTGCGAAGCGCGAAAAAAGCCATAAAAAAATTCAATGATTATTTTAGCCAAACGCCCTTACGCTGCTTTCGCAACGTAGCACGCAGGGATGCGTGCGCTCCCAGCAAGTTCCCGCCTTCCGCTTTTCCTTCAGTTGTCCTTGAATAATCAAAAACAGTTTCAATCAAAATCGCTTTCCAAAAAATTGACGGAAAAAATAAGATTTTGCTAAATTCTTTATCGGAAACCGTTTTCCCGCCAAAAAATTTAACATCCGATTTTTTGCCTTCCCGCTCTCGAATTTATAAAATTTTACTTAACCGAATGAATCCAATCGTTAAAGAATACGTGCCTTTGTCCGAAGCGGGCGGTGAAAAAGAGGTTTCTCCGCTCTCGGTTGACGACCGCCGATACCTTTTTAACCGCGAGTTGAGCTGGCTCGAATTTAATCGGCGCGTTCTGCAGGAAGCGATGGACGAAACCGCGCCGCTGCTCGAACGCTTGAAATTTCTTTCGATCTTTTCGACAAACCTCGACGAATTTTTTATGATCCGCGTTTCCGGTTTGAAAGAACAGGCTGCCGAGGGAATCACGAAAACTTCGCTCGACGGGATGACGGCGCAGGAGCAATTGGTCGAAATCCGCAGCCGTCTGCGCCCGATGCTTGCTGACCAGATGCGGTGTTTGATGCGGGACGTTCTGCCCCATCTCGGCGAACAGGGAATCGAAATCTGCCCGTTTGACAAATTGAATTCCGCCGAGCGAGAAAAACTTCATACGCATTTTCTCCAGAATATTTTTCCCGTTCTCACGCCGCAAGCCGTTGACATCAGCCACCCGTTTCCATACGTTTCAAACCTGAGTTTAAATCTCGGTCTGTTCGTCAAACCGGATAAAAAGCTCGATCACGGCAGACTTCAGCATCTCTACAACGAAAGCCGTTTCGTGCGCGTGAAACTGCCGCCGAATCTTTCAAGACTGATTCCGCTCGATGACGGAGAAACGAAATTCGCTCTGCTCGGCGAGGTCGTTTCGGCGAATATCCATTATCTTTTTCCGAATATGGAGTCGAAAAAACCGTTTCTTTTCCGGCTGACGCGCGATGCCGATCTCGAAATCCGCGAGGACGAAGCGGGCGATCTTCTGCGCAGAATGGAAACCGAACTTTACCAGATCAGGCGTTTCAGTTTTCCCGTGCGGCTGGAGGTTACGGCGGCGATGCCGGATGAAATGGTCGGTTTCTTGACCGACGCTATCGGTTTGACCGACGCGGATGTTTACCGTTTGGACGGAATTTTAAATATTCCCGATATGATGAAACTGTATTCGCTGAATCGTCCCGATCTGAAAGATAAACCGATTACTTATTCGTTTCCGAACGCCTTTAAATTAAACGAAAATATTTTTGAAACGCTGAAAAAACAAGACGTTCTCGTTCATCATCCATATACGGCATACAATGCGGTGACGGATTTTATTGACGCGGCGGCGGAAGACGAAGACGTACGGGCGATAAAAATCTGTCTGTATCGAACGGGAAAAAATTCGCCGGTCGTCAAATCTTTGATCAAAGCGAGCAGAAACGGGAAACAGGTCGCCGCTTTGGTCGAACTCAAGGCGCGGTTTGACGAAGAAAACAATATCGAATGGGCGCGGCGGCTTGAATCCGAAGGCGTTCATGTCATTTACGGTATGCGCGGATTGAAAACGCACTCGAAAGTAACTTTAGTTGTTCGCAAAGAAAATGACGAACTGCGCCGCTATGTTCACATCGCCACCGGAAATTACAATCCGACGACTTCGAAGATTTACACTGATTTGGGTTTACTTACTTCCGTCAAAGAAATCGGCGCGGATGCTTCAGATTTATTTAATTTTTTGACAGGTTATTCCTATCACACGGATTATCGAAAATTGCTCGTCGCGCCGATAAATTTGCGCGAGCGTTTTCTCGAACTCATTAACCGCGAAACCGAAAATAAAAACGCCGGAAAAGACGCGCGAATCATAGTGAAAATAAACAGTCTGACCGACGATAAAATCGTCCGTGCGCTGTATCGCGCTTCGCAAGCCGGGGTAAAAATCGATCTCATCGTGCGCGGCATCTGCGTCCTGCGTCCCGGTATCGTTGGGCTTTCGGAAAATATCCGCGTCGTTTCGATCGTCGGACGTTTTCTCGAACACAGCCGCGTTTTTTATTTTGCGAACGGCGGAAAAGATGAAATTTATATCGGAAGCGCGGATTGGATGCACCGCAATTTAGATCGCAGAGTCGAAGCGGTAGTGCCGATCAAGGATAAAAAACTCGCCAAATATCTCAAAGAAGAAATTCTCGGCGCATATCTGCAGGACAATGTAAACGCCCGGATTTTAAAATCCGACGGCAGTTATGAATTTATTTCCGCAGATTCCGAGATCGAAAAATTTGATGCGCAGATGTATTTCGTCGGTCAGGAAATAGTTTAAATCGAATTTGCTGGGAGCGCAGGCATCCCTGCCTGCGCTCCCAGCCGAAAATCATTCAAAGAGAACGCGCCCTTGACTCTCTCGCACTTCGCGTTTTTCTTCTTCCAGAGTTTGAAACGCTTCGTGGATCGTTTCGTCGGCTTCCTCTTTTTCGTCTTCGTCGGCTTCGGGTTCTTCCTGCGTATGTTCGGCAGATTTTTCCAGACATAGACTGACGTAGATCGGAAAATGATCCGAACCGACATCCGGCATTCGTTCGAGTTCTTCGAGCCGGAAATGATTCGAGTGAAAAACGTGGTCGAGCGGGAAACGCAGAAACCAGTGATGGGCGTGAAACGAATTGTAAAGCCCGCGACCGATGCGCGGGTCGAGCAGGTTGCTGATTCTTTGAAACAGCGTCGTCGTCCGCGACCACGCGACGTCGTTCAAATCTCCGGCGACGATGGTCGGTTCGTCGAGCTTTTCGACGATTTTCCCGACGATCAGGAGTTCGGCATCGCGTTCGAGCGAGCGGTGATTTTCGGTCGGCACGGGCGGGCGCGGGTGCAGGCAATAGAGGCGAAACGATTCGCCCGACGGGAGTTTTATTTTCGTATGAAATGACGGAATATCGTCTTCGACGAGAAATTTAATTTCCCGCTCGACGAGTTCGAGTTTTGAATAAAGCGCGAGACCGTAAGTGTTTTCGAGCGGATAAATGATGTTGTGTTCGTATTCGCCCTCAAATTCGCTCATCGCTTCAGCCCATCTTTTATTGACCTCGGCGAGCAGAAAAAGATCGGGCTTGACGGATTTGATCAGTGTTTTGAGTTTTTCCGTTTCCCGGTTTTCTTCATAGACGTTGCAGATCAAAAGTCTTATGTTTTCGTGCGCTTCGTCTTCGAGTTCCTGTTCGACCTGTTTCCGATAGAACGGCGTGTAAGGCAGAACGCGGTAAAACTGGTATATCACGCAAAGCAATAGAACGCCGATGAAGATGATCTCGCGCGTTTCGTAAGGGTAAAAGAAAACGAGCATTAAAACCGCAACAGCCAGAGCCAGAACGGCGATTTGGATGCGCGGAAAATCGCCGACGCGAACCCACCACGCGAAAAGTTTCAAAAACGGCAGAGCGGTTAAAATAATTGACAAAAAGCCGATTATGTATAAAAGAATTTCCAGTATTAAAAAAAGCGTTTCCATTAATCGGATAAATTTACAAAAAAAATTAAATTTGTCTAAGTCAAAACTTATTTTCAATAGTATAATAATTTCTCAGACTTTCCGCCCCCTTGATTCGTCAAATTATAAATAATTTTAAACGCCGTTTCAGGAGATCAGCCAAAATGCAGAATCGAATAGTGATAAAAATAAAACTGACCGTCATTGCCGCCGCCTTTTTATTCGCGGTTTTCGGTTTTTACGGGTATTTCGCGAAGTTTCAGAAAGTAAGCGCATCCGCCACCGGTCCGTCCGCGTCGCACACGAATGCGCCGGGCGAGGGCAACTGCACGGCTTGTCATGCGAGCTTTCCGATTGACAGCGGAACGGGAAGCTTCGCCGTCAGCGGACTTCCCGCCAATTATTTGCCGAATCAGCAGATTCCCGTAACCGTAACCGTCAGTCAGATGAACGCAGTTATATTCGGTTTTCAGCTGACGGCGATTGACTCGCAAGGCAGGCGCGTCGGCACTTTTACGCTGCCCGCGCAGACGCCGCCCGAGATGCAGATCGTTCAGGGTATTGTCGGCGGTCAGCCGAGAGATTATATCGAACATACCGTGGACGGATTATTCGACCCGAATCAATTTGACACGAAATCGTGGACATTCACCTTTAACACGCCGCCGCAGAGAGCCGGAAAGATCAGTTTCTATGCCGCCGGAAACGCCGCCAACAGCGACAATACACCCGACGGCGATTATATCTACACGACTTCCGAAGCGACGCTTTCAGGTTCGGCGATCTCGAATTTTGACGGCGATACGGCAAGCGATGTCGCCGTCTGGCGACCATCGAGCGGTGTCTGGTATAGTCTCAACAGTTCGGACGGCGGAGTCCAAGCCGTGCAGTTCGGCGCAAGCGGCGACCGCATCGTGCCGGGCGATTACGACGGCGACGGGAAAAACGATCTCGCCGTGTTCCGTCCGTCAACGGGCGTTTGGTATATCCTCAGAAGCGGCGACGGCGGAGTGACGATCGTGCAGTTCGGGCTGGACGGCGACATTCCGGTTTCGGGCGATTACGACGGCGATCTGAAAAGCGACATCGCCGTCTGGCGACCGTCAACGGGCGTTTGGTATATCTGGCGGAGCAGTGATAACAGTTACGATTTTCGTCAGTTCGGCATTTCGACCGACCGAATCGCGCAGGGCGATTATGACGCGGACGGCAAAACCGACATCGCCGTCTGGCGACCGTCAAACGGCGTCTGGTATATCTGGAAAAGTTCGGACAACAATTATCTATTTATCGGTTTCGGTCTGGACGGCGATAAACCGGCGCCGGGCGATTACGACGGCGACGGCAAAACCGACTTTGCCGTTTTCCGCCCGTCAAACAGCGTCTGGTATATTCTGCAAAGCCGGAACGGATTTACCGCGACGCAGTGGGGAATTACGACCGACCGTCCCGTCCCGGCAGACTTTGACGGCGACGGCAAAACCGATATCGCCGTTTTCCGCGACGGCGTCTGGTATGCGCTGAGAAGTTCCGACAATTCGTTTTTCGCCGTCGGATTCGGGCTTTCCGAAGACAAACCCGTTCCGGGCGGATATATTTCCGAATAATAAATTTAACCGCGAACTACGCGAAGAAATAATTTCTTTTTAGAATCATTTTCGCTTATTTCGCGGTTAAATATCTCTACTCTGAAAATTAGTCTTGATTGGCGGAAGGTCGAATGACCTCAATCAGGCTCGTCATCGCATTAAGAAGCATCAGCACGATGGCGACCAGCAGACCTGACAAAACCGCCAGAAAGATCATCAGGATATAATAGATCGTCGTAAACCAGCGGCTCGGCACGGTATCGGCTTCCTGCAGAGGCATACTAAGAAAAAGTAAAAGCAGTATGCCGCCAATCAGCGAAATCGTCGTGAAGACTCCGATTCTCTTGATCCGCTTATAAAAAATCGTGTCAAAATCTTTGTCCGTCTGATAGCTCAGACTGAGCATCGTCAGCATCAATGCCAGAATCGTTGCCGAAGCGGTAACGACCGCGCTGCCGAGATAATGCGCCGATGCGGACATCGCTTCCAGCAGGTTGCGCGCTTCGTAGCCGCTGTAAACCTGCCCGACCAGCCATTGACCGGCAAGCGCGATTCCGAAGGCGAGAACGCCGCCGGTCAGAGCCTTTTTACCGCCGATAAAAAGCCGCGAATTAACTTTTTGCTCATCTTTTTTTGACGAGTATCGGTTTTCTTGCTCTTTCATTATTTAATGATTATAAAACTTGGACTCGGCAGATTTAAAATAAAAAAAAGCGATATCGTTTACCGCCTTTTTTAATGAGTTTTGAAATGTTCTTATACTTCCTTGAACTCCGAATCAACGTCCTCACTCGATAACGCGACGCGGTAATTTTTCGATTGTTTCTGCATCGTGATGAGCAGGTCTTCCTTTGTTTTCAGAAGATCGGTGCGGTTATAGACCGAAATTTCGAAATTGTAGCCGTGCGTGATCGCGTCTTTCGGACAGGCTTCGACGCAGTAGCCGCAGAAGATGCAGCGACCGTAATCAATGTTATAGACTTTCGCATAACGCTCGTCGCGCCCGATGCGCTCCTGATACGGTCGCGGGTCGGTTTCGGCTTCGATATAGATGCAGTCCGACGGGCAAGCCGCCGCGCAGAGATAACAGGCGACGCATTTTTCCTTGCCGTTTTCGTCAACGTGCAGAAGATGCTGACCGCGGTAGCGCGGCTGAACCGTAACCGGTTCGTCCGGGTATTGAACCGTCCATTTTTCCTTCGGAATCTGCGAGATGGTCGTCGCCATTCCTTTTACGATCGCTTTGGTTGATGCTATGACATCGCTGATAATTGACATAAATTTATAAAAAAAGTTCTTTCCGAAATTATATATTAAAAAGCCCGCTTCTGTGCAAATCGTCGAAGCGGGCTTTTGTTTTTCAAGCTTTGCTGATTACAAAAAGTTGGCAAATGCGCCCATTAGATTGAGAATAATCACGACGATTCCGATCAGGGTGCCAACCGCGCCGGTTATTATTCCGCCCAATGCCAAACCCGCGCCGCCGTATTCTTTGGGATTCGAAGAGGCTTTTCCTTTTGCCATAAATCCCATGACTACGGCTGCCGGACCGGTGATGATCGAAAAACAGCACAGACAGCTCAAAATCCCGGTAACCAGCGCAACTATCGCCAGCGTCTTGTTTTCACCGCCCGCACCGGCTGGCGGCGGCTGGAAAGGAGTGTTTTGTCCGATTTCCTGATTTTCCCAACTTTGTTCCGGCGCAGCGGGCGGTGTCCAACTCGATTCAGCCATCGCTTGATTGCCCTGCGAAACTTCTTCGGCAAAAGGCGTGTTCAAACGTTCGGCTTTGACTTCTTCTTCCTTGAATTCCTGCGGCGCGAAAGGCGGCGAGGAAGGCGCGTTGTAACTAGGCGGCATCTGTTCGCCGAACGGCGAAGGGATCGGAGAGCCTTTCTGTTCGTCGTCGGCTCTCGGCGGTTCGTTCGATTCGCTCGGCAGAGGCTGTTTGTCAAAAGAAGGCGGTTCACTGCCGAACGGAGAACTCGGCGGCGCGGAAGAAGTGCCGGAAGACGGCGGAGAATCTCCGAAACTCGGCGGATTCAGGTCGGGTTCGCTGAATTTCGGGGGTTCGGGCTGAGCCAGAAGCGTATCGGCATCGCTCGATTTTTGCTCGCCCGAAGATTCCGATTCGAAAGACGCGGGCGGCGGGATCGGTTTTGACGAAGGTTCATCAAACATTTCCTCGCGTTCCTCGGCGGTTACGACCGACGTTTTCATCGCATCGCTTTCTTCGGGGATGTCCAGCAGGTCTTCGTCTTCTTCGGCGGAACGCGGAGACTGTTCTTCCGGCTCGTCGTCCGGCGGCATTGCCGACATAATATCTTCCTTACTGGCGACCATCGTCGCGTATGGATCGGGCGGCGGCGCGTCCTCGACCAGCGGCGTGCCGTCGGTTTGGCAAAATCTTAGGTTATCGTCGTAAGTTTTCTGGCAAGTCGGACATTTTTTCATCGTTTTTCTTCCTTTGATTTAAAAAGTTTTCAGCAGTTGCCGAAAAGTTGCAGACAGTTTTCAGAAAGTTTTTTATCAAACACTTCCAAACTACCTGCAACTTTCTGCAACTGCTGAAACTATCTGCAACCTTTATATCCTTATATTTAAACTAATTCAAGTTTGCTAAAGAAATACGCGATCTCGATTGCCGCATTTTCTTCCGAATCCGAGCCGTGTACGGCGTTTTCGCCGATTGAACCGGCAAACTCTTTTCTCAGCGTCCCTTCATCGGCTTCCGCCGGATTCGTCGCGCCCATCAGATCGCGCCACGCTTTGACGGCATTTTCCTTTTCCAGCGCGAGAACGACGCACGGACCGCTCGACATAAATTCCGTCAATTCGCCGAAAAACGGACGCTCGGCGTGAACCGCATAAAAACCCTCGGCTTGTTTTTTCGTTATATGAATCAACTTCATCCCGCGAATCTTAAAGCCGTCAGCCAAAATTCTGTCAATAATTTTTCCCGTATGCCCTTTCGAAACCGCATCGGGCTTGATAATTCCAAATGTTAAATTGCTCATTGTTTATTTAATTTTTCCTCTTTATTTATATTTTCTGAATTCGGACTTTTTATATTTATAGTACAATCCGAAACTTCTTTGTTGTAAATGTTTGGTTTGCAGATACTTTCAGCTTCAAATTGCTGAAGATTTATTCCGGGTTTCAACGTGATATCAAATTTATTATGTCCCTTTGATAAATATATATTTTCAATTCGAACCGGAGCAAATCCGCCGGTTTGTAAAAATTCTACCGTATATTTTCCGCTTGGTGCATCCAGTTGGTAATGTTCGTAATCTCTGGTCTGAATTTTGTTACCTTTTTCATCGGTTAAAATTACAGTCGTACTGCTTATCGAAGGCTTTTCATAAAAAATTTTTCCATATAACGAAGCCATTTGTTCGAAAGTTGTTTTTTCGGATGTTCCAATATGTTTTAACTTGACAATAAAACGTTGACTTAAAAAAGTAAGATTTATTTTTTGCTCTAATATTTCAAAACCATCGGCAGAGATTTTTAATCCGATATTAGAATGCTGACCGCACATTTCGTGCGCTAGAATATAAGTGTTTTCATCTTCAATCCATCTTATTTTTGTGTCTTTAATGGGGTCATTTTCCTTATCACTAAAGACCTCGATTTCCGCATTTTTGATTAAATTACCTTTATTATCTCTTATGTGAAAATAAGCAAAAGAAAATCCGCACGATTGACCGCTTATTGAAATAAAGCAGGTGATATTAAAAATAATCAAAAATAAAATCTGCAAGATTTTCATGTTCACCTCACTCAAAATAATTCTTTTAGTTCGGATGCAATGCGCGTCGGGCGCGATGTTTGGCGGTCGAGCATACACCAGACGGTTTTCGATTTTACCAGTAAATCCGTGCCGCGCGTGATTTCCGTCAATCTGTCGCAGGTCGCGGCAGTCCAATCTTCAACCCAGGTCGTCGCCGTAATTTCTTCATTTTCAAAAGCCTGTTTTTTGTAATCAATTTCGTGGCGAACCAAAACCCAAGAGTATTTTTCCTTCTGCTCTTTGGTCGCCGCGTGAAACCAATGCGCGACGGCTGCTTCCTGAACCCAGCGCACGTAGGCGACATTGTTGACATGACCTTGCTCGTCAATGTCTTCGGATGAAACGCGGAAGGAATGCGAAAATTTCATTGCGGATTGAGCGTCAGCGCGCCGACTTGCGAATACATTTTCATAAAATCGAACTCGTTCCAAGCCTCGACGATCTTGCCGTCTTTGATTTTGACGATCGTCATTCCGGTAAATTCTACCGGCTGATTGGTCGGCGCAACGCCCAAGCCGTCGCCTGTGTGCGTTGCCCGAACGGTGCATCGGGCGGCAATCTTATCGCCTTCGGAAACCGTGTCTTCGACCGTAATCGTCAGATCGGGATAAGCCGCTAAAAAAGCGCGGTGCAGAGTTTTAAAGTTTTCGGGACCGCGCAAGGGATTGCCGTCCGCGTCATTTAATCCGTTGGCAATGCCGTCTTCGGCAAACAATTCGTCAATCGCGTCTTCGCTTTTGTTGTTCCAGACTTCTTCAAACCATTGATGAAGTAATGTTTCATATTCCGCCATAGATTTTCTCCTTTAGGAAAATTCAAACCGCGAAACACGCTAAATACGCTAAAAAAAGAAATAAAATATTTTTCGTGTGTTTCGCGTGTTTCGCGGTTTATATCTTTTACGCAGATGCTTTCGAGCCGAGAACTTCCTGCACCGCTTTACCGATGTCGGCGGGCGATTCGACGACGCGGATTCCGGCTTCTGAAAGAGCCTTCATTTTTTCGGCGGCTGTGCCTTTGCCGCCCGAAATGATCGCTCCGGCGTGTCCCATTCTTCTTCCGGGAGGCGCGGTTTGTCCGGCGATGAAGGCGACAATCGGTTTTGTCACATTTTCTTTGGCAAACGCCGCCGCATCTTCTTCCGCCGTTCCGCCGATCTCGCCGATCATCACGATGGCATCGGTTTCGTCGTCAGCTTCAAAAAGCCTGAGCGCGTCGGTATGCGTCGTGCCGATGATCGGATCGCCGCCGATGCCGATTGCTGAAGATTGACCGAGACCGAGCGCGGTCAGTTGTCCGACTGCTTCATACGTCAGCGTTCCGCTTCGGGAAACAACGCCGATGCGACCCTCTTTGTGAATATGTCCGGGCATAATTCCGATCTTGCATTTTCCCGGCGAGATAATCCCCGGACAATTCGGTCCGATCATCCGCGTTTCGCGGTCGCTTAAAAATTCGTGAACCTTGACCATATCGGCAACCGGAATGCCTTCGGTGATGGCGACGACGAGCGGCAAATCAGCGTCAGCCGCTTCCATGATCGCGTCCGCCGCAAACGCGGGCGGAACGTAAACGACCGAAGCATTCGCGCCGGTTTCCTTGACCGCTTCGGCGACCGTGTTGAAAACGGGAACGCCTTCGTGCGTCTGTCCGCCTTTGCCGGGTGTTACGCCGCCGACGATGTTCGTGCCGTATTCGATCATCTGTTTCGTATGAAAAGTTCCTTCCGAACCCGTAATTCCCTGAACGATCAACCGCGTATTTTTATCTACTAAAATGCTCAAAACTCTTTCTCCTAAATTGTTATGTATTAAAACGAAAAAAGTATAACACAGGAATTCAAAATTTAAGATTTAAGATTTAAGGCTAATTTTGAATCTTAAATCTCAAATTTTAACTCTTAAATCTTTTTCCGAACATTCATAAAAAAAAACCGTAAAACCTTTTGTCTGAAATTATCCGGCAAATTCTAATCTTTAATTCGGTTTTATGAGGCAGTTATATTCATTCTACGCGGACGCTTTTTTTATCGCCGTCAAATCAATTTTAGAACATAAACTCCGCGCTTTTTTGACGCTGATCGGAATAATCATCGGCGTGGCGGCGGTTGTGGTCGTCGGCGCGTCAATCAGCGGACTCAAGACCTACGTCATTGACCAGGTTTCCAAAGTTCTCGGCGCGAATCATTTTATGATGACGCGAATGGCGTTTATGGGCAGGATGTCGGATGAAGAGTTCGAACGACGGAATCGTCTGAACAAGGACGTAACGTGGGACGAATATGAATATGTCAAAGAAAACTGCAAACTCTGTCTTTACGTCGGGGCGCAGATCAACGCCAACGCCGATCTGAGCGAAAAGGGAATCGAGCTTCCGGCAACGCGGATTCAAGGGAATACCGATAATTTTGCCGAAATGGAAGACAAGACCATCGAAGAAGGTCGCTATTTTACCGCCGAAGAGGTCGAACGCGCCGCGAAAGTCGCGGTCGTCGGCTACGATGTCAAAGAAAAGTTTTTCCCCGTCGGCACTCCGCTCGGTCAAACCGTCAAAATACGCGGCGTGCCTTTTAAGATCATCGGTGTCGAACAAAAACGCGGCTCGTTTTTCGGCGATTCGCAAGACCGGCATGTTTATATTCCGATCACGATGCACAACCAGTTGTTTTCGAGAACCGGCGGAATTCAGCTTCACGGCAAAGCCGCCGATAAGGAAACTTTTAAGGACGCGATCGAAGAAGCCCGCACTCTGATGCGAAACAAACGCCAGCTTATCGGTAGCGACGAAGACACGTTCGGGCTGGTCAATGTTGACGAATTCAATTCGCAGATGGATCAGTTTACGAACGCCATTGCCGTCGTCGTCATTCCGATCACGATGATCATTCTGGTCGTCGGCGGCATCGTCGTGATGAATATTATGCTCGTTTCCGTCACGGAAAGAACTTTCGAGGTCGGTTTGCGAAAAGCTCTCGGCGCGTCGCGCCAGCAGATTCTTTTACAGTTTTTGATCGAATCGGCTCTGCTGTGCATCGTCGGCGGATTTTTCGGTTTGATCTTAGCCGTCGGAGCGACGCAGATTATCGGGGCGTTGCTTGAGATGACGATGACGATCACGCTTTTTTATATGGCTCTGGCGGTCGGAATTTCGAGCCTGATCGGAATTCTCGCCGGACTTTATCCGGCATGGAAAGCCGCCAGATTAGACCCGATCGTCGCGCTCCAGAAAAGTTAAGGAGAAATTTCTATGATAAACAGTTCTCTGCCGAAAGAAGTTTTAAGCATGGCGATGGACAGTATTATGTCGCATAAATTCCGTTCGGCTTTGACGATCATCGGCATCATTATCGGCATCATCACGGCGGTCGTCGTCGCTTCGATCCTGACCGGAATGCGCCAGTCAATCGTTTCGATCGTCGAAGAATACGGCACGAACAATATCTATGCTTTTCATCTTTCCACCGGCTTGCACGGCGGCAGTAACCGCGACGAACGCAACCGGAAACCTCTGACCGAAGCCGATGCCGACGCGCTTCTGGCGCAGTCAACCGCCATCGAGGACGTGGCGATGGTCGCCATCAATATCGGTTCGTGGGGCAGCGGTTTTGACGACAATATGGTCTATGAAGGAAAAAATTACCGTTGGGCGTTGACCGACGGCGTAACGACGAACTACGCGCAGATCACCAATATCGCCATCAAACAGGGACGCTGGCTGACCGAAGCCGATAATTTACAGAGAAGAAACGTGCTGGTCGTCGGCGTGAACACGGTCGAGGCTCTTTTCCCCGGCAAAGAAGACGAAGCAGTCGGCAAAGTCGTGCGGATGAACGGCGCGAACTGGGAGATCGTCGGCGTGATCGAAAAACGAAAAGCGGGATTTTTCGGCGAGAACGAAGAAGACCGGAAAATTTTTATGCCTTTCAGAACCGCTCGTAAAGTCGCGCCCGTGCGCGATGCGATCCTGCATATCATTCAGGCGAAGGCGGGACAATTAAACGATGCCGTTGCGGAAACCGAAACCATTCTGCGCCAGCGGCGCAACGTAAAATACGGCGACCCGAATAATTTCGATGTCAAAACCGCCGACAATTTTATCGAACAATTCGACGGCGTGATCGGCGGGGTCGGCTTGGCGGCAATCGCCATTTCGATGCTCGGTCTGCTCGTCGGCGGAATCGGCGTGATGAATATTATGCTCGTGTCTGTGACGGAACGCACAAAGGAGATCGGCATCCGCAAAGCGGTCGGCGCGACCAAATCAATGATCGTTCTCCAATTTCTCCTCGAAGCGATGACGCTGACATTTTTCGGCGGCGTGATCGGCATCGTGCTGTCCATCGGCATCAGTAATATTTTGATGTTTCTGATTCCCTCGATGCCTGCGCAGATCGAATTATGGATGATCGGCGTTTCGCTCTCGGTTTCCGCCGGAATCGGTCTGATCTTCGGCGTTCTTCCGGCGAGAAAAGCGGCGAAACTCGATCCCATTGAATGTCTGCGGTATGAGTAATTTTTTATTCTTCCGAAAAATCAACTTTGTCGTAAATATCTTCGATTGAAAGAGAGCATTCGATGGAAGAAAGTTCGATTTGAGTTTTATCGCCGATAAAATCCGTCAAAACCCAACTGCCGTCAGATTGTTTTGTATAACGGGTTAATTGTTTCCTATCCTGTGAAACCAGCAGATATTCTTTGAATGAATCAATTGTGCGGTATTGCTCGAATTTCGCGCCTTTGTCGTAATCGGCGGTTGATTCCGAAAGTACCTCGACGATCAGAACGGGATTTAGGATGTTGTCCAGACTCTTGAATTTTTTTATGTCCGGTTTACCGCAGACGACCATCACATCAGGATAGACATAAATTCCTTCTTTCTCAATATAGAGGCGCATATCGTTTTGATAAACTTTGCACGGACGCTTTTTTAATTGCTGATGCAATTCTCCGGCAATATTTATCGTGATCGTATTATGCTGTTCGCTCGCGCCCGCCATCTGAAAAATTTCGCCGTCGAAATATTCGTGTTTGACAGGCGAAACCTCTTCCATCGTCAGGTAATCTTCTTCGGAAATAAATTGTTTTTTCGGTAGTGCGGTCATAGCAAAATCAATTTACATTAAAATTTATTCGAGTTCAATAGTTTGCCCGTATTGCGGCACAACCACGTTCCAGCCGAATTCTTCGCGGATATGACCAGCCATCGCTTCCGCCGCGTCGGGTTCGCCGTGAGTTGTAAAAACCGCTTTCGGCGGATTTTCTTTGAGCGGCGAGAGCCATTTTAAAACCGCCTTCCAATCGGCGTGCGCGGAAAAGCCTTCGACGCGCTCGACGTGACAGCGGACGGGAATCCAGCTTTTCATAATTCGCACTTCCTTTTCGCCGTCCTGCACTCTGCGTCCGGTCGTTCCGGCGGCTTGAAAACCGACAAAAATTATCGTCGCGTCCGGGTCGGGCAGAATGCGAATCGCGTGATGTAGAACACGCCCGCCCGTGAGCATTCCCGACGCGGAAATGATAATGCGCGCGCCCTTCATATTATTCAACTGTTTCGATTCCTCGCGCGACGAAGCCGTCCGCATCCAATCCGTTCGGAGCGGATGAATTTTCTTTGCCAGAATCGAAGCGTATTCCTCGTCGTGTTCACTCGTCCAGCGGCTGTAAACCTGCGTCGCCTGCGCCGCCATCGGCGAATCAACGGCGACCGGCATCGAAGGGATTTTTCCTTCGTCTTCGAGATCGCGGAGCATATACAAAAGCTCCTGCGTGCGCCCGACGGCAAAGGCGGGAATCAAAATCGGCGCGTTTCGTTTGTAAGCCGCGTTAATTATCTCGGCAAGCCGTTCGTCCGAAGTAACTTCGCCGTGAAGACGGTCGCCGTAGGTTGATTCGGTCATCACATAATCGGCGAACGGCGGCGGGTCGGGGTCTTTCAAGATCGGCTGGTCGTAATGACCGAGATCGCCGGAAAAGAGAAATTTTATCGAATTTGAATCTGAGCCGGTCGCTACCGCTCCCGGTTCTGACCGCGCGTTTTCCATTTCGACCAGAACGAGACTCGCGCCGATGATATGTCCGGCAACTAAGAAACTCGCCTTGAAGCCTTCGCAGATCTCGACCGGCTTGCCGTCGTTCGGCTGCGGGTTGAGAAGTTCGAGCGCGTCGCGCGCGTCGTCTTCGTCGTAGAGCGGGAGCGCGGGCGAATGTTTCGTCAATTTGTGACGGTTGCGGTAATCGGCTTCTTCCTGTTGGAGTCTGCCCGAATCGGGGAGCAGAATTTTCAGTAGATCGGCGGTCGCGCTCGATGTAAAAACTTTGCCGTTGAAACCGAGTTTGACGAGCCGCGGCAGATAGCCCGTGTGGTCAATATGCGCGTGCGTGATGATGACGGCATCGAGTTCCGTCGGATCGAACGGCGGGTCTTGCCAGTTTCTTTCTCTTAATTCTTTCAGACCCTGAAAAAGCCCGCAGTCAACCAGAACCTTTTTGCCGTTCGATTCCAGAAGATATTTCGAGCCGGTAACTGTTCCGACTCCGCCGTAAAATGAAATTTTCGCCATTCAAAGATTCTCCTTCGATAAAAAATGCGGAAATACACAGGCAGTAAGCGTCCGGTTTATGAGTTTACTGCACGCCTTCCGCGAAATTTCGGTTAAAAATCGTAAAGTATCAGCGATAGTTTATCAACTAACACCGTAAGTCGGCAAAATACCGCCGTAAGTTGACCAACTATCAGCGTTAGTTCGCCAACTATCGGCGATAGTTGACCAACTTACAGCGATAGTTGACCAACTTACAGCGATAGTTGACCAACTTACAGCGATAGTTGGTCAACTTACGGCGATAGTTAACAAAATAACGCCGCTAGTCGGTCAACTAACGGCGTTATTTTTCGAATTTACATAAAAGCTCTCTCAAAAATATCAAATAATATAATCGCGTAGCGATTTTGTGATTTTAGCCGTGTGTTTTAACGCACGGTCGGGTTGGATGAAATTTTCGCGTCGCGTCAGCGACGAATGATAATCGTTACAGATAATTCAATTGTCGCTGACGCGACAAAATCACAAAACCGATCCTGACCGTGCAATGAATTACACGGCTAAAATCAAACCGCCGCTACGCGGCGTAAAAACTATTTTTGAGATAATTATTAGTTTTTACGATTGTCCGGTATCTTTGATGAGTATCAGATCGCTGTTGACGATACTGCGGGCGATGAGGAGTTTTTTGCCGTCCTGCGACCAGTTGAAATTCGTGATGTTGCCGGAATTGAATTCGGTCAGAGGCGTTTCCTTTTTATCCTCGATCGAAAGATTCCAGATATTGTCAATCCCGTTGCGGTTGATAAAGGTCAGAGCCTTGCCGTCTGGCGACCAGCGAAATTCGGGATGCATTTCGAATTCGAAGTTTTTCGCTTCGCTGTCAATCTTATTTTCCTTCAAGCCGACGACCTTTACCGCCGTATCGAATTCGCCGGTGCTTGCGTCGTATGTATATGTGTGAAAGGCGAATTTTCCGCCGTCGCGCGAAATGCGCGGATGCACAGTTCCGGCTTGGCTTTCCGGCATTACGGGCTGCGCGTCGCCGCCGCTGACCGGAATCTGCATGATCTGCGGTCTGCCGCCGTCGTTGCGGACGCGGTTAAAGAAAACGATCCGGCTGTCGGGCGAAACCTGTATCTGTCCGTCCATTCCTTCCGTGTTGGCGGTCAGCTGGACGGGTTCGCCGCCGTCGGCGTTCATCCGCCAGATGCCGTTCGACTGGTTGCGGTTCGAGATAAAAATAATATATTTTCCGTCGGGCGTTGCGACCGGCTGCATATTAAAGCCGCTGTCTCTCGTCAATTGTTTTTCGTCATTCCCGTTCTGATTGACCGAGTAGATATTTATTTCGCGGTCGTTCATTTTTGAAAACAGGATGCGTCCGTCGGGCATCTGCGAAAGTCCGGCATAGCCGAGCAGATTTTTGTTTTCGTTGATCAATTGCCGGAGTTCCTTCGTTTCGGGCGCGAACGACCAGAAACTCGAAATCGTTTCGACCTTCGTCGCCACCATCTCGCCGCCGTCCGCCGAAACGCTCAGGCTGACATAATCATTCGTGTCGTTCGTGATCTGTTTGAGTTCACCGCCGGGAAAATCCATCTGCCAGATCTGCATCATATCGCCCATATTCTGCATTCCGACGAAAACGAACGAACCGCTGTCCGCCAGCCATTGAAATCCGGTCGCTTTCTGCCACGCTTTGTCGCTGGCAAGCCGGACGCTTTTATCGTTTAATTCGACCGCCGCGATTCGCACTTTTTGAGTGGATTCGACCGCGCCTTTGAAAACGCCGACCAGCATTCGTTCGCCGTCCGGCGACCATTCGACATCGTAAAATTTGTCGTAGCCGATTTCCTTTGTTTGAACGAACGGTGTCAGATTCGTCCCGTCCGAATTGACGATAAAGACCGTATCGCCGCCTTCGGTCGGATTATGGCGGATAAATGCAAAGCGTTTCCCGTCCGGCGCGAACGTAACGGGCGAATCAACGTCAACGAGAATCTTTTTGCTCTGCCCGCCGAGCGTCGAAACCTGAAAAACCGTGCCGACGCCTTTATCCGCCGAAACGTAAAAAATGTAATCGCCGTCGGGCGTAAAGGTCGGTTGAGCAAGTTCCAAATTGGTCGGCGGAACGATTTCAATCAAACTTCCCGTAGCGACCTGTCTGACCGAAAGACTCTGCTGACCGTCCTGCTTGTTGACAAAGGCGACGAATTTTCCGTCGGGGGAAATGGTCGCCAGATTCGCTTTGCCGTTGTCGGTCAGACGCGAAACCTGAATTGACTGAAATTTGGGCGGACTGCCCAGGATTTTCGGCAGGATAAACCACGCGCCGAGCGCGAGAACCGCGGCGATGGCTACGGCGGCGACCGGAAAATAACGGCGTTTCGGCGTTGCCGCCGCGCCGCTGTAGGGCTGGGTTTTGTTCCAGCCGCTGTCCTTGTCCGCCGCATCGCTTTCCGCCGAAGCCGTGTGATTGAGCAGAGTCTTGCTTTCGTTCGTATCGTGAATGCCGACCGCTCTCGTTAAATTGAAAGAATCGGCGCGCTGTTCGGTCGAATCGTGTTCGATCTCGGTGCGCAGATTTTTCAGATCGCCGGCAAATTCCTTGATCGTCTGGTATCTTTCAGCGGAATTTTTCTTGAGAGCCTTTTCGAGAATGGTCTGTAACTCTTCCGGCGCGTTTTCGAGCGGCGCGGGTTCAAGATGAATAACGGCGGCAAGCGAATCGCTGACCGTATCGCCCTCGAACGGCGATTTGCCCGTCAGCATCTCGTAAAGCACGACGCCGAGACTCCAGACATCGGTTTTTTCGTCCGTGTCTTTGCCGCGCGCCTGTTCGGGCGACATATAGCGGACGCTGCCCATGACGATTCCGGGCTGGGTTTTGACGAGCTGGATCGTTTCGTCTTCCGTCCCGACCGCTCTCGACATCCAGCGCGGTTTCGCCAGACCGAAATCGAGAATTTTCGCGTAGCCGTCGCGCCGGATCATTATGTTTTCGGGCTTGATGTCGCGGTGAACGATGCCCGCTTCGTGCGCGACGACGAGCGCGTCGGCGACCTGCTCGGCAATTTTTAAAGATTCGAGCAAGTTCAAACCGCCCTTTTCGATCTTTTCGCGCAAGGTCAAGCCGTCAACGAATTCGGTGGCGATAAACAGACGGTCGTCGTCCTCGACGATCTCGTGAATCGTGATAATGCCCGGATGATTGAGCGACGAAACGGTTTTGGCTTCTAATTTAAAACGTTGAACACGCTCCGTATCACAGCAGAATTCGGGCAGAAGAACTTTCAGCGCGACGTTCCTGTCGAGCTGTTCGTCAAGAGCGAGATAAACTTCGCCCATCCCGCCTGCGCCGATCTTTTCGCGTAATTGATACCGTCCGAGTTTTTCGCCTGAAAGCATAAATGTTCCGAATTTTAAAAAAAGTTTCTACAGGTTTAACGCAGGATTACCCTAAAAAGTTTAAATCTATTACCGGAAAGATGCAAAATATTTTCGGATGTTTGCTTGGGACAAATTTAATTTATCGTCAGTTCGGGTTTGGAAAAGCATAAGATAGATAGCCGCAAAAAAGCACATAAGATGCAAAAAGAATTTTTTTTATTTACTTTTTTGTGAATCTTGTGCTTTTTTGCGGCTCTTTCGATCTATCTCAAATCCTCGTTAGTTTACAAATTCTTTGGGAAACCAGAGAACGTTTTTGTCTTCGAGCGATTTTGACTGCCTTTTTTTCAGAAGCGCGGTTTTCAGAAGCCGGTCGGCGGTTTCGCCGTCGGTGTTAAATGATGCGTAGCCGAAATTTAGACCGATATTTACTTTTTCCCGTTCGGAAATCTGAAAAGCGTCGAGCAGAAAAGTTTTTTCGATGCGGCGGATGATCTTTTCGGCAATGTCGCGGTCGGCGGTCGGCAAAACGGCGAAAAATTCGTCATTCATCGAACGCGACAAAAAATCCATCTGGCGCAATTGATTTTTTATCGTCCGCGCCGTAAAGGAAAGAATTTTGTCGCCGACCGCGTGACCGTGCGCTTTATTGAGCTCGTCAAAATCTTTGATGTCCATCACCAAAACGGCGAGATGACGCTTTTCGGGCAGACGCACGGCTTCGGCGATCTGATTTTCCAGCACGAGATAAAATGCGCGTTCGTTCGGCAGATCGGTCAGCGAATCGGTCATCGCGTTCGAAAGATTGCGCTCGAACGACTGAGCGCCGTTCAGCAGAGGAACAATTCTTTCGCCGACGGCTTCGAGAAGCAGAAGGGAATTTTGATCAAAAGCGTTTTCTTCCTTGCCGAAAAGCTGCAGAACGCCGAAAACTTCGCCGCCGCGAACGAGCGGAACGGCGACCGCCGATTTTAAATCTTGCAGAGTTTCTCTCGAAAAAACTTTCCTGTCTTCCGAAAGGTTCATGTCAATCTGCGGCTGGCGTTTTTGAAAAACTTTTCCCGCCAAGCCTTCGCCGCTTAAAATATTCAGGTTTTTTAAAACACCCGCGTTTTCGCCCGTTACCTGTTCGATTTTCAGATGAGTTTTTTGTTCGTCGAGCAGAAACAGCGCGCACGTCGAAAAGGGAATGATCTCGCCGATTCTGCCGGAGATCAGGCGAAACATATCGGCGGTCTTGAGCGAGGCGGCGAAAAATTCGCTGGCTTCTTCGAGAATCAGCAGTTTTTCTTCCGTGTCGGAATCAAACGGAGAGTTTCCGGTTTCCGTTTGATCTTCCGAAAAGCGCGGTTTTTTCTGCGAAAGATATAAAAGCAAAAACGAGGTCAGATAAATGACGACGATCAGCGCAAAAACGGCGGCTTTGAGGGAAAACCGCAATTCGACCGCCGACAGCGCGAACGTCGCGCCGAGCGCGAGAACGGAAACGAAGGCGATATGAAGATAATTGTAGCCTGCTGATCTGATGTCGTTTTTATCCGGTTTCATTTTTGATCTAAGCGGATGCAGGAAAAAAGTTTGCAAGGATTTCGGGAAACAACCTCGTTTTTGAGAATACATTTGTTTTTTGGTGCAAGTCAATAGTTTTGAACAAAAAATTGAATCGTGAAAATGCCGGAATCTTAAAAAAGTTTTGTGAAAAAAAAATCAAAAAAAGTCGGATTTTGGCTTTTTCTGATTTGACTAAAGTAAATTTGCTATTTATATTGTCCAATGTTCCAAAAAAAATAACAATTGGGACACGATTGCGCCTGAGGCGTAATTGGGAATAAAAATCTAAATAATCTTTGAAGAAGACAGGAGAATTAGAAAAATGAAAAAAACTATCGCTTTATCAGGTTTGTTGGCTTTAGCGGCTATGGGTATGGCTTGCGATCCCGGAACCGCTAACAATGCTAATACAAACAAAGCTAACACGAACGCAAATGCGAACGTGAACGCGTCAACACCGGTTTCGACACCGGCTCCGGTAAATACCAATACGAACACCAACTCGGCCGGCTCGAACACCAACTCGGGCGGTTCGAACACCAACTCGACCAACATGACCAAACCAAACTCGAATGCGGCTAACAATTCGTAATTGATTTGCGTTTATAAAAAATTAAGCACGCTGTTTTCGGACAGCGTGCTTTTTTTGCTTTAAAATTCAGGGTTAATTAATTTAACTGTTTATTCAATTCCGCTTTTGAAATTACGGGTTTTTGACAGACAAAATTTTCGCAGACATAAGCAGTCGGTTTCCCGTCAATTTTTTCTCTACTTTGAAGGAGCGGAATAAAATCCGAATTTTCCGACGGGTTTTCGGATAAAACAACAACCTTGTTCGGCAGATAGTTTTCCCAAACCGATTTTTCGAGTTCGTTTCCTTTTTCGCCGATAACCGCGATCTCTTTCGTTTTGCCGAGATAAAATTCGAGCGTCGAAAGACTCCTGCCGAACGCGCCCGCGTAACGGCGCATCTGCGGCGCGACCAGACGCAGAACCGTTACGGCGAATTTTTCATATCTGTCTTCGCCGAGCAGTTTGGCGAGTTTCAAAAGCGCGTCCGCCGCCGCCGCATTGCCCGAAGGCGTGGCGTTGTCGGTGTAATCTTTCGAGCGCAGAATCAATTCTTCGTGATTGTTCGCCGTAAAATAAAATCCGCCCGCTTCGTCGTCCCAAAATTCGGTGATCATCAGATCGGCAAGCCGTTTTGCTTCACGCAGATATTTTACTTCGCCCGAAACCTGAAAAAGTTCGACAAGCCCGTCCGCGAAATTCGCGTAATCTTCGAGATAAGCATTGAGTTTCGCTTTGCCGTCTTTGTAAGTTCTCAATAGATAACCGTCCTGTTGGAGATTTTCGAGAATAAAATCGGCGTTCCGTGTGGCGATTTCGAGATAATCTTCTGATTGCAGAATAGCCGATGCTTCCGAAAAAGTTGCCAGCATCAAGCCGTTCCATGCCGTCAAAATCTTTTCATCGCGGAAAGGTTTGATGCGTTTTTCTCTTTCATCAAAAAGTCTCGCTTTACCGTTCTGCAAAACTTCGATCAGTTTTTCTTCCGAAATCTTTAAAACTTCGGCGGTTTCGGAAATCGAATTATTGACATTCAAAATATTCTTTTCTTCAAAATTTCCTTCGTCCGAAACGTCGTAATAAAAATTAAAAATCTGCGCGTCTTTTTCGCCCAAAATTTCTTCGATCTCCTTTGGTGTCCAGACGAAAAATTTGCCTTCCACGCCTTCCGAATCGGCATCCTGCGTCGAATAAAATCCGCCTTTTTCGTCGAGCATTTCTCTTTTTATATATTCCAAAGTATCAACGGCGACCTGCCGGTAAAATTCGTCTTTCGTGATCTGAAAAACGTGCAGGTAAAGCCGTGCGAGTTGGGCGTTGTCATAAAGCATTTTCTCGAAATGCGGCACGAGCCAGACGGCATCAACGGCGTAGCGGTGAAAACCGCCGCCGAGCTGGTCGTAAATCCCGCCATGCGCCATCTCGACGCAGGTTTTCAAAACCATATCGAGCGCGTTTTCGTTTCCCGTTCGTTTGTAATAACGAAGAAGGAATTCCAGACTCATCGGCGCGGGAAATTTCGGCGCGCCGCCGAAACCGCCGTTCGCCGCGTCAAAGGTTCGCGTGAAACTCTGAAAAGCCGCGTCGAGCTGATCTTCGGAAAGTCCGGTCGGCGCAAATTCCGCTAAGCCGATGCGCCGCATTTCGCCGAGAATATCGGTCGCCGAATGCAAAAGTTCATCGCGTTTCGTCGCCCAAGCGTCGGCAACGCTCGTTAAAACCTGCTGAAAAGACGGCATATTATAACGGCGAGTCGGCGGAAAATACGTGCCGCCGAAAAACGGCTGTTTGTCCGGCGTGAGAAAAACATTCAGTGGCCAGCCGCCCGATCCGGTCGTCAATTGAACAAACGTCATATAAATCTGGTCAACGTCGGGACGCTCTTCCATATCAACCTTAATATTGACGAAATGCTCGTTCATTACTGCGGCGGTCGCTTCGTCTTCAAACGATTCGTGTTCCATCACGTGACACCAATGACACGCCGAATAGCCGATGCTGACGAGAACGGGTTTGTCTTCCGCTTTCGCTTTTTCAAACGCTTCCGCGCTCCACGGAAACCATTCGACCGGATTGTGCGCGTGCTGTAATAAATACGGACTGGTTTCGTCAATCAAACGATTGGTATATTTTTTCGGACTTTGCATAGTCGCTATTGTTTCACGGTGCGGATAGCTATGGCAAAGTATGTGAAAAAGATTCGATTAATCTCTGCGTCCTCTGCGTTCTCTGCGTGAGAAAGTTTCACGCAGAGGGCGCAGGGAACGCAGAGGAAAAAACCGAAGTATAAAATTTAAAATTTTGATTTAAAAGGCATTTGCGGTTATATTATTCTCAGAACAACGAACAGCCTAAAAGCGTATATCGGTTGCAGAATTTAACATATAAAGGAGATTTTAGAATGAGTTTTTTTGACAAAGTAAAAGATGCGGCGATGAATCAATTTATTGAGGTCATCGAGTGGCTCGATGAATCGAAAGACACGATTCTTTACCGTTTTCCGGTTCACGGGCAGGAAATCAAAAACGGTGCGCAGCTTATCGTGCGCGAATCGCAAGCCGCCGTGTTTGTTTTCGAAGGTCAGGCGGCGGACGTTTTCGGTCCCGGTCGCTACACGATTGACGGCGGCAATACGCCGATCCTCTCAAAACTCGGCGCGTGGAAATACGGTTTCAATTCGCCGATGAAATCGGAAGTTTATTTTGTCAACACGAAACAATTTACCGATATGAAATGGGGAACGGCGAATCCGATCATGTTGCGCGATTCGGATTTCGGCATCGTTCGCCTTCGCGCTTTTGGCGCATACAGTTTGCGAGTCGCCGACCCGCGCGAATTTATCAAAGAAGTCGCCGGAACGAACGGGCATTTCGACACCGAAGACATAGACGGGCAACTAAAACGCGCCATCGTTACAGAGTTTTCCGATGCCGTCGGCGAAATGAAAATTCCGGCTTTGGATCTCGCCGCGCAGTATAAAGAAATCGGCGAAGTTATTCGCGGCAAGATCAACGAAGATTTTAAATCCTACGGTCTCGAGGTTACAAAATTCTACGTCGAAAACGTCAGCTTGCCGCCCGAAGTCGAAGCCGCGATGGACAAACGTTCTTCGATGGGCGCGCTCGGAAATGTTGACCAGTATATGAAATTTCAGGCGGCTGACGCTCTGCGCGACGCGGCACAGAACGAAGGCGGCGGCGCAGGCTTAGGCGCGGGACTCGGCGCGGGATTCGCGGTCGGCGGTCAGATGGCGAACGCTTTCGGTCAACAACAAGGCGGACAGCAGCAGCAGCAAGGCGGCGGTCAGCAAACCGTTCCGTGTCCGAACTGCGGAAAACCGAACGCGGCGGGAATAAAATTCTGCGGCGAATGCGGCGGCAAAATGGAAGTCGCGCAAGTTCCGTGCGTCAAATGCGGCGCAAATCTTCGTGAAGGCGCGAAATTCTGTTCCGAATGCGGCTCGTCGCAGGAAAAACAAAAATGCGCCAACTGCCAGGCGGAACTCAACGCGGGAGCTAAATTCTGCAACGAATGCGGCACGAAGGTCGAAGAAAGCGAATAAGTTTTCTCTTTTGCAAAGAACTTAAACGGGCGTTCTCACATTTTGAGAACGCCCGATTTTTTTAATTGATGGAACAAAAAATTTCAAGAAGAGAATTCGGAAAAAGCGTTTTGGGAAGTTTTTTAACCTATTCGCTTTTGACGAGTTGTGCAAAAAACGAACAGACATTTGCGCCGCCCGTTCAGGCAATCACGAAACATTGGGCAATCGAATTAAATGAAATTTGCAGCGATCTGAAACTATCGAAAATCCCGCAAAAAATTTGGCAGGAACAGACCGAAAAACTTTTCGACCGGATCGAACTTGCCGAACTTTTAAAGTTTATTGACTTTGAAAATCTGTCCAAAAATCTCGAATATCCCGATTTGGGCGTAACGACCAAGCCGGTGGATTTTCCCGAACTCGAAGGACTTCCCGAAAACACGGTTTTTATCAAAAAGATTTTCGGACTCAAAAAAGACCGCGCGATCATTCCGCACGGACACAGCAATATGGCTTCGGCGCATCTCGTTCTCAAAGGCGAATTTGCTTTGAAGCATTACGATAAGATCGAAGAAGAAAAAGACTATCTCATCATCAAACCGACGATTGACAAAACCGCCAAAACCGGAAGCGCGTCTTCGATTTCCGATGAAGCAAACAACATTCACTGGTTTATTGCCACGACCGAAACGGCTTTTACTTTCGATGTCATAATTTTGGATTTGAACGGTAAAGAATACGACATTCACAATCTCGACATTCGGGAAGGAGAAAAGCTTTCGGGTGATCTGATCCGGGCAAAAAAACTGGATGTGAAAACCGCTCTGAAAAAATACGGCAAAGAAAGTTTTCACTAAAATCTACAATCTTTTACATTTTCTAAAACGAATTCAATCTTTCAACAATTCCCAAAAATAAGGAAAAATCTCCGTATAAAATCTGCCGTTTTTGCCCCACAGACGGTTGCGATGATCGCCATTGTATTCTTCGAAAATATGTTCGATGCCGTTGTTGGTCAATTCGGCGGACAGTCGGCGGCTGTTGACCGGAATGAATTTGAATTCGTCTTCGTAACCCGAATCGAATTTCAAACCGCGAAGCCGCATCAAATTCGAGCGGTATTTTTCGACCATTTGGATCAGAGAGTTTTCGCGCCATTTTGAAAATCCCGGCTCGTCGGGAAGCATTTTCCCGTCAACCATTTTGAACGGGAAATCGGCATAAAACGGAGGTTTATTCGGATTCGGAGAAAAGGCTTGACCAAGAGTTACGACTCCGACGGTCGTGATCTCGCCTGATTTCAGCATCTCATCGAGGCTTTTTGCCGAAAGGATTTTTTCAAATCCGGGCGAAGCGATCGTCAGGTCGCCGCCCCAATCAATGATCGCCGGATTCATCCCGTAGGCGACGCTGAAAACGTCCGGGTGCTTCATCGCCAGACGAATCGCGCCGAAACCGCCCATCGAATGCCCGGCGATGCCGCAATGCTCGGCTCGCGCCAGCGTGCGGTATTTTTTGTCAATAAAATCAACCAGTTCTTTTGCCGTAAAATCTTCCCAGTTTCCCGTTACTGTCGAATTGACATAAAAACTCCCGAACCAATTCGTTCTTTCGTCCGGCATAACGACGATCATCTCGCCGAATTTTCCGGCGGCGATGCCTTTGTCCATAACGTCTTTGACGGTTGCGTAGCCATCGTTTTTCTCCGACCAAACTTTAAGCCATGTTTGGTTTGTATCGGCGATCCCGTGCAGAAGATAGATAACCGGATAGCGTTTTTCCTTCGAAGTTTCATAACCCGGCGGCAGGTAAACGCTCACATTCCGTTCGGGATTTTCTTTGGTTACGGTGTTTTCGAGCGATTTGCCGTGAACTGTTTCGGAGACGATCTTTCCGTTTTGCGCGGAAACACAAAGCGATAAAAAAAATATAAAAAGTAGAGATTTACAAAAGCCAGACACTTTGATTGATTTCATTATTTGTTCCTCTTTAGTTTTGAATGAATTGAAAATCGAGTTGTTTTAAGTTATCTACGGTTGAAAACGGAAAAATGTTCGAAAGCGAAAATGCGTGCCGATGTTTTCTTTTGAAAACTATTGATATAATGAATCCGATATAATTTTAGAAATCATTTTGAGGAAATTTATGGCATTTAGTCCCGAACTTTTGGAAATTCTGCGCTGTCCGAAATGCAAATCGAAGGTCGAACTCAAACCCGACGAAAGCGGTTTGAAATGCGTGAACGCCGAATGCGCGCTCGTCTATCCGATCCGCGACGAGATTCCCGTCATGCTCGTCGAAGAAGCGGCGGTCGAGAAATGAAAGATGGAAAACGGATAATGGAAAATGAAAGCCGATTTTCCGTTACGCAGTTTAATTGGAAAAAAATAAACCGCGTTCTCGTTATCCGTCTCCGCTCGATCGGCGACACGGTTTTGGCAACGCCGTCGCTCATCGCGCTCAGAAGATTTCTGCCCGACGCGCGGATTGATATTTTACTCGAAGATTGGGTCGCGCCGGTTTTAGAAGATTTTGACGCCCTTGACAATATTTTGACGGTCGGCACGACGTCAAAATCGCGTCTGAAAATCGCGCGGAAAATCCGGCAAAACAAATACGACGCGGTTTTCAATCTGCACGGCGGCACGACCTCGACTTTTTTTGTCCGGGCAAGCGGCGCGAAACACCGCATCGGATTTTCGACTTACCAGTATTCGTTTCTTTACAATCACCGCCTGCCGTCGCCGATAGATTTTTGGAATAAAAAAACGCTGCATTCCGCTGAACAGCAACTCGCGCTGTTCGGCTTCGTCGGCGTTCCCGTTAAAGATAAACCGAAAAGCCGTCTGGCGGTAAATTCAAAATTCAAAATTCAAAATTCAAAATTCGCATTTCTTCATCCGGTCGCGGCTTTTGATACAAAGCAATGGGCGACGGAAAAGTTTGCGCGCATCGCGGAGTTTTTGCATGGAAAAAATTTTGAAATAATCGCAGTGGCGACAAAAAAAGAGCGCGAGGTTTTGGAAAATCTTCAAAAATTTTCGAATGCTCCGATCACGATTTTTGATGATTTAACTCTGCCGGAAATCACGGCATTAGCTTCGCAAGCCGAACTTTTTGTCGGCAACGATTCGGGCATCGCGCATATCGCGGCGGCGGTCAATACGCCGTCGGTCGTCATTTTCGGCTCGTCAAACCGCGATCACTGGCGACCCTGGACGGACGCGCCGAACGAGATCGTTTTTGAAACTCTGCCGTGCCAGCCGTGCGCCGGACATTTCTGCGCGGAGTTCGACGAGCCGGAATGTATCAAAAGAATTCCGGTCGAAAGTGTGATTAAAGCAATCGAAAAAGTTATTTAAAAATAGAAATCACCGTATTTTCAGCGACAAAGCTTTTCACAATCTATTTTCGTTCACATTTTCAATTTCCAGTTTTCGGATAAAAAATTCCATTCGGATCAGACGGTAATTATCGTTTTCGATTTTCAAAACCGCGAAATCGTCTTTGCCGCCGATGGTCAGCCAGTGTTTTTCTTTCTGCGCCAGAGCCGCCGGCAAGCTGGTCATCAAGGTCATTAAAATAGCCGTTCGCGGCGATTCGAAAAAAGGATTTTTGGAAAAAGAATGTTCGACAAATTCGATCTCGGAATATTTAAATTCCTTGAATAACTCTTTTTTCCGGCGCGAGAAAATCTTCAGCGAGTCCTTTTCAAAAACCAAAACCGCGTTGACCTCGCGCGTGTCTTTTCCGCCCGGATTCGGATTCATCAAAATTTCCGATTCGTAACGGTTGGGCTTGGCTTGCGCCGAAAAATTTGAAAACGGCGCGAAGGTTAAAAGTAACAAAATTGTAAATAAAATTTTCATATCAATCGGTCGCAATCGTATTTAATTTCTGCGTAATTTCACGCGCCAGATTGCTTGCCAGATCGCCCCACGAAGTCGTCTCTCCGGCGGTCAAAACCGTTCCGCTTCGCCGGTCGTAGATGCGGAAAACATAACGGCGCGAAAGCAGCGTCAGCGGAATGCGCCCGATCTCGATATACAAGTCCGCGTCTTCTTTGAGCCGCACAATATTGAAATTGAATTTCTGCCAATCCTTGCGCTTAAACAGAGCTTTTTCGAGAGCCTGCCGTGAAGGATAAAGTGAGGATTTTTGGATAGCGACGGTCTTGGCGTTTTTGAGGGCTTCTTGCGGGCTAAGAACAATTCTTTCGACGGCAGGCGGTTCGGAGAAATTTTGAGAATTGTCCGAAAATGTAAAACTTTTGTCCTGCTCTTGCGCGTCGGTTTTCAACGCGGAATTTTCTGCTTTTTCCATCATTATTTTGATGACCTCATCGTCAACTCCGGCTTTTTTCAGCTCGATCAGATTTTGCACGGAAACTTTATAATCGCCGTTGGAGTCGTTGATTTTTTTGATGATTAGCTCTTTGCCGAGTCCGGCTTGCGTCATCAGAATTATGTCTTTGTTCGTCAAAGTTTCGGTCTGCGCCGCAACTGCAAACGCTAAAATCATCTGTAAAAATAAAATTGAAAAAAAGGGTTTCATAAAATTATTTGTCTTCGCCGACGGCTTCGACCGTTACGCCGGAACTTGTTTCAAAAGCCGGAATGAGAATTTTCCGGTTCGATTTGCTGAGTTTCAAAACGGCGAAATCGTTTTCGGTGCGGATCGTCAGCCAGTGACGGCGGTGTTTTGTAAATCCGAGCGGGATGGCGACCAGCAGTAAGGGCGGAAAAAGCACGGAAGCCGCGCCGAGTCCGAGTCCGGTTTTCCAGCGCGGATTTTTTGAATACGAATATTCCGCGCCCGTGATCTCCGTGTAATTGAAAGTTTTTTCGAGCATTGAATTTTTCGCTTTGATCGTCATCGAGTCTTTGTTAAACGTAACGATGACGGATTTTTCGTCGGGTTTATCACCGCCCGGAACGAGCAGTTCGACCTTGTCGAAACGCTGGGGATTTTGCGCCAAAACGATTACGGGCGAATTTGTTGAAAAAATGATGATTAGAAAAAAAGCTATTCTTTTCATAAATTTTGTTCGGGAAAATAAATGAAAGAATAGCTTTTTTGTATTCAAAACAGGATTTGATTGTCGCACTTTTACCCGGTGCGACAAACGCTTTATGAAAATTGTTTATTTGACGGCTGGCGGATTTTTAAAATTTTCATTTATGCAGTTTGTATAACCGTTCAAAAAATTATCGCGCAGGGGTTTCCATTCTTCGATCGTCTTAAAATTGCGGAATTCCGGTCGCTGGTTGAGGAAATAGACGGTCACGGCGATCTTGTTTTTATCGTCGAAAAAAAGGCTGACGCCGATCTCGGTTTTTTCGATGTTCGTCCGGCTGGTCGTGTATGTTTCAAAGCCGTTCGAATAAGTTTCCCGCGCGAACCTGGTTTCGGAATCGGTTCGTTCCCGGTTGAGAAAATTTATCCATCTGATCAAAATTTTCTTGTCCTCTTCATACTCAGCCGGAATCGAACGGTCAACTCTGATATTGGCGAAAAAATCCGGCTTTCCGTAATCAACCATCACGCGGTAGCCGTCCGTGCGCGTAACGCCTTCGTAAACTTTTCCGTCGTCGGTAACGAAAATCCGGTCTTCGCTTTTTCCTTCGGCGATTGATTTGTCAAAAACGTCCCGTGCAGTCTGGCGGGCGAGATATTTCGTTTTGTCTTTTTGTATGCGGTCAACTTCCGAAATCCGCAAACCGTCGTCGAAACGGCAAACCGTGTAAGCCTTTAAAGCCTGTTCGATCTCGGCGCGTTCTTTTTTCCGCAATTCCTTCTCAGCCTTTCTATCCTGCGTCTGTGCGTTTACAAACAGCGCCGGGAAAAAGGCGAGGCAAAATAAAACGATTTGTAATTTTATGAACATAAATCTAATCACCCGAATAAGAAGTTTATAGACGAGGAATTCATTCGGGAAGTTGTCTTGTTATACTCGGTGAAACTCTCACAATCAATTTTTGAAAACATTTTCAAACGAGGCGCGGATATTGAGGCGGTGAAACGTCAGAGCTTCGAGAAGTTTTCCGATTGATTCGATTTTCATTCTTTTCGCAATCGTTTCCAAAGCCTTGCGGTTGGCAGTCGGCAGGCGCGTCGAACGACCGACCGTGAGACGCAAGTTGTGGTCGAGCCGGCTCAAAAATTTATAGCCTTCGGAAAAATTTTTATGATCTTCCAAATTGACCGAGCCGTTTTCAAAAAGTTTTTCGAGCATAAAAACGGTCGAGCGGTTTTCGCCCGCGTCGGGCAAACGGTCGCGCAACTGCAAAAACCGGACGGCAAAATAAACGTCGAGCATTCCGCCCTCGCCGAACTTGATGTCAATTTCTTTTCCTCTTCGAGAAGCTGATTTTTGCTTTTCCAAATTTTCCCTGATTCTTATGGTTTCGGTTTTCAGTTTCTGCAAATTTTCCTTTGATTTTATAAACTCCAGCGCGTTTTCGTGAATAATATTTCGCGCCTCGCGCCCGACCGAATCGGCTAAATCCATCGCGCCCGCCACGCCGCGAATTTTGACATAGGCGAGCCATTCCCAGATTGCCGAGCGGTTTTTCAGGTAATCGAGAAACGCCGTTTTGCCGATCGAGGTCGCGCCGTTTTTTCCGTCCGGTCGAAGCCGCAGATCAACGCGGTAGAGATGACCTTCGCGCGTCATCGCCGACAGCGAATTGACGAAAATCTCGACCGCCCGCGAATAAAATTCGGCGTGCGTCAAATTCTTAAACGGCAGACTTTTCGTATCGTCATAAATCAAGACCAAATCCAGATCCGAGCCGTAATCAACTCCTTTGCCGCCGAGTTTGCCAAGCGCGAGAACGGTGAAAGAGAAACTTTTCAGGTCAATCGCAAAACGCTTTTCGAGTTCCGCTTTGGTAATAAAAATCGCCGTTTCGACGCTTGCTTCGGCAAGCCGCGTCTGGGCTTTTTTGGCTTCGTTCAAAGAGATTTTTTCAAAGACATCAAAAGTTACGATTTCAAACAAAAAACGCGCCCAAACTTTTCGCAAAACCGCGATAAAATGTGCGAAATCCGTTTCTTTTTTGACTTCCGCCAAAAGCGTTTCCAGATAATTTTCCGGCGCGAAACCGCTTTCGACATCCGGCAGATGATTTATCAAAGCCGGATTTGCCGCCAGCATTTCCGAAAAATGAGGGGAAACTTCATAAAGTTTTTTTACCGTTTCGGAAAGTTTTCCGGTCAGATTGATTTCGACATCGGACTTTTCCAGCGAAGAAAGAATCTGCGGCGGAAGAAGCTGCGCGCTCTTAAAATCAATTTCCGGTTTTTCAATTTTTTCATTTGCCGAATCAACCGTTTTTATCCCGTCTTTCTGAAATTTGTAATTTGTAATTTGTAATTGCAAGGCGTCGTATTTTTTTTCAAAAACGCGCTCGAAAATCCGTTTGACATTTTTCGTGTGAATTTTCAATTCTTTGTCAAAATCGGCGGTATTTAAAAAATTCATTCGTCTGGCGATCAAAAGACGTTTTGCCGGATCAGCGGAAACGAGATGCGTCTGCAAGCCGTTTTCCATTTGCAGGCGATGTTCGACGCGGCGCAAAAATTTGTATGCTTCGGCAAGTTCCGTCAGTTCGGTTTCGGTCAAATGATTGCGGTCAGCGAGCCGCACCAAACTTATTAAAGTGTGCGGCGCGCGCAGCCATTCGTCGCGCCCGCCGTGCGCGAGCTGGAGAGCCTGCGCGATAAATTCGATCTCGCGGATTCCGCCTGCGCCGAGTTTTACGTCGAAACCGTTTTTCGCCGGTTTATTCAAATTTATTTTTTCTTTTGAAAGCCGGACGTTTTCCAGAGCGTTCTCGACCGTTTGATTTTTTGAGAAAACAACCGTTTCGACTTCCGCGAAAAAATTATGAAAAATTTCCGCATCGCCGGCGCACGGGCGCGAGCGGATGAGAACCTGTTTTTCCCAATCACGCGCCGTCTGTTTGTAATAGCGAACCGCGTCCGTGAGAGAGATCGCCAGCGCGCCGACGCGCCCGTTCGGTCTGAGCCGCAGGTCAACGCGATACGCCGCGCCTTCACCGGTCTGCGCGCCGACGAGCCGGACGATCTGCTCGGAAAGTTTGACGAAGTATTCGCGGTTGGTAACTTTTCCTTTCGTTCCCTTGCCGGAAGTTTCGCCTTCCGCCGAATACAGAAAAAGCAGGTCAATGTCGGAAGAATAATTAAGCTCTTTCGAGCCGAGTTTGCCGAGCGCGGCGATACAGAAGCCGGCTTGGCGTTCGCGTCCTTTTTTGTCGCGTTCGAGCGGCGTGCCGAAACGATTGTCCATTTCCTGCCGCGCGATCTGCAGGACATACTCGAGAATCGCATCGGCGAGAATCGAGATTTCTTCCGTCAGTTCGGCGATCGTATTCAGGTTGCGAATGTCCTGCAAATAGATTCTCAAAAGTTCGCGTCGGCGAAAACGCGCGAGCATCACGTTTGTTTCAAGCGTCGAATTGGTCAGAGCGAATCTGGCGAGCGATTCCAGAATTTCTTCTTTGCCGCGCACCTTGGCGGATTTTCTCTGAGTTTCGAGCCATGAAATATAGGACGGGTTTTGCAGAACGGTCGTTGAAAGCAGCGGGCTATAAGCGGCAATCGTCAAAACGTCGGACAGCAAGCCCTCGTTTTTTTCGAGCCGCCGAAACTGAGTTGGATTTTTGGCGGAAAAATTTTCGATAAAACGCTTTGCCGATTCCGCGTCGGGAAGATTTTCGATGAGCTTTTCGAGTTTGTCGTTCGGCATTGAAATTTTTAATAAGATGTTTGCCCACGAATTACACGAGTCTGCACGAATTTTTTAAAAAACATTCCAACATTTTTTTAAAATTATTCGTGTCCATTCGTGCAATTCGTGGGCAAAAAATCATTTGAACCGTTTCGGATCAACTCCGTATTTTTTTATTTTATAAGCAATGATGCGTTCCGTCGAATCGAGCATTCGGGCGGCTTTGGCGACATTGCCGCGTGCAGATTTGAGCGCGTCGGTAATCAAATCTTTTTCGTAGGCTTCGATCGCCGACGTGAGCGAAACCTGCGTAACCGTTCCCGACACTTCCGCCGTCTGCAGGGTCGGCGGCAAATGATGACCGTGAATGACCTGTTCGTCGCAAACTAAAACGGCGCGTTCGATGGCGTTTTCAAGTTCGCGGACATTGCCCGGAAAATGATAGCTCGTCAGCATATCAATCGCCGGAGTGGAAATGCGTTTGATCTCCTTGTTGTGTTCGCGTTCGTATTTGGCTAAGAAATGTTCGGCAAGAAGCAGAATGTCGGCTTTGCGTTCACGCAATGCGGGCAGAAAGATCGTAAAAACATTGAGCCGGTAATACAAATCTTCGCGGAATTTGCCGTTTGCGATCTCTTCTTCGAGATTTTTATTCGTCGCCGTGATGAGCCGGACGTTGACCTTCAGAGTTTCCGTTCCGCCGAGCCGTTCGAATTCGCGCTCCTGCAAAACTCTCAGAAGTTTTATCTGCGTCTGCGGCGGCAAGTCGCCGATCTCGTCCAGGAAAAGCGTCCCGCCGTCAGCCATTTCAAACCGACCTTTTTTCCTTTTATCCGCGCCCGTGAACGCGCCTTTTTCGTGTCCGAAAAGCTCCGATTCGATCAAAGTTTCGGGAAGCGCGGCGCAGTTGACTTTGATGAACGGTTTTTTGCTCCGCAAAGAATTGTAATGAAGCGAATGCGCGATCAATTCTTTGCCCGTTCCCGATTCGCCTCGAAGCAGAACCGTCGCATTCGAGCGGGCGATTCTCGTAACCTGATCGTAAACCTGACGCATCGGCGAAGAGTTTCCGATGATCTGCGAAAAATCGTATTTTTCTTTCAACTCACGCCGCAGTTCCGTGTTTTCGTCGGCTAATTTTTGGCGTTCTTCCCGGATGGCGTTTTCGATCTTGAACGACTGCGCGATAAGCGCGGCGACAACGGACAAAAATATTTTTGTTTGTTCCAGTTCGAAGTTTTTGCTGTAAAGGAATTCGGTCGCAAATACGCCGACCGTCTTATTTTCCAAAACTACCGGCATGACGATCAAACTCGTTTCCTTTTCCCGCAGATGCAGAAAATTTAATGAGGTTTCTTCACTTAATTTTTCAACGAAGATCGTCCGGCGCGTGTCGAATACCTGTCTGAACAAACTTTTTTCCGCTTTGTTTTCCAGCCGTCTGAAATCCGCAAAATTGAGACCGTTGACGGCGATCGGCGTAAGTTTGTCTTTTTCCGCCTGATACGTCAGCAGAATGCTGCGCTTGACCGAAAACTTTTTTTCGAGAATCTCCAGAACGCCCGACAGACTCGATTTCGGAAGTTGTGAATCGTTTAGGGTTTTTATGATGCGCTGCAGAATTTTGATTTGATTTATTTCCATTTCCAACAAAACTTGTCGGTGAGCTGTTTTCGATTCGTGAAGATTGTATCAATAAATATCCGAGTTTCGGAAAACTGTTTCATAATTTTTTCTGTTAAAATAAACGCCGACTGAAATTATGCCTGAATCGAATTCGATTAGTTACGAGCAGATTACATATCCGAATTACGTCCACGCGCAGACGCATCCGAATCGTCTGGCGGTGATGGCGCGGGCATACGGATTGAAAACCGCGCCGGTCGAAAAATGCCGCGTTCTCGAAGTTGGCTGCGGAAGCGGCGCGAATCTTCTGGCGATGGCTTGTAATTTGCCGGAGAGCGAATTTGTCGGGATCGATCTGTCGTCAAAACATATCGAATTCGGAAGGCAAGCCGTTGAAGAAACCGGTGCGAAAAATCTGCAGTTGATCTGCGCCGATCTTTTGCAGGTTGATTTCCAAAAATTCGGTAAGTTCGATTACATCGTCGCGCACGGTTTTTTTTCGTGGATTCCGCCGGTCGTTCATGAAAAGTTTTTGGAAATCTGCCGTGAACATCTCGCGCCGGAAGGCGTGGCGTTTGTCAGCTACAATGCTTTTCCGGGCTGTCATATCCGCCTGATGATGCGCGAGATGATGCTCTATCATACCGACCGCATCGCCTCGCCTTCTGAAAAAGTTACTCAGGCGGTCGCGCTTCTCGGCTTTTTAAAAGTGAACGCTTTCGAGAGGGAAGTTTACGCGAAGATTTTGGAAAATGAATTTGAAAAAACGGTCGAGCGTCCCGGCGAGATAATCATTCACGACGATCTCGGCGAATTTAATCAGCCGTTTTATTTTCACGAATTTATTTCTGCGGCGGAAAGATTCGATTTGCAGTTTCTTTCCGAAGCCGAGTATTTTTCCGATAAATACACGGGCTTCGACCGCGAGGTTGTTAAAATTTTGGATCAGTTCGGCGATGATGAAATCATTCGCCGCGAACAGTTTTTCGATTTTTTAAAGAACCGCCGTTTTCGCCAGACTCTGCTTTGTCATAAAAGTGCGGACGTAAAAAGAAAAGTAACCGGAGATTTTTTTGATGACCTGCAAATCGCTTGCGATTTAAAACCGGAATCGGAAACGCCGGATTTTTCGCCGAAAAAGATCGAAAAGCTTTTAAAGCCGGGAAAAGAAGCCGTTACGATAGATCATCCACTGACCAAAGCAGCGCTGTTTTATCTTTGCGAAATTTTTCCGCGCGCGGTTTCATTTGCCGAACTCGTCGAAACATCCGAGCGAACAGTAAAAAAACAACTCGGAGAAAACTTTGAAATCACTGAAACCGACCGCGAAATTCTCAAAGATATTATGCTCAAAATCTCCGGTTCGGATCTCATCAATTTTTTTCTCTACGAGCCGCAGGTTGCCGATTCGGTCAGCGCGAAACCGAAGGCGGATAAATTCATTCGCTGGCAGGCGCGCGGCAATTCCGACACGCTTTTTACGCGGCGGCATCGAACGAAAAAGATCGAGGACGATTTTGTCAGAAATCTGATCGGTTTGTGCGACGGCGAGCATTCGCGCGATGAAATCATCAAGGATTTTAAGGAAAAAATTTCGGACGGTCGGCTTCAATTCGATTCGGCGGACGAAAACGCGAAACAAAAATTTATCGAAAGTCTGCCCGAAGCGGTCGAATTACAGCTCAGGCAAGCGGCAAAGCTCGGATTGTTCATTTCATAAAAAATGCCCGAAAGATACGAATTTCAAATCACGAAAGAAGATGCGAAAAAACGGCTCGACGAATTTTTGTTCGGGCGGTTTTTTCACCTGAGTAAAATGTTTCTGCGCGAAACTCTGAAAAACGGCAAATGCGAAGTCAACGGCACGCTCGAAAATCTCGGTTATAAATTACGAGAAAATGATTTTATCGAATTGGAATTAGATTTCGGCGAACGGCAGATCATCGAACCGGAAAATATTCCGGTCGAAATAATTTACGAAGACGCAGAAATCCTGGTCGTCAACAAACCCGCCGGAATGCTCGTTCATCCGACCGTCAAGGTCAGAAAGGGAACTCTTTTAAATGCGCTGACTTTTTATTTAAACGAAAAAGATTTAACGCGAAGTCGCAAAGGCGCGAAGCCGCAAAGTGATAATTTAAATTTTTCGTTTCAAAGAGCCGGACTCGTTCATCGGCTCGACAAGCAAACTTCGGGTTTGATGGTCGCGGCGAAAAACGCGCGGTCGCACCGGATTTTGGCGGATCATTTTAAACGCAAGATCGTCGAGAAAAAATATCTGGCGGTCGTCGAAGGCGTTATCGAAAGAGACGAAGGTGAGATCAACGCGCCGATCGGACGCTTTGCGGAAGAAAGAGTCTGGAATATTAAAGCGGACGGCAAGAGCGCGAAAACGCGCTTTTGGGTAAAACAAAGATTTGCCGATTCGACGCTTTTAGAACTCGAACCCGTAACGGGCAGAACGAATCAATTGCGGATTCATCTCGCGCACGTCGGGCATCCGATCTTGGGCGATACGAAATACGGCGGGCGTGAATTTGAAAGATTATGCCTGCACGCCTATAAGCTGAGTTTCTGGCATCCGAACGGCAATCGGCGGATGGAATTTGAAATTGATCTGCCCGAACAAATTCTCGACTATTTTAAAGAATAATCGAGACTGGCTTTTCGGGGTTTGATTTTTTCTGACCGCCAATCAATTTTAAAACAGCAAATTAATGAATCTAAAGCAAACGATCCGTAGAATTTACAAAAGTCGTGCAAATCCGAAATTTACAAATCTGGCAAATTCGGATGAGAGAAAATGCAAATAATCAGTTTCAGATAATTGACTTTAGTTCTAAATCAAGCACAATCACGGCTTTCGGTAAAACTTCAATTAAAACTGATTAGCGGTCAGGAAAAAATTTTTCTTGACAAAAAAACATTTTGGATGCAAAATTCTCACATTCAAACCAAACAAGGGCAGAAAAATTCTCGATCAAAAATTTCATATCGGAATTATTTTAGATAGTAAATAATTCATCGCAAAATAAAACGAAGCTCCGAACTCCCGAAAAGTTCCCGGCTTCTTCCCGAAGGTTTTCACCGAACTGCATTTTAGGACGCTACAAAATGAAGGAAAATTAAGATGCAAAACAGAGTGGACGCTTCTCTTTCAACCACGACCCGTGATGAAATTCCGGATTTGATTGCTCAAATCCGCCCGAAATTTCCGTTATTAATTGATCTTTCGCCCGAAGAACGCCGCCGGTTGCCGGGGATGGGCGACAAAAGCCGCGCCTTTGTGCAGGCGGCACTCGCACTTGCCGGGCAGGACGTTCGTTTTTGTCGCGCTCGTTCGATAAAACGGAAAGGCGGCAGTATGCGTCGTTCCTACTTTTGGAAATTAACGCCGCACTTTACTCGATAAATGGCGTTTCGAACGCCGAGATTGCCACTTTTTGCTCCGACCGCGGAGTTTTTAACACAAAAATTTTAGTTGATTTTGAAAAGAAAAATTATTCGCCGATTTTTTCTTTCGGAAAAAGACCTGAAGCAAAAATATGAGTAAATTAAATCAAAAAGCAGAACTCGCCGCTAATTTCCTAATTATCGTCGTTGCCGTTTTGCTGATCGGACTAATCGTTCAAAAATTATTCTTCAACGCAACAGAGGTAAATAAAAAAGCGAAAATCCAGCCCGTTGTCGGCTCGAAATTAAATTTATCCGAGGTTAATTTTTCCAATCAACCAAAAACATTAGTTTTAGCTTTGCAGAAGGGATGCCGGTTTTGCAGTGAAAGCGCGCCTTTTTACAAACGCATTATCGAAAATATTCAGAACAAAAATGTAAAACTTGTTGCTGTTTTTCCGACAAGTATCGAGGAGAATAAGGCGCATTTGAACGAACTCGGGCTGATCAATCTGGATGTGAAACGCTCGCGTCTGGAAGATATCCAGGTCAGCGGAACTCCAACTCTAATCCTGACAAATGAAAAAGGCGAAATCACGGATTACTGGGTCGGAAAACTCCCGCCTGACAAAGAGACGGAAGTGATCAACAAACTTAATTCTTAAAGGAGATAAAGAAAAATGAAACAAAAAATAAAAATAAAAATTTTAAGAAAAGTTTTGGTTTTATCTTTTCTTATTGTCAGTTTAATAATCGTTGGTGCAAATCAAGGCAATTCCGTTAATGCCGGAACTTGCGACGAAGCATTTTTGGATTTCATCAATGAGGACAATGCTTATGAGATAGCTCGTTACAGCTACTTTTACGGTATTCCTACAACCTGTTCGCAAGATTGTCAAGGCAGTTCGAATCCCAATCAATGTGAATATGAGTGCTAGATAACCCGTCAAACCACGTTAGGAAACTCCGAGATTACTTTGTTTAGTGCCGCCGGTGCGACTTGTACGCCTGTTAATGTTGAAGAATGCTCACAAGCAAGAGCAAGGGCTGACGAGTGTCTTAACCAACTCAATTCCAGTACTTATTCCAGTCAGGAAGAGTTGGAATCAATTCTTTCGCGGTATTCAGCATGCCTGACCGCTAGCAAAGTTGATAGCTGTCAGTAAAACCAATTTTCGAAACTGTCGAGTTTTACCTTTCAAAAGGCGCTTGCTTTTTGTTTTTACTGATTCAAGTGCCTTTTAATTAAGTAACATTAAGTCGAATCGAAATCCTCTGATATAATCTGTCTAGTGATTTAGGAGTAAAATATAAACATGAAGAGTTATTATATAGTTGTTCTATTTTTAGCCTTCTCTTCCTTATCTTTCGGACAAAAGCCGTCCGCTTCGCCAACGCCAACAAAATCAACTGCACTGGAAAAACCAAAAATTAAAGATTTCGGATCAAGCCTGAGAAAATTTAAAAATAAAGAAAAGAATAATCCTAAAGTCCAAAAAGTAGAAGATGAAATTGATGATGAGGAAACAATTCGCATTAAAACCGATTTGGTTGTCAGTGATGTTTTAGTTGTTAATCAGAAAGGAAATGTTATTTTAGGTCTTGAGCAAAGTGATTTTATTGTAACTGAAGATGGGGTGCCTCAAGAAATAAAAATATTTTCTTTCGGCGAGAATGCGACCATTCCTAGCTCGATTGTTTTGATAATTGATTATAGCGGAAGCCAGACAGCATTCATTAAGAACAGTATTGAGGCGGCGAAAAATTTAGTTGATAAACTTGCTCCGCAGGACAGAATGGCGATTGTTACGGATGATGTAAAACTTTTGGTAAATTTTACAAAGGATAAGGCTTTACTCAGAAAAGAATTGGATAATCTGGGAAAAAAGCCGTTTAAAAGAAAATTCGGGCGTAGCGAACAATTTACGGCTCTAGTCGCAACCCTCAATGAAATGTTTGATGAAGAAGATATTCGTCCAATCGTTATTTTTCAAACAGATGGAGATGAATTATTTTCGCTTAAAGGAGCTGAAAAAATGCCTCCGTCGTATTATCAACGGAAATATGGAGGGATTCCACAAAAAAACTTTAGTTTTGAAGATATTTACGAATTAGTAAATAAATCGAGAGCAACTATTTACTCAATTATACCCGGATTTCGTTTAATTGGGCTTTCGCAAGAAGAGCAATTAGCAAAAACAGAAAATATGATTAACGAAGGGACTAAGATTAGTAATCAGATATGGGGAGTAAGTCATAAGCAAAGAAAACTCCCCAAAGATGTGCTTATTCGTCAATCAGATTGGTATCTGAAGTGGCAGTCGGCATTATTTGAAATTGCTAAATTATCAGGCGGATATACGGATTATATTGAGAATCCCGAAGATGCGGAAAATGTCTATACTAACATTTTTGCAGTAATTAATAATCGGTATGTGATTGGATATTATCCCACAAATGAGGAAATGAACGGGAAAAAACGAAATGTTAAAATAGAAGTGCGGAATCATCCTGAATATATCGTTACCGGAAGAAAGAGCTATATTCTTCAATAAGCAGTTTGGAAGGAACTCAAACTATGAAACTTTATTTAGTAATCGTTTTGCTTCTGACCTTAATTTCCTTATCTTTCGGACAAAAACCGTCCGCTTTGCCAACGCCGAAACCATCAACTTCAACTGAACAAATAAGAACAAAAAACTTTGGCTCAAGTCTTAAAAAATATGAGAAAAAGAAGCGGCGCGATTCTCAGGACAAGAAAAAGAGCGTTGAGCCGGATGAAGACGAAATTTACATCGAAACGGATTTGGTTGTCAGCGATGTTCTGGTAACGGATCAAAAGGGAAATATAATCTCTGATCTTAAAAAAGATGATTTCGTGGTAAAGGAAGACGGTACGCCGCAAACGATTGAAGTGTTCTCTCGCGGCGAGAGCGCGACTGTTCCGCGCTCGATTGTCCTCATTCTTGATTGCGGCTTGCCGCAAGGTCCTTATCTGAAGAAGAGTATTGAAGCTACGAAAACTCTGGTTGACAAACTCGCTTCGAATGACAAAATGGCGATTGCTACGGCTGACTTAAAACTTCGATTGGATTTTACACAGGATAAAACTCTCCTTAAAAAAACTCTTGATTCTCTTGAAGCGGGCTGGTGGCGGAACATTGAATTTGACACATTGCTGGCGGTATTAGATGAGAAGTTCAAAGAAGAAAACCGACAGCGGATTATCATTTTTCAGGGAGATGGTACTGAAATAATCTGGCTCAAGCCGGATGAGGAGCATCCTTATCCCGTATCATATTCAACTCTGGAAAGAAGCGGATTGAAATATACCGGATTGAAAAGCATCCGCAAGTTTGGATTTAGCGAAGTCAGGGAAGCTATCGAAAAATCGAGAGCGACAATTTATTCGGTCATTCCGGGGATAAAATTTCTCGGACTCTCAAAAGAAGAACAGTTGGCACGGGCTAAAATATCGGTGACGGAAACTAACAGGTTTTATGGATGGAATAAAGAGAAAGACCTTCCCACAATAATTAAATACTATCAGTATGCCGAAGCCGAAACTAAGACGGCGGGACAAACGGCAATGTTCAAAATCGCCGAATTGTCGGGCGGCAATGCCGGTTTTATCGAAAAACCGGAAGATACGGAAAATATCTATGCGGAAATTTTCACGGTCATCAAAAACCGGTATGTCATCGGGTATTATCCGACCAATCAGAAGCGGGACGGAAAACGCCGGGAGATAAAAATCGAGGTGCGCGATCATCCCGAATATATCGTTACCGGAAGAAAGGCTTATTTTCCTCAGTAGAAAATTGTCCGCGCTTGCGGCGTGAGTAGATGTTTCACGCCGGGAAAGAAAAGCGCATTTCGATTATTGCCAAATATCGCACGGCTCTAGCACATCCGGTTGCTTTCTTTTTGCAACTTCGTTGCTTTTAAAACCGATTGGCGGTCAGGTGATTTTTTATATTGACAGAATTGATTTAATCGCTAAAATGCAATTTATGAAAATCAAAACTCTCTTTTTCGTTCTCGTATTATTTCTGACAATTTCGGCTAACGCGCAAACAATCAACTGGTTAAAAGATTTTAAGGAAGCGAGCCGGCTCGCCAGAGAAACCGGAAAACCGCTTTTGCTTGATTTTACGGCAAGTTGGTGCAAGCCGTGTCTGGAAATGGACAAAAGTTTTTGGACTCGCCCCGACGTTATCGAATTAGCCAATCAATTCGTCGCCGTCAAACTGAATTTCGACAGCGAAAAAGGTTTGGCGAGAAAGTATTATGTTTCGGCAATTCCGAATGTCGTCGCGGCTGATCCGTGGGAAAACGGTCTGACGTTCAGCCGCGGTTTCGGCAGTAACAGCGATCTGATCCTGGCGCGGATGAAAGTCGTTCCGAAAGATTTCAGCCCGGTCAAAGAAGCCTTCGAGCAATTGGAAACCGATAAAAAAGATATCGAAGCCCTGACGAAAATCGCCGGATTTTATAACGACAGAAAATTTTATTATCAGAGCAATGAATACGCCAAACAGATTTTGAAATTGGAAACCGATGTGGCAAAGCGCGAAACGCTGATGATAAATATCGGCTTTAATTATCTGCGGGCAGGCGAACCGGACGAAGCGGACGATTATTTTAAAGATTTCCGCAAAGAATTTCCGCAAAGCAAAAACAATGAGGCGGCAATTTTCGGCTTGGGTTTTGCGAGTGTTCAGAAAAAGAAAATAAAATCAGCCGAAAAAATTCTCGCCGAACTTAAAACTGCTTATCCCGAATCCGGCTACATCGCCCAACTTGAAAAAGAAATTGCCGGTGCGAAAGCAAGCGGGAAGTGAAAATTTATAATAAACTCAAACCTATTGCGGCAAAAGCGCGATGATCCTGAGCGGCGCGCCGCTTCCGTTTTTGATCTTCATCGGCAGAGCCATGACGGTCGCGCCTTTTGCGGGCAGTTGATCGAGATTGGCGACATTTTCAAACGCGGGAATATTTTCGCTCATTAGCGCGACGTGGCTTTCAAATTTTGTTGACTGACCGTAGTCAATACTCGCCGTGTCTAAGCCGACGGCTTTGATCTTTCTATTCGCAACAAGCCATTTGGCAGCTTCGGGCGCGAGACCGGGAAAATGCAAATCTTTCACGGCTTCGTCTCCGCGTTTGTCCGTGCCGAGATATTTCGCCTTGTCGGGATAAAATTTTCCGAATCCGGTTTGAAAGAAAAGAATGCTTCCGTCGGGAATCTGCCCGTTCGTTTTTTCCCAATTCGTTAAATCCTCGACTGAAATTTGATAATCCGCATTTCCGGCGGTTTTGGCGGAAACATCAATTTTTACCGCCGCGCCGATCAGCCGGTCGAGCGGGATTTGATCAACCGTCTGGCGACCTTCGGCAAAATGAACGGGCGCGTCAATATGCGTTCCGCCGTGTTCGGCGGCTGAATAATTGTATGCGGAATAAAAAAATCCGCCGTCGGTTTTTCCTTCGGCGACCGTTTCTTTTTCAAACTCTTTCGCCGTTACCCAATAGACGGTTTCATCGGAAAAATCATACGACAGGTCAATCCATTTGCCTTTTGAAAGATCGGCGGTCGGCGCGTCCGGCTGAGAGTTTTTGTTTTCCGTAACTTGCGCCTGCTGTTGACAGCCCGCGAGAAAAACGAGCGACGAAATAATTAACCAAACACGATACATTTTACACCTCCACCGAGTTAAATTTTTCGAGACGTTTTTTGCACAGACAATTTTTGAATTTCGTTTTTAGATGCTTTCTCGTCTCGTCCGTCAATTTCATATCCATACACCAACAGCCTTTCAGCGTCGCGCCGCAAGTGAATTCATCGCCGCACGATTCGCAGACCGACGGTGTTTTGTATTTTTCCGAGATCAAACCTAAAGCGTTTTTCAATTTCACAATTTTTTTACAGACACGGTTTATCTGCCGCTTCGTCTGCCAATTTTCGCGCCGTCAGATTCTGATCTTTCGACGGCTTCACGATGTCCGTTATGCAAGCCGCGTCTTTCGTAATTTTTGTAACCACCAGATAAGAAGTATTTTTTTCGGGCTTTTCCGGGTTTTCGCTCGCGTTGTAGCGAACGATCAGCGCATACGGTTCGGGATTTTCATTTTTGTCCTTGACGCGCCATTCGGCTTTATCGCCGACTGATGAAAAACCGCTCGAAACTTTTGACCAAAATTCGAGTTCCGACTTTTTGCCGGACGGATAAATGACATTAATTGATTGGCGAATGTCGCCTTCTAAAACTTCGAGTTTATAACCGCCGACTCCGGCACATTCGCCTATGTAACTGCCGCCCTCGTCCGGGTTTGATTCGATGGTTTTGCATTTTTCGGCGGCGAGATCGGTGTAGATTGATTTTGCGTCGCCGTCGTCCGTAACCGTCGGTTTCGGAACAGCCGCAGCGTTTTTGTTTTCGGTCGAATTCGTCTGTTCCGGTGTTGATGCTGAACTGCCTGATACCGGGTCATTTGTTTGTGTTTGACTTCCGGCACTTTTTTCAGCCTGACAGCCGAACATAAAAAATAGAACGCCCGCGCAAATAAAAAGTAAAATATAGTTTTTCATAATTTTCGTTACTGTAAATAATTTGTGCTATTTAATTTTTATAAATTGCCACTAACTTCAGTTAGTGGATAGTATTACAAAGAAATGGCAGACTTTAGTCAAACTAAAATAAAATATCAATCTTCCTTTTTGCTTTAGCTAAAGCTATTCGGAATTTTTATTTTTACAGAAATTCGGCTAAAGCCGGAAATGTTTTACATATCCATTCCACGAGTTAAAACTCGTGGCAATTTATAAAATCGTTCACTGATTATTTACAGTTGTTTATTCCGTTTTTCCGTTTCCGAAAAGCGGCTGACCGGGCATTTTTCCGGTCATTTTCGCGCCGTCGAAAACGATTTCGCCGTTGACGATAACGGACGAAAATCCGTCCGCGTATTGGTGCGGATTTTCAAACGTGGCTTTGTCGGTGATCGTGTTTTCGTCAAATATCACGAGGTCGGCGGCGAAACCTTCGCGGATCAAACCGCGGTCTTTTAAATTAAACGTCTGCGCCGGTAGCGAAGACATTTTTCTGATCGCGTCTTCGAGCGAGATGATTTTCATTTCTCTGACATATTTTCCCAAAACCCGCGCGTTGTTGCCGTAGCCGCGCGGATGCGGAACGCCTTCGCCGAAATCGCGGACGCTCGAATCGGACGCGATCATCGTGAACGGCTGGCGCATGATATTTACAATATCTTCCTCGCTCATCACGCGATAGACCATCGCCGCGCCGCCTTTTTCATACATCTCGAAAATCTGTTCGATCTGCGCGTCGAGCTTTTTGGAATTACGAACCATCTGCGTAATTTCGGCGATATTTTTGCCGTTAAATTCGGGATTCGCGCGGTAGCTGGCAACGTATGCAAAACTGTAATCTTTGAAATTTTTCTTTTTCAAATCTTCCTTCATTTCCCTGATAATCTTTTCGCGCGTCGCTTTGTCGGCGAGGCGTTTTTTGCCTTCCTCGCGTCCGCCGGCGACCGACCAATTCGGCATCCGCACATCGAGCGAGGTCGAAGAAGCCGGATAAGCGTATTGGTCAACCGTTACTTGCAGACCGCGTTTTCGTGCATCTTCAATCAAGCCGATAGTCGTCGGCGATTTTCCCCAGAGTGCTTTGCTGGAAATTTTGAAATGCGAAATCTCGACCGGCATTTTCGCCTGTTCGCCGATGTTGATCGCTTCTTTGATCGCTTCGACAACGCCGTTTCCTTCGTCGCGGATATGGCTCGCGTAAACGCCGTTATAACGTGATGCGACGCGGGCGAGTTCGACGACTTCTTCGGTGGTCGCAAAAGTTCCGGGAACATAAATGAGTCCGGTTGAAAGTCCGACCGCGCCGTCTTTCATCGCTTGCTCGACCGTTTCATTCATCTTCAACTGCTCTTCGGCGGTCGGCGCGCGGTTGTCTGTTCCCATCGCTTTCGAACGGACGGAATTATGCCCGATCAATGTCGCTAAATTTACGGCGAGCGGAGTTTCGTTCATTCGTCCGAGAAAAGTTTTAACATCCGTTACCGAACCGCCGCAGTTTCCCGTAACGAGCGACGTTACGCCCATTCGGACGAAATTTTCCGCCGACGGATTATTGTAAATTCCTTCCGTGTGCGCGTGAACGTCAATGAAACCGGGCGCGACGATTTGATTTTTAGCGTCAATAATTTGTTTCGCACCGGCAGAATCAAACTGCCCGACACGCGCGATCTTTCCGTCTTTGACGGCAATCGAGCCGCGAAACCAAGGGTTTCCCGTGCCGTCAATGATCCGCGCATTCGTGATAACGAGATCGAATTTTTCGGAATCGGCGGCGAAAATGAAATTTACGTTGGACACAAAAATTGCTGCGATCAGCAGAAATGAAAAGATATTTTTGAACATTTGAAATTTTCCCGTTGTTATTCAGAGTGTTCAAATTATATTGCCAAACGCCGAAAAATAAAAAGCCGCTCTTAATAAAAAGCGGCTTAAAGAATAAATTCAAAAGTCGTGTCAGACCTTTTCGGCAAGCGGTTCGATCGGTTCGACATACGGCTTATGCAGGTCAACCGGCGTTCCGCGTTTTCTGAGACGCATATTCAAAAGCTCGACGACGATCGAAAACGCCATTGCAAAATAGATGTAGCCTTTCGGTATCTTTTGTTCAAAGCCCTCGGCGACGAGCATTACGCCGATCAGGAGTAGAAAGGCGAGCGCGAGCATTTTGACCGTCGGGTGTTTCTGGACGAATGAGCCGATCGGATTGGCGAAAAGCATCATGGCGACGATCGAGATAACGACCGCGGCGATCATGATCCAGATGCCGTTCGGTCCGTATTCCGTGCTGATCATTCCGACCGCGGTTATGACCGAATCGAGCGAAAACACGACATCGAGCAGAACGATCTGAATAATAACGCCGGAAAACGAAGCGAAGGATTTCTTGTCGCCGTGTCCTTCTTCGCCTTCGAGCGAGCCGTGAATTTCATGAGTTGATTTGCCGATCAGGAACAATCCGCCGATCAGCAAAACCAAATCCTTACCCGAAATCTTATGTCCCAAAACCTCGAACAGCGGCGCGGTCAAACCGATGACCCATGAGATCGAGAACAGCAAAATAATGCGCATCACGAGCGCGAGCGCCAAGCCGATAAACCGCGCCCGTCCCTGTTGTTCGGGCGGCAGTTTGCCGGCGAGAATCGAGATAAAAATGACATTGTCAATACCGAGAACGAGTTCCAAAACCGTCAGCGTCGCAAAGGCGATCCAAACCTGCGGGTCAGCCAAAAATTCCATCGGGGTTTAATTCTCCTTGATCGTTTAATTAAAAAAAACTTTTATAAAATTAAACTAATTGAAAAAAAAACTCATCCTCAAAAGCGATGTTTCCATCGGTTTTCAGTCTGAATCAGAAAAAAAATTTTGGCAGTGAACAAAAAGTAAGGCTTTGTATTTGTCCCGAAGGGATTTTCTGTTAATAGCCCCGCGATTTATCGCGGGGAATGTTAGAAAATTGTTTTCGAGTCCCGTCAGGGACGAAAGAATCTGCCGTCCCTTTCGGGACTCAAACCTCTGATTTTCAATTAACCCCGCGATAAATCGCGGGGCTATTGGCAAATGCTCCTGCGGAGCAAAAATGATCCGGCATTATTTTTTGTTCATTACCAATTTTCGATGTAATGAAAAGCGAACCAAAACCGCCCATTCAAAATAAAAAAAGCGGATGCCCAACGCACCCGCTTTTCCACAGAGTTTTCCGTTATCTTAATTTTTTCCGCCTTTGCCCGGGTCAATCTGCCCGCGGATTTCGCCGCCCGGAAAAGCGGATGTATGGACATTGACGTAAGTTTTTCCGGCGCGGATCGCGCGGAGCAGTTCGTCAAATTCCCCGGCGGAAATTCCTTGTCCGCCCGGTCCGACGACATCGCCTGCCGTGATCATACCGGAAACGGAACCCGGAGACGCGGCACAGGGCTGGACTCCGACCGGTGTCGGCGGGCTTGCCAGATTAGAGCACAGCCAGACCGCAACGCCGCCGTTCACGCCGGCTTGGGCGAAATGGATATGCGCCTGCGTGATGTTTCCCTGCAGGTCGGAATAATTCAGCTCATAGGAGATCGAACTCTCGTCATTGCTGATACGCGCGCGGAATTCGCCGTTCGCATCGGTCGAGACGGCTGGGACTTCTTCGAATCCGCTGAGCAGAGCCTTGAATTCTTTGACGTTCTGCGAGAGAACGGCGACCGCTCCGACCGCTATGACGAGAATAATTGAAATTAACAAAATGCGTTTTTTCATAGTTTGCCTCCCTTTAAAATACAATAGAAAACCGTTAATAAAAGCCGCACGCTTTTATCACGGAAACATTTTGGGATTAAGCCGTTGCTTGTGTGGCAAATATATACCTCTGCCCGCCAAAATGCAATAAATGTCGGGTGAAATCGGCAGTTCGAGCTGTAGTCTGAAAGTTATATTTTACTTTTCATCTGCGATAGACGATTTTCCCGCCGACGATCGTGGCGACCGCCGCGCCCGTGAATTTCCAATTGTCGAACGGCGAGTTTTTCGATTTGGATTTTGAATCGGAATTTCTGTAAGTCCATTCGAGTTCGGGATCAATGATCGTTACGTCGGCAATTGAACCGGGCTTTAATGTTCCGCGATTTTCCAATTTGAAAATCTTCGCCGGATTAGCCGAACAAAGCAGAACCAATTTTTGCAGATCAATGATTCCTTTGTGAACGAGTTCGTTAAACGCCAGACCGATTGCCGTCTCCAAGCCCGTAATGCCCATCGGCGCGCGGTCGTATTCGAGAGCTTTTTCGTCGGCGTGATGCGGCGCGTGGTCGGTGGCGATCGCGTCAATCGTGCCGTCTTTGATGCCTTCGAGAATCGCTTCGAGATGTTCCTGCGAACGCAAAGGCGGCGACATTTTCGTATTAGTGTCATAGCCTTCGACCGCCGTGTCGGTCAGAGTAAAATGATGCGGCGTAACTTCGCAGGTTACATTTATTCCTTCCGCTTTTGCACGTCGAACCGCTTCGATTGCGCCTTTTGTTGAAACATGCGCGATGTGAATATGCGCGCCCGTTTCCTTCGCTAAGATAATATCGCGCACCGCGTCAATCTCTTCGGCGAGCGCGGGCATTCCTTTCAAACCAAGCAGAAGCGAAAGTTTTCCCTCGTGCATCACGCCGCCGGATGAAAGCGACTTGTCTTCGCAATGGTCAACGACCGGCAGATCGAAATCCTTGGCATACTGCATCGCGCGGCGCATCATTCCGGCGTTCGGCACGGGTCGCCCGTCATCGGAAACGGCGACCGCGCCCGCCGCTTTCATCTCGCCCATTTCGGCTAATTCCGCGCCGTTCGATTCTTTGGAGATCGCGCCGATCGGAAAGACATTCGCCAATTGCGCGTGTTCCGCCTGTTCGATCATATAGCGCGTGATTGCCGCGTTGTCGTTAATCGGCTGCGTGTTCGGCATCGGGCAAACGCTCGTCCAACCGCCCGCGACCGCCGCCGCCGCGCCCGAAGCGATAGTTTCCTTATGCTCCTGTCCCGGCTCTCTGAGATGAACGTGCAGATCAATAAACCCCGGCGCGACCAGCAAGCCCGAAGCGTCAAAAACCTCCGCGTCTTCCGGCGCTTTTTCATCCGGTTTCAACCAAGCCGAGACGCGCCCGTCCTCGATCAAAACATTCATTCCCGTATTTTCCTGCTCCTGCGGGTCAATCAAATGACCGTTAGCAATTAAAAGTTTCATTATTATTGTTTTGAAGGGCGATAAATTTTCACTAATTGACCTTTAATTTCTTCTAAATCTTTACAAGCCGCACCAATCCTGTTTGCTTGCCCGATAAAATCAGCATCGAATGTGCAGATGACGATTCCCGCGTGTTCCGAATTTACGTTATGCAGTCTTTTGAAATCAATCCGGTTGATCGTTAAAACGGCTCGTCCGAGTTCCGTTGCGCGTTCCAAAACTTTTTCATCAGGAATTTTCTGATTGGCGCGTTCGTCTTCCAGAGCCGTCAGACAATCGTGTCCGAGATTTCTTAATTCGGTAACGACATCGAGCGGGAAATTTTCGTCGGCGTAAAAGCGCATTAATCATCTTTATCGTTGGCGGCAATCGCTTCTTCGATTTCGGTTTTGTGAGCGTTGACGTAATCCCAGGCGTTGGCGAGGTCTTGCGCCGTTAGTTGCGGATAATTGCGGAGCAGATCAACTTCGCTCACGCCTTGCCGCCGCGCCTGTTCGAGAAGCCAGACGGGAATTCGCGTTTGCCGGATGCAAGCCGCGCCGCCCATTACGCCTTCGGTTTTTTCGATTCCCGCAAAGCCGCTTTTGACTTCCTTTTCGAGCCAGCGAAGCAGTTGCGCCTTGTCCGATTCGGAAAGATTCGCAACCATCTGTTCAGCTTCGTTTAGAGTAACAACTGCGTTCATAACGTCTGCAATTTTAGCACAAAATAACTTTAAAACTCTGCGGTTGAAATCAATAAATAACCATTTATCAAGCAAGAGCGAAATCGGTATATTTTCGCATTTCGGGCGATTTGAAAGCCAGAACGATGTCGCTTTTCGGCACGTCGTTTTTTAGAAGTTCGGCGGCGATTCCTTCTTCCGTGCCGTCGAAATGTATCCAGAATTTTCCGTCGCGGAGTTCGACGTGCGCCCAGCACGAATGAACGCGCTTTTTGTTTTCGCGCCCGTAGGTCAAAAGCAGATAACGATTGTTCGCGTCGTCGAAAACGGGAACGGTTTCGGTCGCGTCGTTCGGCGAATTTGAAAATTCGGCGTATTCGCGGAATATCTTTTTGATTAGCTGACGATAATTATCTAATTTATCCATTTCACAATTTCCTCCTTTTCAGGATCAAAAACGATTATTGATAAATTATAACTCTTTGCGGCAAAGCCTCCTAAATCTTTCTCGTGAAAAAAATCGAGAAAAATCTCTTCCGTGATCGCCAGATAAAGTTTTCTCTCCGGCTCGTTTTCGCGCAGAACGATCAAATACAGAAAATACTGACCGAGCGCGTTTTCGAGGTCTTTGACTTCCGACACGCTGACAAAACTTTTTATCTCGACGGCAATTTTATTATCACCTTTTTCGGCGGCGAAAATCCTTTCCGCGCCGAGATCAACATAAAGTTTTCGCTCTTCCCATTCGAGTTTTAGCGGATCGTCGGTAATAACCCAGCCGTCTTTCTCAAGCGCGGTTCTTACTTTATCGTGGAACAAATCTCTCGCGGGCATAATAACTATTTCATTTTCGATGAATTCAAATGCTGATTGTAAGCGCAACAACGAAAAATTTCCACGCCTCGCAAAAAAAACTCTTGACAGCGAAAATAAATCGGAGTAAATTACGCTCATTCGATTTCTCTAAAACTTTTACGAACGGCTAACTCCCGTTTCCCAACGCGCTTTTTAATTTATCCGGTATAACGCGGCGAAACGGCAACAGTTTTTTGGAGCGTGAGCAATGAGCGAAAAAGAATATCCGATGCCCGAAAGCTATCATAAGTTTTTGGCTGAGACGATGAAAATGATCGAGATACGCGATGATTTTGCCGCTCGGCTTAAATTCGCCGCGCCGGACGAGCGGCAAAAACTTCGTGAAGAGATTGCCAGAACCGACAAATTAATTGACAGAGCCGAAGCGTCTTTGGCGCGTCAGTATGAAACTCATCAGAGAGAGTGCCGCAAAGACGAAGAATGGGAAGAAAAGATGCGAAAGGCGGAAAGGTTTTACATTTACGTTATGTATCGCCGTCCCGATATGTTCGCAGAGGTGGCAACCAACATTTTGAGATATGTTTACAACGTGGCGAAAGACGGCGACGGCTTTCACAAACGCATCAAACATCTCATTGCGACTGAACTTGATGAAATTCTCGACGACAAAAATCTCGACCAGTTCGATTTTTAGGAGCAAAAGTTGTGAGCGAAAAAGAATATCCGATGGATGAAGATTACAACCGGGCGCTGCAGTTTTTGACCGAGCAGATCGCCGAGCGCGACAAATTGAGCGAGCAAATAAAATTAATGTCGCCGGCAGACCGTCCCGAAGGTTTGCGCTTGCTTGCCGAACTCGATAAAGCTATCGAAAGAAGCGAGCAGGCGCTTGCCAAAGAATACGAGGCGACTCAAAAAATGCGCCGCACCGAAGCAGAACGCGACGAACTGTTGGACAAAACATTGGAAAGTCTGGCTGGTTCATACGTCCACATCAAATACCGAAACCCTGAAATGCTCGAACAATTTGAAGAAACCATTAACAAAATGCCGCCCGAAGAGGCGAAGGACTTTTACGCCCGCGCCGCGCGAATCGAAGCGGGCGACCTGATCAGAATAATCGCCCGCCAGGGCGAAACGCGCGAGCAGACCGAAGAGTTTTTGAAAAACTACCGCGCCGCCCAAAATAAAAAGGCGTGAATAAAATTTCCGGCGAAAGTGATTTGAGGAGCGTGAGCAATGGAACGAAAAGAATATCCGACGACCGACAAATATAACGAGCAAGCCGCCAAACTGCTCGAACTGCTCGAAATCCGGGAGAAAATAAACAAACAACTCGAATTTATGACACCCGAACAGCGGCGGCAGACGGTCAAAGACGCGGCTGAACTCGATAAAAAGATAGAAGATTTCGAAACGCTCATCGCCGTTCACTATCAGGTGCATCAGCTAAAGTGTCTTCTGGAAGAGGAATTGGCAAAGATAGACGCGCGGCAGTTCGTTCGCATACAGAAGATGTATATCTATCTCAAACACCGCGCGCCGCAGGAAAAACTCGACGAATTCATCGAGATCGTCAACATCCTGCCGCCCGACGAAAGAGAACGTTTCTACGACGAGGCGGCGATTCTCGAAGCGACCGAATTGGACGAGATTTTGAACGGAAAAAAAGATTGACAAGTTTGATTTTTAAGGAGTAAATTACTCGCATCATTTACATTTACAAATTTCGCGCGTTTCCCGAAAACTTTTTAATTTAAATAAGGAAAATATAAGTTATGGATTTTGTAGAACAACTTCAATCATTGGCTTTAAAAACCGAAAAACTTTGCAGTCTTTTGCAGACCGAAGAAGCGACCAAAAATGCGCTTGTGATGCCGTTTATCAATCTCCTTGGATATGACATTTTCGATCCGACCGAAGTTATACCCGAGTTTGTTGCCGATGTTGGAATCAAGAAAGGTGAAAAGGTTGATTACGCAATCAAAAAGGACGGTCATATCATAATGCTTTTCGAGTGCAAACATTGCGGGGGCGACCTGAGCATTAAACACGCCTCTCAATTGTTTCGTTATTTTGCCGTTACCGATGCGAGAATAGCCGTTTTAACCAACGGTTTGGTTTACCGATTTTTTACCGACCTCGAAGCACCGAACAGAATGGATGAAAAGCCTTTTCTCGAAGTTGATATGTCGGATTTAACCGATGTTGCAATAAACGAATTGAAAAAACTGACAAAACAAAATTTCAATATAGACGACATAATCGCTTCGGCGGGTGAATTAAAATATACGCGGCAAATCAAACGGCTCATTAATGAACAAATCGAAAAACCTTCCGACGAGTTTGTAAAATTCTTTGCTTCAAAAATCTACGAAGGCATTTTAACTCCGGCTAGAAAAGATTATTTTTCCGATCTAACACGGCGCAGTTTCAAACAACTTATAAATGAAAAGATAAATGACCGTTTGAAATTGGTTATGTCGGGTAATGCTGATTTAAATGACGATGATACTTCTACTGAGGAAACGAGCAGAGAAAATTTGATAGAAACAACCGCCGACGAGTTGGAAGGCTTCTACATTGTGAAATCTTTACTGCGGGATATAGTTGACCCGAACAGAATAATGCATCGAGATACTCAAAGCTACATGGGCATTTTACTTGACGACAATAATCGCAAACCGCTTGCTCGCTTGCATTTTAATCGTTCACAAAAATATTTAGGTGTTTTTGACGAGAATCGTCAGGAAGAAAGAATCCCAATAAAAAATCTTGATGAAATTTATCAATATGCCGACAAGATGCGTCGTGTTTTTGCTTTTTACGAAAGTGAAGGCAATACGGCGAATGATTCTAATGATTCAGGACAAGTAAATTTTGAAGCAGAAAATATAAATCAATCTTCTTCATAACTTTATTAGTTTTACTTAGATACAGATGGTCTTAGCATAGATACAGATACTGTTAGCATCGGTACAGATGGTCTTAGCATTGATACAGATGCCGTTATCATAGATACAGACGCTGTTATCGCCGATACAGATGCTCTTAGCATCGAGACAGATCGAATTATCATCGAAACAGGCGCGATTATCATTGATACAGATCGAATTATTATTGATACAGGCGGTCTTAGCATCGAGACAGATCGAAATATCGGCGTTCAGCGGCTATTAGCATCCCGAAATTTAAGGAAATTTCACGAAAGGTTTTATCAAGGCGGGCAAATCTTAAACTACCACTAAGGAGATATTTAAATATGAATCACCACGAAAGAAGACGTTACGATATGTTTATCCGCGTTGCGCAGTTCGGCGCGGACAATGCGGCGGATTTTCCGCCCGGAAGCGTCGGGGCGACGCAGTTTGCCGAAGTCGGGGCGGTCGTTGACCGTTTGCAGGAACTTCTCGGCGATCAGTCGGAAGGCTTTAGCGACGCGCGTTTCGAGTATCAAAACAAGGACACGGCGCGTGAAAATCTCCGCGAGGAGATCGTAGATATTAACCGGACGGCGCGTTCGATGGTCTATCTCGTGCCGGGAATTGACACGATGTTTCGGATGCCGCGCAATGCGACCGATGCCGACCTGCTTGCCGTCGGTCGCGCTTTTCACCAAAATTCCGAGCAGTATAACGATCAATTTGTCGAATACGGTCTGCCGGCGAATTTCCGCAATGAATTGCAGGCGGCGATTGACGCATTCGAAGCGTCGCTCGCCACGCCCGGAACGGCGGTTGACGAACAGGTCGCGGCGACCGCCGAGATCGGTTCGGTCGTCAAACGCGGAATGCGGGCAGTCCGTATTCTGAAAGGCGTGGTCAAGAACAAATACCGCAACAATGTCGGCAAGCTCGCCGCGTGGCTGTCGGCTTCGCATATCGAAAAAGCACCGAAAAAAGAGGCTCAGCCCGTCGCTTAAAGACGAGATATTGAAAATAATGTCCCGGAGGGACAATTCGTTAATAGCCCCGCGATTTATCGCGGGGAAGTTTGAAATGCGGTTTCGAGTCCGGTCAGGGACGGCAGATTCTTTCGTCCCTGA
>JBGTSF010000028.1:0-60775 GCA_041940425.1 Pyrinomonadaceae bacterium
CAATATCCGAAAGGGGAAAACAATGAAATTTGACCTTTTTTGTTTTCCCCTAATTTGCAGTTCGTATAATTAGCGAAATGCCCCTATATCTTATCACACAGCGTAGGCAAGCAGACGGATAAGATAAGATAAGGGAATAGCCGGGCTATATCACTGGAAGGTCTAAATATGGAATAAGAAGTAAAAATTCTGGTCTAGTAATGCACTATATAGTCCAGAAAAAAGCAAAAGCCTTTATTTTAGTGACTTTCGTAAAGAGTAGGAGGGGAAACTAGCATATAAAAACACTTCATCTATTTTTAGGGAGAAAAAGAAGAGTTATGAAAAATAGAAAAGAAGAAAAATTGTTTGATCTGTCGGATGCCGAGAAAATGTGGTTATGCAGGCAGACGGGCGCGACGATTTCGGAAATTGAAAGCATCGGTGATGAACTCGAATCACAAGCGAAACTGCTTATGGAAAATGTCGGAATAACTAAACAGCAACTTCGGCATTATCTCGAAAATCCGCCGAGAAAGACTGGTTCACTTGTGATTCTGTTTTGACGGAAAAGGGCATACCTGCCTTTGCCTTTTTCGGTAGTCGGGAAAGCCGTTAAGGTCGCGTCTTTGAAACACAAAATTTTAGGATTTTTTTGCGAACCCGTTTCTTACATAACCAGATACATCACTAAGTGACTCAACGCGATGATGTAATGGCTTTATTTAATGCAGTTTCCAAAGCGTCTAAATCTATCGAATCAAGAACAATCATTGAATCTCTATCATATTTGGATATTCTCATAAATGAAGTCCATTTACGGTCACTGTAATAGCAACCGACTGAAAAACCACTACGGCTTGTAAAGGTTACTTCAGTATAATTTGAAGGAGTGGAAGAAAGGACTTTAGATTTAACAATGCCAATTGACTTTATTAAAGCGTCAACTTCATCCTTATCTAAAAAGGCGAGTGTGGCATTAGAATATCGTCCGGGCGGATAATACTGAAAACGAACGCCCGAAATTTTTATATTAGACATTAAATCGGTAAGAGTTAAAACCTGTATTTCAGCACGTTTTATTGTTGCAATATCTACGAATGACTTCTCAATTAGAGAACCCGACGTTGCCGAAAATTTTTCTAGATTGCTTTGATCTTTCTCGACTAATTTGTCCTGACCGAAAATCGAAACACTAAATACCAAAAGCAGAACTATTAAATAAATATTTTTCATAGTTTTACATCCTGAAAATATCGAAAATGTCTTTTCTGCGGCGTCAATGTGACTGCCGCGAAAAAATTACCTAACTAATCAAAACTCAACCTGTCAATGTGTAGGTTTTTAGTATTGTAGATGGTAAAAGCCAAATTGGAAAACTGTGATTCGGTTTTAACGGAAAGGGCATACCCGTCTTTTCCTTTTATCGAATTTGAGAAAGCCATCAAGTTGATGTCCGCCAATCACAAAATTTCGGGATTTTTCTATTTTTTGTTGTCCCGACAGATTTGTTTGGTAAAAAATTCTTATATCCAACTAAGAGTTTCTGTCTTTGATTATTCGGTTTATAAATTCTCTAATTTTGTTTGTGTAAATAGATTTTGATAAATCGGCGTTCAAAGAATCTACTGGAATTTCAAATAATTCAAAGGCAAAATCCTCTAAAATAAATTCTTTGTCATAGATAATCGCATTAAGAATTTGTCTGCAAAAGTTTGGATTTTTTCCTATGTATATTGCTTTTTCTTTGAAGTAACTTTTCCATTCTGCGCGGAGTCTTTCCTCTAAATCTTTTTCTGTATGATGACCGTCTTCTTTAAAAAGCGAAAATTGTTTAGAGTCTGGATGTAAATACCTAAAGTTTGCGGCAATAATATCGTGTAAATTTTGCATAACTCGATGATCGAAACTAATTGCTTCACGAAGTTGAACGCCAAGTTCGGTTTGAACATTCAGAATTAGTTCGGCGTGAATATATTCAGTCTTGGCAATATCAAACAACATCCAAATATGATTATCATATTCTTGATGCTGTATGTTCATTAAAAATTGGTCATTATCACCTTCAAATACTTCTCGGACAATCATTAAATTTACCTCTGCTTAATTAATTGGAAAACCGCCGTGATCGTCTATTGTTTCGTCAATTTTTTGCATTAATTCAATTGTTTGAGATAACGCGGAAACTACTTTTTCGTAGTGTTCCTTATCGTCGTAGGAAAGTGTTCTGCCTTTGCGGTCTTTGAGCCATTTGTGCAGGACTTGATAACCGCCGATGTGAAAATTCCAAACGTCTTCGGGAATGTTTCCGAAATACTGCGTGTTGCTGATATAAACTTTTTCGTCTTTGTATTCTACCTTCTCAACTTCGTCTGTGCCTTTGATCGGGAATGTAACATCTGTTTCGATGTCTTTTTCTAGAAGATGTAATTCGACAAGGCGCGAACCGAGCGCGACCAGTTCACGAAACAGTTTGACGTTTGAAGTTAAAGGAAGACGCGGAAAATCTATTTTCAGAAATTCGGCATAACGGGCGCGATAGGTCGGCGAATGAAAAACGGCGTAAGCATAATTAAAAATGTCTTCTGGCGCGAATGTTTTTATTAGATCGCCTTTGCCGTCCGAAAGAAATTCAAGATTTAATTTCGCGGAAAAATCTTTGATAAATTCATCTGAAAAATTCGGCAATCTTTCCGCCGTTGTCATTTTTTGTTCAGCTTCTGTTGGGTAAATATAGAGGGGGAAAACTTGTGCATTATCTAAACTCGAAATTACACATTTATCTGTAATTTTCTTTGTAACGAAGAAGTTTCCAACCAACTCATTTCGCGGACGGCGTAAAACACAAAGCGCAACATTTTGTTTATTGTTGAGATTCTGCATAAATTCAACACGGGAACGCGCTAGAATTTCGGGTTTATAATACAAAAATCTTTCATCAAAAATTCTGTATGAAACCTTTTGAACTTCTTTCAAATCATTTTCATCAAACTCATCCTTGCTAAACTTAACAAAACGATTATCATCGCCTGTCGTAATTCCCATATTGTTTTCAAGGATTGCATTTGTAATCTTCCATCCAGAATTATATTCTTCACTCAAAGTTTCATCTTGCGGGATAAAAAGATAATAAGGTTTGGTCGGTTGTATCTCATTCCATTCGGTTGTTGATTTATCATTTTGCAAGAGCCAATGATATTTACCGCCTGTCCGTTCCTTTTCACTATTAACATTTTCCGTCCAGCTTTCACGAACGCCGTAAAGATGTTTATGGAAAACTTTCACAGGTTCGATGCTCTCGGTAGGATTTGCACCTTTTTGCTTTTTAATAAAAATCCCGATGGCAACGCCTTGCTGAATATCAAAAACATTTTCATCTTTTGAACCGTCCGGCGATTTCTCTTTCTTTTTCGAGTTTCCGTGTAGATCAACAATGTATATTTCATCAAACGATTTCATCAAAGATTGCCGCATACCGCGAAAGGTCGGATTGTCGAGATAACCGTGATTAGTTACAAACGCCAGAATGCCGTAGCCTGTTTCGTCAATGCGCCATTGTGAAAAGCGGATAAATTTAACGTAGTCATCGTTAAGCCATTTCGGATTTCTTTCGCCTAAAGGCTTGCCGTCAACCATAAAATAATTATTGGTCGGTTTGTCATTGAGCGAATCCGCACCGCGCAAAAGATCGTTTATCCATTTTCCCGTGTTTGCCGAATGTCCCGAATACGGCGGATTTCCGAGAATAACCATTACGGGTTTGTCCTGCTGAATCTCACGTCCGGCTTTTGCTTCCGAATTGATAAATGCCGAAAATGCGCTTGAGGTTTCCGCCAGACGCGCAAAATCGAGCGTATTATTAAGATAAATTCTTAACCGTTCGTCGGTGTCGAATTTGTAGCCGGTTTCTTCTAACAATAGACCGAGTTTCAAATGCGCGACGGCATACGGCGCGACCAACAATTCAAAACCGAATAAACGTGGTAGAAGATGCTGTGAAACGTAACCGTCCCACATACCTTTATTGTTTTCGTATCGCTTGGCAATGTTTTTAATGACATTGTAGAGAAATGTTCCCGTTCCCGTCGCCGGGTCGAGAATCAAAACGCGGTGTGTTCCGTCTTCCAGTTTTGACGAATCCGCCAAACCTTTCGGCATTCCGAAATCGTTTTGCAGAATTTTATCCACGCTTCGGACTATGTAAGAAACGACGGGTTCGGGCGTGTAATAAACGCCGCGTGTTTCTCTGAGTTTCGGGTCATATTCGGCAAGAAAAGTTTCGTAGAAATGGACAACCGGGTCTTCCTGTCGTGTGCGTTTGCCGAAGTCTTGAAGGATTGCCGAAATATCGGTTCGGTTTAAAAGTTCGGCAAGATCGTCAACCGCCCACACGATTCGCTCATCAAGATTTATTCCGCCGATGCGGTCAAATGTCTGCTTTAGAAACGGGTTTGTTTTCGGAATGAGGTAAGCGGCTTCTTTTCGCGTAAAAGGCGGTTGTGTGTCAAAGCATCGCGCCGTAAAAAGACCATAAGCAATCGTTTGAGAATAAAGATCGGCGAACTCGTCTTGTTTCAAATTCGGCAAAAGCGTTTTCTGAAAACTTTCAAACTGTTCGTATAATGCCGTGTCTTTCGCCGTTTCTTTGTCTTCCAATGCTTTTTCTATTGTCTGCCGGATTAGTTTTGTAGTCGAAGCCATTCTTTGGGCAAGTTCTTTCGGCGTGGCGACGGTCGGAATTTCCTTTGTTAGAAATTCATTGATTAAGTTCGTTAATTGAGTTTCAGCAGCTTCTTTCGGATGCAGATTTCCGAGCGCATCAAAATCGGCGAGTGTGATGGTTGCGACAACTTCGCCGCGAACATACCAACGAAAATCCAGATAATTTGTATAGATCAAATTATTCAGCGAATCGGTATATTTTTTTAGTTGTTCTTTTTCGCGTCTGTCGAGTTTATCTAAATCTTTGCCGATGTCTTTTGCTTCGATATATCCAAGCGGAATTTCACGTTTGCGGATAATGTAATCAGGTGCGCCGAAGGTTCGCCGTTTCGGTTCGTTAATGGCTTGAATATCCTTTCTGAATGATTCGATCAGATTTATCAAAGCGTGTCTGTATGAATGTTCAGTTGCGAGTTTGGATTGAAAGGCTTTCTCAATCTCTTCCAAGTAAGAGTGGAAGTTATTCATAGATTATTTTCTTCCTTTGAATTTATTTAGTTTTCTTTGATGTTTTCTTCTTTGGTCTTCCCGGTGTTCGCTCTTTCACTAAATCTAAATCTTTTTCTTTAACGACATAACTGTTCCCGATTTTTTGCGCCGGGAGTCTGCCGTCAGTAATCAAGGCTTGCACGCGCCGAATGCTCAATTCCAACTTTTCAGATGCTTCTTTTGTGCTTATTAACTTTGACATCGAAGCAATAATAACCGAATAAAAACTATTCGTCAATATGATTGTTTTTAACTTGTAAAACTATTCATATAGATGTATAATTTTAATAGTTGGAAAACAACTAAAATCTATATTTGAGAGGCAAAGAAAATGTTCATTTTGAGAGATCAAAACCAGTTGCAAAATGCGATTAGCAGGGCAAAAGTTATTCGACCGAAAGTTAAAGTTTTAAGTTTCGGAAAATATCTTGTTACCGGGTCAAATGGCAATCTTTACACGGTCGTGTGTCGGAAAGATGAAAGGACTAATCAGAAAGTAATTTCCTGTTCGTGCAAAGCGGCGGAATTAAATCTACCGTGCTTTCATTCGGCGGTTGCGATTGCACAGCATATCTATCTGGCAGGCATTCAACAAATGGCAAAGGCTTAGGAAATTCGCACTTTCCTAAGCCCGTAATATCCGAAAGGAATCTCTACAAACCAAACGGACAAGGCGATTCTACAAAATCGCCTTGCTCCGTTCAATCTAAAAGGAGCAAGTATGTCAATTTACAAAAGACCGGGCAGTAAATTTTACTGGATGAAATTTTATTTCGACGGCGAACTTATCCAAAAATCAACACAGGTTACAAACAAGAAAGATGCTCAAACAGTTGAATCGGCTTATCGAACTCAGCTTGCTTTGGGCAAGATCGGTATAAAGCCGAAAAAAGAAATTCCGACGTTTGAAAAAGCAGTCGAAGATTTTTTGAAATGGAAAAAAATAGTTTCTTCGGAGCGGTCAACTTATCGTCGTTCTAGTTTCGCCTGCGATGTTCTGAAAAAGTTTTTCAAAAAAACAAAGGTAAGTAAAATTACAAAATCCGATGTTGAAAAATTTATCGCTTGGCGGAAATCTCAAATATCCCAAAAGACGGGAGAGACAATTTCAAACGATACTATAAACCGTGAAATAGTTACTCTGCGAACTATCTTCAATAGATTGATTGATGACGATTATTTATCAAAGAATCCGACAGATGCCATTATAAGATTGAAGGCTAATGAACCGACCTTTCACGTTATCACGCCGAAAGAAGAACGGCTTTATTTACTAGCCGCGCAACCTATCTTACAAGATTGCTTTGCATTGATGATTGAAACGGGAATGCGAACCTGTGAAGTTTATCGAATCAAGCGGAGCGAAGTCTTCTTGAATAAAAACTATTTGCAGATCACGAAAGGGAAAACAAAGGCATCCGTCCGCCGCGTCTATTTAACCGACAGAGCAAAGCGGATTCTCGAAAGCCGTATGAATAGATTCAAAGGCGAAAATCTCTTTCCACAGGACGATATAGACGGAAACAAACAGACGCGATCACTCGACCACAGACACGCCGCAGTAATGCGCAAGTTAGGATTAAATTTTAGGCTTTACGATGCGCGGCACACCTTTACAACCCGTGCAATGGAAAAGGGAATTGACCCGGTAACGCTTGCTTCGATTCTAGGACATTCTAGTTTGAAAATGTTATCGCGCTATGCTCACCCGTCCGAAGACAGAAAAGCAGAAGCAATAAATTCAATGCAGAGCGATTATAGAAAACGGGCGAAAGCGGTCTGATATTCGGCAAGCGGTTACATTATTAGATACATTTGAAAATCTGTAAAAAATAATAAGCCTGTAAATTATTGTCAAAACTTAATTTACAGGCTTTAATTTGCTAATGGTTGATGACTTGGTAAGACATCTCGTTGAAATGTATTTTATGTGATTTGCGCCCGACTGTCTAATTTTTAACTTTTTCAAATAAAATTTAGAAATCTTCCTTCGATTTTTCCTCCGTTTCGAATCCGTTTTGCCGCTCGGACGGATTTTGCATAATGACGGTCGTCGGCGGATAAAGCTCGATCCCATTTTTGTTCAGGGCTTTTTTAATTCCCGAAGCGACCTGATCGAATACCTGAAGCGGGCTGTTTACATCGGTGTTGACCCAGAAATAAACCGAAAGATTCGCGCCGTCCGATGTCAGATCCGTGACGACGACATTGGGTTTCGGCTCGTTTTCAACGCCGTCCAGATTTTCAAAAACGCCGTAAATTACTTCTTTTGTCTGTTCGACATCGGCATCAAAACCGACGCTGATCTTCAATTTCATACGCCGTCCCGCGCCCGCGCCGCGAATCGTCAGAGCGTTTGAATACATCTCGCCGTTCGGGATGAGAACAAGTTCGCCGTCGTCTTTCCGAAGCCGTGTCGCGCGCACGCCGATATATTCGACCTTGCCTTCGATAGTTTTGACAAAAATATAATCGCCGATCTGAAACGGCTGCTGCCACAAAATCAGAACACCGGAAAAGAGATTATTTAAAATATCTTTGGTCGCAAATCCGATAACAAATGAGGTAAATCCCAAACCCGTAATCAGATCGCCGAAACCGAAATTGGGAATGATTACGGTCAAAGCCGTAAACAGACCGAGAATAGTTATGGCAACGACGATCAGACGACCGAAGAGAATCCGCAGACGGTTATCCAATTTCGTCCGGCTCGAAGTCGCCCAAAAAACACGCCTGACGATCTTTGCCAGCAGCCAAAAAATTATTAAGACAATAATTCCCGCCAAAATATAGGGTAGGCGGTCAACAATCGAATTTAAAAGATTATTTATTGATTGAGTTGCAACATCATAAGTCGTTTTCGCCGCTTCCTGGGCTTTACCGGCTGTATTTGCATTGATATTCGTATTTTGAAAAAACATAATTAACATCTATATTTTGTTGTAGATGAAAACTATTATCAAGTTGATAAATTTTCAAGAAATCAGGTTTGACTTTGAATTGATTTAGAATTAGAATAATTCTAAATAGAGGGAGAAAGGGAAATATGCACAATACGAAAATTGATCTGTCGAAAGACACACGGGAAAAGATAATCGAAATGCTGAACACCAGATTGGCGGACGCGGCTGATCTGAAATCGCAGGCGAAACAGGCTCATTGGAACGTCAAGGGAATGAGTTTTATCGCCCTGCACGAACTTTTCGATCAGGTGGCGATGAATGTCGAAGGCTATGTAGATATGATCGCCGAGCGCGTTACGACTTTGGGCGGAACGGCGATGGGAACGGTGCGCGTCGCGGCGCAAAAATCAACGCTTCAGCAGTATCCGCTCGAAATAACGGACGGCGCGGATCACGTTGACGCCCTCTCGACCGCGCTTGCCGATTTCGGCAAAAAAGTTCGCGCCAATATTGACGAAGCGGACGAACTCGGCGATATGGATACGGCGGATATTTTTACGGAAATCTCGCGCGGTATTGACAAAGATTTGTGGTTTGTCGAAGCGCATATTCAGTCGTAAGGTTTTTTTTTGAGACGAAGAGATTTTTTTAGAAGCGGAGAAGAGGAGTAGAAGAGAAGAGGAGCAGATTTAACAATGCTCAAATATCTTCTCTACTCCTTTTCTCTTCTACTCCTCTTCTCCATTCGCTCTACATTCCCAGAAAATCTTTCAAAATCTTAACGCGGTCGCGGGCGACGACGAGTTCGGTTTGCGAAGCGTCTTTCAGACGAATCAAAACCTTGCCGGAAAACCAGCCGTGAACTTCTTCGATAAAATCCAGATTAACGATCGAACCGCGGTGAACGCGCAGAAATTTTTGCTTATCGAGTTTTTCTTCAAGATTATTAAGCGAATCATCAAGCGGAAATTTTTTTCCTTCCACATTTTTGGCAAATGTCAGTTTGTCCTGTGCGAAAAAATGCGTGATCTCGCCGGTAGTTAAAATCTGAGCCTTTCCGCCGATTCTCGAAGCGATGCGTTCGAGCGGTTTTTGTTTTTCGGACGGAAAATTAAGCGTGAAATCCGCCAAAAGTTTTTCGATATTTTCGTTCGGTTTTTCGCTTGAAAATTTTTCAAGTTTTTCGATCGCCTTTTCCAGACGTCCGCTTTCGACCGGCTTTAAAAGATAATCAATAGAAAAAACTTCAAACGCTTTCAAAGCGTATTCGTCAAACGCGGTGGTAAAGATCACGGGCGGATATTTTTTCAAATTTTGAAGAAGTTCAAAACCCGTTAGTTCGGGCATCTGTATATCGAGAAAAAGCGCGTCGAGTTTTAAATTCGGGATAATTTTCAACGCCTCAAGCGGTTCGGTCGTCTGTCCAGTGATTTCAATTTTTCCGGTGTCCGCGAGCAGCCGCGAAAGCCGTTTTAAGGCGAGCGGCTCATCGTCAACCAGAAATACGCGAAGTTTTTCAGACATTTTTTTGCATAGGGATTTTTATGCGCGTTGTCCCGCCCGCGCCGTTTTCTACTATTTCCAAATCCGCTGTTTCACCGAAAATATTTTTCAGACGTTTTTGCAGATTATCCAAACCATGTCCCGCTTTTATTTCTGCGGCGGAAAATCCCGCACCGTTATCGCCGACTTCGATAATAAAATTCGCGCCGTTTTGTTCGGCTGAAATCGAGATTTCGGTTTTCCGCGAACTTTTCGACGCGGCGTGTTTTATCGAATTTTCGACCAGTGTTTGAAGTGCCAAAGACGGCAGTTTTATATTTTCAAAACTGCCGTTCGTTTCGATTTTGTAGTTTAATCTTTCGCCGAATCTGACTTTTTCGATCTCTAAATATTTTCGGGTGATTTCCATTTCGTCGGCAATTGAAACGACGCTTTTCGCCTGACCGTCGAGCGAATAGCGAAGCAGAGCCGAAAGTTTCTCGACCATTTTTTCCGCTTTTTCCGGTTCGTCTTTGATGAGCGCGGCGATGGAATTCAATGTATTAAACAAAAAATGAGGATGAATACGCGATTCGAGCGAGGCGAGTTGGGCTTCGGCGGCAAGCGATTTCGCTTTGGCTTCGTCGAGTTCTTTTTGCCGGAGAAGTTTCGCCGTGCGGCGCAGATCACTTTGCGAATGCAGATAAAAATACGCGCTCAAACCGAATGTGTAAGAAATGACAAGCGAAAAAACCGACGTTCTGAAACCCGGCAGAACCGACCTTTCGATGCCGAGAGCATTCAGAAAAAACTTGGCTAAAAAGATTCCGACGAAAGTCGTGATAAAAATTTCCCCCGCGATTATCGAGATTCTAACGGCTGGAGAACGGTCATAGATTTTGGGCGCGAGATAAAGAATTCCGAGCATCACGCTCGAAGCGATAAAAAATGTATAAATGAGCGAATCGGCAACGGTTTCGGGCGAAAATCCGAAAGCGAGCGAGTTCAAAAAAATCACGGCAATTGCCGACGCCGCGATGATGAACAGCAATTGCCATGTCTCGATCTTAAAGCGCGGTTTTTTCACGGAGGTATTTTACAACAAATTAGCCCAACTGATAGAAATTTCCGTGAAATCCGAGCGGGAAATGCTGACCGCTAGCCCACACACGCGCTTCGAATTCCAGAGTCTGCGCGTCGCGGATTTCGAGGAAATTTTCGTTTTTATCTGCATCGAAACCCTGTGCGAGAAGCCAGCCGCGGTCTTCGTCTATACTCGATGTTTGCGGCACGAAAACCGGCTCGGCAACGGTGCGCGTTTTTCCCATATTCACTTTTTTGACTGAATGTTTTTCAAGATCAATTCTTAAAATGGAAGAATCCGCATCATAAAGTTTGTCGGCGGCGTAAAGATAACGCGCTTTTTTTCCGGTCAGACGCATATCGTAACGCGGAAACTCGGCGTTTTCGGCGAGATCGGCGGAACTGACGGCGGACTTTTTCGCCAGATCAACCGTGATCTGTTTCAGACGCGGCGGTTTGAAATCGGGAACTTTGTCTTCGCGCCAGCTTCGCAGAACTTCAAAAAATTTATCGTCATTATAGGCAATCGCTTCAAAAGCTATCTGGTTCGAATTCGTTTCGTAAGCGTTGCCGTAATGATAAATGATGTGCGGCGGAAGTTCGACGGCGACGGGTTCGGCTTTTCCGCCATTGTTGTCGCGCGGAAAAGCGTAGAGCAGAGAAGGCTGATCGGCGGCGTATTTGAGAGCCTCGCCCATCGTTTTTCCGCTCATTACCATCTGCATATCGTAAAAGGTCGGCGTTAATAAAATGACGAAATAATTTTCCGTCAGCATCGCGTCGTGAACCATATTAAAACCTTTCTGCGGCATCTTGTAGAGCGTTTCGGCTTTTCCGGTTTTGTTATTGACGCGGATAACATGCATCGTTCCGGGCGGACGTTTTTCAAAACCCCACGCGAACATATCGCCCGTCGCCGTATCAAAACGCGGGTGCGCGGTAAAGGTCAGATAATCAGGCACGATGCCGCCGAAATTTTCGTAGCCTTCAAAATCGAAAGTGTCGGGATTGACGATTGTCGGCAAACCGCCTTCCGACAGACCGAGAAGTTTTCCGCGCCAATTGATGACATTGACGCTCGGCTGATTTTTTCCGCCGTTTCGCGCGTCGGGCGCGTTTGTGCCGTAGCCGTTATAGATCATTTTTCCGGCGTTCTGTTCCTTGATGCGTCCCGGTGTCGGAACAAAGCGACCTTGCAGGGAAACTTTTCCTTCCCGAAAACGCCAACCCGCAAAATATGCGTCGCCGTCGAACAGGTGATTTAATTTTGTTCCGAAAACTTCCGCTTGTCCGGGCGCGGTGCGGAAAAGATTTCCATTTAAGTCTTTTGGAATTTTCCCTTCGACCTTCAAATTCGTCCAGGTTCCTTCACCGCTCGCCGTCCGCGTCGCCAGATAGCGCATCGAGCGTTTCGAGTCGGTCAAAACCTGCGCGAATGAATCAATGTCAATCAGGGCGAGCGCGCCTGCGCCCATCAAAAGCTGTGCGAAATTTCTCCGCGTCATTTTCAGTTCGTTCTTCATAAAAATTTTTCTCCTCTCGCTGTTTATAAAAAATAAACGAGAAGCGTTCGGATTTGTTTGCACTTTCCGATAAAACGGCGGATTCTCGGATGAATTGTCAAATTTAGGCGATAAATTGCTGTTCGCGGATTTACGATTTGGCGGTTTGCGTTACAATAAACATTATTTTTAGGATACACAATAAAAGATTATGACGATGAGATTGGATTGGATGCGCGGCTGTGCGACCGCGCTCGTTACGCCGTTTAGAAAAGACGGCTCGATTGACGATGAATGTTTTCGCAGTTTGGTCGAGAGACAAATAAAAAACGGCGTAAAGATTTTGATTCCGTGCGGCACGACCGGCGAAAGCGTAACGATGTCGGAAGAGGAAAAAATGCACGTTATTCGGATGACGATCGAGGTCGCGCATAAATTGAAAGCGAAAGTCATCGCCGGCAGCGGCAGCAACAACACGGCGGCGACCATCGAATTTACCCGAAAGGTGCGCGAACTCGGCGCGGACGGCGCATTGGTTGTCGCGCCGTATTACAACAAACCGACGCAGGACGGACTTTTCGCGCATTTTGCGGAAATCGCCCGCTCGGTCAAAAAATTTCCCCTGATGATCTACAACGTGCCGGGCAGAACCGCCTGCAATATTTCCGCCGAAACGCAGTTAAAACTAGCCGGAGAATTCGACAATATCGCGGCAACCAAAGAAGCGTCGGGTAACTTTTCGCAAATAATGGAAATGTTAAATAATCGTCCGAAATTTTTCAGAGTTTTTTCGGGCGACGACGCGATCACACTGCCGATGATCGCGGTCGGCGCGGACGGTTTAGTTTCGGTCTGCTCGAACGAACTGCCGAAAGAAACTTCCGCAATGGTCGAAAAAGCCCTGTCGGGCGCGTGGACTGCCGCGCGGAAAATTCATTACAAAATTTTGCCTTTGATGGAAGCGAATTTTATCGAAGCGTCGCCCGCACCGTGCAAATTCGTGATGTCGGAGATGAAACTTTTGGAAGAAAATCTCAGATTACCGCTCGTTCCCGTAACCGATGCGGCGCGGAAAAAATTAAAAGCGATTTTAAAGGATTTATAAAGGAGTTCGTTATGAAAAAATCTATTTTGCTCATTTTGATTTTATGTTCAACGCTCTTTCTTACGGGTTGCCAGTTTTTCTCCGATTTCGTGATCGTTAACAATTCTGGCGATTTCATCGAAGTTGTTTACGAGGCAAAAGAGCCCGGCAGAAAGTCTATGACTCCGATTTACACGACTTTGAATGAATTTAATGATAAGAAAGAGAATTGGCGAATTATCCCTGAGGATAGACAAAAGTTTGAAAATGGAGCTGTTAAGGTAAGACTTGCTCCAAACGAAGTCTTACAAATTGAATCGGTAGATGCGCCTCGCTTTGAAGAAAATCGCGAAAAAGAATTTAATACCAAAAGTTTGAGGATTATCGGTAAAGCCAGCTCAATAAATTTAGAAGGAAGGCAGGTGTTAGAAGCTTTCAAGCCGGTAGAAAGAAGTTGGTCGTTGATTATGCCGAGTTATCCGACTTACATTCTTGATTACAACTAGATTCTAAAAGAATTAAATTAAAAAAGTGGAGGCTGTATATGAAAAGATTTGGTGTTCTCGTTTTGATTTTGCTTTTTGCAATTTTGTTATCGGGCTGTTCATACGGCTATGACTTTATGATCGTGAATAATTCCGATGCGGTTTTAGAGATCGAATACCGGTGGCAGGGTAATTTGGCTTCGACTCCGTTTAAATTCCGTTTTGAAAATTTTGACGGGAAGACATTTTCGAAACTGGAGCCGATAGAAGGAAGTTTTACAGAAGAAGATTTCGAATCGGCGGAACGCGCGAAATTTTTCCGGGTTTCGTTAGAGCCGAAACAGGCATTGCGCATTTATGCGATTTATAATGTGGAGAGGGACAAGGTTGAAGGCAAACTCGACGAGTCTTTTAACATTGATTATCTCAAATTGAAGGGCAATAAAGGGACGATTGAAATTACGGGAAAGCAGGTTTGGATTCAATTTCAACAGACACAGGGCAATTATTTTATGATTTACAGATAATCCTCAAAATGATTTGAAAAAATGAAAAGCAAAATAATCACGCGCATCTGGCACGGTGTAACGCGAGCCGAATATTCGGACGAATATCTCGAATATGTCATAAAAACGGGCGTTGCCGATTACAAAAACACGCCGGGAAATCTCGGCGTTAAAATCCTGCGCCGCATCGAGAACGATGTTTGTCATTTCTGGACGGTAACGAAATGGTCGAGCTACGAAAGCCTCAAAAAATTTGCGGGCGAAGATTTCGAAAAAGCGCGTTATTATGCGGAAGACGAAAAATATCTTCTGGAGTTCGAGCTGAATGTCATTCACTGCGAAACCTTTGAATTTTAAGAAAACAAATTCTCTAATTTAAACGTAAAATCCGGCAATCCGAAAAATTGTGTTAAAATTTTTCCGTCCATTCCTGAATTTTAATCGAGGTAAAATGAATAAAAAAATCGGCAATAAATTGTTTGTAATTTTAATTTTGTTTTCACTGAACTTTTCCGCTTTCGGACAGACGACTCCGTTTTTGAGCAATGAAGAAATTCGTATGCTTCGAAACGAAATTTCCGGCGACCGCGCGTTCGAGCATATCCGCGTTTTGACGCAGTGGCATCGGGATTCGGGAATGGAAGGCTATTTTAAGGCGATGGATTATGTTGTTGATGCCGCCAAAGCGAACGGTTTGCAGGATGTTTCGATCATCAAACAGCCGCATCTTGACAACCAAGGAAATTTGGCGAACTACACGGCGCGCGTCGGCGAACTCTGGATGGTCGAACCCGTCGAGTTAAAGCTTGCCGACATCGGTGATCACGCGCTTTATCTGGCGGACAACAGCCGCGATGCGGACGTAACGGCGGAACTCGTCTGGATCGGCGATGCGAGCGATGAGACGCTGCAAAATATTGATGTCAAAGGCAAGATCGTTTTGGCAAATGCGAATCCCGGAATCGCCGTGCAAAACGCCGTCTATGAACGCGGGGCGGTCGGCGTGATCGTTTACACAACTTCCGAATCGAAAAATATGTTAGATTTTCCCGACCAACTCCCTTGGGTGCGAATTCAAAATCCGCCGAAAGGACAAAAAGGAACTTTCGCTTTCAGCCTCTCGCCGCGCAAAGGCGAAACTCTCAGAAAAGTTTTGGAAACAAAAGCCGAGCAGGATTTTTTCGCGACGGGAAAACGCACGCCGGGCGGGCGCGTCGTAGTCCGTGCGAAAGTTGACACCGACATCGGCGCGGAAAATGCGCGAACCGGAACGGGAATGGTCGAGGGCTGGATTCGCGGCACGAAATACAAAGATCAGCAGATCGTCATCACCGCGCATCTTCAGGAGGAACAAGGTTCGGCAAACGACGACGGCAGCGGTTCGGGAAATATCCTCGAACTCGCCCGTGTCTTTAACAAATTGATCAAAGAAGGAAAAATCCCGCCGCCGAAACGCGACATTCGTTTTTGGTGGGCGGACGAGATTTATTCCGAATATCAATATTTCAGGGAAAATCCCGGCTCGCAAAAAATGATGCTGGCGAATCTGCATCAGGATATGACCGGCGCGAAACAATCAATGGGCGGAAGAGTTCAGCATCTGATCTTCGCGCCGCATTCGCGCACTTCTTTCTTGGACGCGCTTTTTGAAAGCGTCGGGAATTTCGTTATTTTGACGAACAATTCTTTTATACAGGCTAATCGTTTCAGCAACTACCCGCGCCCGTTTTCACAGCCTATTTTAGCGACACGCGGCACGCGCGAACCGTTTAACGCGCGTTTCGTTCCGTATTTCGGCGCGTCGGATAATCTGGTTTTTGTCGAGGGAATCATCGGCGTTCCGGCGGTCGCTCTGATCAATTGGGACGATTTTTATATTCATTCGTCGGACGACGATCTCGACAATATTGACCAGACGCAATTGCAGAGAAACAATTTTATCATCGGCGCGATGGCGTTTTATCTCGCCTACGCCGAAGCCGAAGACATTCCCGTTTTAGCATCGGAAACTTACGCGCAGGGCGGACGGCGTTTGGCAAATGATATGCAGGTCGCTTTGCAGATTTTGAACACTGCGGACAATTGGAAAGACGCGCATCTTTTGATCGAACAAGGTTCTCTGCGCGAACGCCGCGCGCTTGATTCGATGCGCGTCATCGCCGGACGCGATCAAAAGACAAATCAGACGATTGATACTTTTCTAAAATTAGTCGGCGACCGCGAAAAACAATTAATAAACGAACTCGGCGCATTTTATCAAAACAAATACGGCAGACAGCCCGCGCTGAATTTAACTTCAGCCGAACAGGACGCATTGAAAAAAATACCCGCGAATATTGATTCGACGGACGAATATTTCAGAAAACGCACAAACGTGCCGAGCGGACTGCATTCGATCATGCGGAGCGAAATATATAATTTCGTTGACGGCAAGCGCAGTTATTTCGACATCTACAAAGCCGTCCGAGCCGAAGCCTTGACGACCGGAAAATTCTTTTACGGCACGGTTACGCTGGAAGACGTCGTGAAAGTTTTGGACGCGAATGTTAAATCCGGCGCGTTGAGATTAAAATAAATTGAAAATGAATTTACAAGAACAGATCGAACAATTATTAAATAAATCGGAATTTACCGCCGATGACCGCAAAGTGTTTGAAGATTTCAAATCGGCTTTGCGGAAAGGCGAGATCCGCGCGGCGGAAAAGGATTCGGAAGGGAATTGGCAGACGAACGCCTGGGTGAAACAGGGAATTCTGCTCGGTTTTAAGATGGGCGCGATGGTCGAGATGTCGAAAGAAAACGAATCGTTTCAATTTTTCGACAAGGAAACTTATCCGCTTCGACCGATGACTCTGGAAGACAAAATCCGCATCGTTCCCGGCGGTTCGACCATTCGGGACGGCTCTTATGTCGCGCCGGGCGTGGTTTGTATGCCGCCGATGTATGTCAATGTCGGCGCGTTTGTGGACGAAGGCACGATGATTGATTCGCACGCATTGGTCGGAAGCTGCGCGCAGATCGGCAAGCGCGTTCACATCTCGGCGGCGGCGCAGATCGGCGGCGTTCTCGAACCCGTCAACGCGAATCCCGTCATCATCGAAGACGATTGCCTGATCGGCGGCAACACGGGCGTTTACGAAGGCGTGATCGTCCGCGAAAGAGTTGTTTTAGCTTCGGGCGTAATTCTGACGCGCTCGACTCCGGTTTTCGATCTGACGAACGAAAAAATCTACAAATCCGACGGCTCGCGCCCGCTCGAAATTCCCGCCGGCGCGGTCGTAGTGCAAGGCTCGCGTCAAATTACGAGCGGTTTCGGTAAGGAAAACGGGCTTTCTTTATATGCGCCGATCATCGTTAAATACAGAGATGAAAGAACCGACGCGGCGACGAAATTAGAAGATTATTTACGGTAAAATATTTACCCCAAAATATGCGAAACAAACGAAAAATTTAAGGAAAATTTGTCCACAGATAAACACAGATAGACACAGATAAAATCAAAAAAAAATCTGTGTTCATCTGTGTTTATCTGTGGATAATTTTTTCGTGTTCTTTTGTGTATTTCTCAGGCAATAAGTTTCTAAACCGTCATTCCGCCGTCAACGATTATTGTCTGTCCCGTGATATAGCTCGAAGCGTCGGACGCGAGAAAAACCGCCGTGCCTTTTAATTCGCCTTCTTTGCCGACGCGCGGGATGACGTTGTTTTCCTGAATCGAACGCTCGTAAATGTCAATTACCGAATCGGCGAGACGCGAATGAAAAAAACCGGGCGCGATGGCGTTGACGCGGATTCCGCGCCGTCCCCAACTCGCGGCAAGTTCGCGCGTCAAACCGATCAAACCGGCTTTGCTCGCCACGTATCCGGCGTAAAACGGACCGTTCGCGCTTGATTTGAGTCCGGCGATCGAAGCGATATTAATGATCGAACCGCTGTTATTTTTGAGCATTTCGCGCGCGCAGGCTTGCGCCATCAGAAAACAGCCGGTTAAGTTTACATCCAAAACCTTCTGCCATTTTTCGAGCGGCATATCTTCGGGCATCTCGCCCCACGAAATTCCGGCGTTATTTATCAAAATATCAACTTTGCCGAATTTTTCGACCGTTTTATCAACTACGCGCTGAACGTCTTCCGCTTTTGAAACATCGCAGATTTCACCTTCCGCCGTAAAACCTCGCCCGCGAAATTCGTCGAGCGTTTCATTAAGCCATTCTTCGCGCCGCGCGCAGAGCAGCACATTCGCGCCCGCTTCCGCCAAGCCTTCCGCCATCTCTTTGCCAAGCCCGCGCGAACCGCCCGTTATGATCGCTGTTTTTCCCGTCAGATCGAATAATTGCTGAATAGTTTTTGTCATATTTTTTTTTGAAAATTTAAGGATACGATAACAATTTTAATCCTTTGATAAATCTGAAATCCTTCTGATTTTTCGTTATGAAATTTTCGCCTGTTTCGATTGCCGTTGCCGCAATCAAAGCGTCGGGAATAAGCAAACCGTGACTTAAACGATATTGCTCAAGAAGACCAGCCGCGTTTTCTGAAATTTGAGAAGTGATTTGCAAAACTTGAAAATGCTTTAAGAAATTTTTCAGTTTTCGTAATTCGATTTTATCCCGGCAACCGACGATCAATTCCATTTGTGTTACAACGCTGATTGCCGGAGTCGAAGTTTTCGAATGATCGCGCAAACAATCTATCGCTTCCGTATCGCCGCGCCCGACGTTTATCAAAATGTCCGTATCGAAAATGGTGAGAGCCATTAATTTGTCCACTCTTTGCGGCGAAGTTGGCGCACCCATTCTGCCCCGTTCCGCAAATCTTCACGGTCTTTCCACATCCCGACAAAAGTTTCTTCGGTGAAGTCTTTCTCCGCTTTATTTTTTTTGTTATAACGCTCGCGCAGAAAAGCGACGAAATTCTCAACTTCTTTGCGTGCTTCTACAGGCAGAGCGTTATATTCCTTTATAATTTCTTCGTCTGTCATAAATGAAAAATAACAGAATTTCGCAAGATTTTCTAATTTTGTTTCCGTGCCTGTGACTGCACCGACGTAATTGCCACCGCGTCAACAATGTCTTCCGCTTTACAACCCCTCGAAAGATCGTTGCACGGTTTGTCTAAACCTTGCAGGATCGGTCCGATCGCCGTTCCGCCGGTTAATCGTTCGGTTAATTTGTAGGCGATATTTCCCGCATTCAAATCCGGGAAAATCAAAACATTCGCGCGTCCGGCGACGCTTGAGCCTTTGGCTTTTGAATCGGCGACCGACTGGACGAGCGCGGCATCGGCTTGGAGTTCGCCGTCAATTTCGAGTTCGGGCATTCTTGCTTTGACGGTTTTCGTTGCTTCGATGATTTTTTCTAAAGACTGATGTTTTGCACTTCCTTTGGTCGAAAATGAAAGCATCGCAACTTTTGGTTCGACATTTAAAAGAGCGCGGCACGAATCAGCCGACGCGATGGCGATCTCGGCGAGTTCGCCCGCGTTCGGGTCAATAACCACGCCGCAATCGGCGTAGATCATCGCGCCGTTCGCGCCGAATTTTTTGTCGGGAACGACCATTAAAAAGAAAGATGAAACAATACGGAAACCTTGCCGCACGCCGATACAGCGAATCGCGGCGGCGACCGTATGCGACGTCGTGTTCGTCGCTCCGGCGACCGAGCCGTCGGCTTTTCCGAGTTTTACAAGCAGATTTCCAAAATAAAGCGGATCTTTGACCGCTTGTTCGGCTTCTTCGAGCGTTATGCCTTTTGCTCTACGCAACTCGTGGTAAAACTGCGCGATCTTTCCGAATTCGTCGGATTTGCGATGATCTAAAATTTCCACGCCGTTCAAGTTTGAATTCGTTTCGTTTGCCAGCGAACGCACTTTTTCTTCATTGCCGATAATTGTTATTTTGGCGATGCGTTCACGCGCACAGATCGCGGCGGCTTGAACGGTTCGCGCGTCTTCGCCTTCGGGCAAAATTATATGCTGTAAATCTTCGGATGCTTTTTGTCGGATGTTTTGTAAAATCATTCGGAATTAGTCCTTTGTCCTTAGTCCTTTGTCCTTAGCTAGTTGAGTAAAATTCGGCAATATAATTTATGTTCAACCGGCTAAAGACAAAGGACAAAGGACTAATGACCAAATTACCATACAACTTTCATTAAGAAAACTTGCACAAACCGCTTGGTTTTTCATAGACTTGAGTTGAATTAAAAAACAGGAGCGCGAAATAAAAAAATGGCAAAAGCACAAACCGCAAAAACAGCGAAACCGACACGCAGGGAAAAATCGGAACTCAAAAGCCGGATGAGCAATTTTTTGATGTTCATACCGAATATGCTCAAGCTGCTCGGCAAACTCATCGCCGATGCCCGCGTTCCCATCGCGGAAAAAGCACTGTTTGCGGCGGCGATTGTTTACGTCATCGTGCCGCTCGATTTTATTCCCGATGTCTTCCCGTTTATCGGGCAAGTTGACGATATTTATCTCGTTTCTTTGACACTGCTCCGGCTGCTTATGAAAACCGATGAAAATGTTTTGCGCCAGCATTGGGACGGCGGCGGCGACATCGTAAAATTGGCAGATTCGATCGTCAGCATCGCGCCCTCGATCCTGCCGAAAAGAGTTACGCGGATTCTTTCTTCAAAAGTCGAACTCGCTCCGGCTGATAAAGCGTTCAAGGCGATCACCGAAAAGCAGGGTTTTGTAATGAAAGAAATTCCGCAACAAGAATTGGAAACGAAGAAATAGCGGCAGAAGCAGTGGCAGTATCGTGAAAATAAACTTTTCTATCTATCAAAAGTTTGAACTTTTACTGCTTCTGCTTCTGCCTGCAAAAACTTTCCGCGTCTTTTCCCGAAATTTTCCGTAATCGAAAAAGAATAATCCGAAAGGCTCGATGCCTTTTTTTTCTGCCGTCTGATGATGCCGCTGGTGCGCGGCGCGGACGGTTAGAAAAAGTTTGTTCTTAGAATTGAACGGCAGAAAGCGGCGGTGCGTAAAAAGATCGTGAACGACGAGATAAAACGCTCCGTAGAGCGCGATGCCGAAACCGACGGGAAACGCAATCGAAACGGACAAAGGTCTTTCGGCAAAAATCATCAGCGAAACGGAAATGGCGGCGAAAAGCAAAGAGAAAAGATCATTAAATTCAAACGGAAACGAACGCGGCGTGTGATGCGTTTTGTGAATTTTCCATAAAACGCCGTGAAAAATAAAACGGTGAATGATGTAGGAAAATGTTTCCATTCCGGCAAATCCGATAATCGTAAAAAACAAAAAATTCATCCGCTTAAATATTCTCGATCACCTTTTTCTCTTCTTCCTTCGGTTCAAACCAGCCGTCGAAAAATCCCGAAGCCGTGCCGTGTTCGACAATATGCTTATATAAAACGGTCAGAAGCGCGACGACCGGGATCGAGATAAAAACACCGGCGATTCCGGCAACCTGTTCGCCCGCCAGAACCGATAAAATGACCGCCAAAGGATGCAGGTGAATGCCTTCGCGGATGATGCGCGGGTAGGTTACATAATCGTGCGTCAGACGCAGAGCCGCCAGAAAAACGGCGACATAAACCGCTTGCCAGGGCGATTCGAGCAAAGCCAGAGTCGTGGCGACAATGGCGACCGTCAGCGGTCCGATGAGCGGCACGAATTCGAAAACGCCAGCCATTATGCCGAGCAGAACGGCGTAATCCAAACCGATTATGTAAAAACCGACGGTGCAGACCAAACCGATAAATACGCAGGAAATAAGCTGCGCCCGCGTGTAGGCGGCGAGCGTTTTGTTGACATCGAAAAGAATTTTTTCAACCCGCGCCCGCCATTTCCCCGACGGCACGAGCCGGAGCAGTGAGACGCGGTAGAGATTGACGTCTTTGAGAAAAAAGAATGCCAGAATAGGAACGAGAATAAGCCATGGCAGAGAAGTCAGAAGCGAACCGAGATTAGACGCCACTTCGCTGAAATAAGCCGACGCTCTGGCGGAAACATTTGCCTGAAAGTCATCGGAAAAACGCAGACGGCTGAATCGTGCGCTCAGATAATCAATTCTTCGCTGGATCGAGCTTGAATATTCCGGCACGCTTTTTTCGAATTCCCTCGCCTGCTTGGCAATCACCGGGGCGAGATTCGAGATCGCCACACCCAAAACCGTAAAGACGATGATATACGCGAGAACGATCGCCAGACCGCGCGGCATAAGCCTTTCGAGATGACGCTCTTTGAACGGGCTGCGAATGATCTTAACGAGCGGGTCAATCAGATAGGCGAAAAAAACGGCGAGAATGATAATGAAAAAAAGTTTGGTTAATGATGCGAGAATCGATTTTGTAAAATCGAAAACCGCGATCAGCAGAAGCGTGATGATGACGACGCGGATGATCGAACGCACCGACGGCGTTGACGGGTCGAGAAAAACGCGCCGCGCCGTCTGGCGCACCTCGCGCCTTTCGCGCTTGGTCATCTCGGTTTTTTCTTCTTCTTTCTTTTTTTCCGCCACGCTTTTTTTAATTATTTATTTGAATTACTTTCATTATTCGTGTTGCCGTTCGCGTTTTCATCTGTCTTTTTCGGCGACAAATCTTCGACATTAAATCGTTCTCGCAAAACTTCCAGATTTTCCGGCGGAAAAGGATAGTTTGAACCGATAATAACAACGCGCTCATCCTCAGTTTTGACAAACTGATTGGTTTCGGGCGGTGAAGCGCGTTTGATATATCTTCCGTCGTCAACATCAATTTTTTCATTATCTTTGCGGCGAATGACGAAAATGTAGTCGAAACCCGATTTCTGCACGCCGCGCAGAGCCGATTCGAATGTGTCTTTCGGGCGTTCAGTCGTGTTTTCGACGGAAGAATTAACGGAAGTTTCCCGCCCCGAATTTAAAATCGCCGGATTCGGCTGGCAGGCGAAACTTAATAGAGCCAAGCCCAAAAATATTAAAAATTTAGTTTGCGGTTTCATCTTCAGTTTCTTCTTCGTCGGCGATAATATTCGCGTTTGCGTTTGCCGCCTCTTCCCGGATTTGCTGTAATTCCTCTTCGGTCGGCGGCGCGTCTTCTTCGACCGCGTCGGCGGGCGGTTCGCCCTTTTGTTCGCGGATTTTTAAGATTCGCGCTTCGTCGTCTTCATAGACCATTTCCGCCCAGCCCGATTCAAGGAGTTTGGCAAACATATCGTCGTTTTCTTTCGCGTCGGAGAAAACATAATTTGCGCCGAATTTTTCCCGGATCAGTTCCGCCGCGTCGTCGCGTTTTCCGGCAGTTATGTCGCCGATCAGTTTCGAAAGTTCCGGGTTTTCCGAGTATAAATAATTCGGGTCTAATCCGTAAACATAACTGTGTTTCTGGTCGAAGAAAAACATCTTCGGAAAATCGTCCCAGTTGCAGTTAAAAATGCGTTCGCCGACGGGAATATTGTCGTTCGCCCAAGCCATCGCGCGGCTGTATTTGTCGTTGGCTTCATTGTTGCGGATAGTTTCCAGAAGTCCCTGTTCTTTAAATCCCGCAAAGTTTATTCCGATCAGATTATAGACCAGCCAGACAAACAGAAAGATTCCGATAAACCACCCGGCGGCTTGTTTCAGATAATAGACGAGTTTTTGTTTCTCCTCGTCGGCGGGTTTATCGAGATAGGGTTCGATATCGCGCCGGAACTCTTCGGGAAGCTGCGGTTTTTTGAGATAGAAAAACGCTTGCCAGCTAAACGCGGCAAAGAGGATCGCAAACGGCGGAAAATATTCGGCAAAGCGTTTCGAGCGAAACTGCGCCGCCAGCAGAACGGAAACGAACATCAAAAAGAAGGTCGCTTTTTCCGGCAGTTTTCCGCCCTTCGGAGTGAAAAGAATGTAGCCGATAAGCATTGCCGTCAAAGCAATCGGGAAATTCAAAAGCAGTTCCATTCCGGTATATGGATACCATTCGCCGCCGACCGCGACGACGAAATCCGAACCGACCTTGAATTTCGTCCAGAAATGTTCGAAGAAAAGCCCGAGATTTTGCGGAAAATACGGATTGATGACATTGCCCAGAACCATTCCGACAAATGTATATGCGAGCGGTCGCCACTCGAATGTCCGTTCGTTCCAGGCGATGATGATCGTCCAGATGATCGCCGCGATAAACAGGAGCGGAAAAAGGCTGTATGTCCAGACGAACGCGAACATCAGAGGCAGAAGCCAGATATATTTTCTCTCGAAAAGAAGATAAATTCCGACGACCGAAAAAATTATGGTGAGCGGCGGCGCTTTCGCCATATTCATACGGAAAAGGAACGAACTGGCACAGCCCAAAAGCGCGAAAAACCACAGCAGAAGATAATCAACCTTGTAGCGGAACATCAGCCAGTAAACCGAAAAGATCGCTAAACTGGCGTAAGTTACCGCCGCGACTTTCGCCGCCATGACGGGTTCAAAAAACCATAAAAAAGGAATCTGCAAAAGATGAAACAGAAAATGATGATCGGCGTAATCCTGCGGATTGAGAACCGTTAAGGGAAGCCACGTAAATTCCGGCAGCCATTTGCCCTGACTGAAATTTTGCCAGAGAAGCGAACTCCAGCGGATGTGATAATAGCCGTCCCAATCGCCGCAGCAGATCGCTTTCGTCGAAAATTGCAGCCACGAAATAACGAGAATTATTGCGAAAAATCCGAACACGAGATAAATCCAGCGCACCGCTTCGTCCGTGCCGAGCCATTCTTTCCACGAAACTTTTTGCTTTTCCGTTTGTTCAGCCGCCGTTTCCGAAATTGTTTCTACTTTTGTTTCTTCGGGATTATCGTTAAAAACTTCTTCCATAAGCAAATTTCACCACAAAGACACAAAGGACACAAAAAATAAGAAATATGAATTTGTTTTTATGCTTTGTGTTCTTTGTGTCTTTGTGGTGAATTACACCATTTCAAAATACCACGAATTTTATTAAAACGCATTTGCTAATCGAAAATCCAAAATCTAAAATCGAAAATTTAAATATGTATCCGAAAGGCAATCTGTTTATCGAAGCGTCGCACGGAAAACTCGAAGCGATTTTAAAAGAGCCGAAAGGCGAACCGCGCGGCGTTGCGCTCGTCTGTCATCCGCATCCGCTCGGCGGCGGAACGATGCACAACAAGGTCGTCTATCGCGCCGCCGCCGGTTTGATTGATGCCGGACTCGTAACTTTGAGATTCAATTTTCGCGGCGTGGGCGATTCGACCGGAAAGCATGATGACGGCGATGGCGAAAAGCAGGACGTTCTCGATACTTTAAATTATCTGACCGAAAATTATCCCGATCAACCCGTTACGTTCGCCGGATTCTCGTTCGGATCAAGAGTCGGAACGGAAACGACGATGAACGACGAGCGCGTTGTCCGCCTGATCACCATCGGAACACCGGTTGATAAATACGATTTTTCTTATTTGAAAAATGTGCGGAAACCGATTCTTTTCGTTCACGGCGACCGCGACGAATTCGGTTCGGTCGAAAATCTTAATTCGCTCGTCTCGCAGGTTTCGGAAAATACGGATACGAGATTGATCGTTTTTCAGGATTGCGGACATTTTTTCGACAGCCATCTAAATCAACTGCGCGACGCGATTCACGATTGGGTCTTGGAAAAAATGGCGGAAGCCGGGAATTTTTAACGCAAAGGCGCAAGATCGCAAAGGCGCAAAGTTTTTTTAAAATCCTTGCGCTTTTGCGTCTTGGCGCCTTTGCGTTAAAAAATAATTGTATGAACAACGAAGAAAAGAAAGCCGAAAGATTGAGAAACGCGGCGATTCGTCTGACGATGATGCCGCGCGATACGAACGCGCACGGGACGATTTTCGGCGGAATAATTTTAAGCTATATAGACATTGCCGGCGGTGTTGAAGCCGTCCGCTACACACAGCACGACCGTTTTGTCACCGTGGCAATGAAGGAAGTGATTTTTCACGAACCCGTTTTCGTCGGCGATCTCGTCAGCTTCTACGCGACGACGACAAAACTCGGAAACACTTCGATCACGATAAAAGTCATCGTCGAAGCCGAACGCTTCGGCTCGCCGCAAGGTCAAACCGTCCGCGTTACCGAAGCCGAAGTGATTTATGTGGCGATCAATCAATACCGCGAAAAAGTGAAAATCGGGAAAGAAAGTTAGCCACGAAAAGACACGAAAAAGCACGAAAGCTTTTGATTTTATTTTCGTGTAGTTTCGTGTTTGTTCGTGGCGAAAAAAAATATGCCGAATTGGAAGTTGGAAATTGAATACGAGGGGACGCGCTATCGCGGTTGGCAGATTCAGCATAATGCGAAAACCGTTCAGGGCGAGCTTGTGAACGCGGCGCGTCAGCTTTTTTCCGCCAGAACGGAAATCGGCGGCGCGGGACGCACGGACGCGGGCGTTCACGCCGTCGGGCAGATCGCGCATTTGAAAGTGCCGGAAGTCAAAGAAAACATCACGCCGAAACAGATTCAGTTTGCGTTTAACGATCTTCTGCCGCACGACATCAATATTAAAAAAGTTTCCAATGCGCCGGACAACTTCGACGCGCGGCGCAACGCCTTTGCGCGGTATTATCTTTACCAAATCTCGACGCGCCGGACTGCCTTTTCCAAAAATTTCGTCTGGTGGATCAAAGACACTCTTAACGTTGAAGAAATGCGCGAATGCGCCGAACTTTTGAAAGGCAAACACGATTTTCAATCTTTCTACGAAGCGGACGAAGACAAAAAACAGTCAACCGTTCTGACGGTCGAACACACGGAAATTTTTACCGACGGCGATCTGATCTGCTTCCGCATCGGCGCGAGCCGTTTTCTTTGGAAAATGGTCAGACGTTTGACCGGAATGATAACGGAAGTCGGGCGCGGAAACGCTTCGGTTCGGGAATTTGAAAGACTTCTGAAATTTAAATCCAATGCGGCGGCGAAATTTACCGCGCCGCCTTCGGGACTGTTTTTAGAGAAAGTTTTATATAAGGGCGATGACGCGCCGAAAGAAAAAAAATCAATTATTCCGGTTTAGTTTCTATTTGGCGATTTTTCTCATTTTTTCGACAATACCGTATTCGATCCGACGAGTTGAATTTTCAATCGTTTGCAAATATGTTTTTCCCGAATCGGTAAACGTTTCGAGAAAAATCATTTTTTCGCCTAGAAATCTTTCTTTATTTCCAATAAGCCGGGCTTCCCCGCCTTCGGAAAACTCTATTTTTTTCGTCCTGATTTTTCCTTTAAAGACTTCTTTTACCACTGCTCTGACACGAAAAGAGCAATAACCGATTCCAGTAAAATTCACACAGTCGGTTTTATCATCCGAACTGCCAACCGAAATTATTTCCCGCACGTCAACATAAGCGACAATAAAAGCCTGTTCATAATCGGATTTGAGTAAATTAATGTCAAAGTATGAACTATTGTCATTACTGTTTTGCGATCCGCCGTCGGTTTGAGCCGAAACGATTTGAAACGGAATAAGAAAAACGGCTGAAAAAATAAGAGCAAATAAAATCTTTCGCATAAATTTACCTCGCTTTCAGAATACTCTACTTGCCATTTTCCGCCTATTTATCCTAAAGTCAAATAAAAGAAGTTTTAGAAAAATTTTGATTGCAGGAGACTATTTTCAAATGCGGACAATTACAGCGGAAACCGCTAACGGTAAGGTCGCTTTCGAAGCGGAAGAGGGAAAAAAACTCGTTCTCGCTCTTGAGGATAACGGCGTTGACATTCTTCATCGCTGCGGCGGAAATGCGCGATGCACAACGTGCCGCGTCGAGGTTCTGGCAGGCGATCCGGGCGAGATCGGCGAAGCGGAAAAATCTATTTTAGCAACGAAAACCGATCTCAATGATCACACGCGCCTGTCGTGTCAGGTGCTAGTCAATGATGATTTGCATGTGCAGGTCGTCAATCAGGCGAGCGTCAAGGGAATTGATGCCGGACCGCGTCCGGTTGATTAAATTTACAAAGGAAATTGTCCACAGATAAACACAGATAAACACGGATGAAGAAAGATTTTTTACAAATAAGTTTTAAAATTATCTGTGTCAATCTGTGTTTATCTGTGGACAAAACTTTTTCTTAACAAAGTTAAAACTGGAACAAGGAGAGGAAAAATAATGTTTGAAAAATTAATTGATAAAAGCAAATTAGAAATTGCCGAAGCGCATTGCGACGGACCGTGCGGCGTGTATGATCCGGCGCAGGCGCGCATCGAAGCCGAATCGGTTTATATGCTGACGAAAAAGATTAAGGATTTAAAACGTCCCGACGGCGGCGACGCGGAAGCGCACGCCGCGTATCACAACACTTTGACGCGCTTTATCGCCATCAAGGAAGAACGCGCCGAATTAGCCAAGCATCACGTTTTGGTTCTCTGGACGGATTATTTTAAACCCGAACATCTCGACAAATATCCCGACCTGCACACGCTTTTTTGGAAAACCGCCAAACTCTGTTCGTCCTGCAAACAGGAAGTCAGCATCGAACACGCGCAGGAACTTTTAGATAACATCAAGGAAATTCACAAGATTTTCTGGGAAACGAAAAACAAAAACGTCGAATGGTATCTGGCGAGCCAATAACTTCGATTTTGGATTTTAGATTTTGGATTGCGGATTTTATTTTTGATTCGCAATCCTGATTTATTTGCGGATGAAAAATGGATTGCCCGAAGCCGGTTTTTTTGAGAAAGCCAAATATTTTTTCGGTTGGCGCGATATTTTTATTATTGAAGGCGATTCGATGTCGCCGACATTAAAACAGGGCGACCGCATTTTTATCAATCGGAAAGCCGAGCCTAAATCCGGCGACATCGTTCTCTTTCGTCATCCATACAAGAAAAACGTCAAAGCCGTGAAACGCCTCGCGCAGATTACCGAAGATGGCAAATATTATGTCCTCGGGGACAACAAATTCGAGAGCAATGACAGCCGCAGTTTCGGCGCGATTCCGGCGAAAGATATTCTGGGCGTTGCCGTCTGCCGGTTTTCGCCGCCGCAGGTAAAAAAGCGATGAAAGAATTGCCGAAAGCGAGTTTTTATGAAATCGCGCTGGTTTTTTTAGGCTCGCGCCACAAATATATCTGCGAAGGCACGTCAATGAATCCGACATTGAAAGACGGCGAAGTCGTTCTGGTTGACCGCGAACCGGAAAAGATCGAGGTCGGCGACATTGTCGTTGCAAAGCATCCGGTAGAACAAACAACCGAAGTTGTTAAAAGAGTCGCGGAAATAAACGAACGCGGGCATTATTTTCTTATTGGCGATAATCCCGAAGACAGCAACGACAGCCGGCATTTCGGCGCGGTTACGCGGGAATATATCAAGGGAAAAGTCGTCGCCCGTCTCAGCTAAAAAGGCGGAAACGCGACTGCAAAGGAGCGTGTCTGACGTTAATCTTGAAACACACTCCCTAGCGGTCGCGTTTCCGCCTGTGTTCATAAAGTCGCGTGTCTTTCGATGAAATGATAAAATGATTTCATAAGATTTGGTTTTATTTTTATGATCGAAGAAAAAGTTTTAATACAAAAATTTGTTTCCCGTAAGAAAAAGGAACGCCTGAAAAAGCCGGATTGGTTAAAAATTAAGATCGGCGATCCGACGAATCAGAACGCGGTTTTGAAATTGATTGACGGGCTTAATCTGCACACGGTTTGCCAGGAAGCGCGATGTCCGAACATCTTTGAATGCTGGACTGACAAGACGGCGACGTTTATGCTCGGCGGCGATACATGCACGCGGCATTGCGGTTTCTGCGCGGTCAATAAAGGCAAGCCGATGGAACTCGACCCGCTCGAACCGCTTCACGTTGCCGAAGCCGTCAGGCATTTGGACTTGAAACACGCCGTTATCACGAGCGTCAACCGCGACGACCTCGCGGACGGCGGCGCAGCGCATTGGGCGCAGACGATTCTCAAAGTGCGCGAGCTGAATCCCGGATGCAAGATCGAGGTTTTGATTCCCGATTTTCAGGGAAACGAAGACGCACTGAACACCGTTCTTAAAGCGAAGCCCGAAGTTTTGAATCACAACACGGAAACGATCGCGCGTCTTTACCGCCGCGTTCGTCCCGACGCGAAATACGCTCAGACGCTCGAACTTCTCGAACGCGCGTCGAAATTTCGTGATACGCAATTTCCGCAGATGCTGACGAAAAGCGGAATTATGGTCGGCTTGGGCGAGGAATTTGAAGAAGTCGTCGAATTGATGAAAGATTTGCGAAGCGTTTCCTGCGACATTATGACCATCGGGCAGTATCTACAGCCTTACGAACGCCGTCTGCCGGTCGAACGCTATGTTACGCCGGAAGAATTCAATGAGTGGAAACAAATCGGCGAAGCGATGGGCTTTAAACACGTCGAATCGTCGCCTCTGACGCGGAGCAGTTACCACGCGCGCCAGCAGACCGAATCGGGCGAGGCGAAGCCGGTTTCGATCAGCCGGTAATCTGAAAATTTTTTTAGTGCGCGGGGGCAATGGTAAAATTTACTATTGCCTTTTTTTATGATTTCCTGCAATATCTTTCTACCGAATTCAAACAAAAAGGAATCACAATATGAAAAACGCATCATCACTAATCAAATCGCAGATTCTCTGTCTAATGTTTGTGCTGGCGGCGGCGATGGTCGCTTCGGCGCAGGAAAATCGTTATGTCAGCAAATATAATATCGCCTTTCAAACGCCCAAAACTATGGTCAAGAGCGCGGATTCGACCGACGACGAGGTAACTTTCGAAAGATCGGACGACGGAGGCTTTGTGGGATTGTTCCAACTGGTGGTCAGCGACGACACGCCGAAGGATGCTTTGGACGCTATGCTGAGTCCGAGTCCGGGTTTGGAAAAAGCCCTGCTCGACGGCTATATCGAGGGCATCAAGGAAGGTATTACGGACGCGAAGGTTACGATTTTGGGAAAATCGCGCGTGCAGATCGCCGGATTCAACAGTTTTAAGGCGCTCGTCTTGATCGAAACGCCGGACATCAAGTTCCGCGCGGCGACCTATATGATTCCCGTTCCCGCGCACCGGCGGATGTATTCGTTTAACGTAATGGCTCTGGACAGCCGGTTCGACGAATGGCTCGCCGAAGCCGAACCGTCGGTCAAATCGTTCGAATTAATAAGTAAAGCTCACAAGTAAACGGCGGCGCGGAAACTTTTTTAATAAACATTGGCGAATGATGGCTGGATCGAAAGGTTCAGCCGTTTTGCTTGACGGGGTGGCGCAAAAAAGTTCTTTCAATTTTCATAAAAAAGTTGTAGATTACCCGTATAAATTTTTTCAAGCCGCAAAATAATTCACCGAACCAGGGGAAAAAAGCGGAATTTCCGCAAAAAATCAAAAGAACGTTCCCGAAAACTTAAGAAAACAGCAAAAGAATTTTGGAGGACATTCTCCAAACCGTCGGGAACATTCTCAAAATGATGAAAGTTTTTTCGTATCAGATCAGGAGAAAAAAATGAAATTAAAAATCCTTAGTTGTATTCAAATCGTAGCGAGCCGCAAAAGTTTGACGGCGGTTTTGCCTTTTCTGATTATTTTCGTCCTCGGTTTCGGTTCGTGTCTGAGTCCGGCGAAAGGGCAGTATTCCAATCTCCGGTGTGAGCCGAGTGTGGGCATCATCAAAGACGAGCCGGATTTTGGAATTGATGTCAAAGTAACGGTCAAAAACACGGGCAAAGAAGGCGAGATCAAAGTCTTCGCTACGCTCAGCACGTCCGAAGGTGAATGGAGCCGCGAACAGAAATTGATATTCAATGAGGGCGAGTCGAGAAATTTGACCTACTTTTTTCACGAACCGACCATCAACATAGACAAGAACGGAATCCAATGCCGCATCAAAGTTTCGCCGTCCGCCGAATAATTTTTTAAACATTAAACGTGCCCGCTGCGTTTAATCAGCTTATGAAAATTCTTGAAACCGAACGTCTCGTTTTGCGCGAGATCACGGAAGCCGACGACGAATTTATTCTCGAACTTTTGAATCAGCCGTCGTTTATCAGATTCATCGGCGACCGGAATGTAAAAACTCTCGAAAGCGCGCGCGAATTTATCGAAACTCGTTACCGCAAAAGCTACGCCGAAAACGGCTTCGGTTTGTATCTGGTCGAATTGAAGCCGGGAGTTATGCCGAACGCCATCTGCCACCGGTCAACCGCAACTCCAATCGGCATCTGCGGTTTTGTCCGGCGCGAGGGGTTGCCGGATGCGGACATCGGTTTCGCGTTTCTGCCGCAGTTTGAAAAAAACGGTTTCGCGTTCGAATCGGCTTCCGCCGTAATGAAATACGGCAGGGAAAAATTAAATCTCGAAAAAGTTCTTGCCATTACGACCGAGGACAATCACGGCTCGATCAGGCTTTTGGAAAAGATCGGCTTTCGGTTCGAGCGTTTGATAAAACTTCCGCACGATGCCGAACAGCTCAAATTATTTTCATATCCGTAAAATCGAAGATGCAAAATTTTATTGCCAGAGCGTTCGGTAAACGGGAGATCAAACCATGAATACTTTCAAAAATTATTTATTGTCATTCGCGTTTTTCGCTTTTGTTTTACTGCCCGCAAATATTTTCGCCGGAGATTATGCAAAGCTGAACTTTATCGGTTTTTCAAAAGACGGGAAATATCTCGCGTTTGAAGAATACGGCACATCCGACGGATCGGGCTTTCCGTATGCGAATATTTATTTCGTTGATGTCGTCAAAAACACATATGCCGCGCCGCCGGTCAGAAAGCGGTTTGACGAAAGCTCGATGAAGGTCTTTGACGAGAGCAAGATTCCCGGCGAAGACGCGATGCGGCTCGCGGCGAAAAGAGCATCAGCCGCGAATCTGAAAAAATTCAGGATCATCGAGGGCAACACCGGCAAAATGGTCGTTGCCAGATTGCTGACCGATCTCAACGCCGGAAGGATCGAATTCGGCGACGAGAATAAAGATCAGCTCATCAAATTTACCGACTACCGCGATTCGAGTTATTTTGAAAACGAATACGATCTTTTATTGAAAACGACGGAAGTGAAAATAAAGCAATGCGATATTTTCGAGTATCCGGTTTTGAAATTCGACCTGACGCTCAAAAACGTCAAAACGGAAACCGGGAAAATTTTGCAAAACGACACCACTTTGCCCGACAGCCGGAATTGTCCGCACGCCTATTCGATCCAGAACGTCTATGTCTATGACAATAAGATCGCCGTTTTCCTGAATATCTATACGACCGGCTTCGAAGGTCCCGATATGCGTTATATGGTCGTTACGGGAAATTACAGGTAAAGATATTATTTACCGGTTTTTAATCCGGTTTTATTTTTGTCAGCATCACGGCATCGGTCAGAAGTTTGCCGCGCACGACGAGAAATTGCTTGCCGTCTTTTGATTGGGAAATACTAAAAACATTATCGGGGCTGACCGATAAAAACGGTTTCGGTTCTTCTCCCGTCAAAGGCTGAAACCGGACGGTCGAATAGGCTTCGGCGGTTGAGGCGTAATCCCGATAAAAAAATCCTTCCCCGTCATTTCTCCAAACCAAAAACAGTATCGGCGTAATGTCGAAACATTTTGAAATTTCATCACTATTAGCCGGACGCAGGCAAACTTTGGTTTGATTTTCCTGCTCGAATCGTTTTGTAAAAGCGACGGTTTTTCCGTCAGGCGAAAAAGCGTAAAGATGATCGCTGATCAGCGGCAGTTCGGAAATCTCACCGCCCGAAAGCGGAACTTTGCCCGTAATTTTTTCGTCGTTTTTGATCCACGAAAAAAAAACCGACTGCCCGTCGGGCGTGATTTGCGGGTAAAAAGCTCTGCCGCCGACCGGCGTGAGATTGTTTGGATTACTGCCGTCTATGTTCATCCGCCAGACCTTTTTATCGCCGCTTCGTTCGGAAGTAAAAACGATGTGGCGACCGTCGGGCGAAACCTGCGGTTCGTAATCGAACGAATCGTTCGGCGTGAGCTGCTGCGGATTCGAGCCGTCGGCGTTCATTATCCAGATATGCGGACGGTTGTTGTCCACCGCGTCATAGACGATCCGACCGTCGGGCGTCCAGACGGCGGTCGTGTAAATATTCGATTCTCTGGTCAGGTTTTTCGTTTTATTTTCGTCTTCCGGCGAAACCGACCAGATGTTTTTTTCGTCCTGTCTCTGCGCCGAAACGATCGTCTCGCCGTCGCCGCTGACGCTGATGCCGAAGTAAGAATTCAGATCGTTCGTGATGCGCGTCGCCTTTCCGTCCGAAAGCGATATGTGAAAAAGCTGCGGAAGATTGGAAATCGGGTCAACGGCGTTGACGAGCAGTCCCTCGCCGTCTTTTAAAACGGCGATCTCGCTGATTCTCGGTTTGCGCTTCGGAATGACGATTCTTTCATCGCCGCCGCCCTCGGCTGAAATTTCGAGAAGCGACCAAAATTCTTCGCCTTGAATGAGTTCGTTTTTGATAAAAAAGATTCTCTTTCCGTCCGCCGAAAACTGCGGGTCGCGGTAGATGTGTTTTTCGCCGGTCGAAAGAATTTCGCGCTCGCCGCTGCCGTCAAAGGCATTAGCCGAAAGAAGCTGCATCCGCTCGCCGTAGCGGACAAAAAGAATGCGCTCGCCGTCGGGCGACAGCGCGCCGACGTCATTGACCGTTTCGACCAGTTTGCGCGGTGCGCCGCCGAGCGAAGAGATCCGGTAAAGCGTTCCGTGCGCGGCGTTCCTTTCCGCGGTCGCGTAATAGATTTGACTGCCGTCTTTTGAAATACTCAGCCCGCCCCAGAAAAAGACCGGCTGCGGCGCGAGCAATTGAAGCGGATTTTTATCTTCGACGCGCCTGATCCAGAGACTTCGCCGCCCGTCTTCGCCGATGATGTTGTAAGCGACGGATTTTCCGTCCGGCGTGATGTGCGCGTAAACGACATCGCTGGTCTGCGAGAGCTTTCGCAGAGTTACGTTTTCAAAACTGATCGGCGGTTCGGATTCGCGCGGGTGTAGATAATAGATCAAAAAACTCGCCGCCAGAATGAAGAATATTATCAAGGACGCAAAAATCCAACGGCGCGAAATATTGTTTGTCGCTGAAAGCGTCGGCGCGGAAGAACTGTCCATCGAAATTCCGGCTTCGACCGCCGCTTTGATCTCTTCCAGAATAATGCGGACTTCGCGCATCGTCTGAAACCGCTTGCGGCGTTCCTTTTCCAGACAGCGCATGATCAAACGCGCCAGCATAAACGGCGTTTCGGGTTTCAGGTCGCTGATCGGCGGCGGCTCTTTCGACATCAGATTGCCGATGATCGAAGCGTAGTTGTCGCCCTTGAACGGTTTTTCTTCAGTTAAGGCTTCATACATTACAATGCCGAAACTGAAAATGTCCGAGCGGTGATCAACCGCTTCGCCCTCGGCTTGTTCGGGCGACATATACGCGGGCGTTCCCAGGATTTGTCCGGGATCGGTCAGATCGAGTGTCGAGGCTTCGTGTTCAAACTTCGTCCGGTCAATCTGCGCCAGACCGAAATCGAGAATTTTCGGAACGCCCATCGGCGTTATCATAATATTACCGGGTTTGATGTCGCGGTGAATGATGCCGTTTTCATGCGCGTGGGCGAGCGCATCCGCCAGAGCGGTGAAAAGTTCGAGAAATTTTTTTATTTCAAAACCGTTTTTCGGAATCACCCGATCGAGCGTTTTTCCCTCGACATATTCCATCGTAAAAAACGGCTGACCGTCAATTTCTTCGACCGAATAGATGACGGCGATGTTCGGATGATTGAGCGTCGCGGCGGCTTTCGCTTCGGTTTGAAATCTCTGGAGATATTTCTGATGAGCGGAAAAAGAAAACGCTAAGGCTTTGACGGCGACTGAACGATTCAGCCGCGTATCTTTCGCCAGATAAACCTCGCCCATCCCGCCCGAACCGATGCGCGAAATGATCTTAAAATGTCCGAGAGTCTGCCCGCTCAGAGAATTTTTTATCGTCAGAAGCGAAGGCGAATCTTTGACGGCGTTTTCGGCGATAAAATCACCGGCATCGCGGTCGGCGGCGAGCAGAGATTCGATCTCGCGGCGCAGAGATTCATCGTCCGCGCAGGCTTTGTCGAGAAAAGCGTCTTGCTCGCTTTCTTCGAATTCAAGCGCGGCAGTGTAAATTTCCGTTATCTGCTTCCATCGTTCCGGTGTCATATTGTCAGAACCGCCTGCGGTAGCGGGCGGTTGAACGCGGCGATTCGAGATATTCGGTTAAGCATCTATTGGCTAAATTTAAATCTTAAGCTACCGCAGATGGTTAAATTTTATCTATTGATTTATCAGCATCTAAGATTTGGTCAAACTCGGACAAATCGCCGCCTTGACCAAATAAAACATATTCGATTGCCAATGCTACACTTCGCTCGTTCCATAAATGTCTCTTACTGCCTTTGTCCGCCCATGGGCTTCTTTGGTTTTCCCAACAGCCGCTTTCGCGCATTTGTCTGGTCGCATTTGCCTTAAAAGCATTTGAGCGATTTCGGGTTTTTTCGAGTCGGTAAAAACTACCGTATGAATATGATTTGTTCTTACATTGATCGCATCCAATCGCCATTTGCGAACTTTGCAGGTTTCTCGAATCGCATTTTCGACCACGTTACGCTGTTCTGCATCTAAGGTTACTATTTCGCTTTTTAGTCTTTGAGTATTTATTTTAATCCAATTTTTATTCGGCGGTAGATAAGAAGTTTTATACTTGTTGCGAAAGCGGTTTACCGAACCTCGTTCATCGCCGTGAAGCCATGTTCCATAACAGCGAAAAGTGATAAGAAAAGCAAGCGGTGTATCTCTATTGTTCCACATAAATCCAAACTTTAACCGCCCGCTACCGCAGGCGGTTCTGACCGAGTTTTCTAAACAGCCACGCGCGCGCCACGCTCCAATCGCGTTTGACGGTGCGCGTGGAAATTTCAAGTGCTTCGGCAATTTCTTTTTCGGTTAATCCGCCGAAATATTTCAGCTCGACGACCTTCGATTGGCGCGCGCTTAAATCAAATAGTTCTTTTAAAGCCTCGTCGAGCAACATCAAATCAATTTTATTTTCCGTTAGATCGGCGACCGCATCGTCTTCGAGTTCGACTTTTTGAATCTCGCCGCCGCGTTTCAGACTTTTGCGCTTACGAGCGGAATCAACCAGAATTCTTCTCATCAACTGCGCCGCGATCGCAAAAAAATGCGCGCGGTCTTTCCATCTTACGCGGCTCGAATCAACCAGCCGCAAATAGGCTTCGTTGACCAAAGCGGTCGTCTGCAGGGTGTGTCCCGCTTTCTGACCGCGCATATAATGAGCGGCGCGCCGCCGGAGTTCGTCATAAACAAGCGGCATCAGATCGTCCAGCGCGGCTTTGTCTCCTGCGCGCCAGGCGAGAAGCAATTGCGTAATGTCTGCGGATGCCGGTCGCGTCATTTTTCCGGTTCTCAAGATCGAAAAACTGTTTGTTCCAAAGGGTAAAAACGGTAAAAATTTTACCATAAAGCCGTTCAAACGAAAAAAAAATTGCGGTAGGCTAATCTCAAAAAAAAAGAATTTGCTTCCTCAAACGGATTTTCCGAATAAAAGTTCAATTTTCTCATGTCCCTTTTTCTAAGCCGTTTCCGTCTTACCAAATGAGAGCGAAAATCTCTCGAAATAATTCATATATCAAGGAGAAAATATGTTGGATGAAGTTTTAATCAATAAAAATAAAGCACGGAGAGTTATCAAAACCGCAGCTCTTGATGAGGCAGACCGGGCGATGGCGGTCGTCTTGATGGGGTTCAGCACCGATCCGGCGGCGCGTTGGATGTATCCCGATGTGTCGGACTATCTGACGCACTTTCCGAAGTTTATCAAAATCTTTGCCGGAAAAGCGTTTGAAAACGAAGGCGCGTTCTGCACCGGAGATTTTTCGGGCGCGGCATTATGGCTTCCGCCGGATGTTCACCCGGAAGATGAGCCGCTGGTCAAACTTTTTGAAGAAACTGTTGCTGACGAAATTCTGGAAGATATGTTTGCGCTGTTCGAGCAGATGGGTGATTTTCACCCGGACGAGCCGCACTGGTATCTGCCGATGATCGGCGTGGATACTTTCCGGCAAAACGAAGGCATCGGTTCGGCATTGATGAGACACGCGCTGGAGATTTGCGACCGCGAGCAAAAACCGGCTTATCTCGAATCTTCAAATCCGCGGAATATTCCGCTTTACGAGCGGCACGGATTCGAAGTCGTCGGCACGATCCAGGTCGGCTCGTCGCCGCCGATTACGCCGATGGTGAGAATGGCGCGGAAGTAATTTTATTTTCATTAGAAGGTCGCGTCCGCGCGATCTGTCAAACAAAAAATCATAGGAGAAATAATTTAATGTTAGATGCAATAGTAAGTAACAACATACAACCAAAACGTCTCCCGCGATACGATTTCCGCGAAACGCTCGTCGTTTCGGACAGAATCAACTGGCGAATCGAAGACCTTGTCGGCGGCGACAAAAAGATGGATTTTTCAAAACCGTTTATGCCGGAATCGCTGGCGCGGGTTGAAGAACTCGGATTTCTGAACGCGGACGAAAAACGGATTTTGAATCAGATTCGCGGACACGCCTATCTGAGCATTTTCGGTCTGGTCGAAGAATTTATTCTGCCTTTTGTTCTCGATCACGTCCGCCCGTCATTGGACAAAGACGATTACCGAGTTCGCGCTTTTCTGCAGTTTGCGAGCGAAGAGGCGAAACATATCCAGCTTTTCAAAATCTTTAATGAGGATTTTCAAAACGGTTTCGGCTCGGAATGCGCGGTGATCGGACCGCCGGCGGATGTTGCCGAAGCGATTTTGTCGCACCAGCAGTTGGCGGTCGCGCTCGTCATTCTGCATATCGAATGGATGACGCAGAGACATTATATCGAGAGCATCAAGGACGATTCGGAGCTTGACCCGCAGTTTAAGAGTTTGCTCAAAAATCACTGGCTCGAAGAAGCCCAGCATGCCAAACTCGACACCCTGATGGTCGAGGCTCTCGCCGACGGGATGAGCGCGGAAGCGATCGAAAAAGCGTTTGACGAATATCTGGAAATCGGCGCGTTTTTAGATGCCGGTGTCAAACAGCAAGCAATGTTCGATCTCGAAGCTTTCGAGCGCAAAACAGGTCGCATTTTGAATGATGAAGAACGCGAGAAATTTATCGCCGTTCAGCATCAGGCAAACCGCTGGACTTACTTGGGAACGGGCATGACGCATCCGAAATTTCTCGGAACTCTGGAATATTTAAGTCCCGAACAAAGAAAACGGATCGAAGAAATCGCGCCCGTTTTTTGTTAATCAACAAGTCAGAACCATTTGCGGTAGCGAATGGGTTAAGTTTAGCAATTCATATTTAATCTGAAATTTGTAATCCTCAACCCACCCGCTACCGCAGGCGGTTCTGACAAAAGCAATTATAAGGAGAACAAAAAAATGAAAGAACAACAAGCAAAACAGCAAAAAGTGGTCAATGGTGTCAATGTTACAGAACTTTTCGACACGATTGACGCAATCAAAGAACAAAAAGAAATCGCCAAATTCAATTTTCGCGCGACCAATAAATGGGAGAGCGGCGGAAGCAACCGCACGCTGGTCAATGATTATTACGGCGCGTGTCAGAAATTCAACCGCAAAACGCCGTTCGTTGTTCACAAAGACGAACCGCCCGTTCTGCTCGGAACGGACACCGGCGCGAATCCGGTCGAATACGCGCTCGCGGCTCTGGCGGGTTGTCTGACGACGAGTCTCGTCTATCACGCGGCGGCGCGCGGCATCGAGATCGAAGAAGTCGAATCCGTCTATGAAGGCGATCTCGATCTGCACGGATTTCTCGGAATGGACGAACAGGTTCGCAACGGCTACGAAAACATCCGCGTCAGTTTCAAGATCAAAGCGGACGCGCCGGAAGAAATACTCCGCGAACTGGTCGAACTCGCGCAAAAGCGTTCGCCCGTTTTCGACATCGTAACCAACAAAACTCCGGTGTCGGTTCGTTTGGCGGAATAAATTATCATTCTTAAACTTAACAGTTTCCGGTCGAATTTTTTGTTTGACCGGAAACTGTTTTTCGGAGGTAAAAATGGAACAAGCAATGCAAACAGCAGCCGGTTTGTCTGTCTGCGAAGTTGAAGTAAACGGGACAAATTTAAACTACATTGAAAAGGGAAGCGGCGAAGCGGTCGTTTTTATTCACGGCGCGGTCAGCGATCTGCGGACGTGGATTGAACAGGTCGAAGCTTTTTCGGAAAATTACAGGGCGATTTCCTACAGCCGGCGTCATCACGAGCCGAATGAAAAAGCGTCCGAAACGGCGGAATATTCGCGCACACTGCATACAGAGGATTTGATCGAATTTTTAAAAACACTCGGTCTCGAAAAAGCGCATCTGGTCGGTCATTCTTACGGCGCGTCGGTCGCGCTGTTGGCGGCTCTGAAAAATCCCGGACTTGCCGCCAGTATGACGCTCGGCGAACCGAGCCCGTTTCCGACGCTCTTAAACGAAACGGGAATTTCGCTTTTGTCCGAACAAAAAACAGCGTTTGACGAAGCGATCCGGCTTGCCGAAAATGGAAACGAAGAAGCGGCGGTCAGAGAATTTCTGCACACGATCGTCGGAGTTGACGTTCTGCCGCTTCTGCCCGACGAACGCCGCGCGGTCGTTCTGGAAAATCAGGATACGCTTTTGCCGATGCTGAAAACTTATTATGATTCGCCGCCGATTACCTGCGGACGGTTAAATTCTTTGACTGTTCCGACTTTGCTCATCACCGGCGAATTAAGCCCGAAACTCGCGCGCGTTAACAACGAGGCGATAAATAATTGTCTGCCGAATTCAAGAACCGCGATTCTAAAATGCGCGTCGCACGGGCTGCAGATCGAAAATCCGGCAGGCTTTAACAATCTGGTTTCGGAATTTATTTCCCGAAATAAAATTTCGGCACGCCCCGATACAAAACGGCAATCATACCATTTAATTTAATCGCGGATCGAAATTTTATCCTTCGTAAACATATGAAAGTTAACAAAACAGACGCTGAAAAATAAACCTACCGGCGTCTGTTTTGAAGCGTTCCGAGAACTTCGCTCAAACGAATATCTTTTTCAGCCAGCAAAACCAGAAAATGATACAGCAGATCGGCGGCTTCCGATTTGAAAAGCTCGTCGTCGCTGTCTTTAGCTTCGATAACGAGTTCGACGGCTTCTTCGCCCAGTTTCTGCGCGATTTTGTTCAAGCCTTTGGCAAAAAGTTTCGAGGTGTAAGAATTTTCGGAATGCTTTTTTTTGCGGTCTAAAATGATTTTTTCGAGTTCGAATAAAAAATCGCCGCTCGCGTTTTCTTCTTCAAAACAAGTATCCGCGCCGGTATGACAAACCTCGCCCGCCGGATTTGCTTTGATCAAAATCGTGTCGCGGTCGCAGTCAATAAAAATTCTTTTCACTTCGAGAAAATTTCCGCTCGTTTCGCCTTTTGTCCAGAGCCTATTCCGGGTGCGCGAAAAAAATGTAATTTTGCCGGACTTTTCGGTTTCCTCGAACGCCTTTTCGTTCATAAACCCGAGCATCAAAACTTTTTGCGTTTCCGCGTCCTGCACGATTGCCGGAACAAGTCCGTTAGCGTATTTTTCAAAATTCAATTGCATAATTATTTCAAATTCTGATCTCGATATTTTGTGTTTTCAGATAATTTTTTAAAGCCGGAATTTCGATCTCGCGGAAATGAAAAACGCTCGCGGCGAGCGCGGCGTCGGCTTTTCCGTTTTGAAAAACCGCGGCGAAATGTTCCGGCTGTCCCGCACCGCCGGATGCGATGACGGGAACATTGACCGTTTCGGAAACGAGTTTTGTCAGTTCGATCTCGAATCCGTCTTTAGTGCCGTCGGCATTCATCGAAGTCAGAAGAATCTCGCCCGCGCCGAGTTTCGTGCCGCGTTTCGCCCATTCGATTGCATCAAGTCCGGTTGCAAATCGCCCGCCGTTAAGGAAAACTTTCCAGCCGTTTTCGATACGTTTTGCGTCAATCGCCAAAACGATGCACTGCGAACCGAAATTGTTCGCCGCATCTTGTAAAATCTGCGGATTTTTGACCGCCGAAGTATTGATCGAAACTTTGTCCGCGCCCGAATTTAGAAGAATTTCGATGTCTTCCAACGTATTGATTCCGCCGCCGACCGTAAACGGAATATTTATTTTCGCCGCGGCTTTTTTGACGAGGTCGGACAGAGTTTTCCGCTTTTCATTGGTCGCCGTGATATCGAGAAAAACGAGTTCGTCCGCGCCGTTTTCCGAATAAATTTCCGCCAGCTCGACCGCATCGCCCGCGTCGCGCAGATTTATAAAATTCGTTCCCTTGACCGTTCGACCGTCTTTTACGTCGAGACACGGAATGATTCTTTTAGCCAGCATTTGATGTTTGTAATTCTTCCAATTTTATTTTTCCTTCATAGATCGCTTTGCCGACGATCACGCCGGAACAGCCGATTTTTTCGAGTTCGCGGATGTCTTCAATTTTTGCCACGCCGCCCGATGCGATCAAATTTATACCGGGAATTTCGCGCAGAATTTTCGCGTAAAGCTCGACCGAACTGCCCGCTAAAAGCCCGTCTTTTGAAATGTCCGTAACAAAAGTCTGCGTTACGCCTTTTGCGAAAAATTCTTTCAAAAAAGATAAGATCTCGATCTCCGTTTTCGTCTGCCATCCGTTGATCACTAGTTTTTCATCACGCGCGTCCGCGCCGAGCAGGATTTTTTCACTGCCGTATTTTTCGAGCCAGCCGAAAAAATTTTCCGCGTTTTTTACTGCGATACTGCCGATGCTCGCCATGCCCGCGCCCGCGTCGAAAACCGAATTTATATCTTCGTCCGTTCTGATGCCGCCGCCGAAATCAATCGTCAGATTCGTGTTTCGCACGATCGTTTCCAGCGTTTTTAAGTTGGAAACTTCGCCGTTTTTCGCGCCGTCCAGATCAACGATGTGCAAACGCCGCAATCCGACCGCTTCGAATTCTTTTGCCGCGTCCAGCGGGTTCGCGCTGTAAATTTTCCGCCGCGCGAAATCGCCTTCCGAAAGCCGCACGCACTTGCCGTCAATCAAATCTATCGCGGGAATTATTTCGATCATAACTTTAAAAAATTCTCCAAAATGCGCTCACCGACCGTGCCGGATTTTTCAGCGTGAAACTGAACGGCGTAAAAGTTTTTGTAATTGACCGCCGCCGAAAATTTGACTCCGTAATCACACGCGGCGATCGTTTCTTTTCCGGTTTCGACGAAAAAACTATGCACGAAATAAACGTGGGAATTTTCTTCGACACCGCCGAACAAACCTCCTTGCAGATCGAAAATAGTATTCCAGCCTATCTGCGGAATCTTTAATTTTTCCGATTCGAATTTGCGGACTTTATACGGCAAAATGCCCAGACATTCGGTTTCGTTTTCTTCGGAAAACTCACACAAAAGCTGCATTCCGAGACAAATTCCGAGAACCGGCTGAACGAGATTTTTGATCGCCGAGTCCAGATTTTTTTCGCGCAAAAAACGCATCGCGCTCGACGCTTCGCCAACACCGGGAAAGATCACGCGGTCGGCTGATTTCAGTTCGTCTGCGTCGTCGGTCAAAACGGGTTCGATACCGAGCCGGTGCAAGGCGTTTTTCACCGATTCCACATTTCCGGCGTTGTATTTGACGATGGCAATTTTCATAAAATTCCTTTGGTCGAAGGCAGAGCGTTGCTTGCCGTGTCGCGTTTAACCGCCATTTTCAGCGCCCTGGCAAACGCCTTAAAGATCGCCTCGATCTTGTGATGCTCGTTCGTACCTTCGGCTTTGATATTCAGGTTGCAGTTTGCTTTGTCGGAAAACGATTTGAAAAAATGAAAAAACATTTCGGTCGGCATTTTCCCGATCGTTTCGCGCCGGAATTCCGCATCCCAAACACACCAGTTGCGACCGCCGAAATCAATTGCGACCTGCGCCAGACAATCATCCATCGGCAGACAAAATCCGTAGCGTTCCATTCCGCGTTTGTCATTTAAGGCAAGCGCGAACGCTTCGCCCAAAGTAATCGCCGCGTCTTCGATCGTGTGATGCTCGTCAATATGCAGATCGCCTTTTGCTTCGATCTTCAGATCAATATTTCCGTGTTTCGAAATCTGTTCGAGCATATGATCGAAAAAAGAAATGCCGGTCGAGATTTCGGATTTTCCGCTGCCGTCAAGATTTAATTCGACGGAAATTTCGGTTTCTTTTGTTACTCTTTTATGAAAAATCTTGCGCGGCGGAAGTTTTAAAAATTCATAGATTTCGCTCCAGCCTTGTGCGACAAAAATATCGTCCGCTTCGGCAATTTCAAAATTTTGATTCTTGATAAAAATCGCTTTCGCACCCAAATTTTTTGCCAATTGCACATCGGTTTCGCGGTCGCCGATGACGAACGAATCGGCAAGATCGTATTCGTCCGAAAAATACTTTTCCAAAAGTCCGATATTCGGTTTGCGCGTCGGTTTGTTTTCGCTCGCCAAAGAGCGGTCAATTAAAATTTCCGAAAAAATAACGCCTTCATTTTCCAATGTCTGCAAAATAAAATTTTGCACCGGATAAAAAGTTTCTTCGGGAAAACTTTCGGTTCCAAGTCCGTCCTGGTTCGTGACCATTACGAGTTCGAAATCCATTTCCCGCGCGATTTTTCCTAAATTAAAAATCATTCCGGGCAGAAATTTCAGCTTTTCAAATGCGTCAATCTGAAAATCTTCCGGCTCAAAAATGAGTGTTCCGTCACGATCAATAAATAAAACTTTTTTCATATAATTTTTCAGCCGCGAACAAACACGAAAAGACACGAATTTATAAATTTTTATTCGCGCTCATTCGCGCCGATTCGCGGGAAATTTTTCTTAAAGCCTCAATTAAACTTTTGTTTTCCAAAGGAGTTCCGACGGTGATCCGCAGACAGCCCTCGCAAAGTTCGACGTTGTTTCTATTTCGCACGACGATCTTTTCATCGAGCAAAAACTTATAAATCTTTTCGGCATCAAGGGTTTTGACCAAAACGAAATTAGCGTCGGTCGGATAAATTTTTGTAATGATCGAAATCCCTGACAAGTTTTCGATCATTTTTTCGCGTTCGAAAATAATTTGCTCGATGTTTTTTTTCACCTTTTCGCCGTTTTCGAGCGCGTCCAAAATCGCTTCCTGCGCGATTTCCGAGACGTTATAAGGCGGTTTTACCTTATCGAAAAGCGCGATTATTTTATCATCGGCAAACGCCAACCCGACACGCAAACCCGCCAAACCCCAAGCCTTTGAAAACGTCTGCAAAACGACGATGTTCGGAAAATTTTTGATTTCATCGAGAAGAGATTTTTTGTGCGAAAAATGAATATAAGCTTCGTCAACAACGACGATACCGTTGAAATTTTTCGCCAAACTTAAAATCTCTTCGCGCCCGAAACTATTGCCCGTCGGATTGTTCGGCGAGCAGACAAAAATCAGTTTCGTGTTTTCGTCAATTTTGTTTTCAATTTGTTTTAAATCAAGCTGAAAATCTTTCGTCAAATTCGCGCGCCTTATCCCGACATCGTTGATGTTTGCCGAAACTTCATACATTCCGTAAGTCGGCGGGCAAATCAAAATATTGTCTTTTTTCGGTTCACAGAAAATTCTGAACAGAAGGTCAATCGCTTCGTCCGAACCGTTACCGAGAAAAATTTCTGACATGTTTAAGCCGATTGTTCCGGCGATTTTTTCCTTCAATTTGCGCTGTGTCGGATCAGGATAACGATTGTAATTTTTTTCCAATGGCGAACCGAAAGCATTTTCGTTAGCATCGAGAAAGATCCGCGCCGCGCCGGAAAATTCCTTCCGCGCCGACGAATACGGCGCAAGGCGTTTGATGTTTTCACGAATCAAATTTTCCAAAATAAAAGTCATAAGATTTTTGCCACGAACAAACACGAAATTTCACGAAAATTAAAAACAATTTAAGAGTAAATTTTCTTTCAATTTTCCTTTCGTGTCTTTTCGTGTTTGTTCGTGGCTAATTTCTCCAATCTCACCGTGATCGCGTTTTTGTGCGCCTGCAATTGTTCGGCTTCGGCGAGGCATTCGATCGTTCTGCCGAGATTTTTCACGCCGTCGGCGGTCAGTTTTTGGAACGTGATTTTTTTGACGAACGAATCGAGCGACACGCCGCTGTAATTTTTCGCGTAACCGTTGGTCGGCAAAGTGTGGTTCGTCCCGGAAGCGTAATCGCCCGCCGATTCGCACGAATAATTTCCCAAAAAAACCGAACCCGCATTGATTACTTTTTCGCTCAATTCGTCCGCGTTTTCAGTTGCCAGAATCAAATGCTCGGCGGCGTATTCGTTCAATAATTCAAGCGCGGTTTCAGCGTCGTCAAACAAGATCGCTTTTGAATTTTCGATTGCTTTTTCGGCGATGGTTTTGCGCGGCAAAACTTCCAATTGCTTTTCGAGTTCCGCCAGAGCCGCTTCAATTATTTTTTCGCTGGTCGAAACAAGCAAAACCTGCGAGTCAACGCCGTGTTCGGCTTGCGATAAAAGATCGGCGGCGACGAACGCGGGAATGCTAGTGTCGTCGGCGAAAACCGCCACCTCCGAAGGTCCGGCGGGCATATCTATCGCCACGCCGAATTTCGTGATCTGCTGTTTCGCTTCGGTAACGAATTGATTGCCCGGACCGAAAATTTTGTAAACATTCGGAACCTGTTTCGTCCCGAAACCGAGCGCGCCGATTGCCTGCGCTCCGCCGATCTTGAAAATTTTTGTTACTCCGCACAATTTAGCCGAATACAAGGTCGCGGCGTTGATCTTGCCGTCGCGGTCGGGCGGCGAACACAGAATTATTTCTTTACAGTCCGCGAGTTTTGCGGGAACGGCGAGCATCAAAACGGTCGAAAAAAGCGGCGCGGTTCCCGCCGGAATATACAGCCCGACTTTTTCGATCGCCACGTTTTTACGCCAGCAGAAAACGCCTGCGGTCGTTTCGATAATTTCCGTTTTTTCGATCTGCGCGGCGTGAAATTTTTCGATATTCGCTTTGGCAATTCCGATAGCTTCTTTTAACTCGGGCGAAATGTTTGCTTCGGCTTCTGCAAATTCTTTCGGTGTTACTTCAAATTCGTCGAGTTCGACCTGATCGAATTGACGGGCGCAATATTTAAGAGCCTCGTCACCGTTTTTTCTGACATCGGTTAAAATATTGGCGACCGAACGCTCTAAAAATTTTGTATCTATTGTCGGACGTTTTAAGATTTCAGCCCAATTTTCTTTTGCCGGATTTTTTATAATTTCCATATTTTTTACCTGATCATCTGGTCAATCGAAAGCACCAGAATTCCTTCTGCGCCTTCCGTTTTTAAATTTTCTACAACGCTCCAAAAATCGTTTTCGTTGATGACCGAATGCACCGAACTCCAGTTCGTTTTGGCGAGGGGCAAAACCGACGGCGAGCGCATTCCGGGCAAAATTCCGATGATCTTTTCGAGCTTTTCATTCGGCGCGTTGAGCAGAATGTATTTGTTTTCTTTGGCGGCTTTGACGGCTTTGATGCGAAACACGAGTTTGTCCAGAACGCTCTGCATTTCCGTGTCGAGATTCGTCCGCGCAATCAAAACCGCTTCGGAATTGAGAACGGTTTCGACTTCTTTCAAGCCGTTGGAAAAAAGCGTGCTGCCCGAACTGACGAGATCGCAGACGGCATCCGCCAGACCGATCGAAGGCGCGATTTCGACCGCTCCGCTGATCGTATGAATCTCCGCCGCTATTTCGTTTTGTTTGAAAAATTCGCTGAGAATGTTCGGGTAAGTCGTAGCAATTTTTTTATCTGCCAAATCCTTAAGATTTTCATAACGGAAAGATTTAGGAACGGCGATCGAAAGACGGCATTTGCCGAAACCCAAATTTTCGATTCGTTCAATGTTTCGCTCTTCTTCCGACAAAATATTTTCGCCGACAATGCCGCAATCGGCGACTGCGTCTTCGACATACTGCGGAATGTCGTCGTCGCGGAGAAAAAAGATTTCGAGCGGGAAATTTTCCGCTTCGGCGCGAAGCTTGCCAAGACCGTTATTAAATTTGATGCCGCATTTTTTGAGCAGATTGACAGAATCTTCGCTCAGGCGACCTTGTTTTTGAACTGCTATTTTTAATTTTCTTTCATTCATTTTAAAACACAAAAAGACCTTTGAAACTTTTCCTAAAGGTTCGCGTTACGGATATAAAACTGTTGTTGGTTTTTGTTAAACGAAGATCAGCTCACGCGAATGTGGTATGCGTGATGATGATGATGCAGATGAATTTGATTGATAAAAAATCTCATCGCTTGATTTATATTGAAAACATATCGAAAGAGATTTGGCAAGCGGGGCGGAAAAATTTTATGCTAAAATCCAAAAAATGAGCGAGCAAACACAGGAAGAAATCATTCAAAAATACGGCAAGCGCGTTCAGCGCTGCTACGGCTGCTACATCACATATCACCTGAAAGATATGTATCTCGGCGAAGATGTAACTTACTATTGTGAGCATTGTAAAGACGACTCGATGTTTCACTTTGACGATTTTTCAAAAATTTTGGATATGTCGAAACTCCGCGAAGTTTCCGAACAAGATCATCATCATTGATGCAGAAAATCATTCTAAGAATCGAAACTCCGCGCGAAAGCCGCGCCGTTACTCTCGATGGCGAATTGACCGTCGGACGAACGCCGGACGCTGATGTCATGATTGATGACGTTGGTCTTTCCCGAAAAAACACGACCTTTTTCCGCGACGGTGAAATGATTTTTGTCGTGGATGAAAATTCGACCAACGGCACTTTCTTAAATGGCGAAAAGATCGGGAACGAGCCGTGCCGGATTTTCGACGGCGATGTTTTGAAATTGGGAAGCGAAACGCTGGTTAGAGTGACGAGTGATGAGGGACGAGGGACGAGGGACGAGCCGGAAGTAATAAACCAAAGTGAAATAGAAGAAACAGCTAAGGACAAAGGACAAATGACAAATGATGAACCAAATAGTCCAAAGTCCAAAGTCCAAAGTCCAAAGTTTCCTTTCCCATTGATTTTAGCCGCCGGTTTGACATTTGTTTTCGTTGCCGCCGCCGCGATTGCGCTGATTATTGTCAGCCGGTTTGAAGATTCGGCGAACAACGTGAACGGCAGAAAAACGCCACCGATTTCGACCAAAGCCGTCATCCCGATTCGCGTCATTGATCCGCTCGGCGGGCAAACGCCCGACGATTTGCAGGAACTCGCACAGCTCTGGGAAGTGCAGGAAAAGGAAGTCGAAGCGTCGGATTTGCAGGACGTTACCGGCAGCACTGCGGAAACCGCGCCGAATCAGCCGGAAGGATTAAATTTGAATGTCAGCGTTGATTTCTGGCAAAAACAGCGCGCGCTCGCGCTCGCCGCGAGAAACGCGCCGACCGGCAACGACCCGCCCGGACAGCAGATTCCGCGCGAACTTTTCGGCGACGGCGTGATCAAACAAAAAGCGAAGATACGCGAAATGCAGACGCGCACGCCGCCCTATCAACTGCCGATGGATTTCGCCGATCTCGCCAGCAAGAAGATGAGCGGCGAGCTTCTCGAACTGCCGATGGCGACCGAAGATTTTGTTCTCGAAGTCGGCGGAAGTTCGACGACCGGCGAATTTACGACCTTCGATTTTCAAGGCGGCTCGAAAACCATCGCGCCCGGAACGCCAGATTTTATGATCCTCGCGCAGCTGGCGAGCAATATGAAACTCGACATTAACAATCCCGACCAGCGCAGACAGATGAAAATCCGGCTTCTGCGGATGTTTCACCCGCGCGCGTTTCCGATCCTCAACGAACTCGCCAAAAATTACCGCCAAAAATTCGGTCGCCCGCTGAGAGTAACGAGCCTTCAGCGTTCGATGGAATACCAGATCAGCTTAAATAAAACCAACCCGAACTCATTCACCGTGCGCGGTCCGGGAAGTCTTCCGCCGCACACATCGGGCTGTGCGTTCGATCTCGCCCGAAAACATATGACCGCCGAAGAGCAAAATTTTATGATGGCTGAGCTTGCCCGGATGGAGCGCGACGGAATTCTCGACGCTCTGCGCGAAGGAAATCTCAACGCCTGTTTTCACGTCTTTATTTACGACGACGGACAACCGCCGAAAATGTGATTTCGAGTTTGGAGAGTTTATAGAGTTTATAGAGTTTGGAGAGTTAGCGAGTAAAATAAAACTCTCTAAACTCTCTGGACTCTCCAAACTCTATAAACTTAAAATAGATTTATGGCGGAAAATGAAAAGGAAACCTTCACGGGATTAGCTAAAAAATTAAGTCAATTGTCGAGTGAGCAGAAACGCGCCGCACTGGAAATGAGCGCGTCTCTGGCGGGCGTTTCTCTGCGCGTGAGCCGCGAATTTGTCGAAGCCGTGCCAAAAGCGGCAAAGATTTTGTCGGCGGACGATTTGCGGAATTGGGCGGAGATGGGCAGGCGTTTGGCGATGGGAAACGCCGATGCGGGCGCGAAGTTTTTTTCCGACGGCGTGAATAATTTAAAAAGCGTTCCCGAAAATGCGCGTTCGTTGGTTTTTCAAATCTGCACGCGCCAACTTGTTTTATCGAGTTCGATCGCGCTCGAAACTTTTCAATTGATCCCGCGTCTGGCGAAAGAAATAAAAGACGACGAACTTTTCACGGACATTCTTTCTCTGGCAAGCGAGATCGCCAATCGTTCGGCAAAACACAGCGCGGATTTTTTGCAAAAAACTCCGCAGGTCGCCAAAGCACTCAAAAAATTCGGCGAAGAAAAACGCGAAGTTTCAAAATCCGTCATCGCGCTCGCCTCGCATTTTGCCAATCGAACGGGCGGAATGACCGCCGATCTGTGGGCGAATCTGCCCGCGTCGCTTGAAAAACTGTCAAGTGAAAACGCGATTCGCCTGATGGAAAAAGCGCGCGAATTTTTGGAATTCGGCGGCAGTGTTACTTTGCATTTCGTTTCGTCGGGAAGCGATGTTTTGAAAAAAACCGGGGAAGTTTTTGAAGATTGGTGCGCGGTTTTGCAGAAGATCGCCAAGCACGGAAACGCCGTGCTGATCGCATTCTTAAGAGCCACGCCGAAGTTTTTCGCGCAGATTCAAACTCTGAAAATCGAAGACGAGATCGAACTCGCGGAAAAAGTTTTATCGCTCACGGCGGAAATCGCCGAAACGGATGCGGAAAGCGCGCTCGCCGCGTTTCGCTCGTCGGCAAACGCTTTGAAAAAAGTGTCTCTGGAACAATTCGAAGAATGGGTTGAAACCGGAATCGAAACCAAGCAGGACGTTTCCGCCAAGGCGCGAAAAAGTTATTTCGCGCTCGAAACGCGACAGTCAAACGAGCTTTTGCAGGAAGCGCAGAAAGGCTTGCCGCTTGAAAAAATCCAGACTGTTTTACGGATTTACATCGAAGGTCTGACGGGCAAAGAGGTCGAGATCGCGCCTTTGACGGCGATGCCGCAGGAATCGCGGATCGGCGACGGCAAAACGATCTATCTTCCGGCAAACGTCCACGAATTCGATTCGGACGAGATGGATTTCCGGCTTTACAAAGTCCTTGCGGCGCACGGCGCGGGACAGATCGAATTCGGAACTTTTAAAAAAGATACGAAAGAATTAAAAGCCGCTTTTGCTGAACTCACCGAACTTTACGAAGCGACCGCCGAACAATTGGACGCATTTTCGCTCGCCGGTTATATCGAAGAAGTCGAAAAAGGCGAACGCGCTCTTTCGGAAGAAGAGATCAAAGCCGAAATGAAAAAGCGCAGACGGAAATTGCCGAAAAATTCGGATTACAAAAATGTTCTCCAGGTTTTTCCCGAACCGCGTCTGGCGAAAAAGATTTTCGGCACGATGGAAAACGCGCGGATTGACGCTGCACTCCGAAGAAACTATCGCGGGCTTCGTAAGGATTTAGATTTGATGCAAAAATTTCTGCGCGAAAACCGACCGTATATTTTCGATGTCCCGATGGCGCAAGTTCCGTTCGAACTTTTGTTTCAAATCACGCTTTGCGGCGGCGCAACCGACGACGCGCGGCAATTTTACGGGCAAATCGTTTCTGAAATCGAAACGGTGGTTGAAAATTATCTGCGGGATTTTCACCACGGAGCCACAGAGGAAATTAACAGGGATAGACAGGATGGGCAGGATAACAAAAACCAAAGACCAAAAACCAAAGACCAAAGACCGACTGTCGCAGACAGTTTAATGGCAACGAGCCGCGTTTACACGCTTTTTCAAAACATCACGCCCGAAGAATCGCAAGCCGAGGAATCACAGGAAAACGAAGAACAGGGCGAATTTGCCTACGAGGACAAAAACGCGGCGGAATCGGTTTTGGAAAATCAGGTCAAGCGCGAGCAGAAACCGAAAAAGGCGCAGGACATCAAGGATTTATTTAATGCGTGGAACAATTTAGATGATGACGATTCCGAACCCGATGATTTGCAAGGCGCGGAAGCCTGGACGCATAACGAGATGCCCGAACAGCCGCTCGAAGCGGGCGATGTCGCTTTTGCTTACGACGAATGGGACAGGGAATTAAACGACTACCGCGTCGGCTGGAGTAGAGTTATTGAAAAAAAAGTCCGGCAGGGCGACCGCAATTTTGTCGAACTCGCACGAAGCCGTTATCGTGGAACTATCTCTTCGATCCGTCATCAATTTCAATTGATGAAACCCGAAAACCTGACCAGAATAAACAGGGAACTCGACGGCGAAGATTACGATCTGAACGCGCTTGTGGATTACGTCATTGACCGCAAGGCGGACGGTCAGCAGTCGGAAAATATTTACACGAAACGTCTCAGAAAACAGCGCGATGTTGCCGTGTCAATTTTGCTCGATCAGTCTTCTTCGACGGCGCGAACGATCACGCGCAATCCTCTGCAACCTTACACGCATCCCGGACGGCGCATCATCGAAATCGAAAAAGAAGGTTTAGTGCTGATGAGCGAAGCCCTCGAAGCCGTCGGCGATGTTTATTCGATCAATGGTTTTACATCCGAAGGCAGACGCAACGTAAAATTCTACGTCGTAAAAGATTTTTCGGAAAAATATTCCGAAGAGATCGAACGAAGAATCGGCGGCATCACTTTCCAAAACAACACCCGAATGGGCGCGGCGATTCGTCACGCCGCCGCCAAACTCGTCCGCCAGGAATCGCGCACCAAACTTTTAATTATCTTGACCGACGGCAGACCATACGACCACGATTACGGCGACGCGCGCTACGCCCGCGAAGACGTGCGCGAAGCCTTAACCGAAGCCAAAATGCAGGGCATCACGCCGTTCTGCATTACGATTGACCGCGAATCTGAGTCGGAACTAAAAGATTTATACGGCGATGTCGGCTACACGATCATTGACGACGTTCTGAGTTTGCCGGAGAGAATGCCGAATATTTACAGGCGTTTGACAAGCTGAATTTGTGATAAAATCGCTTTATGTAAATGAATTTATCGAGAGGTGAATAAATTTATGAACGCGCGTTTGCAAGCGAAGATTGACGAACTCAGAAAGGAAATGGAAGAAGCAGACGATTTTCATCCGCTTTTCTGTTTTGACGAATATCCGAGAGAGTTTGAAGTCGAACTTTCTAAAGAATATGAAGACGGAACGAAAAATTTGCTCGAACTTATCGAACATCGTGATTTTTTGATTAAAGAATTGCCGAATTTTTCGTTTGAAGACATCACTCAGGCGCGGATTACTCTCCGTGATTTGACGAGAAAGATAGAAAAACTAGAAACCTTGCTTGAAAAAGAATACGAACTGCTCGTCAATGAACAGCGCCATGAACACGAGTTATACGAAGCGACATGGCTTCAGGATCAGATCAGCCGCGAACATTTTATAATGGTCAAACACCTTAAACCCGACATCTTCGAAGATTTCAAAAAATGGGTGTTCAATCATATGACCGATGAGGAAATCAAAGAAGAATTGAAGATCATCAAACACCGCGAGAAGACGGAACTCGAAAGCATTCTCGCCGCCGACATCTGCGAACCCGAATTCGTCAATCCGCATTACAGGCGGCTGAGTCCATACGATTTATACAACAGATACACGCTCTATTTTGCGAATGAGGCTTACGAAACCGACGAATATTTCAAGAGCGTTTACGAAACCATCACAAACGGCGAAGAAGCAAAGCGGAATTTTATAAGCCATATGTCAAAAGTTTTGCCTGCTTCCCGCCGTCGTCTCGATGAAAATGTTCGCAGTCTCGACCGGAAAATCAGAAAACTTTGCCTTCATTTATGCGAATACTCCAGAGAAAAAGTGAGAATCGGCAGATTCCGGAAACGCGCAGATGCCGATCAGAAAAAAATCGAAGATTACAACCGTTATCTGCAACTTTGGCGGATTGATATTTTCCTCTATACCAAACACAAAAAACCGCATCTTCTCGAAGGTTTTAAAGAACTCGCCTTCAAAGATATGACTGAAGAGGAAATCGAAGAATTCTACCAAAAAGCAGCCGAATGCGAGGAAAAGAGCCTCAAATTAATAATCAAAGCTGTCGAGGATGAAATTCAGTAAAGTTTTGTGAAAACTAATTGCCATTTGACGAATTGAGTTGTGTTTAAATTCGGTTATGAAAAATTCCGTAATTGAAATAAATCCGAATAAAGTCAGCGGAACTCCGGTTTTTGCGGGAACTCGCGGCGTGCCGATCGAAAATCTTTTCGATTATCTCGAAGACGGCGCGGGGCTTGATGATTTTCTCGAAGGTTTTCCGCCCGTTACGCGCGAACAAGTCGTTGCCGTTTTGGAAATGGCGGAAAAATCTTTGAAATATAAAAACAAAAATCTGTTATAATTTTTTTGCTATGAAACTTGATGATTATTTCGATTTTCTTGCAGATGACGACATTCGCATCAAAGGAACTCGAATCGGTGCTTTACGATTACATCTATCGAAAACAGACGGCGGAACAGATTGCCGAAAGTTTTCTATCGCTTAAAATTCAACAGGTTTATGCGACGATTCTTTATTACTTGAACAACCGCGAAAAGGTCGAAAAATATCTGCTCGAATGGCTGAGTTTCAGCCGCGAAATGCGCGATGAGCAGAAACGAAATCCGCCGCCTGTCGTTTTGCGCCTGCAAAAAATCAAAAAAGAAGAACCACTCGCCGCCTGAAATCCTGATGAGCAAAATCCGCTATCTGCTCGATTAAAATGTCAATCCGATCTTACGTTCCGCACTTTTGCAGAGCGAACCGAATTTGATCGTCTGGCAAGTCGGCATTCCCGGTGCTCCCGAATATGGAACACCCGACGCGGAAATTCTGCTCTGGTGCGAAGAAAACGATTTTATTCTCGTAACACACAACCGCAAATCAATGCCCGTTCATCTTGCCGAACATCTCGCTTCAAGAAGTTATGCCAATGGTATTTTAACTTTGAGTGAATCCATGAGTGTGGGCGAAACTGTTGATGAATTGGTCATAATTGCTTCGGCTTCCGAGTTAGAAGAACATCGAAATTTAATCCTTTATCTGCCGATTACTTGAATTATACGGCGATGCCGGCTACACGATCATTGTCAACGTTTTGAGTCTGCCGGAGAGAATGCCGAACATTTATCGGAGGTTGAGTTAATTTATTTGAGAATTTTTTGCAGTTTTAGTAAAAACTTCACTTCTGACTGAAAAGTTTCGGATTTTGCTTTTTTTTTATCCTCGAAGAATTCGGCTTTTCTTTTAGAACGTTCTACTTCATTTGCGATCTCAAAAGTCAGCTTTTCTCTTAATTGATTGTTAATTGCTTCATTTTTACCAAATCTTTTGTGTAAGTCCACATATAAATCATAAAGAGCAGAACCTTTTTGAAGTAAATCTTCGGTTGTATATTCGGTAGAAATTTCGCTCATATCGTTACACTCAATTTCGCTTTCCAATCTTCCATAATCAGCCCGGAACTGAAAAATCAGTTTGTTATTCTGTCGAAAAACTTCGTATTCAAAAACTTGATTTACAAATCCTTCAAGTTCTTCGACTATATTTTTGATTAAATTACAACCTTGTAAAATTATTTCTTGAACGGATTTTTCTTCCTTGACGAAATTTCCCAAACCATCTTTGTCGAGACGCAAAATGATTGTATCGTTGTGTTTTTCTGCTTTGAGAAGAGTCGGAAGTTGTTCGTGAATGTCCATGAGATCGTTACAATAAATCTACTTTATAATTGTTAAGATTTGTCCGCGCCAAATAAAGTTACATCCTCGACATCGCCTAAAGAACAAACTCAAGCCGCTTTCAATTGCTGGTTTTTAATTGCAATTTCATAAAGAGTTTCGGGCGCGATATCTGCGCCGTTTTCCCAGACGACCGTCCAGCCGTCGAGCTTGAAGTTTTTGAAATATTCGATATTTTCAAGCGGTTTGAAAAACGGATATTTTTTTATCCAATCGGTGAAATCTATTTCGGCTTTTACGCCGTCGTTGAATGTCAGTTCGAGCGTGTAACCGTGTAAGTATTTTGCCGATGTAACTAAAATCAAATCTTTCATCATTTTCTTTTAAGTCAAAGGCGGAATTTTCCGAAAGCCTCTGCCGTTTTGCAAATCTTCCCAATTTTCCGCAAGTTCTTCCGGATGCAGATCAATCCATTGGCGAATCAGGCGAACTGCCGTTCTGGAAGAAATATCGCCCGCTAAAATATTTCCACGAAAATCGAAAACCGCTTTTTCGCCTTGGTATTCGGCGTGAAGGTGCGGCGGGTTATGATCGTCGAAATACATCCTGATAACAATACCGAAGAATACGGAAATTGTGGGCATAGGTTTTTCAAATTCTCCTCATAGATTTTAGTCATATTTTAACTAATCTTCAAAATCTCTTTCGATCTCGCGCCCGATTTCTTCCAGTCGGGCAAAGACTTGTTCGGGCGAAGTGCCGCCGATGGCGGATTTGCTCGAAAGCGTTGCGTCGAGTGTGAGCGCGTCGAAAACGTCGGCTTGAATGTCGGTAGAAAATTCTTGAAATTCTTTTAAGTCGAGTTCGTTTAATTCTTTGTTTTGCTCGATTGCGAGTAAAACGATTTTGCCGACGGCATCGTGCGCGGTTCGGAACGGAACGCCTTTTTTGACGAGATAATCGGCGAGTTCGGTGGCGTTTAAATATCCGGTCGTGGCGGCTTTTAAGGTTTTTTCTTCGTTGACGCGCAGATTTTTGAGAACGATTTCGGCGACTTCGAGACAGATTTTTACGGTGTCGGCGGTGTCGAAAACGGCTTCTTTGTCTTCCTGCATATCTTTGTTGTAGGCGAGCGGCAAGCCTTTCATTACGGATAAAAGCGCGGTTTGATGACCGAAAATTCGTCCGGCTTTTCCGCGGATGAGTTCTAATGCGTCGGGATTTTTCTTTTGCGGCATTAAGGACGAGCCGGTCGAAACCGCATCGGACAAAGTGATAAATCCGAATTCGGTCGAAGCGTAGAGAATCAAATCTTCGGCGAGACGCGACAGGTGAATCATTATCAGCGAACACGCTCCGACGAATTCGACGGCGAAATCGCGGTCGCTCACCGCGTCGAGCGAATTATTGCTGACGCCTTCAAAGCCCAAATTTTTCGCCACCTGTTCGCGGTCAATTTCAAACGAAGTCCCGGCGAGCGCGGCTGAACCAAGCGGCAAAATATTCGTTCTGCGCCAGACTTCATCGAGCCGTTCGCGGTCGCGTTCCAGCATTTCAAAGTAGGCGAGACACCAATGTGCCCAGAGAACGGGCATTGCGCGTTGGAGATGCGTGTAGCCGGGCAGAACGGCTTCGCGCTGATCGTCCGCCGCGTCGTAAAACGCTTTTTGAAGTTTTCTGACCAGAGAGGAAATTTCTTCGATCTCTTCTCTTAGCCAGAGACGAAAAGCAGTGGCGACCTGATCGTTTCTGCTTCTGCCTGTATGCAGTTTTTTTCCGGTTTCGCCGATTATCTGAACGAGCTTTGATTCGATAAATGAATGCACGTCTTCCGCGCCCGTTTCATTAAAATAATCTTTGTCGTAATCGGCGCGTTTGAGAAGTGTTTCCAGACCGTTGCGAATCTTTTCAGCTTCGAGGCGCGTCAGAACTCCGGCGTGAAAAAGCGCGTCCGCGTGCGCGATGCTCGCCTGAATGTCGGCGCGAAAAAGCCGCCAGTCAAAGCGAAACGAATTATTAAATTCGGCAAACTTTTTATCCGGTTGTCCGGTGAAACGCCCGCCCCAGAGATTTTTTGAATCGGTCATTTAAGTAATGGTAAATGGTAAATGGTAAATGGTAAATGTGAAGAATTTATTTTCCATTTACCATTTTTTAAATCCAATCTTTTATTTTCGCGGCGGTCAGCAATGCGAGAGAGAGCAAGCCCAGTCCCATTAAAGTAATCCAAAAACCGTTACTCGCTTTGAAAAATCCGACCTCGAAGTTCATTCCGAGCGCACCGACGACGACGCTCAATGCGCCGAAAATGATGGCGACGAAGGTCAGACGTTTCATCAGATTATTCATCTGATGCGAAGCCCGCGTCGCGTATAAATCAAAGAGACTCAGGATCGTATCGCGCAGACTTTCTATCGCGTCAATTGCGCCTTCAAAACGCTGATTGAGATTTTGAAAATGCCCGGCGGAATCGGATTCGGAAATCTGTTCGAAATCCGGTCTCGACAGCGCGTAAAAAACGTCGCGGTGCGGCATCAGCCAGCGGCGAAGCCGCGAAACATCGCGGCGCAAGCCGATCATATGCGAAAAAAAATCCTGATCGCTTAGTTCCGAGGTCAGAATTTTTTCGTCAAATTTATCAACCCTCCGCTCGATCTCTTCAACAGCTCTGAAATATGAAACGACGTGCAGATCGAGCAATGTGGCGACAAAACTTTCCGCGTCCATCTCGCCGATGTGCCGCTCGCCTTCTTCGAGACTTCGGAACTCTTCAAAATAATCAACCTCGCCTTCCTGAACAGTCACAACAACATTTTTGCCGACCAGAAAATCTATCGGCACGCGCTTTAGCCTTTCCTTTTCGGTGATCGTTACCGAGTTGATAAAAAAACGGAAAAAGTTTTTGTATTTATCCAGTTTCGGGCGTTCCTCGGTATCGAGCATTTCGCCGACCGGAGCGTTTTCAAATCTTAAATTCCCGATGACGTTTTCCAGCGTCGCGCGGTCGCGTTCGAGAATATTTACCCATAGTAATTCGTTTTCTTTTACTCGACGGCAAATATTTTCGGTAAATTCGACCTCCCGGTCGCCGTCAGAATCGTAGAGATATGTTTTAATTTTCACCCGACAATTTCTCCGCCTTTGAAAATCATTTTAGCAGACAAATCCGAAAACTACTTTGCACGGAGAAACAAACAACCGCGTTTATAAAAAAAATCTGTTAGATCGCGCATAAAGTGAAAAAACATTAGCGCATAAAATGAAAGTCTCTGCTATTTTTAGTGCATAAAATAAAAATTATTTGCGAATGTGAAAGGTGAATGACTGTTTATTTTGAGTGTTGATAAATTTAACCCGGCAAGTTTGCCCGCTTTAATAACTCTTTAATTTAATGAGAAACTCGCTAAATATGAAAATTACGCTTTTAAATACCGCGATTTTAACCACTTTCGGAACATTCGATTTTCAACCGGTTTCGCTTTCGGGCGTTAGAGATTTGTTAAACAACGTGCGATGCGAATCGGCAATCGGACACGCGGCGACGGCGGAAATCTTGTCGGATTTGCTGGAAATTCCGGTCGAGGTCAACCGCGTCGAATACACGCAAGAGACAGGTGAAACGGCAGTCGTATTCCGGCTCAAATCACGCATTCCCGAAGGAAAAGTTTTAAACCGCGGGGAACTCGAAGAAATCGGTTACGAATTCGGAATCTTACGGAGGCTCAAATGAATTTCGACAGTGTTACGATAAAAGAATACGAAACTCACGGCGAGAGTTTCGGCGGCGTTTTAAATTCGATGTTTTCCGTCAAAAACGGAAGTCTGCGGGCAATCGTAAAGTTTATTCTTACGATTGCGTTGTTCGGTTGGACGATTGATTCGATGCTCCCGTTTATCCACGATTTTGTATTATGGGCAATCGGTCTTCAGCCCGCCGCCTTCAAACCGCGGGAAGATTTTTTGAAACATTTCGTCAAATTTCTGATTCCGCTTTTGATATTTTCGGCGACCGTTTTAATTTTATACTTTTACCGCCGCCGCAATCTCTATCCGGTAAGTTACGAAGTGATTTCTTCGATCCCGCGCAAATGTCTGATCTATATGCTCAGCACATATAACCCGAAAAACGAACTGACGCTGGAAAATCTCATTGAAAAAATCGGAAATAAAACATTGACGCTTGACGAGGTTTTTAAAAAAACAAACTGGGGACATCTGGCATTTTCGGTCGCTTTTCACGCGCCGGTTTTGGAAAAATGTCTGATCGTTACGACCGCTGAATCGAATAAATTATTTGTCACATATTTAATATCACCAGTACCTAGACTGTTGGGCTTTAATTCTATGTTTGCTATAGATTTAATTGATGTTTTTAAATCAACCTCTAGTAAACTACCTCCATTATTATAAAA
>JBGTSF010000029.1:0-60638 GCA_041940425.1 Pyrinomonadaceae bacterium
TTGCAAGTTTGTGAACTACATCAGCCGTTGATTTCCCGCGACAAGCCGCCCGATAATTTGCTCCGACCGATGTTGCCGAACGCAAAAGTTGCTTCCCGATTATTTGCGCCGAGTTTGTATTCGGAAGTGTTTCGACGAGTTTTATCACTCGAAGGGCAATTTGTTTGGTTCTATATTTAAATTCCTTTTCATCCATAGGGAGTTAAAAAAAGTTATTCACCAAAGTCGAAAAGTCAACCAATCCAAAATCTAAAATCCAAAATCCAAAATCAATTTGGCGGAGGCGTGTGGGAATCGAACCCACCCAAGACTGTTCTCACAGCCTCGCAGACGGTTTTGAAGACCGCGCCCGACACCAGACGAGATGCGCCTCCGTGATGTGAATTCAAAACTAAAGTTTTGCGCTCCGAATTGTCAAGTTTTCCGCTCGGCAATTTCAAATATGAACCTTGCTTGACCGTGAAAATTGAGCGTGATATTCTTTCTCTTTTGAAAAATCGGTTAATTTTTCAGCCGTTTGAACATAAAAAATCTTTAATAAATTTACTTTATCTTAAAATATGTTTTTGTTTGCTTTTGCGGAAACCGTTCAACTTTTGCCCGATGGCTCTTTGATTATCCATATCGGGCTGATCTTGTTGATGATCTATATCCTGAACCGCACGTTTTTCCGTCCGATCAACCGCATTATCGAAGCGCGTGTCAAAAATAAAGGCGGGCGTTTTACCGAAGCCGAAGAAATCCTGAACAAAGTCAGTAAAAAACAGGCGGCTTACGAAGCCGATCTGCTCGAAGCGCGTTCCAAAGGTTATGAAATTATCGAAAAAGAACGCCTCGAGGCGATACAACAGAGACAGGCGGAGATCGAAGCGGTAAAAGCGGAAACGAGCGAGAAATTCACGCAGAGCAAAGACGAGATCGCCCGTCAGACCGAAGAAGCGCGCGCGGCGATCAAAACTCAAGCCGACGAATTGGCGGACAAAATCAGCGCGAGTATCTTGAAAGTGTAAGTTACGAAAATTTTTATTTTAAGAACCTTTTTATATGTTTGCTTTTATTTTCAATCTTGCTTTGATGTTTGCCGAAACAGGCGGTAAAGCGCAATCGGGCTTTCTAAAATTTTACAACGACTATTTAAATATTCCCGGTTTCGAGGCGTGGAAATTTTTTAATCTGGCGATCTTTATCGGAGTTTTGGTTTATCTTCTCAGAAAACCTCTGACCGATGCTTTTAAGGCGAAACGCGAAGCGATCCGTGCCGATCTGATCAAAGCCGAACAGGAAAAAGCGGCGGCTCTCGCCGAATTGACTTCGGTCGAAGCGAAATTGGTCAATCTGGAATCGGAAAAATCAAATATTTTGAAACACGCCGAAGCCGAAGCCGAAGCCGAAAAAGCGCGTATCTTACAGCAAACCGAAAACGACATTAAAAAAATGCGCGAGCAGACGGAAAACGAAATCGTGCGGCTTACACAGCAAACCCGTAATGAACTGCGCCGCTATTCGGCGGAAGAAAGCATCCGGCTCGCCGAAGAAAAGATCAAAACCGTGATGAACTCCGATACGGATTCAAGGCTTGTCAAAGCGTCAATTCAATCAATCGGAGGTTTAAACTAAAAAATGAGTGTTGAAACCGTCGCCCGCCGTTACGCATCCGCTCTGGCAGATGTCGTCGTCAAATCAGGCGAGATCCAAACCGTTCAGAACGAACTGAAAACATGGGAACAGATGATGACTTCCAACAATGAATTACAGGAAGTTTTCGCTAATCCTTCGATCGCGCACCAGAGCAAGGAAAAAGTTTTAGAAAGTCTGCTCCAGAGATCGCGTCCGAACAAAACGACTGCAAACTTTCTGCGCGTTCTGCTCAGAAACAACCGTCTGACCGAACTCGGCGTGATCAACGAACGCTTTGATTCCGTCATCGCCGAACGAAGCGGGCAGATCACCGCCAAAGTCGTTTCAGCGCGTCCGCTCGATGAAAGCGAAAAATCGGAAATTCAAACAGGACTCGAAAAACTGACGGGCAAAAAAGTTAATATTAATTACGAAACAGACAAAAATATTATCGGCGGAGTCGTAACAAAGATCGGTTCGACCGTTTACGACGGCTCCGTAAAAACGCAATTAGAAAATCTTAAGAAAGAAATGATTGGAAATTAGTCATTAGTCCTTTGTCATTTGTCATTTGTTTCCGTAATTAAAAACGGACAACAAAATGGACAGGAGCAAAGGACGAAGGACGAAGGACAAAGGACAATGGAACAAATAAAAGCCAACGAAATTAACGAAATTATTCGCGCGCAAATCGAAAATTTTGACGCGAGTATGACCGTTGCCGAAATCGGAACGGTTATCAAGGTCGGCGACGGTATCGCCGAGATTCACGGACTCGAAAAGGTCATGGCGGGCGAACTTTTGGAATTCCCGCACGACGTTCGCGGTCTCGCGCTCAACCTTGAAGAAGACAAGGTCGGATGCGTTCTGTTCGGCGATTTTCAGAAGATCAAAGAAGGCGACGAAGTTCGCCGCACGCGCCGCATTATGAGCGTCCCCGTAGGCGATGCGATGATCGGTCGCGTCGTTGACGCGCTCGGCAATCCGATTGACGGCAAAGGCGAGATCATTACCGATATGTATAATCCGGTCGAACGCATCGCGCCCGGAATCATTGACCGCCAGCCGGTTAAAGAACCGCTTCAGACCGGCTTGAAGGCGATTGACGCGATGGTTCCGATCGGTCGCGGTCAGCGCGAACTGATCATCGGCGACCGCCAAACGGGTAAAACCGCCGTGGCGATTGACACGATCATCAACCAGAAAGGCAAAGACGTGATCTGCGTCTATGTCGCTATCGGTCAGAAGGCTTCGACGGTCGCACAGGTCGTTAAAAAATTGGAAGACTACGGCGCGATGGATTACACGATCGTTGTTTCGGCAACCGCGTCCGATCCGGCGGCGATGCAGTATCTCGCGCCTTACACGGGCGTTGCTATCGGCGAATATTTCCGCGACAACGGTCGCCACGCTTTGACGATATACGACGATCTTTCGAAACAAGCGGCGGCGTATCGTGAAATTTCTTTGCTTCTTCGTCGTCCTCCGGGTCGTGAAGCGTATCCGGGCGACGTTTTCTATCTCCACTCAAGATTGCTTGAAAGAGCGGCGAAAATGTCCGACGCGCGCGGCGGCGGAAGTCTTACATCGCTTCCGATCATCGAAACTCAGGCGGGCGACATCTCGGCTTACATTCCGACGAACGTCATTTCGATCACCGACGGTCAGATATTTTTGGAATCCGATCTTTTCAATTCCGGCGTGCGTCCGGCGATCAACGTCGGAAACTCGGTTTCGCGCGTCGGCGGTTCGGCGCAGATCAAGGCGATGAAACAGGTCGCGGGAACGCTCAGAATTGACCTCGCGCAGTTCCGCGAACTCGCCGCGTTTGCTCAATTCGGTTCGGATCTCGACAAATCAACGCAGGCGCAGTTAGAGCGCGGTCGCCGTCTGACCGAGATTCTGAAACAGCCGCAATACCAGCCGATGCCGGTCGAAAATCAGGTTTTGATCATCTGGACGACCACCAACGGCTTGGCGGACGACATTGCCGTCGAAGATTTGAAACGGTTTGAAACCGAACTCGCGGCATTCATCGAAAATTCGCATCCGGCGGTTTTGGATACGCTTCGCACGAAAAAAGCGATTGACGACGACCTGAAAGCCTCGATGAAGGAAGCGGTCGAAGATTTCAAAGCGACGCGCTGGAACAAAGATGCGCTGACGGCAAATGCCTAAAATAGTTCAAGGTTCAAGGTTCAAAGTTCAAGGTTGAAAAACTAACTTTGAACTTTGAACTTTGAACTTGAAACCTTGAAATTATGCCTAGTTTATTGGATATGCGCCGGCGGATTAAGTCGGTCAAAAATACACAGCAGATCACCAAAGCGATGAAGATGGTCGCGGCGGCGAAGCTCAAACGCGCTCAAGACCGCGTGACTGCCGCCCGCCCGTTTGCCGTCAAGATGTCGGAAGTTTTGAGCCAACTGAGTTCGAACGTCAGCGACTTCTCGCATCCGCTTCTCGATGCGCGCGGCGATGAAAAATATCTGATCGTTCTCGTAACAGCCGACAAAGGTCTGTGCGGAGGTTTCAATGCCAATCTGATCAAAGCGACGCAGAGATTTTTGAAGGAAAACGAAAGTAAATCCGCCGAGATGATCCCGGTCGGTCGAAAGGGACGCGATTTTTTCCGCCGCCGCCAGATCGAATTCGTCGAAGAATACGTCGGTCTGACCGGCACCGGTCAGGTTTCTCATTCGGACGCGATGGCGATTGCCGAACGGGTTATCAAAACATTCACCGAAGACGAAACGATTGACAAGGTTTTTCTCGTTTTCACGCAATTTAAAACCGTCATTTCGCAGGAAGTAAAGATCGAACAGCTTCTGCCGATTCCGAAGATCGAAGCGGAAGACGCGGGCGAAAAGGACGCGCCGCAAGCCGAGTATATCTATGAACAACCGGCGGCGGAAATTTTCGGCAAACTGCTTCCGAAACAGGTCGAAACCCAAATCTACCGTGCAATGCTCGAATCGGTCGCGTCCGAACAAGGCTCACGGATGACGGCAATGGATTCGGCTTCTAAAAACGCGGGCGAATTGATTGATACTCTGACATTAAATATGAACCGCATCCGTCAGGCGGCGATCACGAAGGAAATCATCGAGGTCGTGTCCGGCGCGGCGGCTTTGTAAAAATAATTTGTTTCTTTAAAATTTTCGGCAGGCAAGGCTGTTTGAATTCTGCAAAAAATTCAATTATGCTTTGCCTGTTTTTTATTTCAAAAAATTATTTATGGACATTTTGGCAATCATCGGAGCGGTCGCATTTTCAATCGGCTGGGTTTGGCTGGCGATCACCGCTTTTCAAAAAGGCGGATGGATTTGGGGAATAGTCGTCATCCTTTTTAATTGGCTCGGCGGATTGATTTTTTGTATCATGCATAAAACCGGCTGGCTTCAATATCTTTTATTTATTATCGGCTCGCTTGTTTTTGTAGCGGGTTTGGAATCGGAAAGAATAGCTCGATTATTTAATTAAAACTTCCTGTAAATGTCCTCTGACAAATCAAAAAATCCTGTTTGGCGCGGGCGTATTTTTCGCTTCGCGCCTTTGATTTTGTGGATCGGCGTGATCTTTTATCTTTCGAGCGGTCAAGGCGCGATGTCGAACACCTCGCGCTTTATCCGCCCGCTTCTGATTTTGCTTTTTCCCGATACTTCCGAAGAAACGCTGACGCTTTATCACGGCTATATCCGAAAGGTCGCTCACCCGATGGTTTATGCCGTGCTTGCCTATTTTGCGTATCGCGCTTTTATCTTTTCGCCGCAGGAATTTTTGCAGAAATTCTGGTTTCCGGTTTCCCTTCTGATAGTTCTGACAATCGCCTCGCTCGATGAATTGAATCAAAGTTTTCTCATTTCCCGAACAGGTTCATTTTTTGATGTTTTGCTCGACACTTTCGGCGGCTTAACGATGCTGGCGATTTTGTTTCTCATCAAAAAAAGTCGGAACGAGGAGCGGTAGCGACTTGCTGACAGTTTATTAAATTTAAGGGCTGTCTTTCCTCGCTCTGACCATTGATGTGTTATTCTCGAATTACCGAAAGTTTTTATGCTCAGTAATTTCACAAAACCGCGCCGCGTCGTCATTACCGGATTCGGATGCGTTACGCCGATCGGCATCGGGCGCGAGGAGTTCTGGCATTCTCTCAAAACCGGAAAAAGCGGCGTAAAAAGGATCGAAAGTTTTGACGTCTCGGACGCAACGGTCAAGATCGCCGGAGAAATTCAAAATTTCGATTGGAAAGCGGAACTCAATCCAAAGGATAGAAAACATGTTTCGCGCTGTGTCCCGCTTGCGCTCCGGGCGGCGCGTGAAGCAGTTGAAGATGCGGAAATCAAAACCGACAAATTATCTTTAAGCGAACGGCAAAATTTCGGCGTGATTTTGGGAACGGGCGGCGGCGGTTTCGCGTTTACTGAAAAACAATTCGGTTTCTGGTACCGCGGCGAACCGCAGAAAGGCAGCGTCTATACGATTCCGTCTTCGACGCACGGCGGCATTTCGTCGGAGCTTTCGATGGTTTTCGGTCTGCGGGGGCTTTCGCATATCGTTTCGACGGGCTGTACTTCTTCGACCGATTCCGTTTTTTATGCGGCTCAACACATCGCTCTCGGCAAACAGGAAATGATGCTCGCGGGCGGCGTGGACGCGCCGCTGGCACGCGGAATTTTGGAAGGCTTTATCGTGATGACCGTTTTGACCAAAGAATTTAACGATGCGCCGGAAAAGGCTTCGCGTCCGTTCGACAAAAATCGTTCGGGAATGGTTTTGGGCGAAGGCGCGTGGATCTACGTTCTCGAAACTCTGGAAAGCGCGCAAAAAAGAAATGCAAAAATCTACGCTGAAATAAAAGGCTACGGCTCGACCTGCGACGCATATCACCGTGTTCGTTTGGAAGAAAACGGCGAAGAACCCGCTCGCGCGATGCGTCTGGCGATGCAGGACGCGGACGTTTCGCCCGAAGAGATCGAATATATCAATCTGCACGGAACTTCGACGCTTTTAAATGACCGCATCGAAACCAAAGCGATCAAAAACGCTTTCGGAGATTTTGCATATAAAATTCCGATGAGCGCGACCAAATCGAATATCGGACATCCGCAGGGCGCAAGCGGCGCGGCGGGAATCGGCGCGGCTCTGCTTGCGCTAAACGAAAATATTATTCCGCCGACGATCAATCTCGACGAACCGGACGCGGAATGCGATCTCGATTACACGCCTAATATCGCCAAAAAAACCGAAGTCAATACCGCTTTGTGCAACTGCATCGGCTTCGGTTCGAAAAATTCGGCTCTGGTTTTGAAAAAAGCCGAAGATTAAAAATAAAGGTAGTGGACTAAAAGTAATGCCGGATTATTTTTGCTCCGTAGGAGCATCTGTCAATAGCCCCGCGATTTATCGCGGGGAATAATTGAAGATCAGTGTCAAGTCCCGCAAGGGACGAAAGAATCTGCCGTCCCTTGCGGGACTTGATGCTCCCTATGTCAACCAACCCCGCGATAAATCGCGGGGCTATTAGCGGAAAGTCCCTTCGGGACTGGTTGCACTGGTTGCAAAGCATTACTTTTAGTTCACTGCCAAAATAAACACTCACGCGCATTCGGACGAAGCAAATCTTATTCAAACGAACGATTCATCGGCGGCAAGCCCATCGCTTTGCGCCAGATCGAAACCTGCCCGACGTGATTTGCCGTATGCCCGACAAGCACCTGCGTAACCGCATGGCGGACGGTCGGAAAAACATCTAAAAACGAAGGGTCGGGAAAAGGTTCATCCAGCCGGGACTCATCCGTCTGCTCGACCGCGCGAATAATTTTTTCCTGTGCGTCGCGGAGTATTTCCAGCGCGTCATCCTTCGTTTCATAAAGACTCGAATCGGCAGACGGCGCACTGCCGGGACCAAAACGGTCTTCCCAATCCTTCGGCAGCCATTCCGACAAACCGACAACGCCCGCCAGTAATTGGCAGGCATACGTCAAATGACCGATCACCCAAGCCGGATGATTCGTGATCCCGTTCGGCTGGGCGACCATTTCAGACGGTTCAATGTCCGCGACCTGTTCGCGCAAATAATCCAAACAATATGAAAAACTGTGTAAAACCGGTTTCATTGATTTACTATTTATATTTTTCGTGGCGCGTGATTGAATTTTGTCGTCGCGCCGCGTCAGAAAAATAATTCCTCCAAATTTAAACGCGGAAATTTTCGGGGAAATGTATCAATGAAATCAATTTTTCGGCTTTTGCCTCGCCAGATGGAAGTTACACGCCACAGTGAACGCACCGTGGCGCGAACGCATCATTTTAATTCATTTTTCAACGATTGAGATGACGTGGGGCGAAACCGCCTACACGCAACTCTGAGTTAAAGAAAGGCTGTAATAAGAAAGTCGCTGTTTCGCCCTCACGTCCATTGATTTGTTATGCTGTGCCTACCAGAAGTGCCATTATACTTGAACGTCATCACCTAATCAGCATGAAATCTAAATTGTAACCATCTTGTTTCTGTGACTGATATGCGCCTGTCCACGTTCCGTATATTCTTATCCTTCCGTTTGCATTTTTCTCTATGGTGCCTCTCCATGTTTGAGAATAGACACCAGGTTTCTCCTCGCCCGCACCCTTCGTCAAATTTCGCGTCCAAGTGAATTTACTTCCGTCAATTTCGATTGCCGTTTCATCTTCTTTGCCAATCTTACCGTAGTAAGTGCCTCTAACCTTTTCTATCGAAAGTGTGAAACCATACTGCCAACTGGCAGATTCTTTACAATTTCTATTCTGAGTCCCTGTCCAGTTTCCCTTCAGGTCAACCTGAGATGCATCAATCGGTGTCCATCCCAGATCCTCGCAGGTGTCCTTGTCCTGGGCATTCGTCGGCAAATTCGGCACCAGCGAAAACATCATTAATCCGACACTCACCAACGCGAATGTCATCCGTAAAACGATAGATTTCCTCATAATTGATCTCCTTTTAAATAGGAACTTGAAAAGTCTTAACATTTCCTAACTGATTAATGTCGGAGAAAGAAAAACATTTCGCGCTTTTCTTTCAACTGTGAAAACAATAAAGAATAGAAGCCGGAAAAGTAACGAAAGAAAAACGAAATTTTTCCGAAATCTTCGATATTCACGAAAAGCGGCATAACGATTGAGACGACGTGGGGCGAAACCGCCACCGCGCAAGTTTGGGTTTAACGAGAACCGTTGATAAGAAAGTCGCTGTTTCGCCCTCACGTCCATTGATTTGTTGGCTGCCGTCGTCGTTTTCATGCGCTTTGTTTTTTACGATACCACTCGCGCAACTTCGATTGCAGTTCTTTTCGGCTTCCTTTGCGCTCAACATAGTCGTGGTAAGCGTAAACGCCTGTGGTTTTGTATTTCTCCTGCACGTCTGTAGGAAGCAACTCGGTAAAACCGATTTTTGTAATTTGCACCAAGACAAAATATGCTACGTCGCCGACTTTTGTTTCCGTCGAAATGGTAGGGCAACGAGGGTCTTTCATAATGGTTGTGTCGGTGATTTTATCAATCAAACACGGAACGACAGCTTCGCCCGCTTTCTTCAGTTCGTCGTAAGTAGCATCAACTCCGCTTTCAACCTTATCGGTGAGTTCTTTGATTTCAGCGACACGATTACACAAAGCCTTTGCCTCACGAAGCGAAACCGTTTGCGATTGAGAAAAAGCGTTAACGACGAATAAGCCGAAAAACAAAATTAGAAATGTAATTGATTTTGCCATAAAATTATTCACTCCGATATTACCGCGAGGCAGCCAACTTATGATTGACCGGAATGATTCCGCCCGATTAACGAATTTCGCGTGTTATACGGAATCATTCCGCATAATAACCTTATTTACGGATTGAAAATAAACCATTTTTCAAATCTTTGCAATAAAAATTTTCGAAGCGGTCAGGTCAATCTTTTTTCGAAAATTTACGCGCCGATCTGACAGTGAGAAAAATTATCAATGCCGGAAGCCATAGCCATAAAATCTCGCTCAAAATCACTTCGATGCCGCGTCCGCTGAAAAATCTCGCGCCGATCGGCGAGACTTCGACCGGGCGAAACGGGAAGAAAAATCTTTCATTGCTGAACGGCGCGAAAAGCGCAACGCCCAAACCGCCGTCGGTCAGCATATCGAGAAGCGGGTGCGAAAGCGTGGCAAGCGTGAAAAATATGAAAAGTTTTATTAAAGGAATTCCGGTTTCTAAAAATTTGTGTGTGAGAAAAGTCGTCAGACCGCCGAACAGAACGGCGAAAAAGATCGAATGCGTGATGCCGCGATGTCCGAACATATTTTCATATCCGATCCCTAAAAAAAACGCGGCAACATCGGTATCGGGAATAATCGAGCAAACAGCGGTCAAAATCCAAAACCAAACGGAAACGGATTTTTTTATAAAAGCCTTGCCTGCAACTGTAGCAAAAACAGCGTGTGAAAATATGGTCGGCATTTTTTATATAAAAATTTTCTAAACCTTTTCGCCGGCTTTGGATTAGAAATGATCTTATTTTTGCGGTTCGATTAAAACTGGGGTTTTATATGAATTTCCCAAACTTTCTTAATTCTATCGGCATCATCATCGGAAATTTGTCCGATTTTTGCGATCAGCAGAAAATTTTCGAGACAATCGAGCCGCGATAAGCGAACCGTCGAGGCGACGCGCAAACCGCTTGCCGACCAATCGTTTAAGGCAACGTCCGTGTTCGTTCGAGGCGCGGCGGATGTGACAGCCGCGACAACGACGTCATTGCCATCAATCCAGAGAACCAAAACGGGGCGTTTTTTCGATGCCGCGCCGCTCGTAAAAGTAATTTCCGCCACCCAAAAATCACCGGCTCGGATAGTCGTCATAAAGTCCTTCGTCTTCTTCGGCGTAACTGTTTAGAAACGCGGCGTGATCTCTGATTTTTGGGGAAATTTTCGGCTGAATCGTAACCAGCCATTTCCCTGCCCCCAGATTCTGCGTCAAATTTTCCGGCAGTTCGAGTTTCTCGCCCGTTTCCAAATCAACTTCAAAGGTCATTTGAATCAATTGGTTTTTCATAACAATTTTAGTCTAAGCCGTTTAAAAAAATTGTGCAAAAGGTCGCTATTTAAACCGTTTCGCCGTGCCTGATCTTTTCGATGCGGTGCATTTTTTCGACGAATTTATGCGCGGCTTCGGATTGGAAAAGTTCGAGCGTTTCGATGTCTTCATCGGTTACGGGCTGAAGAGCGAGATCGGTGTATTCGAGTTTTTTCGGGTCTTTGCGAACTTTCCGGTAGATCAGACGCAGACGCAGGTAAAGCGAAATCCATTTGATCTGTTTCCAGAAAGTTTGGAAAAAAGTTTTCGGGTAAAAAATCAAAAGATTTTCGAGCGGCAGACCGGAACGGCGCGTTTTTCTATGTTTCATCCGCAGAAAACCGCCTTCGAGCGGGTGAATTTTTTCGATGCCGATACAGCCTTTGAACCACGTGATAAAGAACATCGTCTTTCCAGGTGAAGTTCCGGTGGCGATGGCGCGGCGCAGAACGGTTTCGATATGCTCGTCGGTGTAGTATGTTTCCCAAGCCTTGCGGTAAGTTTCTTCCCAGTTTTCCTGCGACATTTTCGGATGTGCGGTAACGGCGTGATTGAGATCGTATTTGTTCAGATCCGCGTTCATCGCAACGCCGTTTTCAAAAAGTTTTTTGTGATCCGCCGACCCCGGCAAGGGCGTGAGATAGAAAAATTCGAGAAGATCAACGGGCAATTCTTTTTTGATAATTTCGATGTCGTGCAGGATTGATTCCTGCGTATCATTGGGAAAACCGAGAATGTAGCCGCAATATGTCACGATGCCTACCTTTTTCCACGCCAGTAACATTTGGCGGTAATCGGTTATTTTATTTTGTCTTTTACTCGCGCCTAAAAGAGAGTCGGGATTGATATTTTCCAAGCCGATGAACACCCGTTTGACTCCGGCGCGTTTTGATTTTTCGATAAAATTCGGCAGTTTGTGACAGAGCGTATCAACCTGAATGATAAAACTGATGTTCAGTTTTTCCTTTTCGCGCAGGTAAATCAGTTTGTCTAAAATGATTTCCCAATCTTTGTTTCGGGCAAAATTATCGTCCGTTATAAAAAACGAATGCAGACCTTGCGCGACGTTGGCGCGGATCAATTTTTCGATGTCTTCGGGCGAACGGCGGCGCGATTTTCTGCCCTGAACATTAATGATCGTGCAAAAGCTACAGGTAAACGGACAGCCGCGTCCGGCATCGAAACTCGTCGTCGCGCCCGCCGTCAGATGAACACGTTCTGCCGGAAGCAAGGGCGTGGCGACATTTTCGATATTCGGCAGATCGTCCATAAAATTGTAAATTTCGGGAAGCTTGTTTTTGTAAGCGTCAATTAGAACATCTTGCAATCTTCCTTCCGCTTCGCCCGCGAAAAGCGTTACGCCCATGTCCAAGGCTTTTTGAACGTGCGCGTCTCTTTCTTTTAACATCGCCATCGTTCCTGAAACGTGAAAACCGCCGATCGCCGTTTTGATTTTTTTTTCGCGCAGAGGTCGCGCAATATCGAGCGAGCGCGGAAATTGGTTTGACTGCACGCCGACGAGCATCACCATTCCGTCGTCCGCCGCTTCGATCAGAGAAATAATTTTTTTGGTTTTGATATGCGTGTTGGTTTCATCAAAAGCATGGATTTCTAACTCGACATTTTCGCCCAACACTTTTTTTTCGCGGCATTCGAGCGCGAGACCGTAAAGACACGCCAGCGAATTTGCCGGAATTGCCGACCGAAACCATTGAATGACATAGCCGTCGTCGTCATAATGCGAGGGCTTGATGAGAACGAGCGAAAATTTTCTTTTTTGTTTATTCATCGCGGTTTTGAAGCACAATGATTTTATAAGAACGCCGACGGCAATACAAGCAAAAGTCTCAATTTATAATTTCGTCTTTGATTACCTCGGCGGCGGTCGGCGCGTTTTCGTCTATTTTCTTTTCGATGTGAATGTTTTCCAATTCCTCAGGCGCGATCAAACCTTCTTCGGCGGCGTGGCGCGCGGCGAATTCGCTGTCGGGCGCGAAAACGAGTTGACTGCCGACTTCTTTTATTTCGGTTATCAGTTTATTTACCGCTTCTATTCTTTCGGGTTTCGGATTGACATCGCGGATATAAACGGCGCGGATGCGGTTGGGAAATTTTTCGATAACCTGACTGTAAATTTCCGGGTCTTTCTCGCCGCTGTCGCCGATTAGAACGAACGGCAGATGCGTGAATGTTTCAAGGATATGCGTGATGTTTTCGAGTTTGTGTCCGGCGTGATCACCGCTTTTAAAGATCGTGTGCGAGCCGAAATCTTTTAAAAAAAGCGGTCCGAAAGGGATTTCGTGATTCCGCATAAATTCGATCAAAAAACCGTAAAGATTCCACGGACTGCTTGAAACATAAAAGATCGGATTGTTTTCGTTTCCCGAACTTCCCTTCTGCAAAGCGCGGTAAAACGCCGCCACGCCCTCGAACGGAACGCGCGTGTGTTCATTGGCGGCAATCGTCGTAACGAGCATTTTCAGCCGATTAATGACATTGGTTTCGATCACCGTGTCGTCAACGTCGCTGATCACGCCGAATTTCGCGCTCCCCGGCGAAGTCAAAAAACTTCCTGTCGTTTTCGGCTGTTGGTTATCAATCGAAACCGGCTCGATAAGTTCCAAACCGACCTCCTGCCAGAGCTTTTCGGATTCGATCTCGACCTTTGAAAATTCCGCCGTAAAATATCCTTCGTCATCGGCTTGCGTTTCGATCTCGCTGTTTTGAAAAATCGCTTTTACTTTAGCGAAAGGAATCTCATCGGTTTCAAAACGCCGATACATATTGGCGATATTGCGCCAGACGGAATCTTCGGCGCGCGAAACTATCGCGCCCTCATCTTCGAGAACGCGCCCTTTGATACGGATTTTTTCGCTCGTCCCGTAACCGAAAAACGGCACGATCTTCAACGGATTATCAAATTTTCTTTTTCGTCTGCGCTGTAGTCTGATCTCATCCGAAACGCTTTCGATGCGTTCAACCGCGCTCTGTAATTTGGCTTTCCAGTCCGGCATATTTTTCTAAGTTAGCAAAAGATTTCCGTAAAAAACAATCCGCGTTTCGCCGTTTCGATCTTTTGATTTATCATTTCTATTTTATGAACGTATTACATCTTTACTGCTCAAACTGCGGCGAAAAATACGAGCCGAACAAACTTTATAATCTGTGCGAAAAATGTGCCAAGCCTCTGATGGCGGAATACGATCTGGAGAAAGCGGCGGAAACTTTGACGAAAGAATCTTTGAAAAAGCGCGTTCCGACGCTCTGGCGTTACGCCGAAGTTCTGCCGGTCGAAAACGCGGAAAATATAGTCAGTCTCGGCGAAGGTTTCACGCCGCTGGTAAAAGCGGAAAATTTAGGCGCAAAGCTGAATTTAAAAAATCTTTTCATCAAAGATGAATCACTCAATCCGACGCAGAGTTTTAAAGCCAGGGGAATGACCGCCGCCGTCTCGATGGCGAAAGAGTTAGGCGTTAAAAAAGTCGCCGCGCCGTCTGCCGGAAACGCCGCCGGAGCATTGTCGGCTTATGCCGCGCTTGCCGGAATGGAATGTCATATTTTCATGCCGAAAGATACGCCGAAAGCGTGCGTTATCGAATGCCGCGCGCTCGGCGCGAATGTCAATCTGGTTGACGGACTTATTACGGATTGCGGTCGCATCGTCGGCGAACGAAAAGAAGCCGAAGGCTGGTTTGACGTTTCGACTTTGAAAGAACCTTACCGCGTCGAAGGCAAAAAGACGATGGGCTATGAACTTGCGGAACAGATGAATTTTGAATTGCCGGATGTGATTCTCTATCCGACCGGCGGCGGAACGGGCTTGATCGGAATGTGGAAAGCGTTTGATGAAATGGAGCGGATGGGCTGGATTTCGTCCTTTCGTCCAAGAATGGTTTCCGTTCAATCGGTCGGCTGCGCGCCGATCGTCCGGGCTTTTCACGAAGAGTTAAATCACGGCGCGGACATCGAAAACGCGCACACGGTCGCTTCCGGCTTGCGCGTTCCGAAAGCGGTCGGCGATTTTATAATGCTCGATATTTTGCGAAAATCCGGCGGAACAGCCGTTGCCGTTTCCGATGAAGATTTGGTAAAAGACGCGATGGAAATCGGCGCGACGGAGGGAATTTTCGCCGCACCGGAAGGCGGCGCGTGTCTGACCGCGCTGAAATTTTTACTCGAAACGGGCGACGTAAAAGCGGATGAACGCATCGTGCTTTTCAATACCGGATCGGGTATAAAATATCTCGAAGCGTTTTCCGACTAAAGATTTTTTGCCCGCGAAATACAGGAAAGGCACGAAAAAAAATTAAAATAAATTTTCGCGTCTTTTCGCGTGTTTCGCGGGCAAAATGTTTTAACTTAACTCGTTATGTAATTTTCAAGCTGACGGATGGTAAATTCCTGCTCGGCGATTATTTCCTTGACCAGATCGCCGATCGAAAGCACGCCGACGACTTTTTCATTTTCCATCACAGGCAGATGGCGAACTCGTTTTTCGGTCATCAACTTCATGCAGTCTTCGACCGTTTCGACCGGTTCGATGCTGAAAACTTCCGCCGTCATAATTTCGCGGACGGGCGTCTCGCGCGACGATCTGCCCTGCAAAATGACCTTGCGGGCGTAGTCGCGCTCGGAAACTATTCCGACGAGTCTTTCGTCTTCCATCACGAGCAGCGCGCCGATCTTTTTTTCAGCCATCAATTTTATGGCATCCAAAACTGATGCCTCGGGCGCGATGCTCCAGATCTCATTGCCTTTATTTTCAATCAAATTTTTGACCAGTTTCATGGTTTTTCCTCCTGTAGAAAAAGCTGCGACGGGTTTGTTCAGATTTTTTTGGATGCCGTGATGATATGTCATTTTCCCGTAATTTTCAAATTTTTTCATTTTTCCGTAAACAAATCACCAGTTGTAAATTAAAGCGCGATTTACCATTTACCTTTTACCATTTACAATTAAAAAAGGTGTCCGAAATAAGCGTTTTCATACCGTCCTTCAATCACGCCCCGTTTGTCGAGCGCACACTGCGGTCGGTTTTTCGTCAGACCTTAAAGCCGAAGAAACTGCTCGTCATTGACGACGGCTCGACGGACGATTCCGCCGAAATCATCAGAAGAGTGTTAGAGGATTGTCCGTTTGAAAACGAATTAATCGCGCGGGAAAATCGCGGGCTGTGCGCGACTTTGAACGAAGGTTTTGCCAAAACAGACGGAGAGTTTTTCGCATACATCGGTTCGGACGATGTTTGGTTTCCGTCGTTTTTGGAAGACCAAACCGCGCTTTTAACAAAAAGACCGGATGCGGTTTTGGCTTTCGGACACGCTTTTTTGATGGACGAAGAAGATAGGATTATAGATCGAACCGACAATTGGACTGAGTTCGCTGATGGCGACGCGCTGCCGTTTCTCCTGCGCGGGCAGATTTTTTCTTCGCCGAGCGTCGTCTATCGCCGCCGGTTTGTCGAAAAATACGGCTGGAACGAAGATGCGCGATTGGAGGATTATGAGCTATATTTAAAACTTTCGTCGGAAGGCGAATTCGCGCGAAACAATAAAATTTTATGCGGCTGGCGGCAGCACGGCGCAAACGCTTCGAGCAATCTGCCGAAGATGTTTCCCGAACAGCTCGCCGCGCAAGACCGCGTGATTGATAAATTAAAAATTTCACGCGAAGAACTGGACAAAATCCAGCGCGAAATAAAATTTAACGCCGTCGCGGATTTTATCCGGCAAGGCTACAAACGCGAAGCGGTTTCGCTATTTTGGAATAATCTCGACGGCGCGAAATCTTTAACGCACATCGGGAAAATGTTTGTTCGTTTGATAATTCCGCAAAAGATTTTTCAATGGAATCGCCGGCGAAAACAACAGAATGCGATTAATAATTACGGGAAATTATTTGAAGAAAACAGAAAACAGAAAACAGAAAACGATTAATAACTTTCTTAAACTTTCCATTATCTAAAGTGCAGGAATCTTTTACCATAAAAATCAAACCGGGCGACCGGCTTTCGACGTTCGACTTCAGCGAGCTGTGGCATTACCGCGAGCTTTTTTATCTGCTCGTCTGGCGCGATCTGAAGGTGCGGTATAAGCAGACTCTGCTCGGCGTGATCTGGGCGGTTTTACAGCCCGCCTCGACGGCGTTTATTTTTACGATCGTTTTTTCGCGCATCGCGCAATACGAATCGCGCGAAATTCCCTACTGGCTGATCGCACTGAGCGGTTTTACATTCTGGACTTTTATCAGTTCGTCAGTCACGTTTGCGAGCAATTCGCTCGTGCATCACAAGGAACTGGTCACGAAAATTTTCTTTCCGCGAATGATCGTTCCCGTGTCGGCGGTTGGCGCGTATTTTATTGATCTGCTTTTGACGCTTTTGATTTTGTTCGGCGGTATGGCAATTTACGGCGCGGCGGTAACGTGGAAAATCGTTTTTGTTCCCGCTTTTCTGCTGTTTTTGCTCGTGCTTACCGTTTCGATGAGTCTTCTGCTCGCCGCGCTCAATGTTCGATTCCGCGATGTAAAATTTATCATTCCCTTTCTCTTGCAGGTCTGGCTTTTTCTGTCGCCGGTTTTTTATCCGTCGGATTGGATACCGGAAAAATGGCGCTACGTTTTCGCGCTCAATCCGGTTACGGGCTGTATTGACGGCTTCCGTCATATTCTGTTCCGCACGCAGTTGGATCCGATAAGCTTGCTCATTTCTATTGTCGTTACGATCGTGATGTTTATCACGGCTATTTATATTTTTCGTAAAATGGAGGACGATTTTGCCGATTTGTTATAGTCAGAACAGGGAGCGGTAGCGACCTGCTTCAACATTGCCGGAGCAGGTCGCACCGCTCCCTGTTCTGACCAATATATGAAAATTATCGAGATCAGAAACATTTCAAAAAAATACAATCTTCGCGGTCAGCAAAAATTAAACACTCTGCGCGATGTTTTTACGAGTGTCTTTAAGTCATCGAACGACAAAAACAAAAAGGAAAAAGTTCTCTGGGCATTAAGCAGCATCAGTTTCGATGTTGAAGAAGGCGAAACGGTCGCGCTCGTCGGCAACAACGGCGCGGGCAAATCAACGCTTTTAAAAATCCTTTCGCGCATCATCAAACCGACAAGCGGCGAAGCCGTTCTGCACGGTCGGACGGGTTCGCTTCTCGAAGTCGGCACGGGTTTTCACCGCGAGCTTTCCGGCAGAGAAAACATCTATTTAAACGGCGCGGTTCTCGGAATGAAGCGGTCGGAGATCGAGAAAAAATTCGATGAGATCGTCGAATTTTCCGAGATCGAACAGTTTCTCGATACGCCCATCAAATTTTATTCGAGCGGAATGTATATGCGTCTCGCCTTTGCCGTCGCCGCGCATCTGGAGCCGGAAATTCTGATGGTTGACGAAGTTCTCGCCGTCGGCGATCTCGCCTTTCAGCGCAAATGTCTGAACAAGATGCGCGATGTCAGCCAGCGCGGGCGAACCGTGATTTTCGTTTCACACAATATGCAGGCGGTAACGCGGCTCTGTTCGCGCGCGATCTGGATCGAACACGGAAAGATCAGAGAGGACGCAGCGGCGAAAGAAGTCGTCAGCAATTATCTGAATTCGCAAACGGAAACCGCTTCGGAAAAATTTTGGCTCGATGCGGAAGACGCGCCCGGGAATGAAATCGTCCGGCTCAGAAGCGTCCGCGTTGTTGATGAACAAGGCAGAGCGGATTCGGCGTTCGACATTCGCCGTCCGATCCTTGTTGAAATTTCTTATGAAATTTTGCAGGAAAAACAAATTTTGATGCCGAGTTTTCAGCTTTACAACGAAGAAAGCATCTGCGTTTTTACTTCAAACGATCTGGACGAAACGTGGCGCAAAAAACCGCGACCGAAAGGAATTTATACGAGCCGCGCAACGATTCCGGCAAACTTTTTAGCCGAAGGAAATTTTTTCGTCAGCGTTTCGGCAACTACTTTCGAGCCTTTGAGTGTTCATTTTAACGAACGCGACGCAGCGGCATTTATCGTGACCGATTCGCTCGAAGGCAATTCGGCACGCGGCGATTTTGCCGGACAGATAGACGGCGTTGTCCGCCCGATTCTCGATTGGGAAACCGATCTGGAAGAAAAAACTTAAATGGCAAAACGAAAAAAAATTCTCTTCATCACGCCCGGCGCGGAAAGTTTCGGCGGCAATATCTTACTGCTTAATTTTTTAAAATGGTTCAAGCAAAACAGCGAAATCGAGTTTGTATCGCTTTACGGCGAAGGCGGCGATCTAAGCAAAGACTTCGCCGCGCTCTCGAAAACTTTTCAGTTTAATTTTTCCGACAAATCCGAAATTTTTGTAAAAAAGGCGTTCGGCAAATTAGCCAATCATCTGGCATTGAAACGCCTTTGGCTCAAATCGCAAATCCTGAAAGAAAACATCGGCTTGATCTATTCAAACACGATTGCCAACCGCCGAATGCTTTCGATGTTCGACGACCTGAAAGTTCCGGTCATCTCGCACTGTCATGAACTCGAATGCGCGATTCGTTTTTTCGGAATCGAAAATTTTAATCACGCGAAAAATCGAACTTCCGAATTTATCGCCGTGTCTGATGCCGTGCGCCGGAATCTAATCGAAAATCACGAAATCACAAGTGAAAAAATAAATCTCGTTCACGGCTTTATTCCGGTTGAAAACTTTTCGGATGAGCAGTTGAAAAAAAATCGAAAGATGCTTTGCGACGAGTTGAAAATTCCCGAAAACGCTTTTATCGTCGGCGCGTCCGGCACGCTGAATTGGACGAAAGCACCGGAAATTTTTATCGCCGCCGCGCGTGAAGTTTTTCGGCAAAAACCTTCGGCAAATATTTTTTTCGTCTGGATCGGCGGCGCGCGTTCGGGCGACATCGAACTTTTCAGAATGAATTACGAGATCGAAAAATCCGGCTTGAAAAACAGAGTTTTTTTTCTCGAACATAAATCGAACCCGCTCGATTATTATTCGGCGATTGATGCGTTTTCGCTCGTGTCGCGCGAAGATTCTTTCGGGTTGGTCTGTCTTGAATCGGCAAGTTTTGCAAAGCCGATTCTGTGTTTTGAAAACGCGGGCGGTATTCCTGAATTTGTCGGCGAAGATTGCGGTTTCGTCATTCCGTTTATGAATACGGAAAATCTTGCCGGGAGGATTTTAGAGCTTTACGAAAATCCGAATCTTATAAAAGAACTCGGCGAAAACGCAGCAAAAAAAGTGCGCGAAAATCACGCTGTCGAGAATTCCGCGCCGAAGATATTGGAAATAATCGAAAGATTTTGGCGTTAGAAAAATTTTGTTTTTCACTTCGGAACAAACGATAAAGGAAAGGTGATAACTGATAGATTTTATCTTTTATCTATCAGTTATCACCTATTCCGAAAAAGTTTTAATTCAAATTTCTAACCTTGCAAAGGTTTTACATTCTGTCCTTTCGTTCCGATAGCGAAAACTTTTACCAGTGCAAGTCCCGCAATAAAACCGCCGATATGCGCGGCGTAAGCCACGCCGCCCGTTCCCGCCGGAGTTAAGTAACCGAGCAAAATTTGATAACCGATCCAGAGTCCGAGCGCGACGTAAGCCGGAACGGTCGTATAAACTCTGAAAATAAGAGCGCGAACTTTTCTGGTCGGAAACAGGAGCAAATATCCGCCGAGGACACCGGAAATCGCGCCCGACGCGCCGAGCATCGGAATGATCGAATCCGGTCCCATGACGATCTGCGCGAGCGCGGCGGCGATTCCGCAAACGACGTAAAATGCGATGTAGCGGATATGCCCGAGCAGATTTTCGATATTGTCGCCGAAAATCCACAGAAAAAGCATATTGCCGAACAGGTGCATAAAGTCGCCGTGCATAAACATCGAACTCAGGAAATTAAAATAAACCGGCAGAGGCGTATTTTGATGCACGATGGTCGCCGTCTGCCCGCCGACCTCAATCGCCTTCGGTCCGACCAGATCAACGCCCGTCGTAATCTCCTGCGGCACGAGCGAAAAAGCGTATGTAAACTCTTCGTTACCGCCCAAACCTTGTAAAAGAACAAAAACCAGAATGTTCAAACCGATGATTATGTAATTGACATACGGCGTAATCACGCGGTCAGAATTGTCGTCGCCCAATGGAAACATTTTTTAAAACCCTCCTCGAATTAACCTAAAATTTTATCAACTTCTATTTTCAAATCCGGTAGAATTTCGGATTCGGCAATCTCTCCTTTCTTAAAAATCTGCGCTATTTGATAAATGCCGTTCGACGGTTTGCGGTAGATTTCAACGATGTCGTTTTTCAAATTAACGATCCAGACTTCGGGAATTTCTGCTTCGGCGTAAAGCGAAAGTTTAGTATCACGGTCGTATTTCAAAGTCGTGTCGGAAACTTCGACAACGATCAAAGTTTCTTCCGGGCGCGGATGACGATCATTTTCAAACTTGGTTAAATCTGCCAAAACAAAATCCGGCTCAGGCTCATTATAATCTGAAATTCGTAATGGATTTTGAACGCTCACCAAAATTTCGTCAGAAGCATTTTTTACAAAAATCCGATTTAATCTATTCACAACAGATGCGTGTCTGTCTCCTATGGGCATTTTTTGTATTAATTCTCCTTCGATGATTTCGGCTTTTTCGTAATCCTTGAGAATCCCGAGTTCGATCATTTTGTAGTATTCGTCCACGCTGAACCGGAGTTGTTTCGGCTGCGGATGCGTCTGAAAATTTACGCTCATAAATTCACCTCTTTAAATTAGGGACATTTTAAGACAGTTTTCGATTTATTCAAAGAAAAAAGAGTTTGAGATGATATCTCAAACTCTAAAAACTCTCGAAACTCTAAAAACTCTTAACCGATTCCGACATTTTCATCAACCTGCAAAAGTTCGAAGCCTTCCGAACGGGCGACGAAGGTCGCCGCCGTAATGTCGCCGATGACGTTGAGCGTCGTACGGCACATATCTAAAATCCGGTCAACGCCTAAAATAATAGCGATCAGCGCGGGATCAATGCCGATCATCGCCAGAATTCCGATGATAAACGGAATCGAACCCGACGGCACTCCGGCTGTGCCGATTCCGCCGAGGATTGCAAGATAAACGACCGAAAGTTGTAGAGCGAACGTCAGATCCGCGCCCGCCAGTTGTGCCAGAAACAAAACCGTAACGCCTTCGTAAAGAGCCGTGCCGTTTTGATTAGCCGTCGCGCCGACGGTCAGAACGAAGCTGTTTATCTCTTTCGGCACTCCCAAATTTTCTTCCGAAACGCGAAGCGCGGTCGGCAGAGTGGCGTTGGACGAACTTGTTGAAAAAGCCGTTACCATCACCGTCCGAACGCGTTTGAAAAATTCGATCGGACTGATACGCGAGAGAAAATAAACCGACAGCGAATAGATGCCGAAAAAGTGCAGACTCAAACCGACCAGAACCGTTATGACAAACCATGCCAGCGACTGCAGAAGCTCAAGCCCGAACTGCGCGATGTTGTTAAAGATCAGACACGCCACGGCATACGGCGCGAACTTCATAATGATGTCTATGATCTTTGATGTTATCGCAAAGACCGCTTCCATCAAGCTGACGAACGGCGTGGAAACCGGTGCGGGCAGTAACGTGATGGCGATGCCGACGATCAGCGCGAAAAACATTATGTGGAGCATATTCGGACTCGCGCCGGAAATCGAATTGAAAACATTGCTCGGCACGATGGTTTTGACCGCCTGCATCAGAGCGGAATCGGATTTGGCGGCATCGGCGGCTTTTTGCTGCGCCTCGACGCTCGTCGTCGCGCCGCTGCTGAATTCCTGTTTCAGTTCGGCGGCGGTTTCCGGCGCGATGCGCTCGCCAGGTCGGATCGTGTTCGCCAGCGTCAGACCGATTATGACCGAAATCGCCGAAATGATCAGCGTGTAAATAAACGATTTCGCGCCGATGCGCCCGAGTTTGCGAATGTCGCCGATGCCCGCGATGCCGACGACCAAAGAGGCGAAAACGAGCGGCACGACGATCATCAGAAGCAAATTTAAAAACAACTGTCCGATCGGTCGCGTAAAATTATCAACCGCCCAGACGACATTCGGATTGTCGCCGCCGAGCGTCCAATTGACAATCAAACCGCCGATCACGCCGACCAGCAGACCGATCAGAATCTTAGTATGAAGCGGCATTCCCGACGGTTTGTCGGGCGTGTCGTCATCCAAATCGGTCGTCAATTCGCGTTCGTATCGGTCAGGCTCTAAAGTTTCGGTTTCCGTAACGTCAACCGATGCCTGTGTCGGAGCATACCCTTCCACATTAAGAACTTCGGTCGGAGATTCCTTGGAATCCTGTTCCGTTTCGTTTACTTCAATCAATTTAAAACCGTCTTGCAAACAAAATTCTAATGATTCGTCTGAATAAGTTGAATCGCATTTTGGACATCGTTTCATTATTTTTAATTTTCCTCAAACGTAATTTTTTTCTATCTTCCCCATTTTAATTTGTTGCGTAAAACATCGAAATAATTTCGGTTCGGCGGCTGAACGAGATTAAAACTCGCCGGACTTTTTTTGATCAGAACGCAGTCGTTCGTCTGCATTTGATAACCGATCTGCCCGTCGAGAGTCAAAACCACGCCGTCGCTTTCGTTTTTGAGTTTCAGATTTATTTCCGCCGTGTCCGGCACGACGATCGGGCGGTTCGTCAATGTAAACGGGCAGATCGGCGTTAAAACCATCGCGTTCATCGAAGGATAAATGATCGGTCCGCCCGCGCTCAGATTATACGCCGTCGAGCCGGTCGGCGTGGCGATGATCAAACCGTCGGCGCGGAAGGAATTAACATAGAGATCGTTCAAACTGACTTCGATCTCGATAATTCGCGCGAGAACGGCTTTATTGATGACGACATCATTTAAAACTCTGCCCTTGTCGAGCAGTTCGCCGCCGCGCCGGTGTTCGACCTCGAACATCACGCGGCTGTCCGTCGTGAAATTTCCCTGCAAAATTTCTTCGAGCGCGGGAAACATTTCCTCAATGCGGAAATCGGTCAGATAACCGAGACTGCCGTAATTGATGCCGAGAACGAGCGTTTCCTTTTTGCCGACGAGCCGCGCCGTCGAAAGCATCGTGCCGTCGCCGCCAAGCACGACGATCAGATCAACGCCTTCCCTGAATGCCTCAGCGTCCGACGCGCGAATATCACAGACCTCGGTTTCGGCGTGCGGTTTTCCGACAAGATTGATGCCGCGCTCGCCGAGCCAATCCGAAAGCTCGCAGGCGGTCTGCCACGCTTCTTTGTGATTCGGTTTGACGACCACGCCGACGGTTTTGATTTCGCGTTTTGTCATTGCTGAGAAAAGAATTGATTTATGATTAACTAATTGCCGAAAAACTGCAAGTTTTGAAATCAATGCGGAAACACGCACGAAGCAAGTGTTTGGACTTTTCCACTTACTTCGTGCGTGTTTCCGCACAAAAAACCTAATTTGAAATTATTGTTTTGTAAAAACAAGTTCCGAGGAATTCGTGCCGCGCGGCGATTCGGTATCGCGTTTGACGGTTAAGGTTTTTCCGTCCGCCGAGAGCGACCACATTTCGGTCAGTTTCATCGAACGCGCGCCCATCGGTGTTTCGACATTGCGTGTTTGTTCGAGTTTTAATTTGCCGTCTTTTTCGGCTTTCGCTTTGGCGGTCATTTTGCCGCCCATCGCGCCCGCCATATCGGTTACAGTTTCCTTGCCGTCGAGCGTGTAGATCGTCTGCGAATCGCCGCCGAGACCGCCGCCCATTCCGCGACGCATTCCGCCACCCGTTCCGCCGCCGTCTTGCCGTTCGGGGCGTTTGGTCGAGCTTTCGATTTTTATTTCCTTGTCAGTTTGCGAAACCGTCATCGTCATTGATTCGATGCGCATCTGTTCGCTCAATTTCGATTTGCTGACATCCAAATTCCATTTACCGGAAAAATCCGTCATCTTATCCTGCGCCGAAATCGCCGCCGCGAAAACGAGCGTCAACACAAGCGTCAAAACGATTTTTATTTTCATAAAATTCTGCTCCTGAAAAATTATTTAAGATTTGATATCCGCAGCGTTAGACGTTGGAAATTGAGGTTTAGTTTTAGTGGTTTTGTAAAGAATCGTAAAGAAAGAGCGCACGTTAGAAAGGGCGGAATACTTTAGGTTGAGTATTCCGCCCTTTCTAACGTGCGGGCTTCTGCATCTAGTTATCTGTTGTCTTTTGCCGGTTCAATTTACTGTGTTTCACTCCGTAGGCGAAATAAATTATCAAACCGACCAGCAGCCAACCGCCGAAACGCAGCCAGTTCGTGATGCCGAGTTCGGTCATCAGATAAGAGCAGAGCAGTAATCCCATCACCGGAATCAGCGAGAGTTTTTTTGTCAGACTCAAAAACAAAATGACGATGACCAGCAAAACATAAACGACCATTGGGATTTTCTCCGACAATGCTCCGAACCAGGTTTCATCCTCCTTCGGGACGACGCTGAAGAAATCGCTCAAAAACGCCGGGTTGAAATAATAGACGATTGCCAGCACGATCAAAATAAGCGGGAGCAGAATAAACTGCGAATTGATATACGGCACAAAGCGTTTGCCGCTCTGCTCGCGAAATTCCTTATCTTTGATCAAAACTCCGGCGCAGACCAGAACGAAGGCAAACAGAGTTCCGATGACGGCGAGGTCTGTAACTTCTTCGAGATTCATAAAAAGTGCGGGAATCGCCACGACAAAGCCGGTAACGATCGTCGAAAACCAGGGCGTTTTAAATCGCGGGTGAATCGAAGAGAAAATCTTCGGCAGAAGTCCGTCGCGGCTCATCGCCATCCAGAGACGCGGCTGTCCGATCTGGAAAACGAGAAATACCGTTCCGATGGCGATGACCGCGCTGATCGCCACGATGCCTTCCATCCAAGGCAGATTCGCGCCTTCTATTCCGAACACGAAGGCGAGCGGATCGCCGACGTTCAGAACGGTGTAACTGACCATTCCGGTTAGAACGAGCGCGAGAATGACGTATAAAGCCGTGCATATAACGAGCGACAGGATCATCGCTTTCGGCAAATCCTTGTGCGGATTTTTCGCTTCTTCGGCGGTTGTCGCCAGCGCGTCAAAACCGATGTAGGCGAAGAAAACCGCCGCGATGCCGCCCAAAACTCCCTGAATTCCGTTCGGCGCGAACGGCGACCAGTTTTCCAATTTAACGTAGGTCGCCCCGACGACGATGACAAGCAGAATGACGATGACTTTTAACGCCGTCATAATATTCGCCGTAAATTTCGATTCGCGGATGCCGATATAAACCAGCGCGGTGATCAAAATAACCATCGCCAGCGCGGGCAGATCGAGAACGACCGGCATCTCGCCGATTCTCGGCGCGGTCGTCCATGCTTCATATGCTTCGACAAATCGCGGGGTTAATCCCTCGCCGATTTTCCCCAGCGCGTCGCCGCTCATATCGCGCAGAGATTCGAGCGAATGCCCGCTCGCAATGGCAGCGGAAACAGCCTTTTCGCCTTCCTCGAATTTCCGCGACGCGCTCAGAAAATCCATCGTCAGATACGCCGGAATGTCTATGCCGTAGCTTCGCAAAAGTCCCGTAAAATAATCCGACCACGAAATTGCCACGGCGATATTGCCGATGGCGTATTCGACGATCAAGTCCCAGCCGATGATCCACGCGACCAGTTCGCCCATCGAGGCGTATGTGTATGTGTATGCCGAACCCGCAATCGGAATCCGAGACGCGAATTCCGCGTAGCAGAGCGCGGCGAAACCGCAGGCGATCGCCGAGAAAATAAACAGGAAGATCACGGCGGGACCGGCATCGTGCGAAGCGTTTCCGACCATTGCGAAAATGCCCGCGCCGATGATCGCCGCGATGCCGAGCATCGTCAGATCGAAAAGTCCGAGCGAACGGCGCAGATGCGTTCCGCCCTCGCCGCCTTCGATCTTCGCGTCGGCTTCGCCTTCGATCTGCGGAATCGCTTCGGAAAAATCGTGTTCGGTAAAACCGGCTTCGGCATCGGCTTTTATTTGTTCGATTGATTTTTTACGGAATAGATTGTTCATAGATTTTAGTCCTTTGTCCTTTGTCCTTAGTCCTTTGCCCATTGTTAATCGTTAAAAAGCAATTATTTTATTTTGCCGGTAAAGAAATAACAAAGGACAAAGGACTAAGGACAAAGGACTAAACTTCTTGTTGCGAATTTTGCACGAAAATATAAAAAGTTGCAATGGAAATCAAGCCGAATTATTTCTTTTTAGAACAGAACGCGGTAAATCTTTGCCATATTTGCCGGATTCTGTTATTTTTTTTATCCGAATTCAAGCGGAATGAATTTTCGACCTGTTCATCAAAATCTCGATACATCGTTTGTCAATCTGTCGGCTCTGATCAAGTATCTGCGCCGCCGCCAGTTTTGCGGCATCGTGCGCGTCAGGCTCAATAATTACGAAGCCGAAATTCACATCACGGACGAAAATCAACTGAACGTCCGTGAACAGGATCACCTGTCGGGACGCGTTTCCGAAGGCGAAGAAGCACTCGAAAGAATCCTCATCCGTTCTCGCGAACCGGGCGGAACGGTCAATGTTTTTCAAAAGGTCAATGGGAATTTAACAAAAGAAATCTCCGAAAGCAAAAACGTGAACAAGTCGGTCGAAGATTCGAAAAAAACTGAAATTTCCGCGCCGAAAAAGACAACGCCCACTGCGCCCGCGTCACAATCCGCCGCCCAAAACACTGTCAAAATTCCGGCGATTCAGCCTGTTCGTCCCGCGCAAACCGAAGTTCCAAAGATCGAATCGCCCATAAACAAACCGGCGGTCAATCTTCCCGATTTTCCTTTTCGCCTGAGCAACAATGTCGAAGCGAAAGCGCGGCAGACAAAAATTTCCGCCGATGAGTTTCAAACTCTCATCCGCCTCTTTGCCGAAATTTTAGGCGCGCTCGACAAATCGCTCGCCGCCGCCAAACTAAATTTCTCAATGGCTTTTGCCAAAGCCTGCGCCGAGATCGGCGGCGATTACCCGTTTCTCAAAACGGGAGAAAATATTTTCGAATATAAAAACGGAGCGATAAAACTAAGCCGGCAGGTCAACCCGAATCAATTAACATCGAGCCTGCTCGAAGCCGTCCGCCGCATTCTCGAAAAACTCGGCGCAAACCCGAAATTTTCTAATGTTCACCGCGCCGCCGTCCAAAACCTATCAGAACTCGTCCGCCAGAGAAAACCTCTGTATGATAAATTTTCCATCACGCCGCGCCTCGAAAAAATAATCCAAGCCTAGCGATTTGCGATTTGCGATTGCCGATTTGCGATTTTATTCCGATAATAAAATTCCGGTTTATTTAATGAAACTTTCAATTGTGAATTTGCACAGATCGCAGATCGCAAATCTAAAATCGCAAATCGTATTATGGAATGGAAAACACTTTTGACCGCGTTTATAACTATCTTTCTTGCCGAACTCGGCGATAAAACCCAGCTTGCCGTCATCACACTGACCGCCAAAACAAGCTCGCCGACCGCCGTTTTTATCGGCGCATCGGTCGCGCTCGTTCTCGTAACTCTGCTCGCCGTTCTCGCCGGTGGTTTCATTACACAATATGTGCCTGCCGACATACTTCAAAAGATCGTCGCCGTCGCTTTTATCGCCATCGGTGTGCTGATGCTTTTTAAAGTTTTGTAATCTTCTCAGTGTGTTGCTTTCGCATTTCTTTGTGAATTTAAAAAATCTAGACCTCAAGTTTTCTTGTGTGACAAAACATAGGAAAATCAACAAATTATGGCATTTATTAAAACTTAGAGATCCACATCTGTAAGATTTTTAGTTTTTTTGTCATATATTAATAGAAGAATAATTTCCCGTTGATGTATAAAGATTTACCAGATACCCGAAATCATATTCCTTCAACGCCAAATCATTTTTCTCAGACATTTTAGGCTTTTTGCCTGCGGTTAAAGATTTAACGGCACTGTTATAACACTTAAGACCACTCGCAAAGCCTTTAACGGCACTGTCAAAGAATTTAACGGCACTCATAAATGTTTTAAGACCACAATTAAATGTTTGCGGGAGATGTTAATTAAATTAAGAATGCCGTTGAAACATTTAATTATAAAATTTTCAAATCAAATAGGAGAATAAAATGAAAAAAATAAACTTGAAAATCTTACCAATCTTAGGAATCTTTTTGTTGATACTGACAATTAATCAGGAAGTTAAATGTCAGGAGGCTAGTAAAGAAACAAAAACATTTATTAATTCGACATTGAAAATTATTTTGGAATCCTTATTTGAGGAAGAAGGAAAAGATAATGCGGCAATTAAAAACAAAAAGGCAGAGATCGCCGTAACTGAAACAGAATTGGGAAGACTGCGTAGAGAAAAAATAACCGCCAATCTCACATACACGTCCGCGGTGAATAATGAAAAATCTAAAAGTCAACTCATTAGTGATTATACACGTGAAGGTTTCGGAATAAACGATAACATTCGAATAGCACAATATAAAAGCGCAGTTACAGCCCGTCAAGAAGCTGAAGATATTTTCAGAAATGTATTAGAAATGGAAATGGCTAAAGAAAGAGCATTAACTGAACAACGTCTTCAATTAATTCAAATCATTCAAACGGCTCAATCAAGAAATCAAACAAGAATGCAGACACTATCAACATTAAAAACCACCGTCGAAAGATTTTGGGAAAATTCGTCCGAAGAAAACCAAACCGTGTTAGAAGAAAAAATAAATATTATTTCATGCCAGAGAAATCTCGTCGGGAATGTGTTGTTTCGGGCGACCGGCGGAGATGGCGCGTTAATTTATTTCCAGACTATACATTCAAGGGATAGGGGAGAAGAACCAAAAAGCATTAATAATCCCACTGTAACTCGAGAAGACCTTTGTTATGGAAGATATTATATGTGGTCTGTACGAAATCAGCAGATAACATCAGATAAGAACAAAGATTATCGTGTAAATCCCGGTGAACAAACCATAATCCTGGTTGAACAACCCTAGAAAATATAAGGAGTGAGCGAATATGAACTGGAATAAATATTTGAACGGATTTACGATAATCAGCGGTCTGCTTACTTCGATAGGAGTAATTATTCCGGCATTTTCATATTGGGGATTATATTATCCGCCATTAATAAAGGCATCAGCCCTTATCACAGCAATAGCAGGATTTGTCGTAATAGTTATATATTTTTATCGAACACCGGAGGATACTAGTGCCACCGAAAGACTTCCGCCTCTCATCAAGCAGGCAGTCGTCGCTCTATTTCTCAGTGTTGTTCTTTTAATCGGATATTTAGCACTTTTTGATATTTGCACGGTTGCCGATCCGACAGGACAAGAACTGTATCAAATTGGATTCGGAAAGAGCGAGTGGGGTTTGACCGACGAAGGAAAAAGAGTAAAAGCTAAGTATCCAAATTCAACCGCGCAGGACTGGATGACCGACGGCGCGTTATTCAAATCTGATGGTCCAAAAGTAATTTGGACAACTTGGTCAATAGTTTTATTCGGAATTATTTTGACAATATTTTTTCTCGGTGCATTTGTTCTGTGGACGTTAGGCTGGGCTTTAATCGCTAAACAATTTGCCGCTAATAATGATGAATCGTCCTAATTACGATTGGTTATTATACTTTAGGAAATCTTTAATAGCATTATAACTAATTTTCGTGTGTTGTCCGGTTTTTAAAAACTTATCCGTAAGATTTCCAATAGCAGTCCGTCTTAATTTCATCACCGAATTTCCTATCGCGTCGAACATTTTTCTGATCTGCTGGTTGTGTCCCTCAAAAAGCGTTACTTCAAACCAGCCGTTTTTGTCGGTGGATTTTAACTGCTTAATTTTAGCGGGCGCGGTTTTGAAGCCGTCTTTTAATCTGATGCCGCGGCGTAATTTATTTATCGCGTTTTCGTTCGGGATGCCTTTGACTTTTACTTCATAGACTTTCGGAACGGTTTTTGACGAAGCGACGAGATTTGTAAATTCGCCGTCGTTGGTCAGAATGATTAAGCCCTCGGTATTGAAATCGAGCCGTCCGACCGGATGCAGTTTGCCGTAGCCTTTGACGAGATCGGTAACGAGCGGTCTGCCTTCGGGATCGAATGCGCTCGACAGGTAGCCTTTCGGTTTGTTGAGCAGAATATAGACGTTTTCGCGCCGTTCGAGTTTCGGATTGATAAGTTTTCCGCCGACTTTGATGTGATCGTTTTCGGGATCGGCTTTTGTGCCGGGTTCGGTGATTATCGTGCCGTTGACTGAAACTTCTCCGGCTTTAATTAGTTCGTCCGCGCCGCGCCTTGAAGCGATTCCGGCTTGCGCGATGAGTTTGTTTAATCGTTCCTGCATAAGTGAAAAATCTTAGCTTATTTCTCTGAGGTTTTCACCTTTGCCGCTTTTTTCTAACGCGGAAACCGGCAAATTTGTTAAGCCTTTCGGTGATCTCTTCGGCATAGAAAAGGGAAAACCCATTTTCTTCTATCTCGATTTTCCGGCTATTTACGAGCAGTAAAGCGATAAAATAACTCAGCCCCGATCTGCCCGCCGTTCCCGGTTCGATCTCGAATCTTTTGATCTGCGAAAAATCATAGCGTTTGACATTTTTTCTCAAAAAATTGCGGTGTGTGATCTCGACAAATCGCATTTTGCGTGCGATCCTCACGGTTGTCACCGAAGACAGAAGAAACCCGACGAACGCTACCGTGAGCGCGGCGACGATTACCAGAATAAATACATAAACTAAAACCGCCATCAACGATCCCGCCCAGGTTCCGTCTTGCGAATGAAAAAACTCGCGCGGATTATAAAACGAATAAACAATCGTCCAAACAAAACAACCGCCGAAAAGAAAAAACCCGCCAATGCCCATAATCCATGATGAAACCGGAACATCGCGCAGGATAAGTTCGTCTTCGTTTTCGGTAATTTTCATTAAATGCCGACCGTTAAATCTTCAAAATCTTCGATCGAAGGCAGTTCCGACAAATCCTTCAAACCGAACTGAATGAGAAAATCTTTCGACGTGCCGTATTGCATCGGTCGCCCGACGGTTTCTTTTCTTCCCTTTGCGACGATGAGTTTTTTATCCAAAAGTGTTTTGATCGCCGAAGCCGACTGCACGCCGCGAATTTCGAGAATTTCGGGAACGGTAACGGGCTGTTTGTAGGCGATGACGGCGAGCGTTTCCAGGGATGCGAGCGAGAGCTTTGCCGACGGGCGCGTTTTTAAGAATTTGCGGATCTCCTCGTGATATTCGGTTTTCGTCGAAATCTGCCAGCCGCCGGCGATCTCACGAATCTGCAAACCGCCTTCGCGCTCGTCGTATTCGCTTTTTAACTGTTCGACCGCCGCTTGAATCGTGTCCTTTTCTTCTTCCAGAACGTCGGCGATGAGTTTGACGGTCAAAGGCTCGTCGGAGACGAATATCAACGCCTCGACGATCGAGACGATCTCATTCATCGGGCGCGTTTGTTTTTCTTCTTTGTCGAATTTCATAATTTTTTTTAGCCACAGAGAACACGTAGTTTTTTGAGAAATTATTGAATTTACCAAATCGCCTGAATAATATCTTTCGTCAAATTACTCTGCTCAGCTCGGACAAACCGAAAAACTCAAAAAACTCTATGACCTCTGTGGCTAAATCTTCTTCAAAATAATATCGCCGAACGTCGCTTTTTGTATTAGTTTGACGCTTTCCGTTCGGACGATTTCGAGAACGGCAACGAATGCCGTAACAAGTTCGCGGCGCGTTCGCATTTCTTCGAAAAATTTTAAAAGGCTCAACTCTTTATTTTCAAAAATGCGTTTTTTCAGATTTCTGAGCATCTCCGCCAAAGTAATTTCCTCGCGCTCGATTTCGAGTTTGATCTCTTCGCGATGGCGTTCGACGATTTTTTGAAAAACGGTTAGAAGGTCGAAAACGCTGGCGTTGATCTCGGAATTGTTCTCGTCCGATTCGATCTGACCGCGCCGGAAAACCGCCTGCTCGACGGTCGAACGCTCGTAGAGCATCTGCGACGCGGATTTGAATTTTTCGTATTCGAGCAGACGGTCAACGAGTTCCTGCCGCGGGTCTTCCTCTTCCTCGCCTTCGGCGACGATCTCGCGCGGCAGAAGCATCTTCGATTTTATCTCGATCAAGGTCGCCGCCATCACGAGAAAATCGCCCGCGACGGCAATGTCGAGTTTTTCCATCAATTTGATGTAGCGCAGATATTCGTCGGTAATTTTAGCGATCGGAATATCGAAAATATTCGCCTTTTCCTGCCGGATGAGATACAAAAGCAGATCGAGCGGTCCGGCAAATTCGCCGAGTTTCAAACGCAGTTCGTCGCGCGACTCGCGCACGATCTGCGGCTGAACGCTTTCAAAATCAAAACTTAATTGTTCGGTTTGCTCCATTTTTAGAAGATATTTTAACGCAAATTATTTTAACGCAAAGGCGCAACGTCGCAGAGGCGCAAAGTTAATTTTAAATGCGAATTTAGATTATTTGAATTTTCAAAAAATCTTTGCGTCCTTGCGCCTTCGCGCCTTTGCGTTAAATATAAAAATTTTCGCGCAGGTAGATTATGTAATCAATTTTCGGCGGCGTAAAGCCTTCCTCTCGCATTTTCAAAATAATATTTCCGCGATGGATCGAAGAATGAAACAGAACGTGCGTCAGCATTTCGCGGAAAGTGTTTTCATATTCGATGCCCTCGCTCGTTTTGTATTTTGTAGTAATATCCAAGCCTTCTTCCTCGAAACGGCGGATGAGTTTTTCGTATCGCTCGGCGGTTTCACGCGCCAGCGCGCCGCATTCTTCCAGAGTCAAATTCTGCCAGAAATCGAATCCGGTCGAATCTTTTCCGTAAAGCCGTTCAAAGTATTCCTGTTCGGTGATCAAAAGATGCGCGAGAATTTTATGCGCTTTTTCCGAATAATTTTCTTTGAGCGCGGTAATTATCCGCCGATTCGCCCAATCGTTATAATGAAAAAGTCCGCGCAGATGCTCGATCGTGTTCATTTTTTCCAAAAATTACGGATTCGTTCCGCTTAAAAATCGAATCATAAATTCAAACGCTTCGAACGACGATTCGAAATTTTCCGTCATTTGCGCGATCAAAAACGGGAGCATTACGATCACCACGAAAATTCCGAGCCACATCTTGACCGGCAGACTCATAAAAAATGTATTTATCTCAGGCGCGGCGCGGTTGATCAGACCGAAAAACAGATCCGTCAAAAGCAGTGTTACGATAATTGGCGCGGCAAGCTGAACGCCGATGCTGATGACGCTCGCGGTCATCACGACTAAAAATTCCGCCGCCGGTGTCCAGCCCGTTTCGATAGCCGGAAATTTCAAAACCGGAATAAACTCGAAACTTTTAACCAGCGAGCCGATAAACAAAAGATGCGCTCCGGTCGTTACGAAAACGACGACTGCGAGCTGAAGTTTAAATTTTCCGAGTTCCGAAATTTCCGTTTCAAACTGCGGCGCGAAAAGCTCATTCATCGCCGAACCGCGCTGGTAATCGGCAATTTGTCCGGCAGCGCGCGCGGCTTCAAAAACCAGAGAGGCGACAATACCGAGCGTGAAACCGACAAAAATTTCTTTAGCAAGCAAGCTGAAAAATCCGACCGCTCCGAAACCAATCGCGTTTTCATCCGCCGGAAGTTCGTTCGTTGCAAATGGAAAAACGATGACGACGAGCGATGCGGCGACGGCGACCTTAACAAGCGTCGAAGCGTTTTTGCCGCCGAAAAAAGGAACGATGCAAACAAAAGAAAAAAAACGCGCGAACGTTAATATAAAAAGCGCGAGAAAAGTTTGCGGACTTTGCCCGACATCAAAGGTCTGCAAAGCTATTTCTAAAAGTTTTAAAAATTCTTCCACGCTATTTGATTTTTAATTTTTGTCGGAATTTAATACTTTTTGATAGTAAAATATTCGGAATAGATGATAACTGACAGATGAAAGATTTTAAATAAAATCTTTCAATTATTATCTATCACTTTTCATCTATTCCGAAGTTTATCTTTCCATCATATAATATCAATCACTTAATTTTTAACGGACGACGCTGACATTGAGCATCAGGTCAAACGCGCGAACGGCAAACGATTGCAGATTTTCCATCATCCAGCCCGCCGTGATTATCAAAACCAGAACGGTCGCAATGATCTTCGGAACGAATGTCAGCGTCTGTTCCTGAATCTGCGTCAGAGCCTGAAACAGACTGACAACCAGACCGACGATCATGCTTGCCAGAAGCGGAAACAGAGACAGGATCAAAACCAGCCATAAGCCTTCGATAGCGAGTTGTGCAAAATCAACCATTTCTTCAGATATAACCCAAAACGAGATTTTTTAAAACAATTTCCCAGCCGCTGATCAAAACGAATAGGAGAAGTTTGAACGGCAGAGAGATCACCGTCGGCGAAAGCATAAACATTCCCATCGCCTGCAAAATGTTGGCGACGACCATCTCGATTATCAAAAACGGGACGAACAGAATAAAGCCGATCTGAAACGCTTCGGTCAGTTGGTCGGTAACGAAAGACGGAATGACGATGCGGAAATCGTCGGCGTTTATTTCGTTCGGGTCGCTACCCTCTCTGACCGCCATCTGCTGGGCAAGGTCGCGGAACAGAACGCGGTAGCGTTCGCCCGTATGACGAATCATAAATTGGCGGAGCGGTTCTTTCGCCCGTTTCGACGCTTCGAAAATCGTCTTGACGGAAACTTCGGAAAAAATCTCTTCGGTATTTTCGATCGTTCCGGCTTCCGCATACATTTTTTCGGCGACGGGCGACATTATAAAGATCGTCAGAATGAGCGCGATGCCCGTAATAACGGCATTCGGCGGAATTTGCTGTGTGCCGAGCGCGTTTCTCAGAATTGCCAGAACGACCGCGATCTTGACGAACGAAGTCATCACTATCAAAACGAAAGGCGCGACGGCGACCGCGCCGATGACGATTATTAACACAACCGGATTCGGCGTGTCGGCGGATTGTTCGACCAAAGGCGCATCCTGAGCGAAAACCGGAAAAGTTAAGATGAGAAAACACGCAAGAAATAAAAATTTAAAAATCGCGCGGCGCATCATTTTCCTCCTTGTTTATTGCGGCTCAAAACTTCGTTCAGTTTGTCCGAAAACGATTTTCCGTCCAACGCGTTTTTTGAATTTTGACGGTTTTCGAGAATTTCCTTTTCGGCTTCCGAAGCGGTTTCGGCATCGAGTTCGCCGATCATCTGCACGCCGTTTTCCGACGCGGCGACGAGAAACCAGCGTCCCGTAACTTCGATAATATAGAGGCTTTTCCGCGCGTCGAGACCGATGCGGTCAACGACGCGCATCATATTTTTCGCGCCGTAATTCGTCGTCAAACGCGGAAGCAGAACGCGAAAAATGAGATATGCCAGACCGCAGACAAACGCCAGCGCAAGCAGCATCTGAAAAAGCATCCATAAAAAACTCAAACCGCTCATAATCAAATCAGGTGTAAAAGAGAAAATGTGCAAAAGTGAAAAAGTATTGCTGAACTGTAGCGACAAGCTTTTGCACTTTTCCACATTTTCTCTTTAAATAAAAACCCGCGTCAGACGAACGCCGAGACGACCTTCGATGTCAACGAGTTCGCCGAGCGCGACCGGCTCGTCGCTGGTGTCGGTTACGATGCGAACTGTGTCGGTCGGGCGGCAGCCGAGATTGATGATCTGTCCCGGTCGAAGCCTCTGAACTTCGCGCAGACTGATCTTGTCGCCCGCGATCTCAACGCGGAGATTGACCAGAATATTTTCGAGCGCGGCGGCGTTTTCCTCCGCGCCTTCGTTCGTTTCTTCCGGCAATTCGTCGGTTTCATCGAAATTTTTCTTTTCTTCCGTTTCGGTTTTTTTATTGTCCATATCGAACCTGTCAAAATTTCTTCCGCGCCAAACAGCCGCGCTTTTAATCTCTTCCAATTTCAAACTCAGTTCGCCGCCGTTTACAAATTGACCTTTGAGATTGAAATTTTCGCCGCTTCCGAGATTTACGATTCCGTTTCCGGTAAATTCAGAATTTTCAAAACGCGCCACCGGACGCTCGATCAAAACGATGTCGTTCGGTTCGAGAAAAGCCAGACTTTCGGCTTCGAGCGTCGTGTTTCCTAAAATCACGCGGAGCATTAAATGCGGCGCGATCTTTTCAATAATTTCGAATTTATTCTTGCCGTTTTTTCGCGCGAGCAGCGGATTTTCGGTTTTATCAATCGAGGCGAGAAACTCGCCCGAAGCAAGAACCGTGATGATTCCGCTGAATTCGGCGAAATCGAGCCGGAAAACGGCTTCCGCACCGCGTTCGTTTTTTTTGAAAACCGAATCCGGTTCGCCCGCAATCGTTTGCAAACAAAACAAGTTCTGCCCGACCCATTCATTGATGCCCGTCAAAACATTTCCGGCAAGAAATTCGATGATCGTATTTTCCACCGGCGAAAGCCGGCGCGGCGCGTTCGTTTCATCGCCTTTTCCGCTCAGGATCAGGTCAATGACGGACAACGCAAAGCCCGCGTCGAACGCCATTAGCGCGGTCGAATTTTCCGGCTGACAGCCAAGCGCGAGAAACGTCTGCGGCGATTTTTCGAGTTGTTCGAGCGTAGCGGCAAGATCAACTTCGGTGATCGAAATCATCTGACAGCGGACGGTTTTCGGCGGCTGGAGCGTGTAGCGCGTAACGGTTTCGGAAATTTTATGCGCGGCGGCTTTGGTCAGATTGTCCGGCAGTTTTTCGAGCCGCGCGGAAAATAAAAATTCGTCGCGCGTCAGATGCGGCAAATTTTCGAACCATTTCAGATTTTTCGCGGATTTCTTTTTATTGCCGTTGAGCGATTTTTCAGCACGCGCCGGAGAAGACACATTTTCCTTTTCCGGCGAAGTTTTCTTTTCGCCGAAAAAATCTACGGCAAAAGGATCGAGCGGTTTTTCCGCTGTGTTCGTTTTTTCGGCTTCTCCGGTTTTTGAAACGTCCATCAATTAACCCTGCGTAAATGTTCCGATCCGGCTGATCGTGTAATCCTGCATGGCGAGCATTTCGTCTAAAATATCTAGCATTCGCGCCGTTTTATCGAGTTCGGCTCTCGCCCGCAAAATCTGATTCTTATCGGCATTATACTCTTCCGAACGCATTTTTTCAGCAATTACTTCGAGAAAACTCTCGCGCGTCTGCTCATCGCCGCCGTCGTTTTCTGATTCGTCCTGGCGGTCGCGCAGGTAACGCGCTAGTTTTCGCATCCGTTCGCGCTGTTTGTCGAGCATTTTCCGCATAACGGCGCGCCGCACAGGCGGAGAAACGTGGCGCAGAAACTCGATATTGCCCGGCGGCGGCGCGAGAATGCCAGCCGTCGTCGGACGCAAATCCAAACCCAAAAGACGGTCGGTCGCCGAGATCGTGCCGGGTAAAGTCAATTGTTTATCTGTTTCGGTTTGCGAAGTGTTGCGGTCGCCTCTTCGGTCAATAGACAAATTATCTATCACTTCACCGCCGCCGCGATTGACTTTTTCCATATCAGCCATAGATAAATTTTAGACGACAAATTACAAATTACAAATTCGGGCGGCTGTCTGAGCAAATCGAGAATAGAAGAAAAACTCTTTGCGCTCTTTGCGGCTAGAAAATCGGTTTAACCGGCAAGAACAAGTCTTTATTTTGAAATAATTTCTACACTTGATTCTCATAAAATATCCCTCAAACTGTTTCACCTCGTTCGCCGTCTTTTGAATAAACCCATTGCAAAATGACTGCGACGGTTTCGTAGAATTCGGCGGGAATTTCGTCTTCGACTTCTAATTTATAAAGCGACCGGGCAAGCGGATTATCGCTTTTTTCAGGAATGTCCGATTCCTTTGCGATTTGACGAATCCGTTCCGCCGTCAAAGCTTCGCCTTTTGCCGCGATGACCGGCGCGTTTGATTTTCCGCGCTCATATCTGAGTGCGACGGCGATGTCGTCCGAACCTGTTAAAACGACGACCGATTCGCGGACATCCGCAGCCAAATTCCGCATTAAAATCTCGCGGTATCGCGCGCGTTGCCGTGATTTGATAAACGGATCGCCTTCGGTTTCCTTTTCTTCTTCTTTGATTTCCTGCCGCGTCATTCTCGATTCGCGCCTGAGCAAAAATCTCTGCAAAAAGAAATCCGCGACGCCGAGAACGAGAAACACCAGACCGATCTTCAGACCGATTTCCATTGCCAAACCGAAGGCGTAAACGGAAATTTCCTCCGCCTGAATCGAAACGAGCCTAACGAACGTATCGCGCGATGTCCACAAAACCAGTCCCGCAACCGCCGCGGCGATTATGATTTTTAAAACGGTTTTGCCGAGTTCGATATACGAACGCGACTTAAAAAATGTGTTTCTGAAATTTTCCGCCGGATTAAGATTTGAAAATTTCGGAGTGATCGAAGCGAATGAAAAAACCGAGCCGGTTTGCAGAAAATTGCTCAGAAAAGCGAAGACGATCAAAACGATAAACAGCGGCGAGAGAATAAAAAACATCGCTTTTAAACCGCGCAGAAAAACATTGTAAACGATCTCGTTCGAAAATTCGCCTTTGAATGCCGCGCCGAATTCGATCTGTTCTTTGACCGATGCCCGCATCACATCGCCGATATAGCTGCCAAACAGCCAGACGACGCCGACCGCCGCAAGCAGTAAAACGGCTGCCGACAGATCGCGGCTTCGCGCGGCGATTCCTTTTTCACGGGCTTCGCGCAGTCTTTTTTCGGTCGGCTGTTCGGTTTTTTCTCCTGAACTCTGCGCCATTTTTTAATAAATTTTCGCGGCGATGTTTTGTCTAAAAAATAATATTAAGTCTTATTTTAATTTTTGCAGAATTCCCAAAATCTTGCGGTGCATATACGGGTCTCTGGCGATGTAATCGCTGAGTTCGTCGGTTATTTTTCGTCCCTGATCGGTGTCGCGCAAATTTTCCTTGAGCCGCGATTTGACGAGAAAACCGGCTGACAGGCGGACGGCGGACAGCGCGCCTTCCGGTGTGTCGAGATTGGCGTTTCCGGCGATTTCGGAAAAAGCGGTTTTTGTTACGCCGTCGGTATCTGCGGATTTTCCGGCTTGCTCGATCTCGGAAGCGGCTTCGACGAGCGCGGATTCAAAAGTTTTCGAAATCTTCTCGCCGCCGCGAATTTCCTTTTTCCCGTCAAGCTGACCGAGCCTTTCCGCGCCGCCGCTTCTCTGAGTTGAATCTGTTTTCTTAACCGACATTTTTTTTTATAAAAAACTTTTAACCGATGCCGTAATTATAATCGAATTAATTCGGTTTGTTAATTTTCAGACATGAAATCAGTTATCGTCTTAAAATAAAAAACGGCGGAGAACTCCCGCCCGCCGCCGTAAAAAAACAAAGTTCCGGCAAAAAAACCGCCGGACTCAAGTTTTAAAATAACAGTTCACTCTCTTAACTAAAGCGGGAAACCGAATGATTGGCTACCCGTTTAATATTATCGGATTTATTTTAGAAAAGTTTCCCGTTTTATTCGCTCAGGTAAAAAATAAAACGGGAAACTTTTTCACAAAACAGCCGATAATTCATATGAACCTGAATTAATCAAAATTCAATCCGGGAAATTATGACTTTTTTAAAAGTTGACGGCGGCAGTTCCGCAAACCGTAAGCCAAACTTACGGCTAAAACCCTTCAGTTCATCCAACCGATATTTACATAATTTGTAAACCAGAAACTAACACCCAGGTTTTTGCTAATCGCAATTATAGAGCGAAGATAATCCGGCTTAAACCAAACGAGTAAATCCAAACCGACTGCCGCCAAGTCAACATCCCGAATTTCTCAAAAAGCGCGATGAAACACTAATTTAACGTGAGTTCGGGATAAAGAAAATAACCGCAAGACCATAAAAAGAAATAATTTCAAAATGCGCTTTTTGTAAATTTAGTGTCTTTTTTTCGGCTATTTTCCTTCAGCATTTTCCTTACACAAACTGGAGTTAAAATAATCCGATCAATCTTTGAACCGATTCTTCGGACGGCGTGAATTCGTGAGTTTCCTGACGGAGAAATTTTTTGACGGCTTCGAGCTTCGATATCGCGTAATCAGTTTTCGGGTCGCTTCCTTTTTTATACGCGCCGATCAGGATCAAATCTTTCTGCGCTTCGTAGGTAGCGATAACTTCCCGCAGCCGTCCGGCGGCTGAAAGATGTTCCTGTCCGGCAATTGAGGTCATCACGCGCGATACCGATGCGTTGATGTCAATCGCCGGATAATGATTTTCAGCGGCGAGTTTTCTGGAAAGAACGATGTGTCCGTCCAAAATCGAGCGCGTCTCGTCGGCAATCGGTTCGGTCATATCATCGCCCTCAACCAAAACCGCATAAAACGCGGTGATCGAGCCTTTTTCCGAATTTCCCGTGCGTTCCAGAAGACGCGGCAGTTCGGCAAAAACCGACGGCGGAAAACCCGACCGCGCCGGAGGTTCGCCCGCCGCCAGTCCGACTTCGCGCAAAGCGCGGGCAAAGCGCGTTACCGAATCCATCATAAAGAGAACTTTTTTTCCCTGATCGCGGAAATATTCGGCAATCGCCGTCGCCACATACGCGGCTTTCATCCGAATCAAAGACGGTTCGTTTGAAGTTGCCACGACGACGACCGAACGCTTTAATCCATCTTCGCCCAAATCCTGTTCCAGAAAATCGCGCACTTCGCGCCCGCGTTCGCCGATCAAAGCGATGACGTTGACTTCCGCCTCGCTCGTCCGCGCGAGCATTCCGAGCATCGTTGATTTTCCGACACCGGCGGCGCTGTAAATTCCGACGCGCTGACCTTCGCCGACAGTCAAAAGTCCGTCGAGCGCGCGGATACCGGTTTTGAGCTGTTCGCTGACGCGCGTTCTTTTCATCGGATCGGGCGGTCGCGCCGAAACCGATTTTTCCACGCCGTCCTCGATTGATTCTAATCCATCAATCGGTTCGCCGAGTCCGTCCAGAATTCTGCCCAACAAATCTTCCCCGACGCGAATTGTCAGAGAACTTCCGGTCGGCACGACCTCCGCGCCCATCGCCACATCGGAAACCTCGCCGAGCGGCATCAGCAAAACTTCGCTTCCGCGAAAACCGACGACCTCCGCCCGCAAAACTTTCGCGCGGTGCGGCGAATGAATCAAACACAGTTCGCCGATCCGCGCGCCCGGCACCGATGCGCGAATCAAAAGCCCGGTCAGTTCCGTCACGCGCCCGTGAACTTCAACGGAAGAAATCCAATCAACGGCTGAAATATACGGCTCAAGATCAATCATTTTAAAGAAAATATTTATCCACAGATAAACACAGATTCAAACAGATAAGAAAAGGATTTTGTATTTTGAAACTAAAAAAATAAATTAAAATAATCTGTGTCCATCTGTGTTTATCTGTGAACAATTAATTCACTCAAATTTTTCCTCGCCTTCCGATTGCGAAAGCAGTGCGCGTTCCAAAACTCTGATCTGGGTTTCGATCTGCGCGTCAATCGTGCCGACTTCCGATTCGATCAGACAGCCGCCCGTCGAGACGCGCGGGTCGGCGATGAAATCTATAAAACGGACTCTGCCCGTGTGCGTGAGATTTTCGATCTCGCTTTCGACTGCGGGCAGATCCGAAGGATTGACGCGGACGGTCAGTTTTTCCTGCTGGCGCGCGTTTTGAAGCGCGGCGGCGACAACATCGGCGACGGCGTTTTTATCCGTTTTTAGTTCGCGCCCGAGAATTTTTTCGGTCAGGCGAACAGCCAGCCGAAGCAAATCCTGTTCGGTCTCGCGCCAGACGCGTTCGCGGATCTCGCGCGCTTCGAGCAGATTTTCTTCAAATTCCAGGACGGCTTTTTCCACACCGTCGCGGTAGGCTTCGGCGCGAAGATTTTCCGCGTCCTTTTGCGCTTGGCTTCGGATTTCGGCGGCGCGTTTTTCGGCTTCTTCCAGGATTTGCGCGGCTTCCGCCTGCGCTGAAACTATCTGATTTTTTAAAACTTTGCGGTTTGCCGCTTGCGCCGAAAACTCTTTTCGACCGCTGTTTTTTATCAAGTTTTTTAATTCGCCGGTTCGTTCGTTCATAAATTTTTCCCGATCTTATCAAACAAATTTCGCCGCCAGACGCTCGATGATCCGCTTTCTGCGGTCAAGAATATGCCGTTCGTCTTCCGAGGCGGTTGCGTATTCACGATCGCTTTCGGCGACAAGTGCGAGCCAATTTTTCGCTTCGAATGGAGTCATCTTTTGCGCCGTGTATTTTTTAGCGGTCGCGTCGCGCCGGACAAAAGCCATCGCCAGAAGCCTAAAACCGAGACTCCGCAAAAGCGTTTCCGGCTGAAATTGATTTTCCAGAGATTTTCGCACGAGCCGATCGGCGCGTTCGACCCAGACGGGTTTTACCCGTTCGAGTTCGGTAATATTTTTGGCGATTTCTTTCGCGTTTTCCTCATCGAAACGATTCAAAAAAGCGGCGAGAGTTTCTTTTGAATTGATGCCGCGGCAGGCGATCGCCGTTTCCCTGATGCCGAGATGATGTATAAGATCGTTCAATTTTTGAACCGGAATTTTGTCGGTTTCAGCGGGTTCAAACACATCTTCGAGCGCGACGAAATTTGAAACGAATTTACGGCGGATGAGGGCGACGATCTCGTCATTGATCGGATTGTTCAAACCCGTCTGATCGGATAAAAATTCTGTTTCGGAAAGATTCGTTTTCAAATTTCCGGCGATTTTCCGGCTCAGAGCGGCGGGCAGATTTTTCAACACGAGCAGCTGGACCGCCCGCGGTTCGAGATTCAGAATTTCTGCGATCTGGTGCGGGTGAACATTCGCGTCGAGTCTTTCGGAAAGCCCGCGCCGCCGTATTTTGTCCAGCCTGATCTTCTGCCAGATTTTCTGTTTTTCCGCCGGAAGCCGGTCGAAATACCCGGCTCGCGCTTTTATCATTTCGGCATCTTCCGCGCTTATCGCCGAAAAAAATTTTTCCGTCAATGCAAAAGCGTTTTTTGCTGACCCGCCGTTTGACTTTTCCTCAAACGCCAGCCCGAGTGCGAGCAAAATGTCGGTTTTTTCGATTTTGGAAATTGATTCGATCATCAAAATTCAAAAATAAATCAGGGAAGATTCAAACCTTCTTCGTCTTCGTGTTCCTCGTAATCGTAGCGTCTTTCGAGCAGAGCCGTCTGACGTTCCGATTTTTCGTCTTCGATTTCACCGCCTTCAAAAACTTGTTCGCGCCGTTTTTTCTGCAGAAAATAAACGATACCAACAAAAGTTAAAACGGTCGCAAAACCGATTCCAGAAATCAAGGCGATGCGCGTAATTTGATAACTCGTATTTTGCGGCAAAGGTCGGAGCGGTTTTTGCGCGGCTACCACTTTGACGTTTTCCGGCTGAAGCGCGGGAACGCTTTTGGCGACCAGTCCGGCAATCTCGCTTTCGCCGACCGTAAAATTTTCGGTTTTATAATTTATCAAAACCGAAGCGGTCGCCGGATACGGGTTGAGCGCGAGCGTTCTTTCCTGCGGCGGCACGAAATTTACCTCGACGCAGGTTACGCCCGGCAGTTTTCTGAGCTGTGATTCGATATTGATCTTTGTCCGCCGGTAAGCCTGCTGTTTTTCCTTTTCGATGGAACTGACGATCGTTCCGCCTTCGACCTGCGGCGGTTCGGGTTTCGGCAGACAGTGATCCTGCATCAATTGGACGGCGGCATTGCGCGTTTCGCTGTTGCCTTCGACCATTATCTCAAACGTCCGGCGTTCGCCTTCGCCGACCGGATTCGTGTAGGCTTCGATGCCGTATTCGTGCAGAACGTCAATTATCTGATTCGCTTCGGATTCGTCCTTGACGGTCTGAATTCTGGTCGCGCCGCAGCCCGCGAGCAAAAGCAAACTTGCGAATAAAAATATCAAAACAATGAATTTTAAAACTTCTTTGTGCATCAATTTCTAACTTGTCAATTCTTCCACCGACGACGGCAAAACCAGTCCGGGAAGTTCGGCGAAATCGTTTTCAAAATTTCCGTAATGATCCGTGCCGCGCATCGAGATTCTGCCGATTGGCTGAATATTGAGTTCCGGCGCGAGTTCCTGAAACGACAGCACCGCCAGATTCGGAAATTCGATCTCGACCATTTTGCGGACAAAACGCCGCAGTTCCATATCGGTAACAATGACTCTCTGTTGCGCGGTCGGCTTTTGAATAGCGACTTCACGGCGGACGGCTTCGAGAATTTCCTGCGCGATGACCGGATCGAGCGACAAAAACGCGCCCGTCGAATTTCGCCGGATCGCGTCGCGCATCACATCTTCGATCTCCGGGTCAATCAGATAAACAAAAAGCGTGTCATTACCATTAGCATAGCGAAACGAAATATAACGGCGCAGAGCGGCGCGGATATGTTCGGTCAAAAGCACCGTGTCTTTTTCGTTTCTGCCCGCTTCGCTCAGCGCGTCGAGAATCGTTTTCGTATCACGGATCGAGATTCCTTCCTGCACAAGTCGCTGTAATACGTCGGTGAACTGATGAATCGAAACGACTTTATCAATCACCGATTCGACGAGTTTCGGCATTTCGCGGGCGACAAAATCGAGATAGCCCTGCGCTTCGTGGATGCCGACAAATTCGTGCGCGTGTTTCCGCAAAATCTGCGAAAGATGCAGAATTATCACCTCCGACGGCTCCCAAACTTTTAGTCCGGCTGATTCGGCAATTTTTCTCTGTCCGGCGGGAATCCAACAGCCCGGACTGAGATCAGCCGGATTCGTTTCGTTTTCGCCTTCGATGCCGAAAACTTTTATGTTTTCCGCCGAATCATTGACGAAAACCGAATCGGGACGAATCGCGCCCTTCCCGACCGGGACTTCCTTGACAGCGATGTAGTATTCATTTGCCGGAAGCGGCGCGTCCCCGCCGACATAGCAAAGCGGCGTCATCACGCCGATATCGTAATAGATCGCGCTGCGAAGCTCTTGAATTTTTGAGCGGAAAGCCGCGCCCGTCGGCGTGTTTTTATCCGCCAGATGCGACAGTTCGCGGCTCACGACGACCGCGATCGGAACGGTAAAACTCATTTCGAGTTTTTCCGCATCGCCCGTCGCCGAGCGCGTCATTTCGGTCATCGCGCCCGTTTCTTTAAGCCGTTCCTGTCTTCTTTTCAAAAGAAAACCGACACCGACCGCACCCGCGCCGACCGGAATAAAAAACCAATTGAGCGGCGTCAGAAGAAGCATGATCGCGCCCGTGATAAAAAGCGGTTTCGGCGAGGAAAAAAGCTGTTCGCCGATGTCCGCGCCGATATTCGAATCTTCGCCCGCGCCCGAAACCCGTGTTACGACGATGCCCGCCGAAAGCGTTATCAAAAGCGAGGCGATGATTGCCGCGAGTCCGTCGCCGATGGTCGCAATCGTGTAAATTTCCCTCGCTTCGACAAAGGTCATTCCGCGCACGAAAATTCCCGTCGCCAGACCTGCAGTGATATTGATAAACGCGATGATGATCGTAGCGATGGCATCGCCTTTGACGAATTTCATCGCGCCGTCCATCGCGCCGTAAAGCTGAGATTCCCTGCCGAGTTCGTTCCGCTCGCGGCGGGCTTCTTCCTGCGTGATAAGTCCCGAACGGACATCGGCGTCAATCGCCATCTGTTTTCCGGGCATCGCGTCCAAAGTAAACCGCGCGGCGACTTCGGCGATGCGTTCAGCGCCTTTGCTGACGACGATATATTGTATGACCAAAATAATTGCGAAAATTACCGCGCCGGTGATCAAACTTCCCTGCGCCGTAATCTCACCGAGCGATTCGACGACCGAACCGGGTTCGCCGTGCGCGAGAATATTTCGCGTTACCGAAACGCTCAGAGAAAGACGGAAAATCGTCGTCAAAAGCAGGATCGTCGGGTAAGCGGTAAGCTGAACGGGCGATTTGATAAACAGCGACGTGATCAGGATCATTATCGAGATCGCCAGATTTATCAGTATCAGAAATGAAACGACTTGCGGACCGAGCGGAATAAAGAGCGTGCCGATGACCAGCAGAAGTCCGACCGGCAGGATCAAATCCTTGTATTGCGCGATCAAGCCGGAGAGATTTCCCTGCCGCAACAGCGCGTTAAGATCGAGTTTGTTTTTGCCGACGGACTTCATCGAAAATTCTTTTTCCGCGTTTTAATAAAATCAGGCTGATTTTATCAATAATAGAGTGAATAATAAAAGACATTTAACTTTTTGAAGAGTTTAGTAATATTCCAAAACGAGAAAAATCAGCGCGGCGGCAACCAGAATACCGGCGATCATTATTAAAATTTCCAACGCGGTAAAATAACCGAAAAATCTTCCGCTTTCGATACTTTCGAAAGTTTGATTCTTTGCGTTCGGTTCTGCTGTTTTAGACGGTCTTTCATCAAAAACACCTTGCGCTTTGCCGGTTTTATCGAGCGAAACGGGCGGCGGCAGTTCTTTCGGCAATATCGAATCGAGAGCCAGAAGCGCGGTCGGTTCGAAAAATTTGATGTTCGTTCTCGCGTCGGGCAGAGCCTTTTCCTTGCCTAAAAGCTGAAGCGTATCCGCATTTTTCAAACGGCGCGGTTCGTCAAGCGCAGCGTCATTGAGCCGGATATTTTTGTTTTTGAGCGGATACAGCATCACGCCGCTCCAATCCTTTCTGATCTGCGCGCGCGGTTTGGCGATGTCCGCCGGGTTTTCGCTGATCGCGCATTCGCCCGCCGCCGTCCATCCGAGCCACATCTCTTCAGATTCAACATCTATGCGGCGTTTTTCGGGACTGCCGTTTTCGATCAGAAAATAAAATTTTTCTTCCGCTTTCAAACCTTCCAGAACGTCGCTCAGACTTTTATCGGCATCAGGCGATATTTGGTTATTTTCCGTTGATTTTTCCGGCGCGGCTGTCTGCACTTCTCCGGCAGTTTCTTCGTCTGAAGAAATTTCTTCCGTATCGCCGGACATCAATTTTTCAGCCGCTTCGATGGGTTCGACTGACAGAGAGTAATCGCCGACAATGACCGTATCGTGAAGCTCCAGATTATAAAGAGAGCCTTTCGGCAAAAGTTTTCCGTTGATGACGGTATTTTCCACACGGCATAAAAGCGTCAGCTGACCGTTTTCGCAGACGATGACGAATTGTTCGGGCGCGACCGCTTCATCTTCCAGTTCGATTGTCGCCGACGCGTCGCTTCCGACCGAAACGATCCCGTCTGCCGGAATTTCCGGCGACAGTTCGGGAATAAATTCGCCCCGCTTTTTAACCAGTAACTTTTTATTCATCTGCGAGCGACCGAAAACTTTATTTTTACAAGACTTTCGATCAACAAAAATAGTATCACAAGCCGATTTTACTTTGATAATCAGTATTTCGGTATGTTTTAACCTTCGGGGGAAACTGCTAAACAAAATTTATCCGCGTTACGGAATCCGTTCAAAGCAAACATCATATCTTTGATGAGTATTTCACAATAAAAGTGAAATAATTTTAAAAAAATGAGAAACAATCTTAAATCATCGCCGATAATCTTTTTACAAAGCAGTAACTTAAAAACTTTTCATATAATTTAAGTTTTGATTGGTCAGCGGTTGACCATTTATAGGTAGAAGCGTTAATTCATTCTTTTATAGCCATTTCGTAACGCTTCTACTATTTTTTTTTAAATACCAATCAGAAGTCAAAAAAAGTGTGGAAATAATTCAACTACTGATTCGCATTTAAATCTAGCCATCCGATAAAAAACCGGCAGCGAACAGACGCTGGCGCAGACGGTTGACCGCTTTTGAGTGAAGGCGCGAAACCCAGGATTTGTTAACACCCATTTTTTTGGCGAGTTCGGTCGTCGAGAGGTTTTTAAAGTAGAGAGATTCGATAATCTCTCTTTCCCTTTCCGGCAATTCTTTGACAGTTTGCCGGACGAGTTTGATGCTTTCCCTGAGTTCGACGGAAGCGTTCGGAAGCTCGCGCGTGTCGGCAACATCCGGCGCGTTTTCTTCGCTCAGGGAAAGCAGATAAGCCGGAATCAATGAGTCAACATATCTTTCGACCGTCCGAATTTCGTCTTCGACCGCCGATTGCCGTCCGCCCGCGTCGTCATCCACAGCCGTCTGCATCAGATCATTGACCGCGGCTTCGCGCCGAATCCACGCTTCGTTCGGCGTGCGCGTCAAAATTCCCATCTGGCGAAGCCCGTCAAACACCGCGCCTTTGATGCGGTAATACGAAAAGGTCGTAAACGAAACTTTCCGGCGCGGATCGAAACGATCGGCGGCTTCGAGCAGACCGACCATTCCGTAACCGACCAGTTCTTCAAAATCCAGATTGAACGGAAACGAAGCCGCAACCTGTTTGACGATCGAAAAAACGAACGGGCGATACCGCTCGACGAGTTCTTCACGGTCAACGGGTGCCTTTTGCGCGGCAAAAAGATTTCCGGGAGTTTGTTCAGCCACGAATCTACGATAATAATTTATCCGCTTAAATTCAATCGGTTATTGCTTTATAATAAGAGCCGTTTCCGTCATTTGATAAGACAATTTAATTTTTCGGCAACAATTTCGCGCCGTTTGAACATCGTATAAGGTTTTCGCGGTGACAAACACAGATAAATCATCCGAGCAGATCAAAACCGGCGAAAGTTTTATGAAAGCGAAAAAATATCGCTTGCAAACTGTCTTAAATTTCCGCGCCCGCGCTAAAGAAGAAGCGGCTCGTCAAATCGCGCTGTGTTTTGAGCGGTTGGCGCAAGCCGAAGAAGAATTGAAAAACCGCCGCCAACGTTTGCAAACGTGCCGCGAAAAACAAAATATAGCGCAGGCGGCTTTGAACGCCGATTTGGAAAATGGCGTACAGGCAACCGGCATCGTTTCGCACCGCGCTTTTTTGAATGATTTGCGCGAACAGGAAACAGAATTAAAATATGCGGTCGAAGAGCAAATAGCCGTCGTGAAACGCGCCGAACAGGACGTCGAAGCGGCGCGTCAAAAACTCTCCGAGGCGGAAAAAGAGTTGAGGGCGGTCGAAATTCATAAAGAAAACTGGCAGTCCGCCGAACTTTTGGAAGAAAACCGCCGCGAGCGCAAAATCGGCGACGAGATCGGCGCGATCATTCACGAAAAGCGCGAAAATACTTGATTTTAGAAAAGAAAATGATGTTGCCCCGCAAAGCGCGCGGGTATTATAATTGAATAAATCAAAAAATAATTTGATTGAAATTTGTTAGTTAGAACGATCCGTTCCCCCTAATTTTATGTCGGAAAAAACGGTTCAAAGCCTTCAAGAAGTATCGCCTGAACAAACTACGGAAAATTCCCGGATACTGCCGTTTGCGGTCGCGGTCTTCGTGTGTTCGGCACTGGCGTTTGTGCTGGGTTACGGAAGTTGGTATTTTTTCGGCTCGCACGACCGCGAACGCATCGAATCGGCGATCATGGCGGAAAATTACCCGGTCGAAACGGTGAATGACAAAAACGAAATTCCTGCCCCGAATCCAGTAAATAATACGGCGGTCGAGCCGGAAATAAAAGGCGCGGTAAAAGTCTCGGGCGGCGAAATCACGACCGGCGGCGGTAACACGAACCGACCACTGAAACGCGCGACGGTTGCGAATTTTTCGATTTCCGAAACCGAAGTTACCAACGCCGAATACGCCGAATTCGTCAAAGAAACGGGACATCAGCCGCCCGCCGGCTGGAACGGAAACGAATTTCCGAAAGGCGCGGACGATTTTCCGGTCGTTAATGTTGCATGGCAGGATGCCGCCGATTACTGCAAATGGCTCGGCAAAAAACTCGGATTGACGGTGCGCCTTCCGACCGAAGCCGAATGGGAACTCGCGGCTCGCGGAAAAGAGCAGTTCAAGTATCCATGGGGCAACGACTGGAATAAGGAAGCGGCGATTTCCGGGGAAACGGGCGGCAAGATTTCCGCCGTCAAAAGTTTTCCGCTCAACCGTTCGCCGTTCGGCGCATACGATATGGCGGGAAACGTCTGGGAATGGACGCAGAATCAGGTTACTAACGAAGACGCATTGACGGACGAATTTCTGGCGGAACTTTTAAAAAGCGGAAAGATTTTGCGCGTCGTCAAGGGCGGCACGGCAAAAGATCCGGCGGAACAGATTTCCGCGCTGGCTCGCTACGAAATGCCCGAAACGACAAAACATCCGCATATCGGTTTTCGATGCGTTTATTCTCCAGAGTAAGATATTGAGGAACGAATGAAAAAATTTTCAGCAAATAATTTAATAAAAAAATCTATCTATAGATCAGGGCTTTCTATTTTGCTTCCGGCATTTTTGTTGGTTTTCGCATCGTTTCCGTCAATTTCGGCGGCTCAGGACAGTCTGCGCGATTCTCTCAAATCTAAAAATTCGAATTCTAAAAAAACGAACGAATCGAAATCGCGCAATTCGTCAAAACCGAAGACAACACGGCGAACTTCAAAAAAAACGCCGCCGCGACCGAAGAATAATCTGATCACTGTTACATTTATAACGAACGAACCGAATGTCGAAATCTGGCTGAATGACAAAAAATACGGCGAGACTAACGAAGAAGCGACTCTGCAAAAAAAATTGGCGGCGGGCGATTACAGCGTGTCGGCGCGGAACGATTCGGGCGTGATCTTTCCGGCAACGCAAATTTCCGTTTCGCCTGAACAAAATACATTTAAATTATTTGAAGAAAAAGTTCCCGAAGCTGAAACGACCGAAAACGTCGGGGAAAACAAAAAGAGCGAAGAAGAAATAGCGAAGGAAACAACCGCGCAGGTCAAACTGATTTTTGAAAATTACGCCGACCCGAAGAAAACCGATTCCATTTCGGCGACCGATTGGGATTTCGTTTACAAATCGGCGCAGTCCGGTCAACTGCAAGGTTCTTCGGCGGTTGATGTCGAAGCCCAGAGATGGTTCGCTTCCGGTCAGATCGAACTCGCCGCCGGAAATTTCACGAAGGCGTTCACGGCGTTTAACAAGGCGGCGGAATTTATGCCGAATTCCGGTTTGCTCAATTACGCGCTTGGCAATGCGCATCTCGCCAATAAACAACCCGCTGAAGCATTGAAAGCGTATCAAAAAGCGTTACAGCTTTCGCCGAAAATGGGGATGGCTTATAAAAAATTAGGCGATGCCAACAGAATTTTGGACAAGGAAAAAGAAGCGATTGCGGCTTACAAAAATGCGATGCAGTTCGGTTACGACAATGTCGAAACGCGGTTCGCCCTCGCATTGACGCTCTTAAAAACAAAGGAAACCGAACAAGCCATTGCGCATCTTTTGGAAGTCGAAAAAGAAAAACCGGCGGCGGAAGTTTATCTCGCGCTCGGCGAAGCCTTTGAAAAAACCAAACGCGATGTCAGCGCGATAGAAAATTATCAAAAAGCGATCCAGGCATCGCCCGCTTCGGCAAACGCTTATTTCAAACTCGGCGATGTTTATTTCGCCCAGCGCGAATACGTGAAAGCCAAAGAAGCGTTTGAAAAAGCCGTCGAACTCGACCCGGAAGGAAAAGTTTTAAATAAAGCCGAAGCGCAAAAGAAACTTCGTGAGGCGGCGGCGAAAATAAAATAGTTGATCCGATTTTTTGAAATAATTTCCCGCCGCGTTTGACATTGAAAATCGGCTTCTGTATTCTAGCAATTCGTTTTTTTAGCGAAAGCTCGGATATTTGAAGAAAAAGACGGTTTTGCAACTTATTTGCAATTATCATTTTTCATCGCAAACCTCTTTTTTTGGTCTGTTCGTCTAGGGGTCTAGGACACCGCCCTTTCACGGCGGCAACACGGGTTCGAATCCCGTACAGACTACCATCTTTTTTCAAATAAACGGCATCATACCCTGTAAAATCATTCGCTTTGCAGTCGGAAGCGAATTTTTTATTTGGGAGAGAAATGTTTAAAAGAGCAGTTTTTTTATTAGTATTATCGAGTTTTTTATTCATCACAGTTAGAGCGCAAACGAACGCCGAAACGGTGATGGTTTTGCCGTTTGAAAACACCTCGAATCAGGCGGAATTCAATTGGATCGGAGAACATTTTGCGATTTCTCTGTCCGAACTTCTGAAAGTTCCGAGCCTCAACGTAATTTCCAATCACGAAAGAAAGATCATCCAGCAAAGATTAGGCGCGCCTCTGACGATCCTGCCTTCGATTGCGACATCTCTGAAGATGGCGCGTGAAGGTAAAGCGACGCTTTTGATTAACGGAAAATACAGCATCACGCCCGCGCAGGGCGATACGGCGGCGAGCGTCAATGTAACCGCGAAGATCATCCGCGTCAATGAAGGCAGATTTCTGAGCGAAGAACTGCCCGACGGCAGACGCATCACGCGCGACATAAATTTAAATGACGCGCTCGGCAATCTGCAGACGGTCGAAGGTCAGCTCGCTTATCAAATTCTATATCAACGCGACAAAGCTCTGCCGTTTTCGCAGAATCAATTTATCGAAGCGGCAAACAAAATTCCGCCGCGCGCTTTCGAGGCTTATACAAAGGGATTGCAAACACCGCCCTCCGAAGCGAGAGAAAATTATTTCAAAAACGCTCTAAGGCTTTATGCAGACGCGAAAGACGGCGCGGTTTATTCCGCCGCCGCGCTCGAACTCGGTCATTTCTTTCTGAATCAGAAAAAATACTCCGACGCGGTCGAATACTTTTCGCGCATTCCGCAGGACGACGAAGCCAATTATGCCGAAGCCGCTTTTTATACGGGCTTGATCCGCTGGCAGGAAAAAAATTACGAGCAGGCGTTAGCAGTCCTGAGACCGCTCGCCGAAGATCTGAAATTGACGAGCGTCTATAACACGCTCGGCGCGATCGCCGTCGAAGCGTCGCGCGATGAGAAGAAAAACAAAGGAAAATCCGACGCGCTTTTGAGCGAAGGAATCGAGCTTTTGCAGAAAGCCGCCGCGTCCGCGCCCGACGAATCGGCGTTTCGTTTTAATTACGGTCTGGCTCTTTTTCTAAATAAAGACAACAAAACCGCCGCCGATCAATTTCGTCCGGTTTTAGCATCGAATTCGCGCGACGGCGAAGCGTATTTTCTTTTGGCGAAAGCTCTGGAACTTTCGGGCGACGCGGAAAAAGCCGCCGAATTCGACAATCAGGCGCGGCGTTTTTTAACCGCCGGAAATCAGTATGCCAAACTGCAGGACGAATGGCAGAAGAGCAAAACCGTCGGGAATATTAATTTAAGAGTCGAACAGCCTTCGCGCAGAGATTTCGTGAGTGTCATCTTGTCGAATAAACAGGCGGCGACCGCCGCTCAAAAATCCGTCAACGAAACCGATAATCTGATGGCGCAAGCCAGAAAGCTTTATCAGGAAGGCAGCGACGACGAAGCGATGGGCGTTCTGCGGCGCATACTGGCAAGCGAACCGATGAGCGCGGAAAGCTATATGCTGTTAGGTCTCATCCATTTGCGGCAGGGCGAGGTTGATCAGGCGACGAGTTCACTAAAAACCGCGCTTTTCTGGGACAATCGTCTGGTTCAGGCGAATGTTAATTTGGGGAGAATTTTTCTCCAAAAAGGCGATTGTTTGCAGGCGCAAAATTATTCGCGTCTGGCTCTAGAACTCGAACCGGAAAACGTTGACGCGCTTGGTCTTCAGCGTCAGGTCGAGCGATGTAGCAAATAGTGTAACTTTTTTTTGATTTTGTCGAACTCCGAAAACAGGGGTTTTTTGACTACAGTTCTTTCCAACAGGCGATTTTACGGGGCTTTAGCCGCTTTTCGATGGCAATCGAAACTTGTGGCACGATTTGTGCAATAAGTAACAACGGCTAGCTTGATATGATGAAGTTTAGATTATCAAGACCCCGCCGCCAACTCTTCTCCGAGCGCGGTTTGCCACTGTGCTTGACCACCTTCCGAGCGTTCCTTCAGTTGTCCTTCCGATTATGAGCCTAACCGAAACCGGTTAGGCTCACCTGCTTTTAAAGCCCGTATTTATTGAACTTTATTTTATAATTATTATTATTTCACCAATTTTTCTTTGTTTTCATTCAAAAACAAATCACTTTGACATCTCGACAGAGTTTTGATCGTAAAATGACATTTTTCGTCATCTTTCGTGTGACAAAATTTGATTAACGAACAAAGTCTGTAATTCATTCTGAACGGCTCATTTCAAGTTGAATGAATTGTTCGGTCAGTTTGATTTTGTTAAACTGGCACGGATGAAACTACTCACCCGACTCAGAGCGAAAATGCCCGCGCCGGTTAATATTTTACTGACGATTCTGTCGGCGATTTTAATGATCCTGGCATTTCCCGATTTCGACTTTTGGTTTCTCGCGTGGTTCGGTTTAGTGCCGCTTTTTTTTGCGGTTGAAAGAGAAAAAAATTCCCTGCCCGCATCATTCGTTTTAGGCTGGATCTTCGGCGTGTTTTTCTTTTTCGGCACTTGCTGGTGGCTGACGCACGCGCCGATCACTTATGCGGGATTCCCCGCGCCGCTCGCATACTTTTTGTTAATTTGCGCCGCTTCAATCGTCGCGCTGTTTCCGGCAGTTTTTTGTTTTTTATTTTCAATTCTGTTAAAGCGATTCGGCGGTTACGCGCTTTTTTCCGCTCCGTTTCTCTGGACGGCGATCGAGTTTTCGAGATTCTGGATAACGGGAAATAACTGGAACGCCCTCGGGTATTCACAGGCTTTTCATTCCTCGTTTTTACTAATAAGCTCGATCGGCGGAATTTATTTGACGGGCTTTTTTGTTTTGATAATAAATGTTGCGGTAACTTTTCACATAATTCGCAAATCAAAAAAAAATTTTTCTCAGCTCGACCGTTGGTTAAGTTTTGCATTGATAGCGTTCGCGTTCTTTTTCCCAATACTTCTAATGCTGAGCAACTCGAAACAAAGTTCGGATAAAATCCATTCAAATATCATCGCGCTCCAACCGAATGTCCCGATGAGCGGTTTAACGGAAGAAAAATGGTCAGCCCTGAGAAAAAAGCACGTCGAGCTTTCCGAAACGGCACTGCAAAAACTCGACGAACAACGAACAACGAACAACGAACAAACGACCACTGTTATATTCCCCGAATCGCCGATGAATTTTATGTATGAACGCGACGAGGAATTTCAAAAATTCGTCGGCGATTTTGCTCGAAAAAATAATGTCGCCGTATTGTTCAATGCCGCCGAACCGGACGAAGAAAACAAACGGTTTTTCAATTCCGCCGTGCTTGTAAACTCTGACGGCAGGAAGATCGCGCAGTATGATAAAATCTATCTCGTTCCGTTCGGCGAAAGCGTTCCCGCGCCTCTGCAAAATATTATGCCCGCGCTGGTCGGCAGTTTTTCTTACGGCAAGGAATACGACCTTTTGCCGTTCGGCGACGCGCGCGGCGGCGTGATGATCTGCTTCGAATCGCATTTTCCGAATCTGTCGCGCGAATACGTTCTGCGCGGCGCGGATGTTCTGGTTGAAATGACGAATGACGGTTATTTGGGAAACACGCCCGTTTTGCGCCAGCATCTGGCAAATGCCGTTTTCCGCGCCGTCGAAACAGAACGACCAGTTTTGCGCGTGACGAACGTCGGCATCACCGCCTTTATCAACGAGCGCGGCGAAATTCTGGACGCGGCTGATGTTTATACGGAAGCGACCAGGGTTTGGACGATTTCAAAATCGAACGGACAGCAGACTTTTTACGTTAGATACGGCGACTGGTTTGCGTGGTTGTGCGTGATCGTGAGTTTCGGATTATTGATTTTTGGAATGGTTTTAACGCAAAGACGCAAAGCCGCGAAGCCGCAAAGTTTTTAGGGATTTTTTCAAAACCACTTTTAAGTTTTTTATTTCCATTGCGTCCTTGCGCCTTTGCGTCTTTGCGTTAAAAATAAATTTAATGGAATTAACCGAATTACAAACTAAATACGAAGAGTTGAGCGAACGCATCGCCCAGCTTGGGAGGTTTCTTTGACGCGCCGCGCAAAGAGACGGAACTTGAAAAATTAGAACGGCAGATTTCCGAACCCGATTTTTGGAACGATCAGGAACGGGCGCAGAAAATCGTGCAGGAGAGAAGCCGCATCGAACGCGCTCTGCAGGCGCAGGAAAAATTTGAGACGGCGATTTCCGACGCGGAAGTCCTGCTTGAATTCGCCGAAACCGATGAAAAGTCTCTGAAGGAATTGCAGGAACTTCTCGAAAATCTCGATGAAGAAGTAAGCGCGGCGACGACCGAAGCTTTGCTTTCCGGTAAAACCGACGCGAACAACGCGATCTGCTCGATTCAAGCGGGCGCGGGCGGCACGGACGCGCAGGATTTTGCCGAGATGCTTCTCAGGATGTATCTGCGCTGGGCGGAGCGCAAAGGTTTCAAGGTCGAAGTTCTGGACGAGCAAGCCGGGAGCGAAGCCGGAATAAAATCGGCGACCTTTCGCGTCGAGGGCGAATACGCTTACGGACTTCTGGCAACTGAAGCGGGCGTGCATCGTTTGGTGAGAATCTCTCCGTTCAATTCCGGCGGAAGCAGAGAAACCAGTTTTGCTTCCCTTTTCGTTTCGCCGGAAATTGACGAAAACATCGAAGTCGAAATTAATGAGAAAGATTTGCGCGTTGACACCTACCGCTCGTCTGGCGCGGGCGGTCAGCATGTCAACGTAACCGATTCCGCCGTCCGCATCACGCATCTGCCGACCGGAATCGTCGTAACCTGTCAGAACCAGCGTTCGCAAATTCAAAACCGCGCCGTGGCGATGCAGGTCTTACGGTCGAAACTTTACGAGTTGGAACTCGAAAAACGAAAGGAAGAAACCGCCGATCTCGAAGCCAACAAACAGGACATTTCTTTCGGTTCGCAAATCCGCAATTACGTTCTCCATCCGTATCGGCTGGTCAAAGACACGCGGACGAAATACGAGCAAACAGATGTCGAAGCAGTTCTGGACGGCGCGATTGACGAGTTTATAAAAGAATTTCTGCTCTGGAAAAAAAGCGGGCAGGTCGCTTCGGCGTGATTTGTAACTTTATATTATCGGCGTTAAACTCGAAACTTTAGAAATGGCAACACGAGTCGAGAAAAAACAAACTTCATCAACGACCGCCCCGAATCGCGGAAACGATGTCGTCGCCATCGCGCTTCTGGCGTTAGCGGTGCTTGTCTTTCTGTGTCTGGTTACCTCGAATCCAAACGACTGGAATTTTAATACGGCAAGCTCGCAAAAAACGCAAAACTGGGTCGGCATCTTCGGTTCGGTCATCGCCGACCTTATTTTTCAAACGATCGGTCTGATGGGATATTTCATTCCGGTTTTGCTGGCGCTCGTGGCATGGCGAGTTTTTCAATCGAAAAGTCTTCAACCTTCAATCGGTAAAATTTTAGGTTACCTGCTTTTTATCATTTCCGGCGCGAGTCTGATCTCTCTGATCGGCTGGCGCGGCGGAATGATGGGCGCGTTTTTGATTCAAAATCTGACATGGCTTCTCGGCGCGATCGGCTCGGCAATTCTTTTGACAGCCATTTTTTTCGCGTCGCTTCTGGTAGTTACGAATCTTTCATTTGCATTTTTGTCGGATAATCTCGAAATGGCTATGGCGAATTTCCGAATCCATTTCGATGAATGGCAGACGAAAAGACGCGAAGCTAAAAAAGCCCAAACCCAGGAAATTCCCGCAAAGAAAACCCCGAAAGCGGAAGTCAGACCGAAGATCTCGACCGGCGAACCTGTTGCGGTAAATAAAAAAGCAAAAACGGAAAAAGCCAAAAGCGAAGTTTCCGAAATGCTCAAAGAATTTTCAGCCGCCGCGCCGGAAATTAAAACCGAGGAAAAAGAAGAAGAAATTTCGGTCGAAGAAAAAGAGGAAGAGATCGTTCCGACAATTTCAACAGCCGACGAAAAACCTGTTGAGAAAACGGAAACGAAAGCCGATTCGTTTGAAGATTTAAACAATGAAGTCGCGCCTATCGAAATCTCGCCCGTGAGAGAAACGGGCGAACTCGCCGCCGATCTGATCGAAGAAGAACAGTCTGTAGATGCCGAACCGGTCGAAGCCAAACAGCCGCAAAATTTTGATAATTATATTTTGCCGACAACCGATTTTCTGACCGCGCCGCCGCCGCATCTCGAACAGAAGGAAGAAGAGCTTTTGGAAATCGCGCATAAATTGACGGAGAAAACCAAAGAATTCAAAGTTGACGGTCGCGTGATGCACATCTGTCAGGGTCCGGTCGTAACGACATACGAATTCAAACCCGATCCGGGCGTGAAATATTCGCGCGTTACCGGATTGTCTGACGATCTCTGTCTCGCGCTGAAAGCCGAATCAATCCGCATCGAGCGCATTCCCGGCAAAGCGTTTGTGGGCATCGAAGTTCCGAACTTCAAACGCGAAACGATTCACCTGCGCGAAGTCGTCGAATCGAAAAAATTCAGGGAATCGAATTCGCTTTTAACAATCGCTCTCGGCAAAAAAATTGACGGTCTGAATTACGTTGCCGATCTCGCCAAGATGCCGCATCTTTTGATCGCGGGCGCAACCGGCGCGGGAAAATCGGTCGGCGTAAATACGCTCGTCGTTTCGATTCTTTATAAGGCAAGACCGGACGAAGTGAAATTTATAATGGTTGATCCGAAACGCCTCGAACTCGGGCTTTACGCAGACATTCCGCATCTCGCCACGCCGATCATCACCGATCCGAAACGCGCCGCCATCGCCTTAAAGTGGGCGGTTTCAGAAATGGAAAAACGCTACAAGGATCTGGCAGGCTGGGGCGTTCGCAATATTGACGGTTTTAACGAGGAAGTAAAAAACCGCAACGCCGAAGGCGAACTTGACGAAGACGGAAATCCTTTTAAAACTCTGCCGTTCATCGTTATCATCATTGACGAGTTAGCCGATCTGATGATGGTTTCGGGCAAAGAGGTCGAAGAATCAATTACCCGTCTGGCGCAGATGGCGCGCGCCGTCGGTATTCATCTTGTGCTGGCGACACAGCGTCCGTCGGTGGACGTTATCACGGGTTTGATCAAAGCGAATTTTCCGGCGCGGATTTCGTTCCGCGTTTCGTCGAAAGTTGATTCACGCACGATCATTGACGCAAACGGCGCGGAAAGTCTTTTAGGGCGCGGCGATATGCTTTTCCTGCCGCCCGCTTCGTCGCAGGTCGTGCGGGTTCACGGCGCGTTCGTTGACGAAAAGGAAATCTCAAAAATCGTCGAACATATCAAAGCGCAGGGCAAACCCGAATACGACACGACGATCACGAAAACCGAAGACGAGATGAACGACGGCGGCGAACTGCCCGGCAGAAACGACGATCTTTTCTGGGATGCCGTCCGCACGGTCGTCACGGCGAAAAAGGCTTCGACATCTCTTTTACAAAGACATCTGCGAATCGGCTACGGACGCGCCGCCGCCATTCTCGACGCGATGGTCGCCGAAGGCTACATCGGCGAAGTGGACGGCTCAAGCCGCGCCCGACCGATATTGCAGAAAGCATATGACGATTTGCAGGACATCGAAGAACAGGAAAATGTTCAGTGATTTGTGGGAAGTTATTTGTCCACAGATGAACACAGATAAACACAGATTTTTAAGATTTATTTATACAGGATGGACAGGATTTACACGATTGATTTTGATTTAAAAATTATTTCTCATCTGTGTCCATCTGTGTTTATCTGTGGACAATTTTTTCTTTTACTTTTTGAATTTTGAAATCTTCGAGTTTTCCACAGAAGTTGTGGAAAAGGGCTGTGGAAAAGTGCTTTTCCACAACGCTAAATGTTGAAATTTAATGAACTTTTAACATTCTGCACATACTTGTTGCATAAAAATTATGGTTTTTACTAACTCTCATTATTTCCGCATTTATCGTTTTTGTCTTAAGAGTTTGCTTTTAGCTGTTTTGTGCTTTTTAACGGTAAATTGTAAGCAAAACGCGGAAAAACAATTTTTATCAACA
>JBGTSF010000030.1:0-60609 GCA_041940425.1 Pyrinomonadaceae bacterium
TTATGCGAAATCAATCAGACCTTGTAGAAATCGTCGCGGAATTGAAACAGGTCGTTTGCGTGAAAGGGTAAAATGAGTTTGCCGATTTAAGTTATTATTTTGGCAAACTCTTTTCACAAATTTATGAAATCTAAAACCAGAAAACAAAGATATAACGAAATTATTTCAGCAACTAAAAAAGACTTAAATGCCTGCGTAATTGAACTGGCTGAAAGTTATCTGAAAGATTTTCCTAACAGTCAAGGCGGTTGGGATATGTATAGTTTTGCACTTTTTAGAATTGATAGATTCAAAGACGCCAAGAAAGCGTTATATAAATCAATTGAATTAATTGACGAACCAAACAAACAACGTCGCTTAGCTTGGCTTCAATGTCGTATGGGAGAAATTTATAGAGATTCAGGACATTTAAATAAAGCACTGGAATGGTTTCATAAAGCCCATATAACAAATCCTGCGGAGGCAACATTTTTAATTTATCAAGGTGTTACTTTCCTAAGAATTGAAAAATTTGATAAAGCAATCGAAACTTTTCAAAAAGCTACAAATTGTGAAAATGGTTGTATTGATGAAGCCTTTTATAATCTCGGAGTCGGGTACTTAATCCGAAAAAATTACAAAGAAGCAGTTTTTTGCTTTGAAAAAGCCCTCGAAATTGACCCGAAATATAAAGAAGCCAAACAACAACTCAAGGACGTAAAAAAAGTTTTAGACATTCTTAATCAAAAATCTTAGCATCGTTGATCCAGCGGTTTAAAACCCCAGCTTGCCACGCTCGGGAACAGCGGGCGCGAATCCGCTACGATGCTCCAATTTTGCCCGTCGGACTTAAAAATCAGGTCATCGGATACATCAAACTGCCCGTCGGATACGTCCGGGAACGTATAAATATACGTCATCAAACCTATATTTATACGTCACCGGACGTATAGGATACGTCCCGGTACCTATATTTATACGTCCCGACACCTATCGGAACACGTCCGGGGACGTATATTTATACGTCTTGCAACGTGTAGGATACGTCATCGGACGTATATTTATACGTCCGATGACGTATCTGACGGGCAATTTGACGTATAAATACGGGTTTTGAACGTAGAAATATACGTTTTGGTATGTATCCGGTGAGGTAAAAAACGCCATCGGATGTGTTTTGACAGCGAATTTACTGCACCAAGACCTGAAATTATCCCAAAACTACGATTCTCGCGGACGGAAAACTTGACTATCCCGGTTCTTGGCTAGTCTCGTGAGCCGTGCCGTTCGCCGGAAGGAGCGGATTTGATGCAACTAATCCGCTCTTAAATTTCGATTTCAAATCCCGTAATAGAACAGTGTAAAAATAAAAATCAAAAACGAAGCGACCGCCGAAAAGGCTTCGAGCAGGCTGTAGGGCGGGCGCGTCAGCAAGACGAGTCTGACCGGAAAGTATGAAAAAACTATCGAGGCGATGAGCTGGGGTTTTGAAATCTGGTGGCTGAAAAACATCAGTTCGTAGAGCGTTTCGGTGTAAACTAAAAAGACGAACGCGACAAACCAACCGAACCATGCGCGCGTCTTTTCCTTTGTGTTTCCGTAAATAAGGAATTCGTAAACCGGAAGGATGATGATCTCGCCCCAGCGTTTTTGTTTAAACGGCAGTTTCCGCACCGAGCGGATATGATCAAGTTCGCTGTTTTCGCTGTTGGCAAACATCCTCACTAAAACCAAAATGCCGATCACGACACCGGCAGCAATAGAAACATTTCTCGCCCAACCGGCAAGCGCGGCGTTTTTTGTTTCGAGAAAATTGAAAACGAGAAAAATCCAGACCACGCCGAGAACCCAGTAAAACATCGCCGAGGCTCTCGCCAGAAGGCTGAAAAAATTTTTGGTTTGCTCGTAGAAAGTTCGTCCTTCGGGAATATTATCAAGCCCGCGGTCGGCATACATCAGGTAAAAGCCGAGACTTTGGACGGGAATTATAAAGTAGATGGCAACGGGCAGACTTTGTTCAACAAAAGGCGAAATGTCGAGAAGATTGATCGCCAGAAGCGTGATTACGATGTCAATAAAAAGATTTCTCAGTTCGACAGTTTTCCAACCATTCATCAGTTGGAAATTTTAACCGCCGGAGTTTGTAAAAATCAATTGATTATTCTCCGCAATAGTAAAGATTTACCATTCACAACCGACAGACGAGGATTCACAAGCCATAGTTCAGCATTTACAAGTGACTGACAAAGATTCACAGATAATAGACGATGATTCACAGGTGATAGTTGAGGATTCACAACTGAACGGCGAAGATTCCCAATCAAAACTCTCTTTTTTACATTCAAATTCGCTTTTTTTTACGGCGAATTTTCCAATTTACAAAAAATTCATATACAAAATTGACCTAAATCGGTTAATATAGTGCAAGTTATTAAAGACTTACACAAGATATAGCGATTACATCCGTTTTGTATTTGAGTTCATCAAATAATCCAATAACCATAGGAGGTGATTCCATTGATAACGGGTAGAGTTCTGCTCTTAAATTTTTCTTACGAACCGCTCGGCACGATCGGCGTGGCGCGGGCGATCTGTATGTGGTGGACGGGTAAACTGACCATCGAAGAGAACGACGGCGAAAACGTTCTGCATTCGCCTTCGACGACTATTGCTGTGCCGTCGGTCGTGCGTCTGCGAACTTACGTTCACGTCAAACGCCGCCGGCAGGAAACCACGATGAAGCGGGCGCGCATCTATATCCGCGACCGCTACCGGTGTCAATACTGCGGCGAACACAAACACGCCAAAGATCTGACGCTCGACCACATTCTGCCGCGCGCGCAGGGCGGCGAAAGCGTGCCGCATAATCTGGTCGCCGCGTGCGTCAGATGCAACCAGCGCAAAGGCAACCGCACTCCCGAACAAGCCAGAATGCCGCTTCTCACGCCGCAGAAACTGCTTCGTTTGGGATTAGATCACGTTCTGCTTTGCCACTACGCCGAATCGCGTCCCGAATGGAAAAAATATCTGTTTATGGACGACGCGGAAATGGAAGCCGAACGCATCGCGGCTTAGTAAAGACGGATTGTTTTCAATTCAAGAGCAATCCGTCTTTTAAGGATTTTTGTCTTCAACATTTTCCCGACACGCCATTTAATTTTCCGATAGACTTTTCAAATTCTCACGGCTAAACTCGTTTTAAATTGAAAATTTAACAAATATTTTTTTTGAAATGGCTGATAAACACGAATACACTTTCGAACTTTTCGCGCCATATAACAATCAGGCGAATCTGATCGCCGATTTTAACGATTGGCACGAAATTCCGATGCAAAAATCCGATGACGGATATTTTCGCGCAGCCGTTCATTTAGCCGACGGCGTTTATCAATATCGTTTTAATATTCAAACAAAGAGCTGGTTTTACGCGGAAGACGAATGGAAAACCGTTACTGACCCGTATGCGACGGAGATTGACGGCGACACGCAGAACGCGGTTTTGCGTTTGAAAAACGGGAAGAAGATCGTTGACGAATACGAATGGCGACACATGGAAACGCCGCTCGCCGCAAACAACAAACTCGTCATTTACGAAATGCACGTCGGCGATTTTTCGGGCGGCGAAAGCGATCCGTTAGAACGCGGAAAATACACGGATGCGACTGCGAAACTAGATTATCTTGAACGGCTCGGAGTCAACGCCGTCGAACTGATGCCCGTCAAAGAATCGCCCGGCGATTTCAGTTGGGGTTATTCGCCGGTTCATTTTTTTGCAACCGAAAATAATTACGGCGCGAGTTTTGAACTCAAAGAATTTATAGATAAATCTCATGAAAAAGGAATTCGCGTCATCCTTGACGGCGTTTATAACCACGCCAACCCCGATACGCCGCTCGCGCAGATTGATCACGACTACTGGTTTCGCCGCGATCCGCTTGACGCGGAGCATAACTGGGGACCGGAATTTAATTATGATTTTTACGACGAAAATTTAAATTTGTCCCCGGCGCGAAAATTTATTCTCGATTCGATCCGTTTCTGGCTTAAAGAATACCGAATTGACGGCATCCGCTACGACGGCGCGCGGCATTTCGGCGGTTATGAAATCTTAAAAGTCTTTGTCGAAACGGCGGACGAAACAATTCAGGGAAAACCTTTCATCCATATCGCCGAACATATTCCGCAAACGCCCGAAATAGTTAAGCCACAGGGCGCGATGGACGCTTGCTGGAACGATTCTTTTATGCACACGGTCGCCGGTTTTCTTTCGGGCGATGAAGTTGATCTTGAACTCTTAAAAAATGCGATTGACGCAAAACGTATGGGTTATGAAACTGCGGTCAGCGTCGTCAATTATCTGTGCAATCACGATCAAAACCGTCTGATGAAACGCCTCGGCGAAAACGGGATTTTCGGCGAAGAAGCGTTTCGGCGCGCGCGGCTCGGCGCGGCGATTCTTTTAACCTCGGTCGGAATTCCGATGATCTGGATGGGCGAAGAATTCGGCGAATACAAGGAAAAATCAACCGAAAGCAATAAGATAAATTGGAGTCTTTTGGAAAATTCGGAAAACAAAAATTTGTTCGAGTATTATCAAAAACTCATTGATCTGCGGAAAACAAATTCCGGCTTGCAAACGGTGAATATTTCATTTTTTCACGAGGACGCGGAAAATAATGTCCTCGCTTTCTGGCGTTTTGACGAAACGGGAAACGGCGCGGCTGTGGTTTTGAATCTTTCGGAAAAAGATTTGGAGAATTACATTGTCGAAAATTTTCCAACGGGTGAAAACTGGCGCGAATGGACAAAGAATTTCGATGTCGAGACGAATGAAAACAAATTAACAATAACCCTCGAAAAACGCGAGGCGTTGATTTTCATTAAGTCATAAGAACAATTTACATTTTTTCGGTTATTCGGTTTTTGAATTTTTTAGGAAAAAAGCAGAAAAGATTTGACCGAAAGTTACCGGGCGTTTTACAATTCATTTTACGCCAAACAGGGCGTTTCGGAGATTGAAGCCGAAACGCCCTGTTTTTTATTTTGAAAATTTTTAGGAGTTTATATGAAATACAAAACGGAAAACGAGATTTTAAAAATTGTCGAGTCTTTTGAAAACGGCACGATCGCGCGCGGCGATTGGCGGCACGCCGATCATCTGCTCGTGGCGAATCATTATTTATCGAAACACGATTTCGACGCGGCGCTGACAAAAATGCGCGAAGGGATTTTTAATCTGCTTCGCGCATTTGAAATTGATCTGGAAAAAGAAATGCCGTATCACGAAACGCTGACGGTTTTTTGGATGCGGACGGTTGAGGAATTCAGAAAAACGAAAAACGGTGTTTCGATTGTTGAACTATGCAACGAACTCGTTGAAAAATTCGACAAGGATTTTCCTTTGAAATTTTACAGCCGCGAACGTCTTTTTTCGGACGAAGCGCGTGCCGAATTTGTCGCGGGCGATTTATAAAATTTCTATTTTTATAATATTTGTGCTATAAACTGTTTATGATTTCAACTTCCAAAACAATCAAATCAATTCTCGCCCAACTCGGCATCGCGCCGAAAGAATCCTGTTGTCTTTAAATTTCCTTCTCCAATCCGCATCTTAATCGTTTCGACTTTTGGATTTTTATTTGACTAAATCCATTTGATCGGCGTTTTGTTGTATCATTTATTTTTTCAAACAGGATGTTAAATTTATGCTTAGATTTCATAACACTTTATCAAATAAGCTCGAAGAATTTCACCCGTTAAAAGACGGCGAAGTAAAGATGTATATCTGCGGTCCGACGGTTTGGAATTTCGCGCATATCGGCAATTTTCGCACGTTTGTTTTCGGCGATGTTCTGCGGCGTTATCTGAAATTCAAAGGTTTTAATTTGACGCACGTAATGAATCTGACGGACGTTGACGACCGCATTATTGACGAGGCGGCGAAACAAAAAATCACGATTGACGAGATGACCGCGCCGTTTATTACGGCGTTTTGGGAAGACTGCGACGCGCTCGGCATCGAACGCCCGGAAATCGCGCCGCGCGCGACTGAACATATCGAAGAGATGATCGAAATTATTTCGACACTTCTGGAAAACGGCAAGGCGTACGAATCGGACGGCTCGATCTATTTCCGCATTTCGGCTTTTCCCGAATACGGGAAACTTTCGAAAATAAAATTCGAGGGCAACATTGTCGGCGGTTCTGAACGCATTGACACGGACAAATACGAAAAAGAAGACGCGCGCGATTTCGCTTTGTGGAAACTCGTCGGCGCGGACGAACAGCCGGGTTGGGACGCGCCGTTCGGTCGCGGTCGTCCGGGCTGGCATATCGAATGCTCGGCGATGAGTATGAAATACTTGGGCGAGACGTTCGACATTCACGCGGGCGGAATTGACTTGCAGTTTCCGCATCACGAAAACGAGATCGCGCAGTCGGAAGGCGCGACCGGAAAACTGTTTTCAAAATACTGGCTGCACGGCGAGTTTTTGAAGATCGAAAACGAGAAAATGTCGAAATCGCTCGGCAACGATTTCACTCTGCGCGACATTTTAAATCGCGGTTTCGATCCGCTGGCGATTCGCTATCTGCTTTTGAGCGTGCCTTATTCCAAGCAATTGAATTTTACGTTCGAAGGCTTAAAAGGCGCGACGGCGACGGTCGAGCGTCTGCGTCAATTTCGCCGTCTGGTTTCGGAAGCTAAAACTTCGGACGATTCGGACGCGAATATAAAAACATCGGTCGAAAATTCGCTCGCCGAATTCGAAGTGGCGATGGACGACGATCTCAACACATCGGTCGCGCTCGCCGCGATTCACAATCTCGTGCGCGAGGTCAATTCGGTTTTAGCCGACGGGAAATTAAGCGAAGCGGATAAAATTGCTGTTCTCGGCGCAATCGAAAAATTCGATTCGGTTCTCGGAATTTTCGGCGCGGCGGAAGAAGCCGAAATGCTCGACGCGGAAGTCGAAGCCCTGATCGAAGAACGTCAGGAAGCGCGTCGGCAAAGAAATTTCGCGCGATCGGACGAAATCAGAGATTTGCTTGCCGAAAAAGGTATAATTTTAGAAGACACGAAAGACGGCGTGAGGTGGAAAAGAAAATAGTTTCCGATTTTTCAAAATAAAAATGTCTTACCGAAAATACAAATCGGTAAGACATTTTTATTTCGGTTAAATCCGGTTTTAGAAATTATATCTGACACCGAATTGAAGCTGCCGAGCCGGAGCCGCCGATGTAAAACCGAGCGGGGCGGTCGGCGAAACGTCCGCTCTGCCGCGGGCGTTTATCGGGATGACGTTGGTCGCGTTCGCGCAGTTCGGATTAAGCGCGAAATTGGCGACGCAGGTTGTTCCGACAATGTTGTTGATGCCGTTGTAGTTGACGCGGTTAAAAAGATTGAACGCTTCGAACGTCAGTTCGAGATAGCGTTGTTCTTTGACGAAAAATCTTCGCGCCAGACGCATATCGAAACTGTAATACGGTTCGCCGAGTCCCGAGTTTCGCGCCGCGCCTGCCGGTCGGTCGTTATACAAACGGCTGTCGCCGTCGGTATCCGTCCCGATCAGAAGATTAAACGGTCGTCCGCTTCCCGCGGTGAAAATCGGCGAAAAGACGAAATCTTTCAAAAACGGATTTTCAAACGGGCTGATGATCACCGCGCTGATAACGGCGCGGTGGCGTTGGTCGAATGAAGAAAGCCCGCGGTCAGCCCGGTGATTGAAAGGATTCTGCGCCAGATAATCGGTGTTGAAATCCGTTACCTCGTCAATCGTTTTCGACAGGGTGTAGTTGGCATTGACGCTGTAATTACGCGAAAAGCGTTTCGTAATTTGCAGAGTTCCGGCGTGATAGAAAGAATTGGCAACCGATTGATATTCGGCATCGAGCGCGAATCTCGGCAGAAAGTTGCCGTTCAGCGGTCCGCCCGTCGTCGAACAGTTAAAGCCCGAAGCCGGCGCGCCCGGAATTTGATAACAGGCGAGTTCGGTCGCCGCTAAGGTCGGCAATCCGGTAAACGGGCTGATCCCGGTCGTTCTGTAATCGCGCACATCTACCGGGCGTATCAGGTGAATTCCGCGCGTGAACAGGTAACTCGCTTCGGCGGTAAAGCCTCTGCCCAAATCCTGCTGGATCGCGCCGCTGACCTGATATGTTTCGGGATTTTGATAATTTTCACCGATGCGTATTCGCGCTTCGAGCGGTCTGCCCGGAGCGGTATTCAAACCGAACTGCGTCAAATCGGAAGCGACGATCTGCCGGTTTCCGAGAACGCCCTGCGCCAGTAAAGTTTGATAGATTGCCGCCGCGCTGTATGCGCCGGGAAGCGTGATCGCCGAAACGACGATGTTGATCTGATACGGCTCGGTGCCGGAAGCCAGAACATTCGTAACGTTCGTGATCTGATTATCGATCTGCCCGGTAAAAATTCCCGCGCCGGCGCGAAAGACGGTCTTTCCGTTATTGAAAACGTCCCACGAAATTCCGGCACGCGGCTGAAAATTATTTTTATCGGTCGGAACGGGATCACGTTCGTTTTGGATAAAATACCGCAGACCGTAATTTAACGTAACATTCGAGCGGACTTTCCATGTGTCCTGACCGAAAACGGAAAATTTCTGACCGCTGCTGGAAAATCCCGGAAACCCGAATCCCTGCTGGTAAACCTGCGGCAGATTGACGTTAAACGACTGCAAAGAATTGATCGTGCTGGAAGTCGTGTTGGTCAGAGTGCTGAGCAGAAGCAGTCTCGTCGGATCATTCGGATTGGGAAAATCCGCCAGAATTTCATTAACAATCGCCGTTCTTTGCGCAGTTGAAAAAAGCGTCGCAAACGGCAGTGAACCGAAACGGAATGTGCCGGGCAGATAGGTTTCCGAATTGGTCGAAATATGATTGTATTGAAACACGCCGCCGAATTTGATGGTGTGCGAACCGCGAACCATCGAAACCGTGTCGGCGAGATCGAATTGCCGCGTGATACTGTCGGAGGGCAGAAATATGTCGCGTCCGAAATTACCGAAACCGAGGATGTTTATTTCCGGTCCGACCGGATCGTTCGGTGTAACGATCAGACGGTAATAAGAAAGCTGTGCGCGAAGTTCGTTGATCGTCGTGCTGTTAAATGTGTGATTTTCCGAAAGCAGAATCCCGCCGCTCGGCGATTTGACCGTGCGACCGCGCGAAACCGCATTTAACGCGCCCGTCGCCTGATTTTCGTTCGTAAAACGCGAATAGTTAAAACGGACAAAGCCCGTGTCGGAATCGCTGAAAGTGTGATCAATCCGACCGGAAATAAGCGCGCTCGTATCCTTTGCCGGAAACTGCCCGTCGGTCGAAGCATACAGCGCGGCGGTTCTTGCGCTCGGAACGGTCAAAGCCCCCCGAACTCCGGTGGCGAGCGGAAGAAACTGCGGTTTGCTCGCCAGATAATTCAGGAAAAAGTTTTGATCGCTGGCGGCATTCGGCGGAGCGATCCGTAAACCGTCCGCCAGAGAGTCATTCAGAGTTACAAAGGAAGTCAGACTCTGCCGGAGTCCCTCCGCCGAAGCAAAGAAAAACGTTTTGTTTTCAGCGATCGGACCGCCCAATGACCCGCCAAACTGCTGGCGGTTATACGGAGATTTGCCGTCGGGATTAAAATCGAAAGCGTTACGCGCATCGAAAGTTTTGTCGCGGAAATAACCGAAAACGCTGCCGTGAAAATCGTTGCTTCCGGTTTTGGAAACGATATTCACAACGCCGCCCGACGCGCCGCCGAATTCGGCGTTGTAGCTGTTGCGGTCAACCTGAAATTCCTGCACCGCTTCCTGACTGACGACGTTTCGCGCGCCGCCGGCGGCAGTGTCAGCGGTCGAACCGTCCACGTTGATCGAATTGCCGCGCCCGTTGTTGCCGCCGAAACTCAAGCCCGACTGCGGCGTTTGGGCGACGCGGAAATCACTCGAATCATTGACGTTATCGGCATCGGAAACGCCCGGCGTAAGGAGCGCGAAATCCAAAAAATTACGCCGGTTGATCGGCAGGTTGTTTAATTGCCGCGCACTGATAATAGTTGACTGCTGCGTTCGTTCGGTATCAACCAGAGCCTGTTCACCCGCCGTTACGTCCACGACCACGCCGACATCGCCGACCGCCAGGTCAACGTCGAGCGCGAGCTGTTGCCCGACTTCGAGCAGAACGTTGTTGACCGTCTTTGGCGCAAACCCGGTCGCTTCGATCTTCACTGTATAAGTGCTTGGCGGCAGAGACAAAATTACATAATTGCCCTCTTTGTCCGTCGTTACGGTGCGCGAAGTGCCTCGGGCGTTGTTGGTCGCCGTCACGGTCGCGCCGGAAATCACCGCGCCGTTCGGGTCGGTTACTCTGCCGCGCAGTTCGGAGGTTGCCGTCGCCTGTCCGAAAATCCCCGCCGCGCTTGACGCCAACAGCAGACCCGAAAAGAAAAATATCGTAAACTTTTTCATAGAATCAAACTCCTTTGCCAAAATTTAGCTTTAAAAAACTTTTTCAATTATTGCCTGCGCAAAACGCCGCGCAGAGCCATTTCGCAAACATCATCGCAAACAATTTCGACCGACATCTTGCCGTTCGGAGAAAACCAGCGGGCGAGCCAGATGATCATTCCCAGAATCGTAAACGTCGCCGTCGTCAGATCAATGTCGTGCAATTTCCCTTCCGCTTCGAGTTCGACGAGCGTGTTGCGGATAAAATCGAAATACTCCCGCCGCCGGTGCAGAACTTCCTGACGCTGATTAAAACTCAACGCCTCGACCTCATGCGAAATGATAAAAACCGCGTGATTGCCGCCCGCCGAAAGGCGCGAGTGATTTAAAATTATGAACCGGAGCCGCTTTTCCGCATCGGCGATTTCCCGCGCCGGGTCTAACACTTCCGCTTTGACATCGTCCAAACCGAGTTTGATTATCTGGTAAAGCAAATCCTGTTTGCTCTCGACATAATAATAAAGCCCGGCTTTCGTTATATCGAGAGTTTCGGCGATCTCATTGAGCGACGTGGCGTTATAGCCTTTCGTAAAAAAAATCTGCGCCGCCGTCAGATAAATTTCCCGCGCCCGATCAAGACTTTTCCGCGTCCCGTTTCTAGCCATTTTCTTTGGTGATAAAGAGATTTTTCGAATGCGCCGAAAATTACCAGACAGCATCCAAAAATTTATTGTTTCGATTATTAAATTGTGCTATTTTTTACTTACCGTTCGGTAGAATTTTACTAAATTTAATGAAATATATATTTATTGTCAAGATATTTTTGTCTGTTTTACAGAAAATAAATGAATAAAATTGGTAATACCAATTTTACATAGCTCTCGAAATTTACTAATCGAAAACAAATGAACGAATCAGCCGTTAAAAAAAGCGTCAGCGAACCGATCAAAACAAGTGAAGATTACATAAATTCTTTGCGCGGGCGAAAATTAAAAGTTTATCTTTTCGGCGAACTCGTCGAAGAAACTGTTGACCATCCGATGATCCGCCCGAGCATCAACGCCGTCGCCGAAACCTACGATCTGGCACAGCGCGAGCCGGAACTCGCTTCGGCAAAATCGCATCTGACGGGCGAAAAAGTCAATCGCTTTTTGAATATCGCAATGAACCGCGACGATGTTGTTTTGCAGAACAAAATGCAGCGCCGTTTGGGACAACTGACGGGAACTTGTTTTCAAAGATGCGTCGGGATGGACGCGCTCAATTCGCTTTATTCGGTAACATTTGAAATTGACGAAAAATATCAAACCGATTATCACAGACGGCTCAAAGAATTTATCAAAGAAGTCCAAACCAAAAATCTAGTCATCGGCGGCGCGATGACCGATGTCAAAGGCGACCGCTCGCTTGCTCCACACGAGCAAGCCGACCGCGATCTGTTTGTTCACATTGTTGAGCGCACCGACGAAGGCGTTTACATTTCCGGCGCGAAGGCGCATCAGACGGGCTGTTTGAATTCGCATTGGCTGATCGTCATGCCGACGATGCGTTTGACGGAAAATGACGAAGATTTCGCCATTGTCGGCGCGATTCCGGTCGAAGCCGACGGCATCACATACATCTACGGTCGCCAATCGTGCGACACGCGCTCGATGGAAGGCGGCACGATTGATACGGGAAATAACAATTACGGCGGACAGGAAGCGATGGTCATTTTTGAAAACGTCTTTATTCCGAACGAACTTATTTTTATGAACGGCGAAACGGAATTTGCTTCTCTACTCGTCGAAAGATTCACCTGTTATCACCGCCGTTCGTATGTCTGCAAAAGCGGACTCGGCGACGTTCTTGTAGGCGCGGCGGCGCAGATCGCCGAATACAACGGCGTGGAAAACGCTTCGCACATCAAAGACAAACTCGTCGAGATGACTCACTTAAATGAAACAATTTATGCGACCGGAATCGCTTCGAGTTATCAGTCGAAACCGACCAAAAGCGGCGCGTATCTAAACGACGATATGATCGCCAACGTCTGCAAACATCACGTTACGAAAATGCCCTACGAGATCGGACGGCTCGCGCAGGATTTGGCGGGCGGTTTGGTCGTAACACTGCCGTCGGAAAAAGATTTTCGCAGTGAAGAAGTCGGGCATCTTCTGGAAAAATATCTAAAGGGACGCGCCGACGTTTCGACCGAAAACCGTCTGCGGATTTTGCGGCTCATCGAAAATATGACTTTAGGCAGAAACGCCGTCGGCTATCTCACCGAATCAATGCACGGCGCAGGCTCGCCGCAAGCCCAAAGAATCCAAATCGCCAGACAGATGCAGATCGAATTCAAAAAACAATTAGCCAGAGAGTTGGCGGGAATTGAAGAGCGCGAAAAAGAAAAATTATCGAGCGAGATTTCCGATTATTTCGGCAAAGTTTTCGATACGGAAGTTTGAATCATTTCTTAATTTTTCATTATTCTCAAAATCGCGTAGTCTTTAGAATTTGATTCGAAAATTAATAATATGAACAATAAACAAGCCGCCTATTACGCGCTTGCGGTTTTATTTTTGATAAACGCTTTAAATTTTTTCGACCGGCAGATAATCGGCGCGGTCGGCGAAGAGATTCGCAAGGAATTCGAACTCGGCGATTCGGCGCTCGGCGCGTTGAATACGGCGTTTACTCTGCTGTATGCGTTTGTCGGCTTGCCGCTCGGAAAATTGGCGGACAAATACAGCCGGAAAAAAATCTTAGCGGTCGGTGTTTTTTTGTGGAGTTTGATGACCGCCGCCTCGGGACTCGCGCGAAACTTCTGGCAGATTTTTGCGATGCGTTTGGGAGTCGGAGTAGGCGAAGCGACGTGCGCTCCGGCGGCGACCAGCTTGATCGGCGATTTTTTTCCGTCCGGCAAACGCGCCAAAGCGATGTCGGTTTTTATGCTCGGTCTGCCGGTCGGACTTGCTCTGAGTTTTGCAATTTCCGGCGCGGTCGCCAAGGAATACGGCTGGCGAACGGCGTTTCTCGTCGCCGGACTTCCCGGTCTTCTCTGCGTTCTGCTCGTTCTTTTTATTAAAGAACCGGATCGCGGCGCGGTTGAAACGGTCAATGTCGGTCTGAAAAGACGCGAAGGCTCGCCCTATAAATTGATTCTGACCACGCCGACGATGATCTGGCTGATACTTTCGGGCGCGCTTCATAATTTTAATATGTATGCGCTCGGCGGATTTATCACACCGTATTTGATGCGGCATCACTCGCTCGACATCGCCGAAGCGAATTATGTCGCCACAATAATTTACGGTCTGCTTTCCGCGCCCGGGCTTCTGCTCGGCGGTTTTGTCGGCGATTGGGCGAAACGCAAACGGGCGGACGGCTCGTTGCTGATAGCGACTTTTGCGATTCTGCTTTCGATTCCGTTTTTCTTTTTCTCGATCGGCATTCCGGCGGGCGATTACGTAAAATTTACCGCTTTGATCGGCGCGAGCGTCGCATTGATGTATTTTTATTACTCGATCGTTTATGCGACGATTGCCGACGTAACCGAACCGGCTTCGCGCGGCACGGCGATGGCAGTTTATTTTCTGGCGATGTATCTATTGGGCGCGTCACTCGGACCTTGGATCATCGGTATTATCAGTGATCATTTCACGACGCAAGCCGCGATTGCCGCCGGAATTACGGAAATCACGGCGAAAACTTTGGAGCCGTTTCGCTCTGCCGGACTTCGTTCGGCGTTGTATGTCGTGCCGGTTTTAAGCACGCTTTTGATGCTCGTCCTTTTTGCCGCTTCGCGAACGGTGAAAAAAGATGTCGAGAAGATAGAAAATTGGATGAGAAAAAACTCGGAAGTTAAACGTTGATATGAAAACAAAATTGATCTTTCTTTTGATAATTTTTTTAATGCTTTCGGGCGGAATGTTCGCTCAAACCCATAGCGCGTCGGATTTTGTCCGCTCGTTTTACAAATTTCATCGAGCGCGTTCGGGCGATTTTAATTCCAGCGAAGTCAACGCTCATAGAAAATGGTTTTCCAATGAACTATACGAACTTTTCCAAAATGAATTAAAACGCGAAAAGGAGTATCTAAAACAAAATCCGACCAACAAACCATTTTTCGGAGACGGTTTTTCGTTTACGCCTTATGAAGAGTGTTACCAGAACGGAAAGGAAATTAAAAACGTCTTAAAAATCGGCAGTGTTGCGGCAAACGCCGATAAAACTCTTGTTGAAGTGAATTTTTATTATCCAAAAGTTTGCGGCGGTGAAATGACTGCTTCTTACCAGGTCGAGTTAATAAAAAACAAAGGTGTCTGGGTTATCAACGATTTGATTTATTCGGACGGAAGCACGCTGATTCTGGATTTAAAAAGAATCGAATATTAAACATGACCGCAAAAATTCCGAGAAACAAAGAAAGCGATTACACACGCGAAGCCGCCGAAGCACGACGCGAATTTGCAAAAAAGCATACATCTGCCGAATTAGATCACGTTGGAAAATATTCGTTCGACCCGTCGGTTTTGCCGGGAAATATCGAAAACTTTATCGGCGCGGCGCAAGTTCCCATCGGCTTGGCGGGTCCGATTTTGATTAACGGCGAATATGCGAAAGGCGAATTTTTTGTTCCATTGGCAACGACCGAAGGAACTCTGGTCGCAAGCTACAATCGCGGAATGAAACTCCTCAGAGAATCGGGCGGCGTAACCGTGACGGTCGTTGACGACGCGATGCAGCGCGCGCCTGTTTTTGTTTTTCCATCGGCGCGTGAGGCGCAAGCGTTTGGCAATTGGGTGAAGGAGAAGTTTGATGAAATAAAAGCCCAAGCCGAAACTACGACGAGTGTCGGCAAGTTGCGCGACATTCAGCAATTCCCTGCCGCGAAATTTCTTTATCTCCGATTTAACTACACGACGGGCGATGCGGCGGGACAGAATATGTCGGGCAAAGCGACGAAAGCCGCCTGCGATTGGATAATGCAAAATTATGAAGGCATCGAGCATTATCAACTCGAAGGCAGTATCGCCACCGACAAAAAATCTTCGTGGATGAACCGCATTCACACACGCGGCAAAAAGGTCATTGCCGAAGCCACGATTCCGACGGATAAATTGAAAGAAATTATGCACGTTTCCGTCAAAGACATTTTCGCCGCACGGCTTCGTTCGCAACTCGGCGCATTTCTGGCGGGCGCGAACAACAACGGTTCGCATTCGGCAAACGGCATTACAGCAATGTTTATCGCCTGCGGTCAGGACGTAGCAAATGTCGCCGAATCATCCGCCGCGCTCGCCTACGCGCATATCACAGAAGCGGGCGATTATTATTATTCGCTGACGATTCCGGCTTTAATCGTAGCGACTTACGGCGGCGGAACGGGCTTGCCTACACAGCGCGAATGTCTGGAATTATTGGGTTGTTACGGAAAAGACAAAGCGAAAAAATTTGCCGAAATTGTTGCCGCGACGGTTTTGGCTGGTGAATTATCTCTTGGAAGTGCGGTCGTCGCCGACGAATGGGTTTCGTCGCACGAAAAATTAGGAAGAAATCGTTAAAAACTGGCACGCCGTCATCTTGACGGCTTGAGCGCAAAGCGCGAAGAAAAATGTCAGTGATATGAAACTTTAAATTTCGCAGACGTTTTCAGATTGCTCACGCAATCTTGCCGTCAGAGTGACGGCGTTCCAATTTATTTTTTCACTTCAATCAGAAACGCTTTCAAACCTTGGGCTTCAAAAGTTTTCGGCTTGCCGATCTTGTAGCCTTTTTCGGATAGATTTTTGAGCGGAGATTTTTGTAAATCGAAATTTTCATCACGGAAAGCGATGTAAAAAGTTTTATCGGAAATTTCATCAAAATTTATTTTCTTTACATCATCAAACCCGCGCGGCAGAAAATACGCTTTGTCTTCCTGAACGCCTTCGAGATTTTCTATTTTTATGATTTGGATGTTCGGATCATTTCGCTCGGCAAGCCAGAAATGATAGGCGACTAAATCTTCAAAAACGTAGATTTTCGTCGGTTGATTATTTGGAATTTGTCCGGCGAGATTTTCCCACGCGCACCAGATAAAAGTTTGGTTCGGGCGTTTTGTTTCAAAAACGAAAGCGAGTGCGAATAGAAAAAACAAACCCGAAAGTAAAACTATTTTCAAAATTTGCGGTTTTAATTTATCGAAAAATATGCCGACGGCGATGGCAACCGGCGCGAAAATTATTATCAAATGGCGCGTTCCGAAAATCGAAACGGGCAAAATCCAGCTTAAAACAAACGCCAAAATGAGCGGCGTTTCGACAAAAACGGCGAGCATCCAGAAGTTTGTTTTTTCGGTTTCGGTGCGCTCTTTGGAATTTAGAAAATAAATCAATTTTGCCGCGCCGATGAGAGTTAAAAGCGGAATCGTGATCAAATAATTTGAAGCCGAATCCGCACTGCTCGCCTGAAAATAAAACGGTTCGATGAGATCGAAAACAAAATCTCTGATCACATAAAAATCCGGTCGCGGAATCCAGCCGATGTTTTGCGCGAGGTCTGAATTTATCTGCGCGGCGCGAAAGACGGCGAAAATCCAGGGCGCGAAACTCGCCAGACAAATTCCGAACATAATCAAAATCTGTCTGATCTTTATTCTTTGAAAGATCAGTATGACGATGATTTCCGCGAGCAAAACGAACCAGCCGAAATAATGCGTGTAAACGAGCAGTGCGTTGCAGATCGTCAGGAGCCAGATGTTTTTTCCGAGATGCAGAAAGCGCGTGAACAGCCACATCGAAACGATTCCGAGAAACAGCATCAGCGAATACATCCGAACTTCCTGCGCGTATTTGATGAGCGCGCCGTTCGCTGCGAAAAACGCGAACGCGACGGCGATTGCCGGATAACTCAATTTTAACTGCTTACAAAATTGATAAAAGGCGAACAGCGCGAGAATCGAAAACAGAACGGGAAAAAATCTGAGCCAGAAAAGCGTTTCGCCGCCGATGGAAATCCAGAGTTTCAGCAAAACATAAAAAAGCGGCGGGTGAATCAAATCCTGCGCGACGAACCAGAACATTCCGCCCCAGCCGAGCGTCGCCGCGTGAACGCCGAAAAGTTCGTCAAACCAGAGACACGAATCCGTCAGATTCCAAAACCGCAATAAAATATAGACCACGGCTAATGCCGATAGAATGACAGTCCAGATTGTTTTTTTGTTTCCCATTCGAATCAGCAGATCGGTCGCCAGATGTTTATAATTTCAGCGATAAAATTATAATAGACAATCATCGCGTTTGTCGCTCAAACCGACAACTGATAAAATTATTTTTGATTTTTTATAATTTTTTATCGAGGTAACAGCGAAATGTATAACGAAGATTATCTGCACGCCATCGGCGAAAAATTCCGTCCGAAACCGGACAATCTGAAACTCCTGCTCGTCGCCGGCGCGGCGTTTCTCAGCACGGTCATTTTGACGCTTTTATTGACGTTTTATTATTGGGACGGCACATGGCATGTAAAAACTCCGGCGGGCGAGGAAATGTCGCATTCCGAAAGTCATGCCAAAGACGATAAATCCAAAACTCATCAAGACCCTCAGGTGGAAAAAAAGACAGATCACTGATTGAGAGTAGAAAGTAAGAAAAATCACAGCCGCAAATTTACGGCTGTGATTTTTAATTTTTAAAACCGTGTTTTTATATCGAAGCGGCAATCGCTTCGTTGAAAATTTCGAGCGCGACATCCGCGTTTTCTTTTGTCAAAATGAGCGGCGGCGACCAGCGGATTGCCGAAGTTCCGCAGCCTAAAATTATCAAACCGCGATTGAAACACGCCATTTCTACGCGGTCGCGGAGTTCAGCGTCATGGTCGCCGTTTTCCTTGACGAACTCCACGCCGAGCATCATTCCAAGCCCGCGCACATCTCCGATCTGTTTGTATTTCGATTGCAGTTTTCGCAAACCGTCTTCCAGATGTTTTCCGACTGTCGCGGCGTTTTCGATCAAACCGTTTTCCAATAATTCGATCGTTTTCAAAGCCGAAGCGATACAGACCGGATTTCCGCCAAAAGTCGAAGCGTGCGCGCCTTTGTGCCACGACATAATTTCCGCTTTGGCAACGGTCGCGCCGATGGGCAAGCCCGAACCGATGCCTTTTGCCAGACACATTATGTCGGCTTTCACGCCGTCGTGATGATCGAGCGCGAACATCTTTCCGGTGCGTCCCATTCCCGATTGAACTTCGTCAACGATCAACATTATGCCGTGTTCGTCGCAGATTCTTCGCAGTTCCTTGACAAATAATTTCGGCGCGGGGATGTATCCGCCTTCGCCCTGCACGACTTCGAGAACGATTCCGGCGACTTCTTCCGGCGGCGTGGTCGTTTTGAAAAGACGGTTTTCGATCCAGTTAATTACGTCGCGCGAAACCTTTTCTTCATCCGCCGGTCTATCGTCGGCAAAATGACGGAATTTGTTCGGATACGGAACGTGCGTTACGTCCAATGCCTGACGCATAAAGCCGAGACGCTGAGCGCGTTTTGAAGAAGTAAGCGAAAGCGCGCCGAGCGTTCGCCCGTGAAACGAGCCGTAAAAAGAAATGAACTTCTGGCGGCGCGTGTGATACATCGCCAGCTTCAGAGCGGTTTCGACGGCTTCCGCGCCGGAGTTGGCAAAGTGCGTTTTAGTCTCGCCTTCGATCGGGCAAATCTCGTTCAATTTTCTGCCGAGATCGGGCATCAATTTATAAAAATAATCCGTCCCGCACATATGGATCAAAGTCGAAGCCTGCTCGGTGATCGCTTTGACGATCTCGGGATGACAATGTCCGGTTGCGCAGACCGCCACGCCCGCGTTGCAGTCGAGAAAAATATTTCCGTCCGGGTCTTCAAGCCACACGCCGTAACCTTTTTCGGCGACGAGTTTATAGTCGGGACGCGGATACGACGGGTTGACGAATTGTTCGTCAGCCGCGATGATCTCTTTCGATTTCGGTCCGGGAAGTTCGGTTTTAATGATCGGTTTTTGAATTTCGGTTGTCGGTGTCATAAAAAATTCTCCTTGTATGAATCGTAAAAATGAAATTTAATTGGTCGAAAAATCACGACCGTTTCAGGACTTACAATGGTTCGATTTTGAGAATGATTTAATCGCCGCCGAAGAGTTCGGGACGCAGGGCGGAAGGTCTGAGTTTTGAAAGACTGCGCTGTGGCATAAAATTTATGCCAATAATATATCAGATTTGGCGTAAATTTTACAAAAATTGTTCCGTTTTTGTTTTAATTTTTGGTGGTGCGTCTTTGAAATTTCGTTTCACTTGTAATACAATATCCGTTATGAAAAAAGCCGTAAAAAACAGGGCAAAAATCTCAAGCGGAAAGACGGTAAAGAAAAACTCCGTTCCAAATTCGACTCGCAGATCGGTAGCGTCAAGTAATAAAGATAAAGCGAAAAAAAGCGTAAAGTCAAAGGCTTCGAAATCAAAAACCGAATCGCCGAAAAAGCGAAAAGTTTCTGAAAAATCAGTTAAAACAAAACCCGCAAAAATGGCGGTCGAAAAAACTTCGTTAAAAGCAGAACCAGTTGGTTCGCAGGTAAAAACCCGTCGAACAGCAACTAAAAAAAATACGGCAAAAACAAATTCCAAAACAAAAACTGCACAGCCGAAATCAAAAGTTACAGCGAAAAAAAAACCGGCAGTTGCAGGACAGAAAATAGTAAAAAAAGTTGCAGTCAAATCTAAACCGAAGGCAGGCAAGAAAACGGTTAAACCAAGTGTAAGACAAAGTAAAACCGTTGCGACCGGAAGAAAAAAAACCGCTCAGGTAAAAACTTCCCGAACGGCGAAAACTACGGTCGGAAAAGCTTCGGCAAAACCGAAGCTTTCGGCGCGAACCAAAAAGACGGAAAGCAAATCGCAAACTAAAAATCCGGCAAATAGATCATCTGCTAAAACAGCCAAACCGGCGGCTAAAAAAACTGCGACGAAAAGGATCATAAAAACCGCAAAGCCGACGGTAAAAAAGACGACAATTAAAACTCAATCCAAGTCAAAAACTAAAAAAACGGCTCAACCGAAAACCGTAAAAAAAGTCGCGCTTAAAAAAGAGTCTGCCAAGAAGACACGGCAAACAAAAAGAACTCCGGCGGTAAAAAATGTTCGTGCGAAAACTAAACCGGCAGGGAAAAAGCCGACTTCAAAAGTTTCAAAAACGGAAACAAAAATCGTCAGGAAAACGGCGGCGAAAAGAACTCCGGTTAAACCAAAACGAACTAAAAAAGTTGCGGCGAAAACCGTCGTTTCAAAAACAAAAATCAAAAAAGTTTCACCGAAAAGTTCGGCGTTAAAAACCAAAACCACAGGAAAAGCTTCGGCACGTGTTAGAAAAAAAACAGTCCGGTCGAAAAAGGTTTCGCCGAAAATTTCAGCTAGGAAAACCGTTAAAAAAATTGTTCCGAAAGTTTCCAACAAACGGGTTTCCAAATCGAAAAAGACGGAAAAAGTTTTGGCGGTTGAAATTCCGGCTGATGCGAAACCTAAAAGAAAAGTAATCAGGGCGATCAGTTCCGCCGTTTTTCGCGGCGTAAAATCGCAGTATGATTTTAAGGTTTACGAGCTGAATGCGCTCCCGAAACAGGAGCAGGCGGTTTATATCATTTCGCGCCGCATCACCGACCGCCGGAAGCGCGGGCATCACAAATTGGTCTGCATCGGTCAGACCGATTCGGTTCGTGAAAGCATCAAAAAACACAGGCAGGGAAAATGTATCAAACAAAATGAGGCGAATGTAATCTGTCTGATGCCGGAAGCCGACGAGCAGACGCGGCAGTCGATCGAAGCCGATCTGAAAGCCGCCCATATGATTGCCTGTAACCGCCAGTGAAACTTACCGGCTTTTAGCCGACGACGCTTCTCCCGCGCCGATTTTACGTTTGGCTTCGGCGGCGAGTTCGTCAAAATGTTTTTCTAAATTTTTATTCGCGCCGCGAAGTCCGGCGACGACTTTTTCGCCCCATTCGATATATTCGCGCCGCCGCTCATCAGACCAGCCGTCGGGCGGATTTTCCATCACGTCGCGGATATTGCTGATCTTGTCGCCGAGTTTGACCTGCTTCGCACCGATGGAAAGATGCGGCGCGTGTTCGATCTGAAGCTGTTTGCGTTCGGTTTTCGGCAAAGATTTATCGTCGGTTACTTCGAGAACCATTTTCGCCACCCGTTCGCCGAAAAGCTCTTCGATCTCTTCTTTCTTTGTGTCCGTATCTTCGACCGTATCGTGCAGAATCGCAGCGATCAAAACGTCGGTGTCTTCGACCTTCCCGACATTTACCAGAAGATCGGCGACTTCCAGCGGGTGATTGATATACGGCGCGGCGTCATTTCCCTTTCGTTTTTGGTTGGTGTGTTTGACGGCGGCGAAACGCGCCGCTCGCAGAAGTTTTGCTGTGTTGTTCATAAACCGATTTTAAAATGAAAAAAGCGAAAGCACAATCAAACGCTTTCGCCTTTTTTACTTTGAGAAAATTTATTTTAAAACTTCAATCGTCAGAGTTTGCTTACCCGAGATCAAAAATTCGGCGGGCGCGATTTCCTGTTCGATAAGAACGGTTTGCAGGGTCGGTTTGAAACCTCCGGCGGTGCGGTCGTTATTGAGCGTCGCCAGCACGGACGGCGGCAGATTCGGCAGTTCGTTCGCGCCGATCACCGCGCCGTTCGTAACGCGGTGCGCCTGAACGTAAAGCCGGTCGTTTTTCTTTATTTCGTTGATCGTTTTGATCAGTTCCGAGATGTCTTTCGGAACGAATTGCTGTGAAACCGAAGTTTGCTGAATCGAATTTCCGTCGCCGACCGTGACCATCAAAACCCCGGCGGGCGTGTCTTCGGGAATTTTTACCGGAACTCTCTGGACAAAAGTCCTGCCCGCGTCGGTGCGGACAAACGCCTGAACTTCGAGCGTTTCTCCGGCGCGAATCTGCGTCTTGTCGAGCGCGATTCGTTCGAGAACGGCGGTTTTACTGCCGTCGCCGGTTTTTAGATTTATCTCGATATTTTCGACTTCGAGATTTTCAAAACGGCTCTGCAAGATATTCGAAACCGGAATCGCCATTGACGCGCCGGTAAACTGAACCGCCTGCATTCCGGCAAACCGGCGTTCGATGCGAACAGGTTCTTTTTGACCTTTGATCTTGATCGTTCCGTCCAGTTCGATGGTCGAATTTCCGATACTGCGTTCATTGGCGGAGATCGAATTAAAGATCGAAATATTCAAAAGCAGAGGCGTTAAAAAATCGTCTTTGGCAATTTCAAAATTTAATGTTTCCGTCTGGTTGCGGCTTGTTTCGAGATTGAGTTTAACGGGAATCATTGTCGGCGATTGTCCGAGCCGTCCCAAAACACCCGTGTTGCGGTCTTGAAGCATCGCGCCGACCATCGCGCCCGGAACGGCGAGTTTGAAAGAATTGTTGACATTCGGCACGACCGTGACGACGCTCGATTCGCTCATCGGCAGATCGGACGAACCGAGATTCAGGAACGGATGACCGAAAGCGTATATCTTATCGCCGTCACGGTAAGTAACCGTTCCCGCCGCCGCGAGCGAATAATCGCCGCGCGTAAGCTGCATCGAGACCGACGCGCCGCCGAGCAGAGTTTTTTCATCCGCTTTTTTCATCGGCGAGATTTTCGACGCGCCGCCGACCGACGAAACCGGAAGAAGTCCGACCTGCATCAATTCCTTTTCAAAAAATTTCAAAGTCTGCGGCGAAAAACCGCTGAACGTAACCGGAACGGCAATCGGCTGAAACGTCTGTCCGGCGACTGCCGCGAGAGGCGAATTCGGATTCGCCGCGAGAGGCGAACCCGCATAATTTCTGTTAAACGGAAATTCCGGTTTCCACTCTACGGAAGCCAATTCGGAAAATGAAAGCGGTCGCGGCTCCTGCGCTTTCGGGCTTCGGTTTTGATTTTGTTCGAAGATCGTGATCATCTGCTCGATCGGCGTGATGCCGCAGATCGGTTCTTTGGCGAAAGGAAAACTGTAGGAAATCGCGCCGACGAGTTTGCCGTCAATATAGACGGGCGAGCCGCTCATTCCGGCAAAAACGCTCGTCCGGTCCGCGCTTCCGCCCGAAATCCGACCGACGATCAAATCCTGCCGCGGTCCGATCCCGCCGGGCACGATGCCCAAAATTTCAACATTAAAGTCTTCCGGCTCACTCCCTTTAAAAACCGTCCGCGCCGTGCCGCGCATTCCGGGCTTTAACAATTCGAGCGGGAAAAACTGCGTTTTTGAAACTGAATCCGTTGATTTTTTTGAGTCGCGTTTTGCCTGCGTCTGGGCGAATGAATTAGTGAAAAAGGCAAATAAAATAAAAAGAACGGCGATATTTTTTTTGTTGATCATTGTTAAAAACACTTCCTTTCCTGCTGCCGAATATGGTAACATTTTAGACGACTTACCGAAAGTCCTTTTTTCTCAAGGGGCTGTCATTCATAAGACACTGCAAGTTTCTTTTAAGTTGTATTCATTCTCCCGCAAATCGCGGTAAAAGCTATGCGAAAAATAATTCGTCTGTTTAAGAGTTTTTGGAAATTAATACTGCCGATCATTCTGCTCGTCATTTTATCAGTCGTTGCGGCATCGGTCTGGCTGGTCTATAAATCCTCCGCCCCGCCGCGTTCGGCGTATCTCGTCACGCCCGCGCAATACGGGCAGCTCAGCGCGCGCGGAGCGCAGGTAACGGACGAAACCTGGACAAATCTGGACGGCACACAGGCGCGCGGATGGCTACTGCGCGGCGCGGCAAACGCTCCGGCAGTGATACTGCTTCACGGCTACGGCACAGACCGTTCGTATGTTCTGAATCTCGGCGTGAAATTGAACGAAGCGACGGATTTTACAATTTTGATGCCCGACCTGCGCGGGCACGGCGAAGAACCGCCGCTGGCGAACACCACCTTCGGCGGGTGCGAAATGGAAGATACGCTTTCGGCAATTAAATTTTTACGCGATCTGAAAAACGGCGAAACCGCTCTGGTCGGCAGTGACATCGGGATTTTCGGCATCGAACTCGGCGCGCTGGTCGCGCTTTCCGCCGCCGAAAAGGACGAAAGCGTCAAAGCTCTCGCACTCGATTCCGTTCCCGCGCGATCGGATGAAGTTCTCGAACTGGCGGTCGAACGGCGTTTTCCGTTTGCCGGCGCGGTTACTTCAAAACTTGCCGAAAAAGGAACGTATCTGTATTTTGCCAAGGGATGTTACGACCGCAACTCTTTGTGCGGAAAAGCGAACGCCGTCGCGGAAAGAAAAATTCTTCTGCTTGCCGGCGCGGATGAACCGGAATTGCAGGATTCGACAACAAAAGTCAGCCGTTGTTTTCCGAAATCGACGGTCGTCGAATCGAAGATGGATTTCAATCTTTCCGGCTACGGCATCATGAAAGCTTCGCTCGAACAAGCCGACACCTACGATCAAAAAGTTATCGAATTTTTCAAACGCAGCTTGCAGCCGTCCGTTCAATTGGCGAGCAATTAGAGATTTTTTCACAAATGCGGATCAAATACCAGAAAAAATCCGGGTTTATTTCGCCCGGATTTTTTGTTTTAAAAGAATCGAATGTATTATCTTTAATTCGCGTTATATTTAATTTTTTACGGCGGGAAATTTTTAATGAATAAATTCAGTTACACACGTTTCTTTTCGCTTGCCATAGTTTTTATTTTTACACTTCAGACCGTAAATTTCGCCCAGCCGCCGAAGCAATCGAAATGGTATAAAGGCAACACGCACGCGCATACGATCAACAGCGACGGCGATTCGACGCCGGACGAGGTCGTCCGCTGGTATCGGGAACACGGCTACAATTTTCTTGTTCTGACCGATCACAATTTTTTGACCAATGTTGACGGGCTTAATTCGGTTCACGGCGCGGAAGAAAAGTTTATCGTCATTCGCGGCGAAGAGATTTCCGATTCGTTCGATAAAAAACCGATTCATATCAACGGCTTGGATGTCGAAAGATTGGTGAAACCGCAGGGCGGAGGCAGCGTCGCTGAAGTCATCCAGCGCAATGTCAACGAGATTCGCGCCGCGAAAGGCGTTCCGCATATCAATCATCCGAATTTCGAATGGACGATCACCGCCGAAGATATAAAAAAAGTGGAAAACAATAAGCTGTTTGAAATTTTCAACGGTCATCCTTTGGTCAATAATCTCGGCGGCGGGGGCAAGCCCGGACTCGAAGAAATGTGGGACAAGATACTTTCCGCCGGAATCTTGCTCTACGGCATCGCGGTTGACGACGCGCATAATTTTAAAGACCCGGAAAACAAAAAAGCCGCCCGACCGGGACAAGGCTGGATCTTTGTCCGCGCCGACCAGCTCACGCCGCGCGCGATTCTCGAAGCAATGGAAAACGGCGAGTTTTACTCTTCGACCGGCGTTGAACTGAAAGATTATCAGGCGGATAAAAATAAGATCACGATTGATATTCGTGCAGAGAAAACGAGCAAATACCGCGTCCAATTTATCGGTAAAGACGGGAAATTACTCAGCGAAGTCATCACAAATCCGGCAGTTTATCAGATTCGCGGCGACGAAGGTTATGTGCGGGCGAAAATCATCGAATCAAATGGAAAAATCGCGTGGACTCAGCCCGTAATGCTCGATAAAAAATAACGAAATCAATCTTTTTCACTTAATTCGATCAAAGCCAATCTTTTCACGACTTTTCCATTGACGAGATGTTCTTCGACGATTTCGGGAACGTCTGCGGCGCGCACCTGTCCATACCAGACGCCTTCGGGATAGACGAGAACCGCCGTGCCGATAGAACAGAAACCGACCGAACCGCAGTCGGTCAGAACGACCGTACCGTTCGGATTTCTGCCTTTCGATTCCTTGCCGTAATGCAGGTTGCGTTTTTGCAGTTCGTCCTCGAACGCTTTTTTGACATCCGCGCTCCCGACCGCCGAACAGGATTTGCCGTTGCAGACAAAAACGTGATGTTTGATATCGGCATTAATGACCGGCGCGAGTTTTTCAAGATGCGCCGCGTCTTCGATAAATTTTCTTTCGCTCATTACTTTTCTATTTTATCCTGACAACTATTTCTTTGAAAATTTTATCTAAAAACTTCGCAAAGACTAACTGTAAAGTTATTTTTTATTAAGACTTCGTGTTAGTATAACGACTGACAGGAGTTGTTTTTCTCGTCACCAATGGCAAAAGGCATTATCATTCATATTTCGGTCGGAAAGGAAAAGCGGACGGAGTTTTTCAATGATGAACGAATCAGTTTCGGAGCGGATGACAACAGCGATTTGTTTATCCATTCGCCGCAGGTTACGGAAACCGGAAACTGGTTCGAGCTGGAAAACACCGACGGCGTTTACCGTATTGTCAAATTCAACGACAAACTCGGTCTGACCTTGAATGACAAGCCGATCCGCCGTTTTATTGCCGTCAATGACGGCGACACGATCGCCATTCCCGGCACGGACATTTCGTTTTCGTTTTTCTCGCTCGCTTCAAAATCTTCTTTGATAACGACCAGACAGGATCAACGCTATGTCGCGCAGTTTATCGAAGAAGCCGCCATCGGCGCGGCAATCTCGCCGAAACGCGACGACGCGAAAATGTTTTTGCGCGAATTTGTCCGCGAATTGTCGCGCGAGATTTCGTGGACGAGCAAACTGATAATTCTGGTTCTGGCAATCGGCTTTATCAGCGGCATTTTGTATATCGGTTACGCCGTAAGCAGTGAATTACAGCAAAGCCGCGAGCAATCCGAAAAACAAAGTCAAATAATTACGAAGCTCGAAGAAAAGCTCGCGCAGACCAACGATCAGCTCGGCGAATTAGATAAAACGAATAAGTCAGTCATTGACATTCTCTCGCTCGCGCCGCGTCTCAGCACGGATTACGGCAAAGGCGTGTGTCTGATCTTCGGCGTTTACGATCTGGTTGATAAACGGACGGGCAAAACTCTCCGCTATCCCGACCCGCAGGCTTTCCAGCCCGACCCGTATGAACCGCAGCCGATGGAAGACCAAATTCCCGAAGTTCCCGTTCAGCAGGGCTTGACGACCGAAGGCGGCGGCACGCCCGTCGAGTATGATTTTATCGGAACGGGTTTTCACGTCGGCGGCGGTTACATCGTAACCAACCGCCACGTCGTCCAGCCGTGGCAGGAAGACGATCTGGTCAAACAGATGATGCGGGATTCGAACGGGCGGGCGCGGATAAAAAGACTGGTCGTCTATTTTCCGAATTATTCACAGCCGTTTCCCTTAAAAATTCGGGAATTGGATTACCGCGAAGATTTGGCTGTTACTTCGGTCGAACCGGCTTTACTGCCGACTCAAATTCCGACTCTGCCGCTCGAAAACGACACGCAGACGGTCGCCGTCGGAAAAACGGTCGTTTCACTGGGTTATCCGAACGGACCGGACAGGCTTCTGGCAATGACCGACGAATCGGAAGCGCGGTCTTTAAGCAACCGATGCGGCGGCTCGCGCCAGTGCATCATCAACACACTTTCGCAATCAAATAAAATAGTTCCTTTAACGACGCAAGGCTCGATCACCGATCTCGACGCGCGGCGCATCGTCCACGATGCGAAAACAGCGGAAGGCGGTTCGGGCGCGCCGCTCTTCGGTCAGACGGGCAAAGTGATCGGCGTAAATTTCGGCGTTTTTACGGAAAGCACGGCGGCAAATATGGCAGTTCCCGTCCGCTTTGCCATCGAACTTCTCAAAAAAGCCGGCTGGCAGTCCGCCGAAGAACTCGAACAGCAAGGAAATCTGCCCACGCAAAACTCGACTGCTTCGACCAATACCAATTCGAAAAACACGATCAATAATTAATCCAAGTTGGCAGTTATGGAATTTATCAAACTATTTATTGAAATTAAGAAGATCAAACCACGAAAAAACACGAAGAAACACGAAAATAAGTTAAAAATTTCGTGTGGTTTAGTGTTTTTTCGTGGTTGAGAACAAAAATGTTCATAACTGGCAACTTGGGTTAATTAACAATTTTTTCAGCAAATAAAACTTTCCAAAAAATCAGAATTTCTGTATTCTAATTTTCAATGTCGCCAATCGCTATAACACTGATTTTATTGCTGGTTGCCCTGATTCTGTTCGGCTCGGAAAAATTTCCCGTGGATGTCGTCGGAATCATTCTGGTCATCGGATTGGTCGTCTTCGGCGTTCTGAACGTGCAGGACGCGGTTGCCGGATTTGGAAACGACATTATTATCACGATCGCCGGACTTTTCGTTCTGGTCGGCGGGCTGGTCAAAACCGGTCTGGTTGATCTGATCGGGCGGCGGCTTTACCAGATCGCCGGAAACAACGAGTTTATTTTGACCGCTTTGATAATGCTGGTCGCGGCAATATCGGCATCGGTTTTGAAAAATACGACGACGACGGCGATGTTTCTGCCCGTCGTTCTCGGTCTGGCGGTAAAAGCGAAGATCGCGCCATCACGTCTTCTGATGCCGATGGCGTTCGGCGCGATTCTTGGGGGTAGCTGCACTCTGATCGGAACTTCGACGAATCTGGCGGTCAGCGGCGCGATTCAGCAATACGGTCTTGAAGCGTATTCCATGTTTGAACTCACGACGGTCGGCGTGATCACCGTTGTGGTCGGGATGATCTATATGCTTTTTATCGGTCGAAAACTTCTGCCGTATCGCGGCGGCGAAGATTCTCTGACCGAACAATACTCGATCCGCGAATACATCTCAGAACTTCTGGTTCTGCCCGAATCGAAACTCGTCGGCAAAACCTTGGGCGAAGCGAACCTCAATCTCGAATTAGACCTCAATGTTTTGTGTATTATACGCGGCGATGAAACGATTCTGCCGACTCCGCGCGAACGTATCCGGCGAAGAGATTTATTGATCGTTGAGGGAACTCTGACCGATATTCTGCGCGTCAAAGAAGAGGTCGGTCTGGAGATCAAACCCGAATTTCTGTTGAGCGACAATATTTTAGAATCGGGCGAAACCGAACTATTCGAAGTGATGGTGATGCGCGATTCGAGCCTCATCGGTCGAACGCTGAAATCAATCAGTTTTCGGCAGACATACAACCTGACGGTTTTGGCGGTCAATCGTCACGGCGAAACTTTTTTTAAAAAATTAAGCGATGTCGCGCTGAAATTCGGCGATGTTCTGCTCGTTCAGGGAAACCGCAAAACCATCGAGCCGTATGTTCTCGAAGGCGAGATGCTTCTTTTGCAGGACGTTTCCGCCAGCAGTATGCGGACGGAAAAACGCCGTTGGGCGATTGCCGCGTTTTTGCTTTTTTTGTCGCTTTCGCTTTCCAAAATCGTTACCGGCATCGAAGTTCCGCTGACCATCGCGGTTCTTTTGGGCGTTCTGCTTCTGCTGGCGACCAAAACCGTCCGTTACGCCGAACTCTATTCGCTGATAGATTTTCGTCTGCTGGTGATGATCGCCTGTATGATCAGTTTCGGAACGGCGATGAAGGAAACGCAAGCCGATATTTATCTCGCCAATCTGATCAGAGAATATTTCGGCGGTTACGGTCCGACCGCCGTGCTTGCCGGATTTTTCGCCCTGACGGTTTTTTTGACACAGCCGATGTCGAATCAAGCCGCCGCGCTGGTCGTCATTCCGGTCGCCATACAGACGGCGGCTATTTTAGAATTAAATCCGCGCACCTTCGCCGTCGCCGTAACCTACGCCGCGTCTTTCTCGTTTATCACGCCGCTCGAACCTGCCTGCGTTCTCGTCTATACACCGGGACGCTATAAATTTATGGATTTCGTCAAAGTCGGCGCGTTTTTGACCATCGCCGTCTTTATCGTTTCGATCATTCTCGTCCCGATCTTCTGGAAATTTTAGGAAACTGTCCGAATTCGCGCCTATTCGTTTCGATCTAAAGGCAAACCTATATTAATCCGCCGAAATTGGAAGAAAAAAAGGCTTTTGAATTGTGTGGGAAAAAGATTTTACTTATTTCCCGTTGGATAATTTATATTCTCTTGAAATTGATTATCCGAACAATTTTGCTAAATAGTTTTTGACAAAAATTATTGTCGAATCGGCTAATCCGCCGCCGCCCATATGTCCGTCCTCCTGGGAACAATTTTCATGTGTTTCGGCATTGCAGGTGTAATTGCCGCTGCCCGTATGACCGTCTTCGGCAAAACCGCCGCCGCCCATATGCCCGTCGGCTAAAGCGATTGACGCGAAAAGGCTGATGATCAAGAACAATTTAATGGTTAATTTTGTGATTTTCATATTTTTTTTTCTCCAAACTTAATTTTTTCCTTGATACATTTGCGTATCGCGCCTATACTAACAGAATTGGACTTCTACTACGATATGAAAACTCTCCACAACAAAACTTATTTATGCGAAAAGCTGTTTAAGTTGGAAAGACAGGGGCGATATGAAGAAGCTCTGTCTGAAATCGGCGATCTGTGGGAAAACAAAACCCTCTTGCCGAATACCGAAGGATTGGAAACACCACTCGCCGCCGAATTGATTTTAAGATGCGGCAGTCTGTTCGGCTTTCTCGGACACGTAAAACAAATTCCCAATTCACAGGAAAAATCCCGCAATCTACTGACCGCCGCCAGAAATCTCTTTATCGAACTTTACAATGTCGAAAAAATAGCCGAATGCGAGAATTATCTGGCTTTGGCTTACTGGCGAACGGGAGAGATCAATGAAGCGGAGACGTGGCTGGAAGCGTCGTTTTCTCATAGTTTGCCGCCGTCAAGCAACACGAGATTTTATTCTTTTATTATCAAATCCTTGATCTCGCTTTCATCGCACAAGCCCGAGGAAATTCTGGATGCGCTTTATCGGATCGAAGATTCCGCTGCGAAATGCACGGATAATTGTTTGAAAGGTTCTTATCATAACCAGATCGGCATCGCCTGGGATATTTTGGGTAATGTTCCGAAAGCTCTTCATCATCTCGAATCAGCCAAAAATTTTTACGCCAAAGCAAAGCATAAAATTTATCTGGGTGTCGTTTATAATGATCTTTCACTGCTTTACAAAACCGCCCGCGATTTTGAGAAGGCGCATCAAATGATTGATGCTTCGACAAAAATCTTCAAAAGTATCAAAGACCGCACCCGTGAGGGATTTTCGTTTGACACCAAAGCTCAGATATTTTATTCGGAAGGTAAATTTGAAGAGGCTCTAAAGACGATTGAAAAAGCCGCTAAAATTCTTACGCCCGGCGAAAACGCGGCTTATCTGGTTGAAACTTATCGGACAAAAATTAAAATTTTGATCTCGTTGGACGATCTTTCTTCGGCGACCTTTTGTTTGATGGAAGCCTTTGAAATCGCCAAAAATAAAATCAGCGAAGAAGCGGCAAATAATCTGGTTAAGAATTACGAAATTTACTTGCGCGAACATCTCGACTCTTCGAAAAATATTTTATCCGATGCACAACCCGAATTCGTAAATGAAAACTACGACAGTGTAAAAAACTCGACAGCATCACTCGACAATCTGGAATTGATCTTACCCGCGTCGCTCTCGATGTATGAAGAGATTCAAGGCGTTTGGATCAGCAACACCCATCTCGAAAACATCGGATTGTTAAAAGATTCGCTGGCGGTCGTTGTTCCGGCAGATAAAATTAAACGCGGTGATTTGATTGCTGCCGAGGAAACGGAAACCGGATATGTCAGTTGCGGATTTTACGAGAGCGAATTCGGGTTAGTCTGTCTGGAAGCCGAAGACTCCGAACCGTTGCTTTTCGATGAAGGTAAAATCAACATTATCGGTAAGATCGTCGGTGTCGCGCTTGAACGTTCGGCAGACGGAAAATTGATCGTCGAACCGATTTCGCATTAACCAGACAACCGGCATTTACCATACTTTACAAATTTCTCTACATCCGTATATAATCCCTAGACATCTTACCGACGAATTTGGCAGCCCCAGAAATTAAGTTTTAAACGATGAAATTTGCCGTCCCGAAAAGAGGAAAATTGTCCAGACGCTTAAACTCGATGGTCGCGTCCGACACGCCTCTGCGCGATCTGGCGAGCAATCTTTCGCAGGTCGCGCGTTACGCGCTCAACGAAGCCAACTCGCTTTCTCTCGAACGGGTCGAGATAAAATTAAAACGTCTGCCGAAAAAGCTCGACGGTTTCCGCATCGTTCACTTATCTGATATTCATCACAGCCCGTTTACAAATCTCGAACATATTTCGCGCGCCGTGCAGGTTTCCAATCATCTCAAACCGGATATATTTTTTCTGACCGGAGATTATGTTTCGCACGAAACTGATTATATCGAGCCGGTGGCGAAAGTTTTAGGAAAACTCGAAGCGGAATTCGGCACGCACGCCTGTCTCGGAAATCACGATCACTGGACGGATGCGGAAATGGTTACGGAATCATTTCGCAATGAAAATATCAATGTTTTGATAAATGAAGGATTTCGTTTAGACGCCGGAGATTCTTCATTTTGGCTTGCCGGAGTTGACGATTATATGGTCGGAAAAACCGATGTCTCGGCTTCGATGCGCGGCGCGTTTCCCGATGAAATGAAAATTCTTTTAGCGCACAATCCGGTTATTATTCGTCAAGCGGCAAGATTCAATATTGACCTGATGTTCAGCGGACATACGCACGGCGGACAGGTCAAAGTCCGCGACGCGAAAAAAAGTATCTTTGCCAAACGAAAGCTTTCAAGCGGTCTGCACCAACGCAAAAACACGCAAATTTACATCACGCGCGGCATCGGCACGGTCGTTTTGCCTGTCCGCTATCAATGCCCGCCGGAAATCTCGCTGATCGAACTCCGCTGCGCTTGAGATCAAAATCCGTTTTCAGAAAAATCAATTTTGGAAACTTCCACTGACTAATCTATAATGCCGATTTTGTAATTTTAAATAATGGCATCGAGAGTTTTAACAATTCCTAATCTGCTGACCTTTCTGCGAATGGCTCTCATTCCTGTTTTCGCAAGTCTTTTGTATTACGGATATACGGGCTGGGCTTTGATCGTTTTTGTCATTGCCGGAATTTCCGACGGTATTGACGGATTTGTCGCGCGCCGATTTCAGCAGGAATCCGAACTCGGCAGGATCATTGACCCGATAGCCGACAAACTTTTGATGACGGTCGCCTTTGTCATTCTGACGATGCCGAACATATTTCCGCCGCCCGGAAAATCCGTCCCGTTTTGGGTAACGGCGGCGGTCGTCGGGCGCGACGTTTTGATTCTCACGGTCGCGTGGGCGATCAACGTGATGACCGGATTTCGCGGTTTCAAACCGTCCTGGCTCGGCAAGCTCTCGACGACCGTGCAGGTTGCCGCCGTTACTTTGATTCTCATCGCCGCCGTTTTCGGCTACAGTTTTTACCTGCCGACCGTCTATGCGATCGTCGTCGCACTCGCCTTTTTCTCCGGCGTCCATTACGTGTTTTTTGTTGCCCGTCTGATGAAAGAAGAAGAGAAAGCGTAAATTCCAAAAATTCTTGGTCTTTTTCCCTTAAAGTGAGACACTGTGGATATAAGAATTTTATCGAGGAGGAAAATATGCTGACTAAAATTATCAGGACGCTTCTGTTCGGGAGTGTTTTTTTGCTTGGGTTAAATTATGTTCAGGCTCAGGAAATCCCATGCAATAATTATCAAACCGGCAAGGTCGAATTTGTAAAATCTCAAAAAAAAAGAAGTTTAAGAGATGTCTGCCGCACGCGGGAAATTGCGCAGAGACCGGACTTAGGCGGCGCGTTCATGATTTCCGGGCAGATCACGACCGAAAATAATCAACCTCTGCAGAACGCGACGGTTAGGCTGGAAAATCTGACCGCCGGAACTTCCTCGACAGTTACGACGGGCGCGGACGGAAATTATTCGTTTTCGAATCTGCCGACGGCGACCTACCGCGTAACGCCCTCGCGCGTTATTATTCCGAACGATTACGAATACGCGTTTATTCCGCCGTCAGCGACCTTTGAAAATCTTTCGGCAGATCAGGTGCAGAATTTTTACGGCGAACCGGCGTTTTCCATATCCGGTCACATTACGCATCAAAACGGAGTGCGGATGAGCGGCGTAATCGTTACGCTTCGAATTCAAAACACGACCGGTCCGCCGCAATGGGTCAGCGTTACAAATGAAAACGGCGAGTATCGTTTCGATAATCTTTTCAGCGACCGCTACGAACTGCGTCCGGTTCTCGACGGCTACCAATTTTTCCCGCCGGGAGTGTTTTTTGAAGGTCTTTCGAGTCATCAAGTTTGGAACTTTGTCGCCGCCGGTCCGCCGCCGCCGCCGCCGCCGCCGCCCGCCAACACACCGACCGTCGCATGGACTTCGTTTTATAACAATACTCCGAATCTAGCCGAATACAATCCGATGTTCGGGCGCGACGCGCAGGGCAATATCTATCTCGGGGGCACATCTAACGCCCATCCCGATGACGGAGATACGGACATCGTGCTTTCGAAAATTGACGCGAACGGCAATCTTGTCTGGTCGAGAACTTTTGACGGCACGAGAAGTTATAAAGACGGTCTGCGCGATTTGGCGGTTGATGCCGCCGGAAACGTATATCTCACGGGTTATACATATACGGACGGTACGGCTCCCAATACCAGAAGTTACGATTATGTAACGCTCAAATACGACACGAACGGCAATCTCTTGTGGACGAAACTTTTCGGGCAAACCGATCATTACGACGATTTTCCGACTTCCCTGAAAATTGACGCGGCGGGCAACGTCTATGTCGGCGGCTATTCGTGGGACGCGAATGTTTTTGCCGACTATGCGACACTAAAATACGACACGGACGGCAATCTGCAATGGGCGACCCGTTATGTAACACTGCAGGGCGAAGCGACGCGCGAGGTTGAAGTAGATTCCGCCGGAAACGTCTATATTACGGGCTACCGCAGCCGCAATTCGGGCGGCGGCAGCGAAGAGATCGTGACTATCAAATATAATTCCGCCGGTGTCGAGCAATGGCGCAATCATTTCAATCCGGCGACGAGCGAGGACGACCGCGGCTATGAGATCGAATTCGACAGCGCGGGAAACGTCTATGTTCTCGGAATAACCTACGCCGTAATGTTCGAACCGCATGTAACGCTCCAAAAAATCAACGCGGCGACCGGCGCGAATATCTGGACGAAAATTTACAATGTCGCGGACAGCGCCGAAGGAACCGTACCGACAGCGATGAAGCTAGACGGCGACGGAAATGTCATCATTACGGGAATGATCAATTTGTCGGGCGATTTTTACGATGTTGATTCGTTTACCGCCAAATTCGACAACGACGGCAACTTTCTGTGGCTTAGAACCTATGACGGACCCGCCGATGAAGATTACGACGGCGATACGAAACTCGCTCTCGACGCGGACGGGAATATTTATATGGGCGTTACGTCGGAAGGCTTTGTCAATCCCGACATCCAGCTCATCAAATATTTTCCCGACGGCACGGTTGACTGGACGCATCGTTTCGGCAGTCCGTTTTTTGAATACGATTATTTGATGGATTACGGCGCTGACGTTTCGCAGCTCACGATGTTTGTTGACGAAAACAACAGCGTCTTTGTCGCGGGCGAATCGTTCATTCCCGGACAAGGCACGAATCTTCTGGCGTATAAGCTCGATCCCGTGCCGCAGGCTCGCGCTGTTGCTTCGGATTTCGACGGCGACGGCAAGGCGGACGTTTCGGTCTTTCGTCCCGAAACCGGCATTTGGTATGTCCTGAAAAGTTCCGACGGCTCTTTCTCGGCGGTTCAATGGGGCTTGGCTGGCGATAAACTCGTCCCGGCGGATTATGACGGCGACCGCAAAACCGATCTCGGAGTTTTCCGCGACGGCATCTGGTATGTTTTGAAAAGTTCGGACGGCGGTTTTCTGTTCAACCAATTCGGTCTGCCCGAAGATAAACCGATGGCGACGGATTTCGATAACGACGGACGCGCGGATCTGAGCGTTTTCCGTCAAGGCATCTGGCATCTGCTCAACAGTTCGGATAATTCATACAAGGCTCAGCAGTTCGGTTTGTCTGACGACGTGCCGGTTCCGGCGGATTATGACAGCAATCGCCGCGACGACATCGCCGTATTTCGCAACGGTCAATGGTATGTGCAGTATCAGGAAGGCTTAACGCCCGGAACATTTCAGTTCGGCATCGGCACGGATAAACTCGTTCCGGCGGATTATGACGGCGACAAACAAACCGATTATGCGGTTTTCCGTAACGGCGTTTGGTATATCTGGCAAAGTTACAGCCGTTCGCTAAAAGCCGTCCAATGGGGCTTGGCATCGGATATTCCCGTTCCGGCAGATTATGACGGCGACCGAAAAGCCGACCTCGCCGTTTATCGCGGCGGAACCTGGTATATTTTAAACAGTTCGGATAATTCGTTTACCGGATTACAATTCGGTCTGCCTGACGATATTCCGATTGCTTCGGCATATTACAGGTAATACACCAAAACAACTTAAAAAAGTAAAGCGAGCAGGCTTTGTCATTGTCAAATTGATATTTGATAACGCCGCTCGCTTTACTTTTTAAAAAATCTTACATTTTACGGAATAAACGCATTTTCGGTCGGAATATCGCCAGCCGATCCGAATTGCAAGGCTGTAAATCCGCTTGTAGAACGCAGAAGATACCAGACTCCGCTTGACGGGCGGAAAACCGCGATGTCCGCTCTCCCGTCGCCGTCGTAATCTGCCGGAACGGGTTTATCCTCGGCGATTCCGAAATGCAGAATCGTGAAACTCTGGTTACTGCTTTGCAAAATATACCAAACGCCGTTTGACGGACGATAGACGGCGAAATCCGTTTTCCCGTCGCCGTCGAAATCAGCCGGTGCGGGAATGTCTCCGTTCTGTCCCCAATGAACTGCCGAAAACTGTCCGCCCGACGCGCTTGCCGCATACCACCAATGACCTGTGGACGGACGAAAGATCGCCGGATCGCTCTTCCCGTCGCCGTCGAAATCGCCGACCAGCGGTTTGTCTTCGGCAATTCCGAAAGCGAGAATTGATGTCGCGCCCGTCGTTCCCAAACGATACCAGACGCTGTTCGACGGGCGGTAAACTATGTAGTCGGCTTTGCCGTCGCCGTCAAAATCCGAAGGTCTCGGAATGTCGCCCGGTTGTCCCCAATGCGCGAAAACCTGCGCGTTGTTGATGCTGGAGAGATACCACCAATCGCCGCTCGACGGACGGAAAACGGCAATATCCGTTTTCCCGTCCCCGTCGAAATCAGCCGGCGCGGGAACATCGCCAGCAATGGCGAATATATTTTCGGCAACCGTCGAATTCGAACTTCGCAGGATATACCATTTATTCTCGGACGGACGGAATACCGAAACATCCGCTCTGCCGTCGCCGTCGTAATCGAACAAGTTGTCAGGCGGCGCGGAATTATTCAGTCTGGCGACAGACATTTTCAAGACGTTATTGACCTTTGTAAAATCGCCCGCAACGAGGATTTTTCCGTCCGCCTGCAAATTGATGTCGAAAACAAGCGCGTCGGCAGAGGCGTTAAAAGTCGAATCCAGCGAACCGTCGGCGTTGAGTCTTGCCAGTTTTTCGCGCGGAACACCGCCGACATCCGCAAATAAACCGCCGATCAACACTTTGCCGTCCGGCTGGACTTTTACTGTTTGCACAACCGTATTAGTGGTTTGGGCAAAGCTCAAATCGAGACTGCCGTCGGGATTTAATCTTCCGATCTTATTTCTTTCGCTGCTGCCGTTTAATGTGCTAAAAGTTCCGCCGACCACGATCTTGCCGTCCGTTTGCAGATCAATGTCGTAAATGTCGCCGTTTGCGCCGCCCGACGGATTGAAAGTCTGGTCGAGTGTGCCGTCCGCATTGTAGCGCGCGATCCTGTTTCGGCTCGAAGTTGAAATTTGTGTAAACTCCCCGCAAATGATGCTTTTCCCGTCCGGCTGAACCAAAACGCGATAAACCACATCATTCGGCATCGGCGGATTATAAGTCGTATCAACAGAACCGTCAGAATTTAAACGCATAAAAATCGCCGGATTGCCGGCGGCGGCAGATTCTCCGGCGATCAGAATTTTCCCGTCCGCTTGCAGGGCGAGGTCATAAACCGATGCCGAAGACGGAAGCGGCGAGGTAAAGCTCGTGTCGCGCGTTCCATTCGGGTTAAGCCGCGCCACAACAAAGCCGTTGCTAAAGGCTAATAAAATCCTGCCGTCCGGCTGAACCAGAACCTGATGAATGATCTGCCCTCCGCCCTGAGTTTGAAAAAACGGGACAAAAGACGTATCCACAGTCCCGTCAGGGTTGAGACGCGCCACCGATTTGCGCTCATATCCATTGATTCTTCCAAATTCACCGGCGAGGTAGAGCTTGCCGTCGGCTTGAACGGTCGTTTTGCGAATCCTCTGCGGGTAGAGGGCTTTCTGAACGAAAAATTCGGAACTCTGCGAGCCGTCGGCGTTGAGAATGATAATTGACGCGCGCAACTGCTGTAAGCCGTAAAGATGACCGGAAGCGACGATTTTACCGCTTGGCAAAACTTCCAGATTTCCGACAGAGGCATCATTAAATAAACCCAAATAACCGTTAAAAGTGAAGGAACTGTCCAGCGTTCCGTCCGAATTCAAACGGGCAAACCTACGCTTTGTAATGCCATTATATGAATCAAAAGAGCCGCCGATTAAGATTTTTCCGTCAGGCAGCAATTCCACATCAGAAATATCAGAGTTGGCACCCGCCCCGCCGGGATTAAAGGTCGAATCAACCGAACCGTCAGTGTTTAATCGGGCAATTCGACCGACAGGCGTCGAATTAACAAAGGTGAACGGTCCGGCGATCAAAAGTTTTCCGTCCGGTAGAACGATCATCTTTCTGATATTGCGATTCGGCTGGACACCGGAAAAACTATTGTCGCGCGTGCCGTCTGTATTATGTCTGGTGAGATAATCAAACCCCGAACTCATCGGAACTTGGAAACCGACATAAACTTTGCCGTCCGGCAATCCCGCGATGTTTGAAGCCCACGCGACATACGGCTGGTATTGAAATGAGTTAACGGGAAAACCGTTAGCGTCAAATTTGTAAACGCTTCCGGTAAAAAAACTGTCGTCCGGCTGAACAAAAATCTCGTAACCCTCATTCGGCAGTGGCGTTGTAATCATATTGAAGGTCGTATCGAGCGATCCGTCCGTATTAAGACGCGCGATGCCTTTGTATGGGGAATTTTCGAGTGTAAAACTTCCGCGAATCAGTATTTTCCCGTTTGATTGCAAGCCGAATGAGGCGACAGTTCCTGAAGATAAACGAGGCGGGTTAAAAGAAGCATCCACGGTTCCGTCGGGGTTAAAACGGGTAATCCCCTTGGCGGCGATGCCGTTGTTAACTCCCCAATCAAAAAAACCTATAATCACTTTGCCGTCCGGCTGCACGATCATCGGCGGATTTGCGCTATAGCCCGCAATTTGATAAGCGGCGACATTAAACGTCGAATCAAGCTCGCCCGCCGCCCTGACCGTCGCTGAGGAAACCATCAGCGTAAAAATGATCGTTGTTAAAATTGCACTGTTTATTTTCATTGGTTTTTGATCTCCAGCAAGTATTCCTGCGCTTTTTACGGCACAAAATGATTTTCTTTCATTTCTCAACATTTAGTTCAGGCTTAATTGACGGTAGTAAAACCGGCTAACGAGTTGAATAAAAAGTATTCCGAATTATATTTATAAATCTTTGAATAATCAATGTTTTTTTATCTTTGCTGATTTTGAATTTCAGGTTAATTTACCGCATCCTCTTAAATGCTTTCACATACAAAATCCACTTTTATAACTTCAAGAGACAACGAATGGATTAAACTTCGTTGAAAACTATTTTTTCGGATCAAAAAATCAAATCAAAATTTTACTTTGAAACAAACTTGACAACAACACACTCAGATATTATACTCAAACCCGGCTCAGATTAAAGAAAGTTTCTAACATTGATTTAGGCAAAGCTAGTTTTTTTATTGGAGATATAAGAAATGAGTAAAATTATCGGAATTGACTTAGGAACGACAAATTCGGTTGTCGCCGTTATGGAAGGCGGCGAGCCGGTTGTCATTACAAACGAAGAAGGCGGACGCACGACACCTTCGGTGGTCGCGTTCACCAAGGACGGAAACCGTCTCGTCGGTCAGGTCGCCAAGCGGCAAGCCGTTACGAACCCCGAAAACACACTGTTTTCGATCAAACGGTTTATGGGACGCAAATTCGACGAGGTCGGCGAAGAGATCAAACAAGTTCCCTACACGGTCGAAAAAGCGTCGAACGGCGACGTTCGCATCAGCGTGCAGGGCAAGCAATACAGCCCGCCGGAAATCGCGGCGATGGTTTTGCAGAAACTGAAAAAGAGCGCGGAAGATTATCTCGGCTCGAAAGTTGATAAAGCCGTTATCACCGTTCCGGCGTATTTTAACGACGCGCAGCGTCAGGCGACGAAAGATGCCGGTAAGATCGCCGGACTCGAAGTAATGCGGATCGTCAACGAACCGACGGCGGCGGCACTTGCCTACGGTCTGGACAAGAAAAAGGATGAAACAATTGCCGTTTTCGACTTCGGCGGCGGAACATTTGATATTTCGGTTCTCGAAGTCGGCGAAGGCGTAGTCGAAGTAAAATCAACGAACGGCGACACTCACCTTGGCGGCGACGACGTTGACGAAGAATTGATTGACTGGATCATCGAGGAATTTAAGAAAGATCAAGGCATTGACCTTTCAAACGACAAGATGGCTCTTCAGCGTCTGAAAGAAGCGGCGGAAAAAGCCAAGATCGAACTTTCCAGCGCAATGGAATCGGAGATCAACCTGCCGTTTATCACGGCAGACGCTTCGGGACCGAAACATCTGGTGATGAAACTGACGCGCTCGAAATTCGAACAGCTTGCCGAACCGATCCTGAGCAAACTGATGCCGCCGGTTGAAAAGGCGATCAAGGACGCGGGCATCGAAGCCAAAGACATTGACGAGATCGTTCTCGTCGGCGGTTCGACGCGCATCCCGAAAGTTCAGGAAATGGTCAAGGAATTTTTCGGCAAAGAACCGAACAAATCGGTCAACCCGGACGAAGTTGTCGGACTTGGCGCGGCTGTTCAAGCCGGAGTTCTCGGCGGCGAGAAAACGGACATCCTGCTTCTCGACGTTACGCCTTTGACGCTCGGCATCGAAACTTTGGGCGGCGTGTTTACGGAAATGATTCCGCGCAACACGACGATCCCGACGCGCAAATCGGAAATCTTTTCGACCGCTTCGGACAATCAAACTTCGGTCGAAGTTCACGTTTTGCAGGGCGAACGCCCGATGGCTGGCGACAATAAAACGCTCGGCAAATTTCATCTGGTCGGGATTCCGCCCGCACCGCGCGGCGTTCCGCAGGTCGAAGTAACCTTCGACATTGACGCGAACGGCATCGTCAATGTTTCGGCGAAAGATGTCGGCACGGGACGCGAGCAGAAGATCACGATCACGGCATCAAGCGGTCTTTCAAAAGAAGAAATTGACAAGATGATGAAGGATGCCGAATCGCATTCGGGCGAAGACGCGAAACGCAAGGAAACAATCGAAGCCAGAAATCGTCTGGACGGGCTTGTCTATTCGGTTGAAAAATCGTTCAGCGAAAACAAAGACAAACTTGACTCGGCGGCGGCAAGCGAGATCGAAGCGGCGATTTCGGAATCGAAAACCGCTCTCGCCGGCGACGATGCGGAGGCGATGAACAATGCGTTCAACCGTCTGCAAACCGCTTCGCACAAACTCGCCGAAGTTCTCTACAGCCAGCAAACAGCACAGCAGGGCGATGCGGCTGAACAAGCTTCGTCGGCAAGCGCGGGCGGTGATACTTCTTCCACGGCTTCCGGCGATTCGGGCGATGATAACGTCATTGATGCCGAATACGTTGATGTTGACGAAGAAGAAAAGAAAGAAGACAACAGTTGTGATTAGGGATCAGGGACGAGGGACGAGTTTAGTTTCCTAAATTCTCTCGTCCCTCGTCCCTCGACACTTGTCCCTAATTAAAGATGGCGACCAAGAAAAATTACTACGAAATACTCGGCATCAAAAAGGACGCGAAAGGCGATGAGATAAAAAAGGCTTATCGCAAGTTGGCGCGAAAATATCACCCGGACGTAAATCCGAACGATAAAGCCGCTGAGGATAAATTCAAAGAAGTGCAGGAGGCTTACGACGTTCTTTCCGACGAGAAAAAACGCAAGGTCTTTGACCGCTTCGGCTATTATCACGACAATCTCGATGCCGATTCGCCGTTCGGCGCGGGCGCGTCAACCGGCGCGGGCGCGGGCGGTTTCGATTTTTCCGGTTTTAATTTTGAACCCGGCGGAAGCGGCACGAGCAGTTCGAGTTTTCGGGATATTTTTTCCGACCTGTTCGGCGGCGGCGCGAAGCGCGAACCCGAACCGCCGCGGGCGATGCCGAAAAAAGGCGCGGACATCGAGATTCCGCTTGCTATGAGTTTTGAAGAAGCGGTAACGGGTTTGACAACCAATTTGACGGTCAACCGTTCGGAACAATGCTCGCGCTGTCAGGGCGCGGGCGACACTGGCGGTCCGGTGGTTGTTTGCCCGACCTGTAAAGGCACGGGACAAGTTTTGAAAACCGGCGGACGGCTTCAATTTTCGCAAACCTGCGCCGACTGCGAGGGGACGGGACGAAGAAGACAGCCCTGCTCCCAGTGCAACGGCAAGGGAACGACGCCGAAAACCGAGCAGGTTAAAGTTCGGATTCCCGCCGGAGTTGATACCGGCTCGCGCGTGCGGATTCCGAAAAAAGGACACGGCGGAAGATTGGGTGCGCCGCCCGGGGATTTATTTATCGTAACGAACGTCGGCAAGCATCCCTATTTTACGCGCAAGGGCGACAACATATACGTTACCGTGCCGATCACCGTGCCGGAAGCCGCGCTCGGCGCAAAGATCGAAGTGCCGACCGTCGCGGGAAAAGCGCAGCTTAAAATTCCGCCCGGAACGCAGTCGGGACAAAAATTCCGTCTCCGGGAAAAAGGCTTTCCGAGTTTGAGAAATCCGAAGATGCAGGGCGATCAGTTTGTCGAAGTAAAGATCACACTGCCGCGCATTTTGTCTGAAGAAACAAAGGAAATTTTGCGCCAATTTGAAAAAGCGAACACGGAAAATCCGCGCAAGGCGATGGGACTCGAATAGAATATGGCGGACGAAGCGAAAATACGCGGCAGATGGTTTATCGGATATTTGCTCTGCGTTTTATGCTTCGCGTTGACGATCTGGTCGTTTTATCCGGGCTTGATGACGGCTGATTCGATTGCCGGTCTGACGGAAGGACGAAGGAATTCTTATTCCGACATTCTTTCGCCGCTGATGTCGTATCTCTGGGGAATTTTCGACCGAGTTGTCGAAGGTCCGGGATTGATGCTGATCTTTCAAAATTTGATTTTTTGGACGGCGTGCGCGGTTTTTTGGCGGGCGACTTATAAAAAATCCGTCCGGCTCGGGCTGGCTTTGATCTTGTTCGCGTTTTTGCCGCAGATAATTTCACAGCTTCCGTTTATCTGGAAAGATATCGGGCTGGGCGCGTCGCTTTTTTTAGCGTCGGCGCTCGTTTATCTGGCGGACAGAGAAAAAATTAAAACGGCACTTTTGATTTCGCCTCTGTTTTTGTTTTACGGCTTTGCGGTTCGGCTTAATGCGCTTCCGGCGATTTTGCCGCTGGCGATCTGGAGCGGATTTGTTTTTTGCCGCATCTTTGAAATAAACAAACGGAAATTCGTGCCGCTTCTTGTCGGCATAATTTATTTCATTGCGCTTTCGCTCGCTGTCTTTTTGGTAAACGGCAGATTGACCGAATGGAAAACGGTTTATCCGTCTCAGCAGATTTATTTGTATGATCTGGCGGCAATTTCGACCGAACGGGACGAGGCTTTGTTTCCCGAATATATTTTGCGCGATGAAAATTTTTCGCTCGAAAAGGTCAAGGAGCGTTACAACAAATATTCGGTCAGCGATCTGATCTTTCCGAATTTGCCGAAACAGGGCGATTTGCCGGTTTTGAAATTGAGTTCCGATGCGGAAGAAGTTGCGCTTTTAAGGCAGAAATGGTTTGAGACGGTCGCGGAAAATCCGGGCGTTTATCTGTGGCACCGAATAAAAATTTTCGCGCAGTTAAACGGAGTTGCCCGCTCGACCGGACCGCCGACGTGGCAGTTGGGCTATTCAAGCAATCCGCCGGAATATCGCGGCGACGAAAATATCGGCTACCGGATCATTATCGGTTATCTGAAAATCTTCCGCCGACCTTTTCCGCAGACGTTCGGTTATCGCTCGGTTATATGGTTTTTGTTATGCGGAATTTTTGTTTACAAAGCCGTTAAGCGGAGTTTTCAGGGAGATTGGGAAATCGTTTTTGTTCTTTCGATCAGCAGTATTTTATACGCTCTGGCGTATTTTCCGACTACGCCTTCGACCGAGTTCAGATATTTATTCTGGTCGGCGATCTCGTCGGCGGTCGCCGTGATTTTCGGCATTTTCTTGTGGCGGAAGGAAAAGCGCGAAGCGCCGGTTTTGAAACAGAAAGATGAAAAAGAAAGCTAAAACTTACACGATCAGCGCGGTCGCGGAAATGTTCGACGTGCATCCGCAAACCCTGCGCCTCTACGAACGCGAAGGGCTTCTAAAACCGTCGCGCTCGGAAGGCAACACGCGGCTTTACACCGACGCCGATCTCGAACGCCTCGATGTGATTCTTTCCCTGACGCGCGAACTCGGCGTAAATCTCGCCGGTGTCGAGATCATTCTCAATATGCGCGAAAAGATGGACGCGATGCAGAAGGAGTTCGAGCAATTTATCGTTTATCTCAGAAACCACGCCGGAGAAATTTCCCTGCATGTCGAAACGCTTTCTAGTTCCGAAGCTCTGATTCCCGTTTCCAGAAGACATTATCCGCCAAAAGATGAATAAATACAGGCACTTAAATCCCGCCTAAATTTTTTTCTTTACTTTTTCTCTCATTTCCTGCAAAATATGCAAACTTAACAAAAACTGAATAACTCTCTAGGAGAATTACGATGAAAAGTTTGCCCCAGAAGCTTTTGCTTCCATTGTTTTTATTTACCTTTATTTCTTCGGCTTCCATTTCAGCACAGGATTTGGACGACGTAACGATCAGCGGCAAAGTCGTTGATTCGAACGATCAGCCGATTGCCGGCGCGAGCGTTACCGCGAGACTCATCGAAAGAGGAATCGAGCGAACGGTAACGACCAATGAAGAAGGACGTTACCGGTTCATCGAACTTTCGCCCGGAACATATTCCGTCAAAACTTCGATGCAGGGTTTCGCCGCGCGGGAAAAAACCGATCTCGAAATGATTTCCGGTCAAAACGTCCGGCTCGATTTCAAACTCGATCCCGCCGCCGTTACCGCCGAACAAACCGTTACGGCGGAAGGCGAAAACGAACCCGTTATTGACACGACGCGCACGATCGTCGGCGGCACGATCACGGCGCGCGAGATAGAGGAAATTCCGAACAATTCGCGCAACCCGCTCGATCTGGTTTTAACGCTCGGCGGAGTCAGCGAAGAGGCTCTCTCGACGCGTGATCTTTCCGAAGACCGGAATGTTGCGAATCAGACACCGCCCGCAGAACAGGGCAATTTTTCGCTCTCCGGCGGAGTTTCCTATTCCAACAACATCACGATTGACGGCTTGGACAACAACGACGACCGTTCGGCAAACGTCCGGTTTCAGCCGTCTCTGGAAACGATCGAAGAGGTGCAGGTCATCACCAACCAATTTTCCGCCGAATACGGACGCGCGTCCGGCGGTCGAATTAATTTGCGAACGCGGAGCGGCTCGAACAGATTTCGCGGTCGGGCGTTTATGTTTTTCCGCGACGACAATCTCAACGCCAATACTTTTTTCAATAACCGCAGAAAATATTCTCCGGTTTTTCCATTGCAATTGCCCGATACAAATCCTTTATACAACCGCCTGCCCTTTAGCGAGTATAATCCCGGTTTTACTTTGAGCGGTCCGGTCGTCATCCCGAAAATTTATAACGGGCGCAATAAAACTTTTTTTTCGGTCGGCTATGAATATTTGAATTTGCGGGACACGACTTTTATCAATACTTACGTGCCGATTGTTTCAAACCCGCGTTTTCCACTGCCGCCGCCAAACGGTAATTGTCCCGTTCCGTCCTGTTTTGACACGAACAGCACTCCGCCCGTCGCCATCGCGCCATACACCGCGCTTTACCCAACACCGAATTTGGATAATGTTTTTACGGCGAAACTCGATCAAGTAATTAATGAAAAAAATAACTTTACGATCGGCTACCAACTCGGCAGAAGAAAAAACCGCCGCACGACCGCCCCTTCGACCACCCGTCTGGACGACGCTTTGCAGGCGCGGACAGCCGACACCGATGCAGTAAATTTTACCGACAATCACGTTTTCAGTTCAAAACTCGTCAATCAATTCCGCTTTCAATATTCGATCTACGAGCCGAGCTATCAGACCGACACGCCGGACGCGCCGGTCGTCCTGATCGGTTATCGAAATCCCGAAGGCGGCACTCAAACTTTGACGGTCGGCAATTCGACTCTTTCGGGCGGAACTAACGACACGTTTCCGCAAAACCGCCGCGAAACCCGTTTTCAATTTCAGGATTCGATGACGTATGTTTTCGAGCGAAACACTCTGAAATTCGGAGCGGATATTCATTCAATTCGTTCAAAGGCGAAAGAACTTTCCGATGCGACCGGAACATTTAACTTTGCCAATTTCGGCGATTTTCAGCAAAACATCTTATCGAGATTCCGCCTCAATTTCGGCACCGGTTCGGATGTCAAAAACACTTACTGGGGAGCGTTTATCAACGACGAATTTAAGGCGCGGAATAATCTCACGCTCAGTTTCGGCGTGCGCTACGAACGCGAAACGAGCGTTGACGACACTAATAATTTCGGACCGCGGCTCGGCATCGCTTGGAGTCCGTTCAAAGATAGAAAAGGAGTTGTCCGATTCGGCGGCGGGATTTTTTACAACCGCACGCTTCTCCGCACGATCGCCGATTTTATCCAGAACTCCAACGGCATCATCGGGTTTGACACGACCTCCATCGGCACGAGTGCGGCTGATGTCCGCCGCACGGCGATTCTCGCCGCCATCGCTCAGCAGTTTCCCAATTCGTTCGCTTCCGAATCCGATCTTCGGACGCTCGTAGCAAACACCTGCGCGACTGTTACGACTTCATTTCCCTGCAACAGCAACACTGGTTTTGTTACAAATCAGGGAACTACCGGAAATCCTCTGCGTTCGGTTGATGAAGATCTGAAAATTCCCGAAAGCTATCAATTTAATGTCGGATTTGAACGCGAACTTTTTAAAGGCTGGGTTTTTGAAGCGAATTACGCATGGAACAAAACCGTCCGACTGTGGCGCGACCGCAACATCAACGCGCCGGTTTTGCCCGCCGGATATGCGGATTGGACGGACTATCTGATCAACAATCCGTTTCAGCTTTCGCCGACCAGACGCTACACTTTTTATCTCGGTTCGCGGACGGACAGTGTGGGACACGCGACGACACAGGGCGGAACGACCAACTGCACGACAACCACGCCCAATTGTTTTGTAAATTTAAATACGACCAGTACTTCGACCGTAACGCCGCTCATCGCCGTTCCGGGAAACAACAACAATGCGACCGGCGGACCGATCGGCATCGCTCTGGCGGCGATCGCGCAGTTCAGACCCGATCCGAATTTCGAAGAAAGATCGCGTATCGGTTCGATAGGCAAGGCGTTTTATCACGGTTTGATTCTAGAAATTCGTTCGCGTTATCGAAAATACGGAAGCGGTTTCGGCGGATTTTTCCGCTTTAATTACACGCTGTCCTCGACCAAAGACGACGGTTTGAACAATACCTCGAACGCGCAGATTAACGGCGATTTTGAGAGCGAATATACGCGCAGTCTGCAAGACCGCCGTCACCGCGTAGCGTTTTCAGGTTCGTTCGATATGCCGAAATGGCTGGGCAAATTAAGATTCTCGCCGCTCTTTCGCGCCGGAAGTTCCGCGCCGTTCAGCATCGGCATCGGCGGAAGCGACCGCAATCTCGACGATCTCGGAAACGACCGACCGAATTTTAGCGGAGACTTATCCGATATTGTCGGGCGAAAGCCGGATTCGCCTTTTCCGCAAGCACTCTTTGAGCGTTTTTCCTTAGCACCGATCGGAGCGAAAGGCGGAAATCTTCCGCGAAATGCCGGCAACGGTCCTTCGTTTTTTACTTTCGATTTAAATATTTCAAGAGAATTCAAATTTGGTGAAAGAATGAAATTGCGCCCGGTGATCGAGATTGACAATGTTTTAAATGCAACGGTTTTCAATTTCGGCGCGGCGTTTATTGACTATACTTCGGCGAATTTCCTCGTGCCGGGACGGACATTCCGCCAGAGACAAATCAGACTCGGCGTGAGATTCGATTTTTAATCGTAATTTTAAAGCAAAAAAGTCTTTGCCGAATTTCAGCAAAGACTTTTTTGCAAATGTAGTTTTGAAAATCAACCTTTCGCCTTTTTAATTTCTTCGACCAAAACAGGCATTGCTTCAAAAATATCGCCGACGATGCCGTAATCGGCGATGTCGAAGATCGGTGCTTCCGCGTCTTTGTTTATCGCCACAATCGTTCCGGCGTTTTTCATTCCGACGATGTGCTGGATCGCGCCGGAAATTCCCAAAGCGATGTAAAGTTTCGGGGCAACGGTTTGTCCCGAAGAACCGATCTGACGGTCAATCGGCAGCCATTCGGCATCGCAGATCGGGCGCGAAGCCGCCAGATCCGCGCCGAGAATGTCGGCTAATTCTTGCGCTTTGGCAATATTTTCTTCCGACTTGATGCCGCGACCGACGGCGACGATGATCTCCGATTTCGTCAGATCAACCGACGCTTTCGCTTCCTGAAAAGGTTCTTCCGGCTCCATACGGATTTCACCGACATTGACCTCGACACTTTCGATTTCCGCGTTTCCTTTTTCCGCGTTATCACCGCGAAACGCGCCCGATTGAAATGTTACGAAATACGGCGCGCCGCCTTCGATCGTCACATCGGCATCGAGTTTGCCTAGAAAAATACGGCGCGTAAAAACCAATTTTCCGTTTTCGTTTTTATAACGGATACAATCGCCGACAACTTCCCTTTCGAAACGCGCGGCGACTTTCGGCGCGAAATCGCGCACTTGATATGTATGCGCCATCACGACATACTGCGGATTTTCCTTTTTGATAATTTCTTCCCAGGCGTCGGCGTAACCGTCCGGCGTGTAGATGCCGAGTTTCTCGTTTTTCGCCACGATTACTTTTTCCAGATCATACTGCGCGATTTCCTGTGCCAGAGCGCAATCCTTATCGCACGGGATGACGGCTGAAACTTTCAAATTCAAATCCTTCGCAATGCTCTGCGCCGCAGTGATCGCTTCGAGCGATGTTTTGTTTAAAACGCAATCTTTATGTTCGATAAATACTAAAATCATATTGGTAATTGGTAATTGATAACTGGTAACTGGTTTTAGCTAGTTACCAATTACTATAAAACCCGCACCTCCGTTTTGAGTTTTTCGATGAGTTCCGCCGCGCCCGCTTTGGCGTCGCCGCCTCCGAGCAGCTGCGTCTGTTTGGTTTTGAGCGGCATATAAACTTTTTCGATCTTCTGCCGCGAGCCGAAATCTTCGACTGACGGCGTAACTTCTTTGATCTCCTTTTTCTTTGCCGCCATAATGCCCTTCAAACTCGCATAGCGAATCTGCGAAATTCCCGATTGAATCGTCAAAAGCGCGGGCAGGTCGTATTTGAACCATTGATACCAGCCGCTTTCGAGTTCGCGCTTTAGACGCAAATTTCCGTTCAAACTTTCGCGGTCAATTTCGATTACGATCGTCGCATGCGGAATTCCCAAAAGCTCGGCTAAAATCACGCCCGTCTGTCCGTAGCTCGCATCGTCCGACTGTAAGCCGGTGAACACCAAATCGGCGTTTTCCTCACGAATCGCGTCGGCAATCGTTTTGGCGATCTGATACGGCGAAAGCTCGTTTTCATTTTCGACAACGATGTGAATCGCGCGATCCGCGCCGCGCGCAAGAGCGTCTTTGATAACCGTTTTCGCGCTCTGCCGTCCGAGCGTGCAGACGATTACCTCGCCTTCGCCTTTTGCTTCTTTGAGGCGCAGGGCTTCTTCGAGCGCATAGCCGTCCGATTCGTTCGTCTGGTGCGAAATCGAAGACTCGTCAATCCATTTTTCGTCCGCCGCAATTCGCAAAACTGCATCTTTATTGGCGACCTGTTTCATCAATACGATTATTTTCATAAATTATTTTTGATTAAAGAATAATTTTAACTGATTGTATATTTTTTCAAAAAAAAACTCCAACAATGAATGAGTATTCATTCAGCATTGAAACTTTTGATAAATCTATTTTAATCCCCTAAAATTATACGTCAAAACCCGAAAAGTTTAATTTGTAAGCCGTTTGATTTTTTGCCCGATCTTATCCGATAGAAAGAAAATTTCCCGCGCCGGGATCGCGCCGAAAACTTTGTATTCACCGATTGCCGCCAGACCCGCCGAAGCGATACAGCCGCACTGCGAACAATCGGGCGTTCCGCCGAACTGGCACGGCACAACCTTGTTTTCGAGATTCGCCGTAAGATTCAGAGTAGTTTTGGCGAAAATACACTCGTCGGGTGATTTCGGCGGATTTCGATAACCCTGCAGAACAAGGCGCGGAAGCTCCATTTTCGGAAAATTTCCCTTGAGCTGTGCAAGCTGATTGATGACCTTTTCTCTCGTTTCCGGCGTGAGAATTTCTTCGCCCGCCGCGCCGATCTGCGGCGTGAACAGACTGAACCAGATTTTTCTGACTTCGTCCCGCTCTGCCCAAAACGCTGTAAATTTTTCTAGATAATCGTCGCGTTTCGTGATCTGCCCCGTAACCGTGCAGTGCACGACGATCCTATGATTTTTGATATTCCTTAAAATCCGCTCGTATGTCGCGGGTTTGCGCCGCGCGTCGTGTTCCGGCTGAAGACCGTCAATCGAGACGACGATGTACAGATTTTCAATATCCGCCCACTCCTTCGGAATTTCCCTGACCGCGCTGGTAACGAGCTGGACGGTAATTCCCATTTTACTTAATTCAGGAAGCAGGACGTTGAGTTCACGAAATCTGACGAGCGGTTCGCCGCCGACGATGGAAAGATGGAGCGGGCGATATTTTTTAACCAATTCGAGAACTTTTTCAATCAGTTCGTCGCCTTTGTAATCGCTGACGGTTCTTAAGTTTTGACCGAGTTGCTGAAGATGTTCGGGTTCGTAAGCGTAACATCCCGGACAGCGAAGCGGGCATTCACGCGTGATCTCGATAGATAGAGAAGGCTTGCGACCGACGAGAATCTTGCCCCAAGCCTTTAAAACATCCGATTTTTTCATTTCCCTTCTTGTCCTCCCGCTCCGCCCTATTCGAAAACGAAACTACTTTCAGGACTCGTGCGAAGGGGAAACGCAAGGTTCTAAAAGTTTGAATAAAACTAATCTTCAAACCGTTTGAAAATCACACAGGCGTTTGTTCCGCCGAAGCCGAAGCTGTTCGACAGAACGTATTCGACTTCTTTCTGACGCGGCTCGTTCGGCACGTAGTCCAGATCGCAGTCCGGGTCGGGATTTTCATAATTTATAGTTGGCGGCAAAATTTTATTTGTCATCGCCAAGATAGAAATTACGGCTTCTATTCCGCCAGCCGCGCCGAGTGCGTGACCGGTCATTGATTTGGTCGAACTGACCGCTAGATTATAAGCGTGTTCGCCGAAAACTTTTTTGATGGCGAGCGTTTCAAATTTATCGTTATATGGCGTCGAAGTTCCGTGCGCATTGATGTAGCCGATCTGTTCGGGTTCAATGCCCGCATCTTTGATCGCGCGGCTCATTACGCGGATCGCGCCCGAACCGGTTTCATCCGGCGCGGAAACGTGAAAAGCATCGCCGCTCATTCCGTAACCGACGATCTCGGCGTAAATTTTCGCGCCTCGCGCCTTTGCAAATTCGAGTTCTTCCAAAACCAGAAGTCCCGCGCCTTCGCCGATGACGAAACCGTCGCGTTCCGCGTCGAATGGGCGCGAAGCGCGTTTCGGGTCGTCATTGCGCGTCGAGAGCGCGCGCATCGAAGCGAAACCGGCAACCGACATCGGCGTAATCGCGCTTTCCGCGCCGCCGCAGATCATCGCGTCGGCATCGCCGCGTTCGATCAGACGAAAACTGTCGCCGATGGCGTGCGCGCCTGCCGAACAAGCCGTGGCGGTCGCCGAATTCGGTCCCTTCGCACCGTGCCGGATCGAGACGTTTCCCGATGCGAGATTAACGATCGCCGAAACGATGAAGAAAGGCGAAACTCTTCCCGGACCGGCATTGAGAAGTTTTTCATGCTCGCGCTCGATCGCCCAGAAATCGCCGATCCCCGAACTGATGTAAGTTCCGACCATCTCGGCGTTCGTTTCGTCAATCTTCAAGCCGCTGTCCTTCATCGCTTCGTCGGAAGCGGCGATGGCAAAATGAGTAAACGCGCCCATTCGACGCGCTTCCTTTTTGTCCATTATGTCTTCGGCGTTAAAATTTTTGACTTCGCAGGCGAATCGGGTCGAAAAATTCGACGCATCGAATTTCGTAATATAATCCGCACCGCTCTCGCCGCGCATGAGCGCGTCCCATGTTGCCGGAACGGAATTTCCGCACGGCGTAACCAACCCGAGTCCCGTAACTACGACACGACGTTTCATAAGAAAGTAGCAAGAAGGCAGTAGATACAAGGTAGTAGAACTTAAATTCCATCTACTACCTTCTATCTTCTACCTTCTAAAAATTAATCCTGTTTATGTTGTTCGACGTAAGCGTAAGCATCGCGGACGCTCTGGATTTTTTCCGCGTCTTCGTCCGGGATTTCGATGTCGAATTCTTCTTCAAACCGCATCACGAGTTCGACCAAATCCAATGAATCCGCGCCCAAATCTTCGATGAACCGCGCATTCTCCGTTACTTCCGCTTCGTCAACACCTAATTCGTCAACGATAATCTGTTTAATTTTATCTTGAACTTCTGACATAATTTCTCCTGTTTATTTTAATAAAGTTTTTAGAGTTTATAGAGTTCATAGAGTTTGGAGAGTGTATATCTAACTCCCAAAACTCTATCAACTCTCCAAACTCTCCAAACTACTTTTCAAAGTTTCAGAATTTTCGACATTCAAACAGCGAACGTCCCGATTGATCTGTCTGACCAGACCGCATAAAACTTTTCCCGCGCCGACTTCGACGAATGTTTCTACGCCTTTTTCGATCAAAAGTTCGACCGACGGCGACCAGCGCACGGGTTTGGAAACCTGTTCGGTCAGAGCGGTTTTTACTCTCTCGCCGCTCGTATTCATCTCGGCGGAAACATTTTCGATGATCGGAAATCGCAGATCGCTATATTTTAATTCCGATAAATCTTTTTCAAGTTTTTCCTGCGCCGGAAGCATCAGGTCGCAGTGAAAAGGCGCGGAAACATTTAGTTTGATTGCCCGTTTCGCGCCTTTTTCTTTCAAAATCTCGATCGCGCGGTCAACCGCTTCGGAGTTTCCGGCAATGACGATCTGCGACGGCGAATTGATATTCGCGGGCGAACAAATCTGACCTTCCGCCGCTTCGTTACAACCTTCTTCTATCGTTTCCAAATCCAGACCGAGAATCGCCGCCATTGCGCCGACACCGAATGGAACGGCTTCCTGCATATATTCTCCGCGCTTTCTTACCGTGCGAACCGCGTCCGAAAAACTCAAAGCATTTGCCGCGACGAGCGCAGAGTATTCGCCGAGGCTGTGTCCGGCGACAAAATCCGGCAGAGGAAAACCTTCAACTTCCATCGCCCGAAACGCTGCGACCGAAGTCGTCAAGATCGCGGGCTGTGTGTTCGCCGTCAATTGCAGATCGGCTTCGTCTCCCGCGAAACACATTTCCGAAAGCGAAAAACCGAGCGCGTCATCTGCCTCTTCGAAAACCTCACGGGCGGACGGAAAATTATCAAATAAATCTTTTCCCATTCCGACCGTCTGGCTTCCCTGTCCCGGAAATATAAATGCGATTTTTGTCATTCGTCCTTTGTCCTTAGTCCTTGGTCCTTAGCTGATTGAGCATAAATTTAGTTGTCAAATAAATTTCAACCAGCTAAGGACCAAGGACTAAGGACTAAAATCTAATCACAGTTCCGCCCCACGTTACGCCGCCGCCGAAAGCGGTCAAAAGAACAAGACTTCCGTCTTTGATTTTTCCTGCTTCGATGCATTCATCAATCGCAATCGGAATCGAGGCGGACGAAGTATTGCCGTGTTCGGCGATATTCGAATAAACTTTTTCTTCCGGCACTTTCAGGCGCGAAGCAACCGCATCGGTGATTCTCTGATTTGCCTGATGCGGAATCACGATGTCAACATCATCAACCGTATAGCCCGCTTTTTCGAGCATTTCCGCCGAAATGTCCGCCATCGAACGCACGGCTACCTTGAAAAGCTCGTTGCCTTTCATTTTGAAAAAATGATCGCGGTTGTCAATCGTTTCGTGCGTCGTGCCGAGTTTCGTTCCGCCGCCCGGGCAATAAAGCTGTTCTTCATAACGTCCGTCGGATTTGATCTTTGTTGCGAGGATTCCCTTTCCTTCTTCGACCGGACCGAGAACCGCCGCGCCCGCGCCGTCGCCGAAAATGACGCACGTTCCGCGGTCGGTGTAGTCAACGTATTTCGTCAAAACTTCCGCACCGATGACCAAAGCATAGCGAATCTGCCCGGTGCGAATCATTGATTCGACCATCGTGATTCCATAAATAAACCCGGAACAAGCCGCGAAAACGTCCATTCCGGCGGCATTCGTCGCGCCGAGCTGGGCTTGAATCAGCGCGCCGGTCGAAGGCATTATCTGGTCGGGCGTGGTTGTCGCACAGACGATTATGTCTATATCTTCGGGTTTCAAACCTGAGCGTTCGATCGCCTGCCGAGCGGCGGCTGTGCCGAACTGCGAAGTGTATTCGTTGTCGGCGGCTTTATGACGCTGTTTGATGCCCGTGCGCGTAGTTATCCATTCATCGGAAGTTTCAACAATCTTTTCCAGATCGGCATTTGTCAGAATGCCTTCGGGATAAGCGTGTCCCATGCCGATGATGCCTGCATTGTTCATTTAGTTATTAGAGTTTGGAGAGTTTGGAGAGTTTGGAGAGTAGTTCGGGATAATAAAACTCTCCAAACTCTCCAAACTCTATAAACTCTCCAAACTTATTCGGTTTCCTTGATTTCGATTATCTGACGACCTTTATAGATTCCGGTTTCCAAGTCAATACGGTGCGGGCGTTTGGCTTCGCCCGTATTTTCGTCAATGTAATACTGCGGAACTTGCAGAGCGTCGTGCGCGCGGCGTTGGCGCGTGCGTGATTTCGAATGTCTTCTCTTTGGATTTGGCATAACTTCCTCGTAATTCGTAATACGCGATACGTAATACGTTTTAAATATCTTTCTTTATAAAATTTAGTCAAATAAAAAGCGCATCACGTATTACGTATCACGCTTTAACTCTTTAAGAGCCGCCCATCGCGGGTCAATCTCTTTTTCTTCACAATTACAATCTATCAAATTTCGGTTCGCACCGCATTCGGCGCACAAACCTTTGCAGTATTCTCTGCAAAAAATCTTTTCAGGGAGATTTAGAATGATTTGCTCGCGCACGAGTTCGCTCAAATTTATCGAATTCCCTTCATAGACGGAAACGTCCATATCGTCCGCGCTGAGTTCCGTTTCCTTTTCTTCCGACAAATCTTCCGGCGCGATATAGTTGACCGCAAACGGGATTTTCAAATTCGTTTCGACCGGCGAAAGACATCGCGTGCATTCGATCCCGGCTTGCGCTTCGATCTCGCCTTCGACGTCCACCTGCGCGATTCTTTTTGTCAATTCGCCCGCCGTTTTTATTTCGCCGAGCAGTTTTACGTTTTCCTGTCCGAGTTCGATCTCTTCGGGCGCGAGCGAAAACTCGAATTTTCGAGGCGCGTTATCCAAGCCGAACAATTCGATGATCATAAGCCAACAGATTAAACTTTTCTTTCAAACAGCGCAAAAACGCAAAGAATTTATTATAGCTTTTGCGCCTTTGGTGTCAAACCCGCAATCAGTTCAAAGTTCAAAGTTCAAAGTTCAAAGTTTTTCGTTGCTTCCGACGGCTTCGTCTAAATTTTTAAACCCTTTTTCTTTTAAGATTTTTTGCAAGCCCGAGTTTACATCTTTGGCAAACGAAAAGCCTTGATAAATAAAACCCGTGTAAGCCTGAATGAGCGATGCGCCGGAAGCGATTTTTTCAAATGCGTCTTCGGCTGTAAAAATACCGCCGACACCGATGATCGGGAGTTTTCCTTTTGAATATTTATAGATTTTTGAAATGACTTCATTGGAAATTTTTTGGAGAGGCTTTCCGCTCAAGCCGCCCGTTTCATTAATTTTTGTTTTCAGATTTTCTCTTTTAACGGTCGTATTCGTCGCAATAATTCCCGCGAGATTTAAACTTAGAGCGATGTCCGTGATCGCTTCGATTTCCGATTCGGTTAAATCGGGAGCGATCTTGACGAGCAGAGGTTTTGCCGAAAGCTGATTATTTCTTTTTTGCAATTCTCCAAGAAGTTCTTCCAAATTTTCCGCCTTTTGCAGTTCACGCAAATTCGGCGTGTTCGGGCTGGAAACATTGACGGCGATGTAATCGGCGACCGTCGAAGCGAGATCGAAACTCTTTAAATAATTTTCAATCGCGTCCTCGTTCGGCACGTCTTTGTTTTTTCCGATGTTTACACCGAGAACGCAGTTCGGATTTATTTTCCTGAGTCTTTCGGCGACGCGCGGCGTGCCTTCGTTATTAAATCCCAGACGGTTTATCAGGGCTTTGTCTTCCGGCAGGCGGAAAAGGCGCGGCTTTTCGTTTCCTTTCTGCGGATTGAAAGTTACCGTTCCGACCTCGACAAAACCGAAACCGAGCGCGGCTAATTGATTGACGACAACGCCGTTTTTATCGAAACCGGCGGCGATGCCGAGCGGATTTCTGAAAGTCAGACCGAATCTTTCGAGATTTTCAAACGGTTCAATGGCAAATCTTTTGGCGGCAATGTCCCGCGCGGCTTTTGTTCCGAGCGCGATTTTCAGCGTTTCGATCCCGAATTCGTGCGCCGTTTCGGGATTGACCTTAAATAAAAGCGGACGAACGAATTTTTCGTATAATCTAGCCATCGGCAAACGGCTAGATTTTAATTGATAATCAATAAATGTAAAAACTTGGAACTCGAAACTTGAAACTTGAAACTCTGCGGTGCTACTCTTTTCCGCAAGAAAAATTATGGCTGACGAATACGGTTTAGTTGAAAAATCGAAAATTATGGATTCTTCGCGGATGAAGCGCGCGCTTTCACGGCTCGCGTCGGAGATCGTCGAGGAAAATCAGGGCGCGGACAATCTTTATATCGTCGGCATCCGGCGGCGCGGCGTTCCGCTGGCGGAAAGGATCGTCGAAAAGATCGAACATCTCGAAGGCAAAAAGCCGCTCTACGGAATTATTGACATCACGCTCTACCGCGACGATCTTTCGACCGTCGGCGCGAATCCGATCGTCAACCGCACCGAACTCGACGCGGACATCGAAGGCAAAATTATAGTTTTAGTTGACGACGTTTTATATACGGGCAGAACGATCCGCGCCGCGCTCGACCAACTGATGGATTTCGGTCGTCCGAAAAAAGTTCAGTTAGCCGTTCTGGTTGACCGCGGACGCGAACACCGCGAACTGCCGATTCAAGCCGATTTTACCGGCAAAACCGTGCCGACCAAACAGACCGAGATCATCAAAGTGATGCTCAAAGAGTATGACGACGACGAAGCCGTCTGGATTTACGAAAAACCGTGAAATTTGAAATCGTCGGTGAAATTACAAATATCGAAACAATCGCCGTCGGACGTGCAATAAGAGTTTTGCAGTCTTTGAATAAAAAATACGGAAAAGGTCGCTGGCGCAAGAAAAAAGGCATCGCACCTGTTAAACTGAAAGACGGAAGTTTTCGGCTCGCGGAAATTCACTGGTATGAAGCGCACGGCATCGGAAAACGGGATTTAAAAATAAAATTTCCCTTTTTGGATTAAAGTTATGGAAGAACCTGAATTTGTAGTTTGCTTAAATAATGAAGGTTTTTCGGCTTCGCTCGAGATCGGCAAACTTTACCGGATTATTCCCGATAGAGAAGCCGAAAAACTCGGCGGCTTGCGCGTCATTGACGAAGACGGCGAAGATTATCTTTATGATGCGGAGATGTTCTGCGCTCTCAAAGTTCCGCCGATTGTCGCGCAAACTCTAAGTTCACTTTCAAAGCAAGGCTGAAAGGTCTTGCTTTTTTTGGGTAAAATGGCAGAAGCCCGCGCGTCAGCAAGGGCGGAAAAACAAGAAAAATGGAAAAACCGTTTCATCGAAGGGATTTGCTCGGCATCCGCAATCTTTCCGCGCAGGAGATTCTCGGGATTCTGGACACGGCGGAAAATTTTATCGAAATAAATTCCCGCGAGATCAAAAAAGTTCCGACGCTTCGGGGAAAGACCGTGATAAATCTTTTCTTTGAAAACTCGACGCGCACGCGCACTAGTTTTGAACTTGCCGCCAAACGTCTTTCCGCCGATGCCGTCAATATTTCGGTTTCTTCATCAAGTGTAACGAAAGGCGAAACCTTAGTTGATACGGCACTCAATCTCGACGCGATGCAGCCTGACTGCATCGTCGTCCGTCATTCGAGCGCGGGCGTTCCGCACCAATTGGCAAAGGTTTCAAAAGCCGCAATCGTCAACGCGGGCGACGGCGCGAACGAGCATCCGACGCAGGCTCTGCTCGACGCGATGACGATCCGCGAACATAAAAAGAAAATTTCGGGTTTGAAAGTCGCAATCTTAGGCGACATACTTCACTCGCGCGTGGCGCGTTCGAACATACATCTTTTAACTAAACTCGGCGCGACCGTTTTCGTTTCCGGTCCTAATACGCTCGTTCCGCCGGATTTCGAGCATCTCGTCGAAGAAGGCTTGATCGTCACGAAAAACATCGAAGAAGCCATCGAAGACACGGACGTTGTGATGATTCTACGGATTCAGAGAGAACGGCAGGACTCGGCATATTTCCCGACGCTCCGGGAATACGCGATTCATTACGGTTTAACTAATGAAAGGCTCGATCTTGCCAAAAAAGACGCGATCGTCCTGCATCCCGGACCGATGAATCGCGGCATTGAGATCGCTTCCGAAGTCGCCGACAGCTCGCGCAGTTTGATTTTGGATCAAGTCAAATACGGCGTGGCAGTCCGAATGGCTGTTTTGTATCTCGCCACCGGCGGAACGCCTGTCAGCGAATGATTTTCGGCTGATTCAAATAAATAAACGAAGAATTACAACCGAAAAACTCAATATTACACTCGATAAACCGCCGCTGACACTCAAGAAATCAACATTTACATCAAAGAAATCGCCATTGACAGTCGAGAAATCGCCGTTGGAAGTGAAGAAATCGCCGTTGGAAGTGAAGAAATCGCCGTTGGAAGTCGAGAAATTGGCGTTGAAAGTCGAGAAATTGGCATTGACAGTGAAGAAATCGCCGCTGACAGTCGAGAAATTGGCATTTACAACCGAGAAAATGCCATTTACAGAAAAGAAATAGACATTTAAAGTTGTTCAAAGGGCATTTACAGTCGTTCAAACGCCATTGACAGTCGTTCAAACGCCGTTGACAGTCAATCAAACGCCGTTGTCGGTCGTTCAAAGAGCGTTGAAAGTCGTTCAAAGGGCATCTTCAGTCGTTCAAAGGGTATCTACATTGGATTCCGGCGGAAGATTTGGAAGAATTTAATCGAAATATCGTCGGCAAAATCGAAGTTATTTCCGAGTTTAGAGGATAGATAGATTTGAAACCGATTCCCGCGAAAAAAATTGTTGCCTTTTCTTTAAATCCCACATAAAATTATTTTTCAAAGCAATTTACTATCACTTTTCGAGGTTATTTCCCTATGGCTGATGAAAAAATCCTTAAAGCACTCGGGCTGATTATTCCG